>JAZKCG010000053.1:0-50584 GCA_040388175.1 Bacteroidota bacterium | reverse complement strand
CGCATTCCCGTTCGTAGGGTTTTGGAAATCCATTACGCGCCAGTTCCTGATCACGGGTCACATATTCGGTGCGGGTATCTATTCCTGCGGATACTTTACCCGTTCCGGCTTTATGTGAGTGTGGCGCGGTAAATGGCGGCACATGGTCAAAATAACCGTCGTTCTCGTCATAAGTTAGTATGAAGATGGTTTTTTTCCAGACCTCAGGATTTTTAGTGAGAATATCCATTACTTCTGATACATACCAGGCACCATACCATGGCGCGGACGGGTGGTCCGAAAAATTCTCGGGTGCGGTAAGCCAGGAAACGGTGGGTAGTTTACCCGTTTTTACATCTTCCCTAAACTGGTGCAATACATCACCTTTGGGCACCTGCATGGTGCGGGTAGTGCCGTTATCGTTATAGGTTAACTCGGTAAGTTTATTATAATCGGGATCGTTATAATTTACCGTAAAAGCTTTTTTGTGGATGCTTTGCTCGCGGGCGGTAAGATCTTTGAACGACTTGGCTTCAACTTTAGCTATTTGGACTTTAAGGGTTTCCAGTTCATCCTGTTTTTGTTGTAATTTCTTTTTTAACAACAGGCCACTATCTGCAGGGGATAATGCAGATACCTGCTTTTGTAATTCTGCTACTTCGGCCGTGACAACGGGTAGCCGGGTATTAAGCTGATCGACATGCTTTTGGTGCAGGTGAATATGATATTGCCCAAAAAACTCCAGCGCGTTATCCTGATAGTTAGATAACCAGGGATCTTCTTCGCCTTTAAAGCCGGTATCAATCGCCACTTCGTTTTGATAGCATTTCCAGTCTATGCCATGATCCTCTAATCGCTCTGGAAAGGTACCCCAGTTTAAGGTGCCATAATCCATATCATCATTCCAAACATTAGCTTTTGAGTTCTCGTTCTGTTCTTCACGGATAGTGCCCGACCAAAAATAAAGGCGATTAGGGTTGGTGCCGGTTAAGGATGCACAAAAATGCTGATCGCAAATGGTAAAAGCATCGGCCAGGGCATAGTAAAAAGGTATATCCTCGCGGTTATGGTAGCCCATGGTAAGGGGCATGTTCTTGTAATCTTTATCGCCCGAGTGCTTTTCATCCAGCCATTTGTCATGTTTGCCGTCATTACGAGCATTTACCTGGTTGTTCCATGAGTGAGGTAACGAGTGCATCCAGGTTGCTTTAGTATTCTTGATATCTAAATGAAAAGGAGCATAAGTTTCGCCTTTAGCATTCGACTGCAGCCATACCGGGTTTTTATTAGCTAACTGGATGGCACGCGGATCATTATAACCACGCACACCCCGTAATGTGCCAAAAGCATGGTCGAACGACCGGTTTTCCTGCATTAGTATCACCACATGCTCGGCATCCAGGTAGGTGCTGCCTTCGGCCGCGTTAATGGTCATCGCCTTGGCTATCGAATCAGGTAAACTACCTGCAAGGCTGGTGGCGCCTGTTAAAAGGGCCGCTTTTTTTATAAAATCTCTTCTGCTATCCATTATTTAGGGTGCTGTATATCGGTCAAATAAAGCTACTATTATTGTGTTCAAATTAAAAAGACTGTGCCGATTTATATTTTTCAATGATAAGATTACCATATGAACTTATAACAATCGCAGCATTATTGTTAAATTAAGAATGGCCGCGTTTTACAATTACTTAATGATTTGATATTATAGGCTAAACCCCGTTCTTTCTACATTCGGCAAATCATCGTCAGTCAAAAAATGAAAAGAAGAGATTTTGTCAGGAACACAGCGCTAACAGCTTTAGGCGCTACTTTAATTAACCCCTTAACTGGTTTAGCTATGCCGGTCGAGACTCATTTGGATAGCGATGAAATTTCTCCTCGTGCGGCTTTAGTTGATAACTATTCCATGCATTTTATGGCGTTAGGCGATTGGGGCCGTAACGGGGAATACGATCAAGCCGAAGTAGCCAAACAAATGGGGTTATGGGGTACTACTCACCCTAATGATTTTGTGATATCGGCAGGTGATAATTTTTATCCGAAAGGTGTAGTGAGTGAGACCGATCCGCTCTGGCATTACTCGTTCGAGAACATTTATACCGCGCACTCTTTACAATGCGACTGGTACCCGGTATTAGGTAACCATGATCACCTGTCGGACCCCGACGCGCAGATCCGCTACAGCAAAATAAGCCGCCGGTGGAATATGCCCGCGCGCTATTACTCGAAAGAGATCAATCTGAAAAAAGGTAAAGGCAAAGTATTGTTTGTGATGATAGATACCGACCCTATGTTGTTTGAGGATAAAAAAGAGTACGTAGCCAAACAAATGGAATGGCTGGATGATACCCTCAAAAACGCGTCGGCAGATGTGAAATGGAAAGTCGTTGTAGGGCACCACCCTTACTATACCGTAGGGCCACGCATCAATAATTTTGATACGCTTACGGTAAGAAAGATCCTGCCGGATGTTTTTGAAAAGCATAAAGTAGATGTTTACTTATCAGGGCATGACCATTCATTGCAGCATTTAAAGCCTGCCGGATCCACCCATCAATTGATATCCGGTGCAGGGTCTGAACTGACCTCAGTAACCGCAGGTGTATCTTACAGCAAATTCGAAGCCTCACAACATGGCTTTATGTATTTTTCGGTAGATAATAAACGCTTTAATATTAAAGCCATAGATCAAACCGGAAAGGTGCTATATGAGAATGAACTCACAAAGGCTTAACTAATACTGTATCTTAAAAGTAGCGGTTTGGGTTAAGTTATTGTTTTCCTGTAAATCGGCAGGGATAGTAATGGTTAGCGCATCGGCAGTTTCGTTGAACTTTATTTTTTTGTTGATGCCAAGCAGGCTCACTTTCTTTACCTTTTTGATGTCTTTTAAATGCAGGATGATGGTAGTTGGAAGTTTCACCTTATCATTATCAGAAAGACTGAACGCGTAGATAGTATTGCTGTTTTTTGATTTGGTGTAAAAAATATTGCCCTCAGAATATGGTGCAACAGCTACACTACCGTAGATGCCTTCGCCATTAACTTTTATCCATTGGCCTATTTGTTCAAGACGGCTGTAAGCAACGGGATCCCAATCGCCATCCGGACCGGGGCCAATGTTCATTAGTAAATTACCCCCTCTTGATACGATCTTCACCAATAAAGAAACGATCTGGTTGGTGCTCTTATAATGATCGCCCGGTACGTAACTCCACGAGTTACCCATGGTGATACAACTTTCCCACGGATGATCAAGCGGGGTATTAGGCACTTGTTGTTCGGGCGTGGTATAGTTCTCATACTCGCCGGTAACAGTACGGTCAACCACGATCAAGCCCGGTTGTTTTTTGCGGGCCATGGCCGCTATTTTAGGCATATCTATATCCTGATCGTAAGCTTTCTTATAATCGGGCGATGCGCTGTCCATGCTGGATTTGGGCCTTACCCAACCGCCATCTAACCATAAAATATCTACTTTGCCATAATCAGACATCAACTCGCCGATCTGGTTATAGGTAAAGTCTTTAAATTTTTGCCAGCGCTCAGGGTACTTAGCCGGGTCATAGTTTACGTTCCTGTCTTTTGGAGGGAAATACGGCCACCAGTAATTTTCAGAATGCCAGTCGGGTTTTGAAAAATAGGCACCTATCATAAAATTCTCTTTGCTAAAAGCGTTAAAGATCTCTTTAGTTACATTACTCCTGGGGTTTGATGAGAACGGATCTTTTGTGTTGGTTATCTTATAGTCTGTTTGCTTGGTATCGAACATAGAAAAGCCATCATGGTGCTTGGTGGTAAATACCACGTATTTCATGCCCGCGTTCTTTGCCGCCTTAACCCAGTTTTCGGGTTTGAACCCGGTAGGATTAAAGGTGGTATACAGGTTTTCATAATTCTTCTTGTATTCGTTATAAGTAGCGCCATGTTCGGCTTTACGTTGTGTCCAACCTTCATCTTCAGGGCATAGGCTCCAGCTTTCCACTACACCCCATTCGCTGTATGGCCCCCAGTGCATAAACAAACCAAATTTTAAGTCTTGCCATTTATGCAGTTTTTGCTGCACCAATGTATCTGTCGGCGTCACATACGTTTTAGACATACTGTGCTCTTGTGCTTTCAACAAAGTGCAGATAAATAGTAACAGAGCCAATGCAGCTGCCTTTTTAATCCTAACCCCGGAAATCAGAAGAGTAATACCAACACTTATTGTCGGCAAAAAAAGTATAAAGGAGTACTTTCCGGCATTGTTGACCCAATTACTTATTGGCGGTCCCTGGTAAGTAAACATAGAAACGCCAAATAGAAACATGGCGATTCCTAAAATAACTACCAAAACACCTATAGTAATAATTACATATTTCTTTCTCATAACGGACTAAGGTTTATACTAATGTACAATATTTTTTGTGTTATGACATCGCTAAAAAAATGTCAGAGACAGGTAAATATTCTACAAAGCCTACCTTTTTTATAGAATTAATTTGGAGGGACAAAATATTTATCTACATTTGCCCTTGTCTACCAGGCGCAGACGAGTTTTTTATATGTTAAAACAAGGTATCAAAAATCAATTTTTTATGCGAATGCCTCTTGCTCAAGAGGTCATGTGTTGCTGTTGTTAATTCCAGGCAAGCACTATTCACATTTATAAAAATTATTTTGATATCATTCCATGTCCCGTTTATTCAGATCAATATCTTCACGCACACAATTTTTAAGTAGCCTGTTCATTGGTTCGGCGGTTGTTTTATTGTTTAGCTTTTCGCGTTTATCGCCAGAGCATGCGGCTTACCGGGCACCTGCAGGCGATGCCGCTTTTCATACCGCAGAAGCACATCATCATTTAACATTAAATGGCAAAGAATTAACTTACCGGTCTATGGCCGGTTATATGGCTATTAAAGATCGGCAGCAAAAGCCATTAGCCAACATTTTCTATACGGCTTATAAGGTCGACAATAACAATACCCCTAACCGCCCAATAACTTTTGTTTTTAACGGCGGACCCGGCTCGGCATCAATATGGCTGCATATGGGCGCTTTTGGCCCGGTTAGAGCTAACACCGAAAAGAACACCTACAGCGAAAATCCAAACTCCTGGCTGGGCTTTACCGATCTTGTATTTATAGACCCGGTAGGGACAGGCTACAGCCAGCCCGCTGAAGGTGTGGATGAACAGAGGTTTCATGGTTATCATGAGGATATTAAAAGCATCGCGGAATTTATACGGGTTTACCTGGTAAATAATCATCGCGAAGCCAGCCCTAAGTTTGTTGCTGGTGAAAGCTATGGTGCAGTACGCGCCATTGGTTTGACCGCTTATTTGCAGGATAGTCTGCAGATCAAACTGGCCGGTTTAACACTGATATCGCCGGTGCTTAATTATAAGCTGGTAAGCTTCCGTCCGGGTAATGACCAACCTTACAGCTATTATTTACCAACTTACGCGTTGGCTGCGCAATATCATCACCGTTTACCTGCTGCGTTACAACAATTAACTGCTGACCAGCTGATAAAAAAAGTGACTGCTTTTAGTAACGGCAGTTATGTGCAGGGTTTGAAAGATGGCGGGCAGTTGGCTTCAACGCTCATAGATACACTAAGTTATTTTACCGGTTTGAGTAAAGAAGTACTACAACATACCAATGGCCGTATAACTGATGGGGAGTTCACCAAAGCGTTATTAAAACAGGGTAATGAAGTGGTAGGGACGTTTGATAGTCGGGTTGCAGGACAAGTAAATGGGGGCGACCCAAGCGAGGCTGCCATTCGTGGTGTATTTACACGGTCTTTCCAAAAATATGTAAGCGAAGAACTGGGGTATGAAAACCATATGCCTTACCGTGCTACAACTGCCATGGCCGATTGGAATTATGGCCCCGGAGCTGCCAATGGTTACCTCGATATTTCATTAACGCTTAAGCA
The DNA here is from genome assembly GCA_040388175.1 of Bacteroidota bacterium. Taxonomy (GTDB): domain Bacteria; phylum Bacteroidota; class Bacteroidia; order Sphingobacteriales; family Sphingobacteriaceae; genus Mucilaginibacter. The sequence continues at coordinate 44,677 of JAZKCG010000053.1, read as the reverse complement.
GGTGATGACAAAGAACCCGGACCTGCAGATAAAGGTGAGCAGTGGTTATTACGATCTGGCAACACCGGTAGCTACCATAGATTATGCTATCGGTCATTTAGGTCTGTCAAAAGAATTAAAGCAAAATATTTCAGTAGATCATTATTACGAAGGACATATGATTTACCTGGGTAATGATGCCAACACCCACTTTAAAAAAGCAAGCGAACAATTTTATCAGCAAACAACAGAAAAAATTAACAGATCATAATATAAAACAAGGTGGAGTGGCTGAGTGGTTAGGCGGGAGTCTGCAAAACTCCACACAACGGTTCGAATCCGTTCTCACACCTCTATTCTCTTCTCATAATTTGGTTTATAATTGGTTAAGTAAAGGCCCCTGCCCATCAGGGGCTTTACTTTTTTTGGGATTATGTTAATATTATTTTTTAGTTTGGTACGTGGTGAAAGTATCGAACCCAATTGAGCTATCAATTAGATTTTTGTTGAATGAAAAAAGAATATAAAATACTTCTAAGTGGAATCCTTGCAATTGCCATAGTAGATATAGTGGGTTCTATTACATCAAGATACTATGGATTTAACTATGCCATTTTAATGCCGGTATCGTTTATTATATATGCAACACCGGGTTATATTATGGCAAAAACGTACAAACGGAATAGAGCGGTATTAATTTGCGCCGCGATTGGTCTTTTCGATTCAACCATTGGCTGGAAAATATCAATGATGCTTAAGGCAAATACGGGCAATATAAAGAATGATCCATCCATACCGGCTTGGATCATTACAATAATATTTGTGACATGCTTTGCCGCATTTTGTGGCTTAATTGGCGCAGTGGTAGCAAGAATGATTCACAAAAGAAAACAGGTCGTCCAATAAAGCGGCTACTATTTACCATTCGGATAAGTATCTCTTAACGCCTTTGCTTCATCCGCGGTTATTTTTGATAAACTGCCATGCCTTGCGTCGGGTGGTAGGCTCACATCTTTTTCAATGGTCCAGTGGAACAAGTCGGGCGAAGACGATATGCCATAACTATCGGCCATCGGGAAATCATAGAATAATAACCAGCTTTTTGGTTTGATAGGGTCAGCCATAACGCTTGGGCCTTCGGTAATGGTTGGTGCTATCTGGCCTTTGTTTAATGGGCCGTTGTAAACCGTGTAGGGGCCTTCCAGGTTCTTAGAGGTCGCTACTCTTATCCCGCGGCGTTCGCCGGTCCGGGGGCTAAATTCTTCTTCTTTATGAAATAGGTAATAGGTGTCGGCATGTTTGATCAGGGTGCCGTCTATTACAGAATAGCCGGGTGCCAACAATACTTTGGCCGGTGTAAAGGTTTTCCAGTCGGTTGTTTTGCAATACCATAAGCGGCTCTCCTGCCATCCCTCACTCTTAAAGGTAGACGACCAAAGCAACGTATATTCTTTAGTAGCTTCGTCATAAAAATATTCGGGTGCCCATATATTCCTCACCATTGCGCCGGATTCATCCTTTACATCTTTCATGAGCGGCAAATAGCTTTCAAACTGCCAATGGATAAGGTCTTTTGAAGTTGCATAGATACAGCTTGGGCCAAATTGCTTGCGGTCGGGTGCTGAACGTCCCCCGCCTGTTGCTATCAATCGCCATAGACCGTCCGGTCCCTTGCGGATAAACTGGTCGCGCATCCTTTGGTCCCAGATGGGTTTGTTATTGTTAATGGGTTCCCAATGGCGGCCATCTGTCGAAAGGGCAATGTGCAATTGCTCAACAGCAAACGGGTTGGGCAAAGGCACCTCAATGGTTTTGCCGGTTGTTGCATCTATCTCTATGCGTGTTGGGTAACGCTGCCTAAAATAGGTAAGCATATAAGTATCTGCAGATTTTTTGGTCTGCGCCAGCAATGGATGAATAGCTGCTACCGTTAAGGCAAATACAAACAATTTTATTTTCATAGTGTTGATCTTATTTCGTTCCCGAAGGTTTTTTAAGAGGGATGCCATCTTTAAGCGGCACGCCAAAATTAGGCGAACCATCTTTATTCCAGGTGAACTGTTGTGCCCGTGGGGCACGTTTATTACCGCAGCCATCGCCGGGGTTGGTATTGGCATGATACAGGATCCAGTCTTCTTTGCCATCCGGCGATTTAAAAAACGAGTTATGTCCCGGCGCATAGATCTTATTATCAGGATTTTGTGAAAATACCGGCTCCGGCGATTTCTTCCATGAAGCGCTGTCCAGTAAATTGCCATTAGCCGGTGCGGTAAGCATCCCCAGGGCATAAAAATCTGTCCAGCACCCGCTTGCCGAGTAGATCAGGAACAGTTTATTGCCATGTTTTAATAATTCGGGGCCTTCATTAACCAGTACGCCAATGCCGCTGTTGGTCTCCCATTTATAGGTGGGGCTTGACAGTTTTACACGATTGCTGCCGATGGTCCACGGGTTGCTCATTTGGGCTATGTAGATATTTTGCATGTGGTTCTTATCACCTTCCCAGCCTGACCAGATCATGTATAACCGGCCCTTGTTCTCGAATACAGAGCCATCAATGGCCCATTTGTTGGTTTCATCTGCAACCTGGCCCTTAAAGGTCCATTCGCCCTGCATTGGGTCGGCGGATGGGTTCTCGACCACATACATTCTATGGTGGTCATTCTTGCCATCATCGGCAGCAAAATACATATACCATTTGCCGTTTAGGAAATGCAGCTCGGGTGCCCATAATTCTTTCGAGTGCATGGTACCTGCAGGCGGTACCCATATCACTTTCTTTTCTGCGGAGCGTAATTCTGTCAGGTCCTTTGTTTTCCAGATAGTAAGGTTGTGGCCTGTAGAGTTGGTGTAGTAATAATAACCGTCCTTATAAATATTCCACGGATCAGGCCCCGAGGGTAACACCGGGTTAGTGAAAGTTTGTGCAAAAGCGCTGCTTAAGCCGGCGCAAAACAAAACGAGCAGGAATATCTTTTTCATTACAATCTATAAGGGTTGCGTAAATATATAATTTCCTGTTATCACTTTTTAAATTCATAGCAGCGATGTGACATTAAATACCTTGCCTGTAGCTGTATATTTCTGTATTTTTAACTTTCATATCCAACAGTTATGAAACCTATTTTACGTAAGGTAGACAGCGGCAATAATTCTTTCAGTATACGCGAGGATATTTATCCGTTCCTGTATAACTACTGGCATTATCACCCCGAGATTGAACTGACACTGATCAGGAAAGGCACCGGGGTAAGGTTGGTTGGCGACAGCATGGCACCGTTTGAAGATGGCGACCTGATCTTGTTGGGATCAAACCTGCCACACATGTGGCGCAGCGACTCTATCTACTTTCAAAATATACCAACGCTTAATATTGAAGCTGTGGCTATCCATTTCCGCGAAGATTTCTGGGGGACGGCTTTTATGCAATTGCCCGAGTTAAGGCCCGTCAAAGAAATGCTTGACCTGGCCAAACGGGGTATACGGATAATGGGCGATACCCGCGATGTGGTCATAGCGGCAATGGAAAAGAATATCCACGTTACCGGACCTAAACGGATAGAATTTTTACTGGGAATATTGGATATGATCAGCCGATCTACAGATTATGTGTTACTGGCAAGCCCGGGTTTTAACAAGACCTATGATCTGACGACTACTGATAAGATCAACCTGATCTATACCTATACATTCAATAATTTTAAGAACAATATCACCATAAAAGATGCTGCAGAAGCGGCCAACTTAAGCCCTAATTCTTTTTGCCGGTATTTTAAGACCCGTACACTAAAGACCTACTGGCAGTTTTTGCTGGAGATCCGCATTGGCCATGCCTGCCGGTTGCTGATTGAAAATAAAGGTTCTGTGGCCCAGATCTGCAGCGAATGTGGGTTTAATAACCTATCGAACTTTAACCGGCAGTTTAAGTCGCTGCTTAAAATAACGCCGTTGCAGTACGCTAAATCCTACGCGGTGCATGTGCACGCGTTTGCGAGTTAGAGAAAAAAATGTCATTTCGAGCATAGCGAGAAATGATATTTTTTTGTGGTTTATTTAAACACCCCCTCAACCTCCGCCAATGAAACACCTAATACTTTTTGGGCGATGGTGTTCAATTCGGCTTTATCACCGGTAAAGTGGAATACCTTGTGCATATGCTGTAGCTTACCGCCTGGTTTCAGGAAAGCGGCAGGCGAAACACTTTCTATCTCATAAAAAGGGCCCATCTGGCTGCCATCGGCTAAAGGGCCGTCGTTGTAAGAATTTACGGCGTCGCCGCTTAACGGTTCGCGGTCTGTGCGCCATTCCTGGTTCAGGTACAGGCCATTATTATCTATGTCGAATTTTGCAATGGTCAATACATTATTCTCGGCATCATAGCTGCCAATAACTGGCATTGCTCTTTTTGGTGTAATGCCCAATTTGCCGCGCGATTTACCATCGGCCTTAAAGAACAGGATATTGTTTTTGTAGATGATACGATCCGCAGGTATTTGCCCGAAATAATCGGTAGTGGCTATCTTGGCGGTCTTGGCATTATTATACGGAATAATGATGACCACTTTTGGCGATGGTGTAAACATGTCCAAATTCCACATGCAGGGTGCGCCTGTTTTTTGCGTCCATTCGAAGTTGCCGGTATTGGTCAGGTTATTATCTGCCTGGAAACCTACTGCTTTGGTCTTGGCATCTAACTTTATACCCAGCTCGCTTTCAATAGCCGCGTTCTCCAATATGCTGATGTTGCGCTCTATCTTTAATTTAAGCTGCGTCCCCGCATAATTAAGCAGGTCCATATCCTTGGTCATGGCCACTTTTTTATCATCGCCTGATACTACGGTCCAGGCCTCGGTATCAAATGCTTTTGGGGTGTGCCAGTAGGGGAACTCCATTTTGGCGCCCGGTTTGAAGAACAGGGAGAATTTCCCCCCTTCCGGGCCTAACCATAAACGGTTCTCGCTGCCATACGCGTTCATGTGCGAGTCGGTATCAGCTTTAAATGTTTTATAATTGATCCAACCAAAACTGCGCCCTTTTAAACCATCAGCGGTTGAGGTAAATACCTTGCCCTGGTATTTGGCAGAAACAATAACCTGCGCTGAACCATCCGCATTTTTTAATACCCTTACGCTGTCATTCTTTTTCAGGAAATCAAGGTCGTAACCATAAGTGCCTTTGGCGTAGGTGGTGGTATCGCTACCGGTAGCTTCTTGCTTGCCCTTCATCTGGCAGGAAGATAAAATTGCAGCAAAAGCAATTACTGCATGGTTCAATTTAATTTTGCTCATTTTTCTCAGGTTTTATAAAAGGTTATCAGATCGGTTTTATTGGTTATAAGCTACCGTGTTGATCAGCGTTCCTATCCCATCAATAGAAATTTCGACCACATCCATCGGCTGCAAAGTAAAATCATTTGGTGGCACCAAGCAGGTACCTGTCATGAGGTAACAACCGTTTTTAAAGGTCAGCTCGCGGTATAAAAACCCGGCCAGTTCTTCTAACGAGCGCTTCATTCTTGAAAGCGGGGTTTTATCCGAGTACACGGCCACATCATAACGTTTAATGACAATGCTGATCATGGTTTGTTTGCTGATAGGCTCGGCAATAACATACAGGCAAGGACCTATGGCGGCGCTTTTGTCGTAGGTTTTCGCCTGCGGCAGATATAAGGCATTTTCGCCTTCTATACTGCGCGAGCTCATATCATTCCCTATGGTATAGCCCTGGATGTTGCCTTTCGAGTTGATAAATAAGGTCAACTCCGGCTCAGGCACGTTCCATGAGGAGTCTTTACGAATGCTGATGTCCTGCAAATGCCCCACCGCTCTTTGCGCGGTCGATTTAAAAAATATTTCTGGCCGCTCGGCATCATATACCCGCTTGTACAGGTCAGAGCCGCCTGATGATTGCGATTCTTCCACCCGCGCGTCCCTGCTTTGCAGGTAAGTCACACCCGCCGCCCAGATCTCTTGGGTAGCTATTGGTGGCAACAGATCCTGCTGCCATTCATCGCCGGTAACTTTAGTTGTGGTTGATGCTTGTGCTATTAAATAGCTATACAGATCGTCCCTGTTAACCAACGCGTCCCAATCTTTTTCTAATTGATAAACGGATGTATTATCCTGTAAAAAAACTCCTTTTGCTGTTTTAAATAATTTCATTGATAGTTGTGTTTAAAGGGAGATCCCTCTTTTCCATGGTATAAAATCGTCGTGGCCTGATGCTACAGCTTTGGCCTTTTCTTCGCCGCTGGCAATACGGATGATATGTTCCAGTATGCGTTCGCCGGCTTCATTGATACTTTCTTCGCCGCTGATAACAGTACCCGCGTCTATATCAATAATATCCGTCATTTTTTGGTACAGTTTGGTATTGGTTGATACCTTAACCACCGGGGTAATAGGGTTGCCGGTGGGCGTACCCAAACCGGTAGTAAATACTACAATGGTAGCACCAGAACCAACTTCGGCAGTGGTCGATTCTACATCACTGCCCGGGGTGCATAATAACGTCAACCCCGGTTTTCTTACCTTTTCGGGATAATCCAGCACATCGGCCACCGGAGATGAGCCACCCTTTTTTGCCGCGCCTGCTGATTTGATGGCATCAGTAATTAAACCATCGCGCACGTTGCCGGCCGATGGATTGAACGCGAAGCCCGAGCCTAACGCCTTTGCCTTATCGTGATAAGAGCGCATCAGGTGGATAAATCTTTCGGCAGTTTCATCGTCTATACATCGGTCGCTTAGTTCCTGCTCTACACCGCATAATTCCGGGAACTCAGAAAGGATCACTGATCCGCCCAACTCTACCAATATATCCGAAGCATGGCCCAATGCCGGGTTAGCAGAAATGCCCGAAAATCCATCTGAACCACCACATTCTAATCCCACACATAATTTACTTAACGGCGCGGGTTGGCGGGTTAATTCATTCGCTTGTATCAGCCCGGCAAAGGTTTGCTTTACGGCTTGTTTAAGCAATTCGGTTTCGTTGCCTATTTGCTGCTGTTCAAGGGTATATAAAGGTTTTGAAAAATTAGGGTCGCGCCGGTAGATCTCTGCTTTCAGCATATCTATCTGCGCGTTCTGGCAACCCAAACTTAGTACCGTTGCTCCCGCTACGTTGGCATGAGTGATATAGCCCGCTAATAAGCCACAAAGGTCGCGGGTATCTTCTTTAATGCCTGCGCAGCCTAACGAATGATTCAAAAACTTGATGCCATCTACATTAGGGAAGATGCGGTCGTCAGCTTCTGCCGTTGCTGTATCGGCAGTGTAGTCGCTTTCTAAAATGTCACCCGCTTTTTTGCCCGATTTATAGAGTTTAATGAGTTGCTTCACATGGTCGCGCTCCGGCGAAATGTCATTCTGGTACCCCAGTTCTTTAGCGAAAGCGTCCTGGATCACCTGTACGTTGCGGTTCTCGCAAAATACCAGTGGGATCACCAGCCAATAATTGGACACCCCTACAGAACCATCTGCGCGATGGTAACCCATAAAGGTGCGGTTCTTCCAGGCAGAAGTATCAGGGATCAACCAGCTGGTGTTGCGTTGGCCCAATTCATAATCGCCCGAGGCGTGTTTGATATTGGTGGTAGTTACCACCTCGCCGGTTTGTATAGGTAATACGGCTTTGCCCACCAGTACGCCGTACATGATAATGTCGTCGCCGGGTTTAATGTCTGTAAGCGCGAATTTATGTTTGGCGGCAACATCACTTAAAAGGGTGATCTTGCGGTTGCCGGATGATATAGTCTCGCCCGCCTTAAGGTCGGTCAGGGCTACTTCCATATTATCTTTAGGATGTATTTTTAATGTTCTGGCTCGCATGGTCATTAATTAAGCGATTTTGTTTTTAGTAAATTCTCCGTCAACCTTGCGCCAGATATTTAGCGGATTGCTGTTTTGCAATTCGGGAGGTAAAAGTTCCTGTGGAAAATTCTGGTAACATACCGGCCTTGTAAAACGATAGATGGCCTGCGAACCCACCGATGTGGTGCGGCTATCTGTGGTAGCCGGATACGGGCCGCCATGTAGCATGGCATGCGTAACTTCAACACCTGTTGGTACATTGTTAATCATTAAACGGCCCGCTTTTTCTTCCAGGATATCGAACAGGGCTTTATATTCGGCTACATCATGCTTATCAGCCCAGATACTTGTAGTTAACTGCCCGGGGATCTGTTCTGCTATGGCGTATAACTCAGCCATATCGGCAGCGATAACATGTAATGCTACCGGTCCAAAATGTTCTTCAAATAGCGATGGATCCTTTAAAAAAGCGGCACCAGATACACTGAACGCATTTGGTATAGCCGCGTTATGATTAGTGGCCGTGCCTGTTCTTAACGAGGTTAACGAAGCTGATGTTTCTAATTGGTCTATTCCTTTACAGTACGCATTATAGATGGAATCAGTAAGCATTTTGCCGCCCGTTGCTTCTATAAGCGAAGCTGCGTATTGCGTTAAAAACTCATCAGCAGCAGGGCTTTTTACCATCAGCACAATGCCCGGATTGGTACAGAACTGGCCAACACCTAAAGTGTTTGACGCCACTAATGATTTGGCTAAACCAACGGCATCTTCCTGTAGTTTACCGGGCAGTAAAAACACCGGGTTAACGCTGCCCATTTCGGCATAAACCGGGATAGGTATCTCGCGTTTAACGGCCAGGTCGAACAAGGCTTTTCCTCCGGCTAATGATCCTGTAAAACCAACGGCTTTAATAAGTGGGTGCTTAACCAATGCCTGACCGGCCTGTATAGTTTTACCTTGTACCAGTGAGAAAACCCCATCAGGCATCCCTGTTTTTTTTGCAGCTTTTGCTATGCATTTTCCTACCAGCTCTGATGTAACCGGATGGCCAAAGTGTGCTTTATAAACCACCGGGCAGCCCGCGGCCAGAGCCGAAATGGTATCGCCACCCGCAACAGAAAAAGCGAACGGAAAATTACTTGCCCCAAACACCCCTGTAACACCCAGCGGGCGCAGCATTTGGCTGATGGCCGGTTTGGGTAAAGGTTGCCTGTCGGGCTTTGGTGTGTCTATGATAGCGTTTACCCACGAGCCTTCTTTAAGCAGGTTGGCAAATAAGCCTATCTGGTTAATGGTACGGTCAACCTCGCCATTTAAGCGGGGTTGCGGTAAGTGGGTTTCCTGCATCGCGGCAGCAACCAACACTTCGCGAATGCTGTTTATTTCGGCAGCTATAGCTTCCAGAAACTTTACACGATCTGCAGCGGGTAATAGTTTATAAGTTTTAAATGCGGATGTCGCTTTTTTTGCAGCGGCATCAATATCATCAGCCGACCCCTCTTCGAAAGTATAGGGTTGCCCGTTGTTTTCAGCTATGGTAACACTTTCAAAGGTGTCGGTGTTGCTACCCTTAGCCTGGTTATATCCTATAATTTGTTTTCCTGTTATGTTCATTTGTAGTGTATATGTGAATGGCTATTAACCCAGTTTTTTAGCCGCTCCTGCAACAATAATCTTATTTACCGGGATGCTTCCATAAGCTACATTTAGCTTGGATATACCGCCTTTGTAAGTCACTGTTCCAAATCCGCTTGCGGTGGAAAGGAAACTGGTAAAATCGCCTATTTTAGAATCTATGTGTAAATCTTTAGTAACGGCATCATAACGCACGCCGGTAAGGCCTTCTATCATACCGTAGCTTGACATGGCCCGGGCGTACCAATGGCCGCACTCATATTCATTGAATGGATTGCGTACCTCGCCATTATATCGGTCGCGGCAGGCGCATACAATATCCAACGCTTTTTCAACCTCGCCCATCAGCATTAAATGTGACGCTACCTGGTATTCAATACCCGTCCACACCTCGTTGCTATAAACAAAAGGTAAAGACAGCATGCCGCCTTTTGGCCAGGAACAAAGTAGTAAACCGCCTTCGTCGCCTATGGCATAGGTAGGGCGCTGCGGGTTAGCGTGTTCGCGTAGGTTGGTTTTAAAATTGTATTGGTGAACCGCTTTTAAATGGCTACGGGTCTTAGCAGCATCCAGCGGGTCGCCCAAGCCACACATCCGCGATAGCCACCCACCCATTACCCCGTCTGACAATACACCGGTACCGTATTGATATTTAGGCCCTTCTTTTTCTAACAGAGCCGATGCTTCTGGTGTGTATTGGGTTGCAAAGGATTGTACCTTGGTTGGGTCGGGGGCCTGCAGGCCTTTCCATTGGATCTTTTGGGCAAAGTATTCGCCGTTATACAACTCACTTTCCATATAGGCTTTGCCTTTGGCGTATAGCGTTTCGTATTTCTTTACGTCCTTGTTCAGGAAGCGGCCCATGGTTATTAAGGAATTGAGCGCGCCCAGGTAAAAACTGGTTGCAAAGCCGGTTGGCCCCCAAAACTCAATGTCGTAGGTATTATGGTGTGGTTCCTGTACAACGCCGTTACCTTTCGGGTCCCAGGTTTTGATGCAGTAATCCAGGCTGGTTTGTACTTTTGGGTAGATGGACTTTAACCATTCGTTATCTCCGCTGATGCGCCACTCGCGGTATACTTTCATAATGCCACCCAATTGCCCGTCGGATGCGGCATGGAAGTTATGCACCACCGGCGTGATCGGCAAATTAGAGCGGAACATCTGGTGGCCTTCGGCATTTTGGCTTTCATTAAACTCGGTATCGCGTAAGCTGCGCTCTAATGACGGAAACAGGTGCGATACAGCCTGTGCATAGTTCCAAACGTGGGTACATGAGCCGTGACAGCTGCCCCAGTTATCGCCGCTGCCTTCCCAGCACCAAAACCGGCCATCATGCTGCCGCAATACAGTCGGTGATTTTAGAATGGTGAGGTTAGCCGCTATGGCTTCCGTCACCTCGGCAGGCAGGGTGCTTTTATAAAAGGTGTCTGTAAATAGCTGCGTCTTTTTCTGTAGGTTGGTGTAGTTGGTGTTCCAATAGGCAGCCGCTTCTTCTATATTTTTAAACTGGCTGCTGTACCAGGGTTTATGATATTTTAGAAGCGGGTCATTTTCTACTATTTCTTTGGCAGATGGGGCAACATCGCCCATTTTCAATTTGGTATTGGGTACATACCACGCCATCATCAGGCGGATGGTCTTTTCCTGGCCCGGCTTTAAAGTAAACGGTACATATAAGGAAGCGCCCGGTGCATCCTTCTCTACTGGAGGGTTGTTAGCCGTTTCTGCATTACGTACCTTATTCCATGCTATAGTAAGGCCGTCAAACCAACCACCTCTAAACCAACAGTGGTTGGTTATCGTAGCCGGATCATCAGTATAAATGGCGAAATCGCCTTGTTTCTGCGGGTCGGCAGTGGTGCCCTCGGCAGAAAGGATAAAACCGTTCTTTATAGTCTTCACCGAGTTTTTAGTACCCGGCTGTTCCATAAAGTTGCGGCTGTTATAAGAGAAAATGCACTCTTCGGTCTTAGTACCTGTATTTTTAAAGTGATACTCTAAACCACCAAAAGGTAAGCTGGCGCTATCGGCATCGGTAGGGATAAATGGGCTCCAGCCTTTGATTTGGATCTGCAGCGGCACATCCTTATCCTGCAAGGTTACACGTCCAAAAGGGAAGCGTGCCGAGAACTCCGCTGTTTCAAAACGGGGTAGCCCCCAGGTAGCGCCACCGGTACCACCGAGACCAGAATCGCGCTGACCGAACTTCTTCCATTCGGGCACTTTACCCTCCAAAACTTTGGCGCTGTTCTTTGCACCTTTAATGCTGATGGCGGCAAACATGGCCGGCTCCAAATAGATCTCGGGGTTATTACGGACCGACATATGCGAGATAGCACCCGTGCCTTCCAAACAAAACATACCCGCGCCAATGCCACCGATAGGAAAAGCAACCCGGTTTAAATATTGGCCTGCGTAGGGCGTGTTATATTTGCGACCTGTGGTGGTTTTTGGTGTGATATCTGCAGTTTTTTCTTCACTGTCTGACGCTTTTAAGCTGCCAACAGGCAGAAATGCAGCAGCACCACCGATACCTAAGTTTCGCAGAAATACGCGCCTGTCTGATCCGTTTTTCATAAGGATGCCGTTTAAATTAATTGATCTCTAACTCGTCTTTCGATGGTAGTTTTGGATAAGCCCCATGCGGGCCTGACTGGTACCAGAACGCTACCGATACAAAGTCAGAATGCTGTGCCAAATACCTGCCACCTGATTTCCAACCCAAATCCTGTATGGTTACTTTCAAGTCCTTCTCAAAACGGATAGGGTCTTGGATATGCCATCTGTACAGGCCAAAACGCTGCCTGATCTGGTAATGGCCATCGCCTTTTATTACTTGCGGCATACCGGTATACGGGGTGGAAAATTCAGTATAGTTCACCTCGTCAAGACCCGCAGCATTCTTTTTGTGGGTGTCAAAATCGTATGATCCGCAGAAGTAATCCTCTGTACCAGTGCCTACTATGGTCGCAAATTTATCATCACCGTCCATATAGAACTTGATCTCGCCTTCGCCCCACCAGCCGTTGTTATTTACATCGACACCTAAGTAAACACCAACGTATTGGCCTTTGCCTTTAACACCATCGAGGATGGTATATACTGAATTGTCTTTTGGTGTTGATTTTCTGAACTGCGCATGGAAATAACCTTCGTTATCAGCTACTTTGGTTAAGGTATAATCAACCTGATAGTATAGGCTCATGGCCCTGTCATCGATGTTTTCCATAGTGATGCGACATTTTTTGTGGAAAGGCATTTTCCAATAGCTGTTAAACGCGCTACCCGGGTTTACGGTAATTGGCAAGGAGTTTAACGGCGAGTAAGCGTTCCAGCCCATACCAAAGAAAGCGCCTACAGGGGCTTCAACAGACGGCTCTTTTTCATCATCCCAATACATACGCAGGATGGATAGGCGCCAGTTGCCGGTAGGGGTCATCCAGATATGTTGTATAGCGCCAGGACCTTCCATTTCTGCAATGGTTATGGTTTCGCCGGGATTGATAATAATATATGGGTTTACTTTCCAGCCTTGTCCCAGTTCGCGGGCGGCGCCTGTGGCGTTGGCTACGTTGCGTTTTCCTTTGTCTTTTACCGGATCTGCCATGCCGCCTTTTCCTTTTTCGCCTGTAAAATTCTCAGGGCTTATAGAGCGTGATTGCGCGTCTGATAGTTTCGACAGGGTGCCCAGGTTCATATCCAGGCCATTAAATTTTTCGGTTTGCTGCGCATTGCTGTTAAAAGCCAGCAACACTGCCGACAGGATAAAAAGTAATTTTTTCATCGTTTTATAAAATTTACAATATTGGTTTATAATGGTAATACAAAGAAAGACTAATGGGCAATTAAAAACTTTCAATAAATAGCCAGTTTTGATATTATATTGGCATTCAAGATTAAATTTAAGAAGAATATATTATCTATTGTATTATTAACGGAGTTTATATAATAAAAAAAGGAGGAAAGCCTGACCGGCTTTCCTCCTTTAATAAAACTACTTGATATGCTCTTATTGTATCAGTTTATTTCAGCTCAATTTGTAAGCCTAAAACGGCCCATTTAGGCAGATTTGTAGGTTTAGTTATTACCAGCGCGTCGTCTTTTTGTTCCCACTTTAGTTTTTGGCTGCTGCCCAGCATAGATACGCTTACTATCTTTTTATCATTAATGGTTGAGCTTTTGCCTAACGACTTAATTTGAATATCGGCCTCCGGTGTTTCCATGCAAAACGCATACAGGTTATTGCCTTTGGTCGTAAAACGAATATCGGTTGGTTGATACGCGCGGGTATCGCTTAAACCCACAAATTGTCCTTTTTTCTGATTTTCTTTAACGGTCGATGGCCCTTCACCGTAGATCTTCCACGGGCGGGTACCATAAATGCCTTTACCGTTTACAGGCATCCAGTCGGCTATTTCATTAACAATCTTTAGTACATCCGGCTCCAGGTCACCCTCAGGCGTTTGTACAATGTTGATCAGGAGGTTGCCATTTTTACTTACAATATCAACCAGCATTTGTATTACTTCGGTGCCGGTTTTGTATTTCTGCCCGGTCTGGTAAAACCAGTCGCCTATGGAAGTATCTGTTTGCCACGGATATGGGTTGATATTATCCTGCACGCCACGTTCCAGGTCCTGTACCCATTTACCGTTAGAAGGCTCTTTACAGTTATAAATAGCTGTTGATGCGCCATTATGATAAGACAAGTTACCATTATAGAAATTAGCCAGCATACTGCGGCCTATCTCGCCAAAAGGCAACTGGCTGTCAGAGTATAACAGGTCAGGATGATAGGTATCCACCAGTTCTTTTACATCGGCATACCATTCTTTCATCCACTCGCGGTTGGTGGTCAGCCAGCCATTATCGCCGGGGGCGGCTTTGGTATGGTATAGATCAGCGTATTGCGGATCGGCACCATCGTAAGGCACTCCTTTATAGTCACCTTTAGTATCCGCACCGTGTGATGCCTGGAACCAGGTATAACTGGCGGCCAAATGTTCTGATACACCAAATTTAAGCCCTTGTTTTTTAGCCGCTTTTTGCCACGTACCTACTACGTCTTTATGCGGCCCCATGTTTACAGCGTTCCATTTATGGATCTTTGAATCCCACAAAAAGAAATTGTCATGGTGGCTACCCATACTTACAAAGTATTTAGCACCGGCCTTTTTATACAGCGCCATCAACTTTTCAGGGTCCCACTTTTCGGCTTTCCATAGCGGGATAATATCTTTATAACCAAATTTTGAAGGAGTGCCATAATGTGCCACATGCCACTTGTTTTGACGGCGGCCCTCTTCATACAAACCACGTGCATACCAATCGCCCTGGCGCGGTACGGCTTGCGGGCCCCAGTGTGCCCAGATTCCAAACTTGGCATCGCGAAACCAATCAGGATATTTATATTCTTTTAATGATTCGTCAGTCGGTTTGAACGGGCCGGGGTTTACGGGCAGATCTTGCGCTTTTAACGACGACAAGCTGCTTGCCATTACGCCGGTTAAGAGATACTTAAGGTATTGCTTCATAATTTTGCAGGTTACTTTTTTAGGTGCCGATCTAAACTAAGTTATGAAATGGCGCTGATAAATAATTGGTTGATCAAATAAAAGTGTTTTTATGGCGCTAAAAATTAGAAAAGTACCTGTTTATTATGGTATTTTACCCCGATATTAAATAATATGCCCAAATTATGAGTAATTATGAAGCCTCAGTTACTTAAAATACCCTATACGCCCGACCACTCGTTTGGTGTCCGTAAAGAAATGATGCCCAATATCAACAATAGGTGGCATTATCATCCGGAGATAGAACTGATACATTTTCATAAGGGTGCAGGCACCCAATTTGTGGGCGATCATATCTCGCAGTTTGAACCGGGCAATGTAGTATTAGTTGGATGTAATCTGCCTCATTTCTGGAAGTATGATGAGGTGTATTATCAGGATGAAGTAGCCGCCGAACCTTATTCGACGGTTATTCATTTTTTCGAGAATTTTGTAGGCGAGCGCTTTTTGCATCTGCCCGAGACCCGGCATATTAAGGTCTTATTGGAGAAAGCCCAAAGGGGAATATTATTTAAAGGTGAGGTAGCCGATAAGGTGAGCGACCTGGTCGAGAAAATTTATTTATCCGAAGGTATCCATCAGATAATCGCGCTGATCACCTGTTTGTCGGAGATCGCCTTGTGCGAAGGTGCTGTCCTATTATCATCATTGGGTTTTAAATATGATTTCCCCGAATCAGAAAACAAGCGCATCAATACCATCTATAATTACACATTCAACAATTTTCAGAAAAAGATAAAGCAAAGCGAGGTTGCCGAAATTGCGGGCATGACCTCTAACTCTTTTTGCCGTTTCTTTAAAAATCATACAGGTAAAACCTATTCTGACTTTATTACAGAGATACGTGTAGGTTATGCCTGCAAATTGCTCATAGCAAACAAAATGAGCATTAAAGAGGTATGTTATGAAAGCGGTTTTAATAGTTTTTCATGCTTTCATGAGTTTTTTAAAAAGGTGACCGGTAAAACACCGCAGGTATATCAGAAGGCTTATAGGGAGGGAAAGGGTAATTAGCATATGCCCGGTACTGATTTATAATTAAGAATACCGACATTCGCCAAAAATAGCATTAGCCATACATGAATAGTGATCAGCCACAAAAGCCCGCCCCAAAAGATAACATGCACCCGCGTAACAGCCATCGTGGCGGTTATGATTTTAAATTGTTGTGTAAAGCCTATCCTGCACTGCGTGATTTTATCGGTCTGAATAATTTTGATGTTGAATCGGTTGATTTTAGCGACCCCGAAGCGGTAAAGGCTATAAACAAAGCTTTGTTGAAGCATTATTATGGTGTTGATGGCTGGGATATCCCCGAAGGTTATTTATGCCCACCCATACCCGGCCGTGCTGATTATTTGCATTACGCTGCCGACCTGTTGGCAGAGGTGAACGAAGGTAAAGTTCCGCGTGGCGATAGTATACAGGTGTTGGATATTGGCATGGGTGCAAACCTGGTTTATCCTTTAATTGGGAACGCCGTTTACAAATGGCAATTTACAGGCAGCGATATCGACCCGGTAGCTCTTCGCAACGCAAAGAATATCATCGGGGCTAACAAACAGATTGAAGATCAGATCAGTCTGCGATTGCAAACCACTAAAGATAGCGTGTATACCGGTGTAATAAATCCTGATGATCGGTTTGATCTGACCATGTGTAACCCGCCTTTCCATGCATCCTTTAAAGAAGCTAAAGATGCTACCGCGACCAAATGGAAAAAATTGGGCCAGATGAAAAAGCCAACCTTGCTAAACTTTGGCGGGCAAAAGAATGAGCTTTGGACAAACGGCGGCGAAGCGGGTTTTATCCGCAGGATGATAGAAGACAGCGTCAAATTTTCTAAACAGTGCTTATGGTTCACATCGCTGGTGTCAAAAAAAGATACTTTGCCTACAGCCTATAGTTCGTTAAAATGGGTGAAAGCTCAGGAGATTAAAACCATCAATATGGCACACGGGCAAAAGAGCACCCGTATAATTGCCTGGACATTTTTAACCCCCGAAGAGCAAACCGACTGGAAAAATAAATTCTGGAAATAACCATCCCCTCAAACCTATTTATGAAGAGAGTTCTCTTGTTTCTGATATTATTGCCGCATATATTGCTTGCGCAAATGGTTGTGCCCAATTATCCTGCAACCGATGCGTTGGGTAGGAAGCTGCCGGAATTTAAGGATGTAGGCGCACCCAAAAAAGACAAATTTGTTGGGTTGTTTTATTGGGTATGGCATACCAATTTTGCTGCACAGGTGCCCTTAAATGTTTCGGAAATATTAGCCAAAAACCCAGAAGCGGTATACCAGTTTAATAATCCGGTATGGCGCCCCCAGGACGGTAATGTGTTTTATTGGAGCGAGCCATTGTTTGGTTATTATCGTAATGAAGATCCCTGGGTACTAAGACGACAAGCGATAATGATGGCCGATGCCGGGGTTGATGTGATCATCCTTGATTCGACCAATGGGCTTACCTTTAAAGATTCGTACGAGGCCTTATTTAAAGCATTTGATCTTGCCCGTAAGGATGGGATAAAAGCCCCCGCCATAGGTTTTATCCTGCCGTTTGGGCCTACGCCTGCTGCAAAAGCAGAATTGGTACAGTTATACAATGACCTTTACAAACCGGGTTTATATAAGGACTTATGGTTTTATTGGAAAGGCAAACCATTAATGATGGCTTACCCCGAAATGCTTGACGGCAAGAACGCTACCGCCACTGATGCAGAAATGAAGAACTTCTTCACTTTCAGGCCAAGCCAGCCTGTTTATAATAAGGGCCCTCAACGTGTCGATCATTGGGGATGGCTGGAGATTTATCCGCAGCATGGTTTCGTTGCTAAACCTGAAGGCGGCTTTGAAGAAGCTACCGTAGGCGTGGCGCAAAACTGGTCGAAAAAGGATGGTTTGAGTGCTATGAATTCGCCGGGAGCTTTTGGCCGCAGTTATACTGTCGCTAATGGCCAACATACCGAGCCGGGCGCGGTAAATTATGGCTATAATTTCCAGGAACAATGGGATCAAGCTATTACGCTAAACCCCGATTTTATTTTTATTACCGGATGGAACGAGTGGGTTGCCGGGAGATATAAAAAATGGCAGAAACAGGTAAACGCTTTCCCCGACGAGTTTAATGAAGAAGGAAGCCGCGATATCGAACCTATGAAGGGCGGGCACCTGGATAATTATTATTACCAGATGGTGAGTAACATCCGTAGGTTTAAAGGTGTGGCAGCACCTGATGAATATACTGGTTTTACTACCGAAAAAGCAACCGGCTCGCTTGTTGATTGGAGTGTCGTTAAACCTGAATTTACTTCCTATAAAGGCAATACTATTCATCGCGATTTTGATGGTTGGAAAGGCGTACATTATACCAATACTACAGGGAGGAATGACATTATCTTATCGAAGGTAGCGGTTGATAAGCAGTATGTTTACTTCTATGTGAAAACACAGGATAAATTATCGCCCATCACCGATCATGCATGGATGCGACTGTTTATTGATATTGATCGCGATAACAAAACCGGCTGGAACGGCTATGATTATGTCATCAACCGGATCAATCCTAAAGCTAAGGCAGTAATAGAAAGGTCTGCCAATGGCTGGGTATGGACACAGGTAGGCGACGTGGATTACCACGTGGTAAATAACGTATTAGAGATCAAGATCCCCAAACTGCTATTAGGAATAAAACAGGCAGTTGATTTTGAATTTAAATGGTCTGACAATATGCAAACCGATGGCGATATAACCGATTTCTTAATTAATGGCGATGTAGCACCGTCAGGCAGGTTTAATTTCAGGTATGCAAATAACCCTCAATAATAATTAAGCAGGCAACAGGCTAAACTCGGTCATTGGGGCTTCACATACAGGACAGGTATATTCTGTGAGGGTCTCAAAGTCAACGCCCTTGTCAATATTGCTCATGGGATCGCCGTAGGCTTTATCGTAACGGGTAAGACAGCAGTTGCATTGATAGATAGCCGCTTTTTCGGGAGCTGGGCTTGCCTCATCGCGTAAAGCAGGCACAGGCAGTGCATTGCTTTGCATATCGTAATAATTATGACAAAGGGCTATCAGGTTTTTGCTCAAATCGCGGGGTTTAACATTTTGTTTATAAATCACCTCGTCTTTAAGGTTAGGGTTAAAATCACGCGTATGCAGGATGTCGTACAAGCCGGCCGCATGCTTTCTTAAAACGATGGATGCCTGCAGGCCTGTTTTGGGCTGCGTTTTAATAGCAAAGCAAAGCTGGTAGGTGCGCAGATCGGCCTCTTCAAATTGGCGAACAAGTTGTTGTTTAAGGTCCAGTCCCTCGTTACAAATATCTTCTATTTGCCAGTTCAACTCGTTTGCCGCATGGCGGATGTTAAGGTGATATTTACTCAGGATCAACCCCCATTGATTACGGTCAGTTTGCTCAATGCCTTTAATCAGAATAGATTTCCAGGGAGTAGTATAAACCTGGCCTATTCGTGATTTTAAACAAAGCGAACAGACATCCTTTAAAAACCCTAACGGGAATAACTCATTACGGCGGTAAATGCCTAACCAGTATTTGTTACTGTACTTGTTGAAGCCTTCGTAATAAGGCAGATAGAAATCGGGCAACTTTAAGGCTTCGGTTACCGGTTGCGTTGCGATGCTTAGTTTTTTAAGGAGTGTTTTATAGAACAGCTCGCCATCAATATTTGCCTGGTTATAAAACAGCTCTTTTTTTTGCAAGATGATCTCTTCGGCAGCTTTTGCTAAAGCGGGGATATCTTCCGAATATACCAGCGACGGAAAACAGTACAATTGGTCCGTCTTAGGAAACCTGATGTATGTATACCAATAATTATTAGTACCCGATGCAATAAAGTTAATGTTACCGCTAAAAAACGACACAAAGGTTTGACTGCTATCCACCAGGTTCACTTTTAGTCGAGGCTGGTGTTCAAACTGATCAAAGATATCTTTGTAAACACCCTCGCGTAGCCAGCCTTCTTGGTGTGTAAAGATGGTATCGGCTACATATGAACTGATGATGTTGGGGTGCTGGTCATCATCTATCTCATAGCTGATCTCTGATTTCAGCATATCCAGTTCCAGGTCTTCCAGCGCGTCGTGATCAATAGTGAAATACAATTGTTGCCTGTTGCCAAAGCGGATATGTGCCGCGCCGGCACTTTCGGCTATCAACAGTATCTCGTAAAGATCGCCGGCTGATATAAAGCCTCCCGGCAGGTTAATTTTGATGAGATGTGTCATATTAAACCGCTTTAGCTAATGGTAAATTTTCTAACGCTTCTTCCAGCAATCGTTTTACTTCGGGGCGACATGAGCCGCAACCCATACCTGCGCCGCTTGCTGTGCAAAGGTCCTTTAGGGTATTACAGCCGTCGTGTATTTTATTGCGGATATTCTCGCTTCCTACATTATTACAACTACAAACCAGCTTACCTAATACCGGGTCGGCTTTGTTACCGCTGCGTAGTAATTGCAGGCGTTTCTCGCTTAGTTCTGTTTTGTTAGCTATCAAGTCTCTAAACTCCAGGAATTCGCTCTTATCGCCTATTAAAATAGCACCTACCAATCTATCCTGGTGGATGATGCATTTTTTATAATAGCGTTTGGCCTTATCCGTGAATACAACCTCTTCATAATTAATATCATCAGGGCATTCCGGCAAACCAATACTGCACAGGTCGAACCCGTGTATCTTAATAATATTCATGAACAGACTGCCTTTATAATAGCTGGCAATATCGCCGTTCATGTAAGTAGCCACCACATGGGCCTGTTGTTCGGCAGCGGCGGTAATACCGTACAGCGTTCCCTCAAATTCGGCTATCTCACCAATGGCGTAAACATCCGGATCACTGGTTTGCAGGCGCTCGTTAACAATAACCCCGCGACGGCATTCTAACCCGCACTCTTTAGCCAGCTCAAAATTGGGTGTAGTACCAATAGCAAGTATCATGGCGTCGCAGTTGATCTTGCGGCCACTTTTTAAGCCGATACCACTTAGTTTTGACCGCCCATAAAACAACTGTATCTCATCGTCGTAATAAATATCGCAGCCCTGGTCAACCATTTCTTCATGCAAAAGCTGGCTGCCTAAAGCATCCAATTGCCGGTTCAAAAAACGCGAGGTACGTTGGATTATAGTTACCTTCTTACCGATCTCGCGCAGCGAAGCCGCCATCTCTAATCCCAGTAAACCCCCGCCAACAATTACCACATGTCCTTCTGCCGGGATATGCTTTTTAAAGCTATCGGCATCATTACGGTTACGCATGGTAAAAATGCCAGGGAGCGTGGGCACGTTCCGCGGAACGGCTGCCCTGCTGCCCGTGGCAATCAACAAAACATCATATTGAGTTTTAACACCGCGCGAATCCAACACATATTTGTTGGCGCGGTCTATACGCTCAACACTTACCCCCCGTAAAAGGTTAATTTTAAACTCGGGCTCTTCTTCGTCCTTCATTTTTACCAGTTGCTCCCATTGCTGTTCGCCGCTGATGTAATGGGGCAGCATAACCCGGTTGTAAAACGGATAATTTTCTTTACTAAAAATAGTGATCTCATCATCGCGGTTCAGTTCGCGGTATGATTTGACGAAACCGTAAGCGCCCGCACCCGCACCTATAACTACAATACGTTGAAAAGGCTTTTTAAAGCGGGCCACATTTACGGCGCAAAATTTAAAATCAGGCTCTTTTGATATCGGATCTATTTTATCGCTGGTGATGTTATTGGCGCGATTCAGATCGTTACCCAGTATTTTCCCCCAGTGCATCGGTAAAAACACAACGCCCTTCTTTATTTGTGCCGATATTTTGGCTTTTACCTGTACCGTACCGCGTTTGGAAGTGATTACGGTGACATCACCCTCACTAATTTTAAGTTGGGCTGCATCTGCCGGGTTGATCTCTAAAAACGATTGTGCATAATGCTGATTCAACTTATTAACCTTGCCGGTTTTGCTCATTGTATGCCATTGGTCGCGGATACGACCGGTGGTCAGGATGAATGGAAAATCTGCATCAGGCATTTCGCTGGTCAATGTATCCGCAACCGGGTGAATGATGGCTTTTTGCGAAGGGGTATAAAATTTCTTATCAGTAAATAAACGTGGTGTGCCTTTTGGCGGGCTTTTCTTTTTATAAGGCCATTGTACGGTCTTTTGTTCCTTTAATACCTCATAACTTAAGCCGCTGATATCTATATTGGTTTTAGCCGTAAGCCGGGCATGCTCGGCATAAATGGCGGCATTGTTTTCAAAATCAAACCCTTTATACCCCATTTTTCGGGCGAATTTGCAAATGATCTCTGCATCAGGTATGGCCTCACCGGGCGCATCAAGTATCTTATTGAGATAACTAATGCGACGCTCTGAATTGGTCATGGTGCCTTCTTTTTCCGCCCAGGCAGCGGCGGGCAGTATCACATCGGCAAAAGCCAGGCTTTCTGATTTATTGGTGATTTCCTGCACAACAACAAATTTGGCTTTCTTCAAAGCATCCTCCACCAAACGTACATTAGGCATACTGGTTAACGGGTTGGTGCACAAAATCCATATCGCCTTTAACCTGCCGTCATTTAAGGCCGCGAACATTTCTGTAGCCGAAAGGCCGGGCTTAGGGTTGATGGTGGTACCGCCCCAAAATTTTTCTACCTCAGCACGATGCTCTGCGTTGCCCAAATCGCGGTGCGCGGGCAATAAATTGGCTAATCCGCCTACTTCACGCCCACCCATGGCGTTTGGCTGCCCGGTTAACGATAATGGGCCTGATCCCGGTTTGCCAATATGGCCGGTTATCAGGTTCAAATTAATTAAACTCAGGTTTTTATTTACGCCGATAGCGCTTTGGTTAAGGCCCATGGTCCACATGGAAATATAACCTTTGGCCTCGCCAATATATTGCGCCGCCAGGCGGAGATCGGCTTCGCTCACACCACATATATCTGCCGATTCGGCAACCGTTCTTTCAAACACCAGTTTACTATAAGCTTCAAAACCTTCGGTGTGGTTGGTCACAAAATCAAGGTCGATATCGCCATTCTCTATCAGCACGCGGCCAATAGCATGGTTAAGTGTAACATCTGTACCGGGGTTTAATTGTAGGTGCAGGTCGGCAATGCTGACCGTATCGGTAACGCGAGGGTCTACCACAATGATCCTTACATTAGGATTGGCAGCCTTATGTGCCTCAACCCGTCGCCATAAAATAGGATGACACCAGGCCGGGTTAGCGCCGGTTACATAAAAGCAATCGGCCAGTTCAATATCATCATAACAAAGCGGAACACTATCTTCGCCCAATGCCATTTTATAGGCAGCAACGGCACTGCTCATACATAACCTTGAATTGGTATCGATATTATTACTGCCGATAAACCCTTTCATGAGTTTATTGATCACATAATACTCTTCGGTGAGGCATTGGCCGGAAGCGTAGAATGCTACCGAATCGGGGCCATATTTGTCTATAAAAGTTTTAAATACCGCGGCGGTACGGTCAAGCGCTTCATCCCAGCTAACACGCTGCATGGGCATGTTTTTATTATACCGCATTTGCGGATAAAGCAGCCTATCGGTTTTATCATTAACCGTATGATGCAGGTTAAGGCCCTTGCTGCAAAGCGCGCCTTTATTAACAGGGTGATCTTTATTACCCTCCAGGCTTATCGAGCCGTTTTTTTCTTTATTTAAAAGCACACCACACCCAACCCCGCAATAACAGCAGGTGGTACTTAGTTGGTTTGTGGTGTGCCTTGATTTTGACATAATTATTTTATAAAGCGCCGGCTAATTTGCTACTCTCTAACTTTTCATCAGTAACGGCTTGTTTCTGAAAACGGGTTATAAATACGATGACAGATACTGCTATCACCGTATAGCCTATATAAGTGAAGGCTTCCACATAAGTTATGGTGGTTGATTTGAATAGGAAGCCAAATAGCATACCACCCAAATTGCCGCCCGCGCCAACAATACCGCTCACCAGGCCCACATTTTTAGCGTTAACAAAAGGTACAATGCCATAGGTAGCCCCGTTTGACATTTTCAGGAACAAGGCAAAGGTTAGCATGCAGGTAATAGCCATAAATAAGGAGCCGGCTTGCGCGAATAATAGCAATCCGCAGCCTTCTAAAAGCAATACACCGGCCAGTAACAAACCCTTGCCGCGCATGCCAAATTTTCGGCCCATTTTGTCTGATGCGATACCACCTAAAGCACGGGCGAATAAGTTCATGAAACCAAATATCCCGGCCCAGAAGCCGGCCGCGCTTTGGGTAAGGTGGAAGGTATCCACAAAATGAAGTGATGCCACATTATCAAAGGTTAACTCCATGCCAAAGCACATCGCGTAAGCTAAGGTCAGCGCCCAAATGCGCCAATCGGCCAAAATAGACCAGTCTGTTTTTGACGATTCTGCTTTGGTATAGCCTATTTCATCGTAATTACCCTCCGGAGTATCTTTGGTATATTTAAAGTATAAGAAAGCGATGATCAGCATCATCACACCCGGTACGATCATGGCATAGCGCCACGCTTCGGCTTTGGTGTATCCAAAACCTACTATCGCGGCAAAGATCAATGGCATTACCATATTGGTTACACCTCCACCTAAATTACCCCAACCACCGGTAACAGCGTTTGCCGTGCCTTTAATATTAGGCGCAAACATCATTGACGTATGGAACTGCGTAATTACAAAAGATGCCCCGATAACACCAATAGCTAAACGGAATAGCAAGAACGATGTATAATCATGCGCTAATCCCACTAAAAAAACAGGCAGCGAGCCTACCAATAATAAACGGATAGCGGTTTTGCGAGGTCCCCAGGTATCGCAAAGTTTACCGATTAACAGGCGGGCAATAATAGTTGCGGTAACAGATGCAATAATGGTATTACCTACTTGTGCTTTGGTTAAATGCAGTTCGGCGCGGATGGTAGGCATTAATGGTGCCAGGCCAAACCAGCCAAAGAAACACACAAAGAACATTAACCAGGTAGTGTGGAAGGTGCGCATTTGCACGCCTTTTAATGAAAATATGTTGAGCTTGGTAAGTTGATTTTTCATAACGGGAATAATTATTTGTTTAAAAATTCGGGTTTGATATTTATTTGCAGGTAGGCCCATACCGGTTTAAGGTTCGCGGTGCCCGGTGTAATATTTTTGGCATACTCCATGCTTTTTGTAGCAACCATATAGCTCAGTCCCAAGTCGACCGTAGTGAACGGGTTAAGTTTGTAACCAGCTGTAAGATCTAACTCTGTTCCTAAATGTTTATCTATTGCTGTTCCGGCAGTGTTCTTCTGGTTATTCTCTAACAGGAAATAATGTCCCGCCAGTTCTGTAGTTAACCTGCTATTTGCCGAAGTGTATTTTACCTTTAAATAAGGGTCTGTTAAACCACCCGCAGGCGAGCCGCTTGCCGCGTAGAAATAATCCATATAACCCCAGAATTTATGCGGGGTGCCATATAAAGGATCAAAGCGATGATTGGTAGTGGAGGTAGAGAACGCGTCATTGCCTGATAATACATCCAACCCGGCTGTATAACCAACATGTGTATCTTTATAAGTTACAGATGCGGTGTAAGTATAGGCGCTTAGTTTCAGTCCATCTTTATCATATCCACCCTGGTAATAATAGCCCCCGGTTAGGGCCCATTGGTTTTTATCGCCAAAAACAGGATTGACTAATAGGCCGGTAGTATACCGCGTATTTACGCCCGATTGATTAAAGCGCTTACCATAAACATATCCCACATCGGTACCAGCCGTATTTTTAATGGAATCTAATATGTATTTGCCAAATTCATCGGCAACAAACAATCCTGAGAGCTTAGTTTTACCAAACTTTTTGGCTGCATATAAATATTGCAATGCTTTATAGTTTTGGTTTAAGGCGTTAGTGCCCGGTGGATTTAAAAATGCAGGCGACCCATTTTTAGCGCTAATCCCTGCCGCGTTAATTAATGGTATATAACCGGCAGGTGTATTTACCAGGTTGCCTTTACTGTCTTTTACCGTTGCGGGTACGTTTGCTGGCGTATAATAGGTGCCATTATAATTAATAGCGTCGGTGTTTTGATTGAAGGCGGCACCCAGATCGATCTGCCAGCCTGATTGCAGGAGTTTGAAAACTATGGCATCATGTCGTCGTGCTTGGGTTAGCCAGTCTGATGCGCCTAAAAGGCGTTCATCATCATAAACGAGTTCCTGGCGGCCGATCTTTATGCCAAAATAATCAAAAGGAGACACTTTAAAGGTATTGTCTTTTTTGTTGGATAAAATAAGCTCGGCCCATGCTTCGTGAATGGCCAGTTTTGATCCGTCGGCGGGGGTAATGGTAGACGCGTCCTGGCCCCATAGCCTTACATCCTGTATGGAAGTTTGAAAGATTATCCGGCTTGACTTATAATTGAAAGTGAGCCTCGTTCGTTGTGCTATTTGAGCGGCAGGTTTGCCACCAATAAGTTCTAATGTTCCGTATCCGTCGCGCAACTCGCCCCGGGTACGTAGTTGACCCGTTAAAGAGAGCTGTGCGATGGCTATTTTTGTAAAAAAGCATGACGAAAACAATAGAATCAGCGCAAGTGTGCGTTGGTTTAATACATTTTTGTACATTTGAGTTGGTTTTTTTTGTTAAAGCGATTAAAACTGTTTGCCTTGCCTGGGAATGCGACCTCCCGGCAAGGTTTTTTATTTAATATCTATCTGTTTTTTTCCATAGACCATGATTTTTAATTAATTGCTGCTTTTGTTACGCTAAATATATTTAATTTAATGCGTTATATGGTTTTCTGGCGTTATTTTGTGTTATTTTTATGATTTATGTAATTCGATATTCGGTATTTTGTTAAATATTTAAATACATGTTAATATAAAATGTATAAAATGTGATTTTTATAAAAAAAATTAACGCTAAATTTTAATAAAAATGAATAATTTATGATTTTATATATTGTTTGCAATCAAAAAATAGCGTAAAAATCATAATTGAGCAAAAAATTATGATGTAAACCGTTATTAAATTGACTAATATTGTATCATTAACTGATTTTATTTATTCTGATGAAGAAAGTAGTCGTAATTGAGGATGAAAAAACTTGTTTTTTGTGCAAAAGTTGCCTTAAGGAGTGGGCTACAGCTATTTTAGCGCACAAAAAGAACTACAAGGTTAAAAAAGGAGAGGTTATTTTTAAAGAAGGCGACCCGGTAACCGGTATTTTCTTTGTAAATAATGGGATAGTTAAAGTACATAAGCGCTGGGGTGCAGATAAAGAGCTTATTTTAAGATTTGCCAAAGAAACAGAGATCTTTGGACATCGGGCTTTAGGGGGCAATGGTACCTATGCTATATCGGCAACAGCTGTTAAGGCGGGCATCGTTAGTTACGTGGATATGAGCTTTTTTGAAGCCACTTTAAAGGTGAACACAGAGTTTATGTATAATTTACTGATGTTCTTTGCGTATGACCTCCGCATATCCGAAAGGAAGATGCGTAATCTGGCCCATATGCCGGTAAAAGGCCGTGTGGCCGAAGCGTTGATCATGTTGAAGGATCAATTTGGCTTAACGTCAGAAGGTTTTATAAATATAGAGTTGAGCAGACAAGACCTGGCATCTTTCTCTGGCGCTACTTACGAAACCGTTTTCAGGGTGATCAATGAGTTGACACAGGAAGGTCTCTTAACGTTATCCGGTAAAAGTATTACTATTTCAAACCTCGCCCAGCTTCAAAAACTCACCGAAGATATTGCTTAAAGGCTTATAAAAACCTTGCCATCCTCAACTCGTACGCCATACGTTTTAATAGATAGTTCTTCATTGGTTAAGCACTGACCGCTTAATAATGAAAAAGTGTTCTTATGAAAAGGGCAGGCCACTTTTGGCTCGCAGCTTTCGCCGGTGCTGCCTATCATTCCCCTTGATAAAACCATTTGCTGTTTGTGCGGACAAAGGTTTTGGGTAGCAAACCATTCGCCGCGTCGGGTAAAGTTAAATATAGCTATCTGTTCGTCGCCCAGTTTCACGCAAGCGCCGCCGTTTTCGGGTACGTTATCAACATAGCAAGCTAATACCCAGTTTTCTATTAATGTTTCCATGTGTGTCTTTATTATATAGGGTTTACCACTTTGCCTTAACCTGCTCGCGCATTGGTTCAAATTTCACTGTCGGGTCTTTTTCTTCGGGTGCGTTCACAAAATGGGTAAAGCGTTTGCGTAGGTCAGGGTCTTCGATAACTTCCTTCCACTCGCAATGGTAGGTGTTTACTAATGCCTGCATTTCTTCTTCCAGTTGGTCGCAGATGCCTAAACTATCATTGATCACCACATTTTTAAGATAGGCCAGGCCACCATCCATTTTGTTTAACCAGGTGGCGGTGCGCGATAATGGTTCGGCGGTCTTGATGTAAAACATCAGGAACCTGTCCAGGTATTTAACTAAGGTTTCTTTGTCAATGTCTGTAGCGAACAACTCGGCATGCTGTGGTTTTGAGCCGCCGTTGCCGCATACATATAAGTTCCATCCTTTTTCAGTCGCGATGATGCCAAAATCTTTTGACTTTGCCTCTGCACATTCGCGGATACAACCACTAACTCCCCCCTTTAATTTATGCGGAGCACGAATGCCTTTGTATCTATCCTCAATCTCGATGGCAAAAGATACGCTGTCATGCAAACCGAAACGGCACCAGGTACTGCCAACGCAACTTTTTACAGTACGTAGCGCTTTGCCATAAGCATGGCCGCTTTCAAAACCGGCATCTATCAATTCTTCCCAGATCGCCGGGAGGTCATTTAAGTGCGCGCCGAACAGGTCTATCCGCTGTCCGCCGGTAATTTTAGTGTATAAGCCGTACTGTTTGGCAACTTGTCCTAATACAATTAATTTATCAGGAGTTATCTCTCCTCCAGGTATGCGTGGAACTACAGAATAGGTGCCCCCTTTTTGAATGTTTGCCAGAAAACGGTCGTTGCTATCTTGTATGGTATCTTGTTTTACAATAACATCGTTCCATAAACTTGAAAGTATGCTGGCTACCGCGGGTTTGCAAACTTCGCAGCCATCGCCTTTGCCAAAATGGTCAAGCACCAGATCGTAATTTTTAAGCTGATTTATTTTTACCAAATCAAACAATTCCTGGCGCGAATAATCAAAGTGCTCGCACAATACATTCTTTACATATTGTCCGTTGGCCTTCATGGTGCCTGTTATCAGGTCTTTTACCAACGGAACGCAACCGCCACAGCCAGTGCCGGCCTTGGTGCATTTTTTTATCCCGTCAATATCAGTAACCCCCAGATCAGTCACTGCCGAACAGATAGCCGCCTTATCAACAGCCTCGCACGAGCAGATCAACGCGGTATCCGGCAAACTCATTATACCGGCACCTTCGCTTTCTGCTCCGCCCCTCGAGCCTAAGATCAGATCCTCTGGGTTGGGAGGCAATACCAGTTTGTTATTAACTGTTTGTAATAACATATTGTAAGCATCGGCATCGCCAATTAAAATACCGCCTAACAAGTATTGCCCATCGGTAGTAATGTTAATGCGTTTATAAATACCTTTATGGGTATCCTCAAAAACAATAGTACGGCAATCGGGCTCAGTTACAAAAGCATCGCCAAAACTGGCTACATCAACACCAATCAGCTTAAGCTTGGTGCTCATGTCATAAGGATAAAACAACTTGCTGCCACCTGTAAGTTGCGACACTACAATATCGGCCATTTCATAACCCGGCGCTACCAGTCCGTATATCATGCCTTCGTACAAAGCGCATTCGCCAATAGCGAAGATGCTTTCGTCGCTGGTTTGCATCTTATCGTTAACCATGATGCCACCACGGGTGCCCACCTGCAAACCCGCAAGTTTTGCCACTTCGTCGCGAGGACGTATGCCTGCAGATATAACCAGCATATCAATTGGCAATATACTTTCATCATTAAAATGCAGCGCCTCTGCTTTGTGTGTGCCACCTATATAAGAGGTGCTTTTATTTAAGTGTACATTCAGGCCAAGCTCTTTTAATTTAGATTGCAGCATAGCGCTACCTGCCGAATCTATTTGCCTGGGCATTAACCGTGGGGCAAACTCAATTACGTGCGTTTCTTCAATGCCCAAGTCTATTAATGCTTTGGCAGCTTCCAGTCCTAATAAGCCGCCGCCCATTACAGCGCCGGTTTTGGCGTTGGCGGCATAGGTTTTTATCAGTTCAAGATCATCAATAGTACGATAAACAAATACACCTTCTTTTTCTATGCCGGGTATATCCGGAACAAAGGCAGACGAGCCCGTAGCCAATACTAAATAATCATATTTTATAGTAGTGCCTAATAACGAGTGTACGGTTTTATCGGCGCGGTTTATTTCCTGTATTGGGTCGCCCAGGTGTAGGGTTATGCTTTGCTCGTCATACCATGAGCGTGTCGACATAGAAAGGTCGTCTGCCGATTTTCCATTAAAATATTCGCTTAAATGAACGCGGTCATAAGCATGGCGCGGTTCTTCGCCAAATACGATGATGTTGAACCCTGACGACTTGGATACAAGTTTTTCGCAAAACTTGTATCCAACCATGCCATTGCCAACTACTATAATGGTAGGTTTTATCATGACGTTTTTATTTGTTAAAGCGTTTTTATTAAGTAAATTCAATTAAAGTGCGACCTAAATTGTATTTACAATAGCAAGTTTAAACAAAAAGTTTAATAAATCAAATAAATATTCTTATTTTGGTCATGTTATTTATTGATATATTAGATAATAATCAATAAATAACATGATTTATATCATTATAAAATAAAATATTTGATACAAAAATCAATTTTGATTAAAAATTTGACCGATTTGTCTTTATAAATCATTAATTTTTTAACAAATCATTAAAAATAACAAAAAACATGTCGCAAATTCCAGAATTATATGTTTTAGGAGCCGGTCCCGGCGATCCGGAGTTAATTACTGTTAAAGGTTATAAAGTTTTGCAGCAAGCAAAAGTGGTGCTTTATGATAACCTGGCCAATAAAGAATTATTAAACCTGACCCCTGCCGATTGTGAACATATATATGTAGGAAAACAACCCTATGGCAAATACACGCCACAAGAAGAGATACATAATTTAATAAAGCACTTCGCTTTTAGTAAAGGGCAGGTAGTGCGTTTAAAGGGTGGAGATCCGTTTATATTCGGCCGTGGATTTGAAGAGATCTTGTTTGCGAGACAAGAGGGGATTAAGACCTATTATATACCCGGTATTACCAGTATGCAGGCATCGGGGCTGGAAGATATACCCTTAACACATCGCGCGGTTAGCGAGGGTATCTGGGTAGTAACAGGCACAAAGAAGGACGGCACGTTATCAGGCGACTTAAGATTAGCTATACAAAGCAATGCTACCGTAGTTATTTATATGGGGATGAAACAACTGGCATCAATTGCGGCTACTTATGTAGGTGCAGGGCACGGCAATACACCGGCAGCTATTATTCAACATGCCTCTACCATTAACCAAAAATCAGCAAAGGGGATGGTGAAAGACCTGGTGGCTATGGCCGATAGTAAACAATTAACCTATCCTGCTATTATTATAATAGGCGGGGTTACTAACTTATCTGTTTAAAGCGATTGGTTATGAAAATAAGAATAAAAGGAAATTCGTTACGTTACCGTTTAACTAAGCGAGATGTGGATCAGTTTTCAAAAGAAGGCTACCTGGAAGAGACTACCAACTTTGGTAACCGGCAATTAATTTATGCTTTGCAAAGAAATGATCAGGATAATATAACGGCATCACTCCAAAACAATAAAATAATATTGAACATGCCAGCGACCATGGCAACCGAATGGGCGCAAACCGAACGCGTTGGTTTTGACGGGCATGATAATGAGCTCTACCTTTTAATAGAGAAAGATTTTAAATGCCTGGATAATGTAGCCGAAGACCAAAGCGATAATTATCCAAATCCACAGGGAAATCGCTTTTAAATTAAAAAAGGGCTTGACGTTGCAATATTGGGCTAAAGCCAGTTCTTTTCTTATTATAAACGGACCGTTGGCTAAAGCCAAACGGCAATTAATTTTGCTTATTGCCGTTCCATTTATGGAACGGATGACTAACAAAAGCAACAAAGGCTTTAGCCGAAATTTTAAAGCGTTTGCCCTGGACGCTAACCTAAATTCTTCAATTTATTTTTCGTATTTTTGTATATGCCGAAACGCTGTTAAGGCGACGTATTTTGCGAAAAACGCAATCAACCCGTACGCATAAACGCAATTACTACACAATGTGCTTATATACAGCAATTTAAGTTAAATATTTACTGTGATAATGGGTGATAGGCTGTGAAATAGGGTAAAATTGCTGTGATAGCGTGTGATTTGAGGTGTGATAAGTGTGATAAACTGTGCAGTTTGATAGGCAAAACTGCCCTAAGGGTAAAGCTTTAAAGGCGATTGCCCTGTCCAAACCCATTAGCATTTCAGAAATAGTTCTGATATCTGTAAATTAGCTAACATTTAGGATATTAAAATGAAAGCAGATCACAACAAGCCAACATTATATTTGTCTTTATTGATAACAATCATAACGTTGGGCTTTTGCATTTCCTGGCGACCAGCTCTTAAAAAGGAGTTGGCTATTTCGACACAATTTCAAGCACTAAATTATATTTTTAAGCCAGGGGAGAGCGGTTACAGTTGTTTCCGTATACCAGCAATAATAACCACTAAGAAAGGTGTATTACTGGCATTTGCAGAAGGCCGTAAAAAAGATTGTGGTGATGCCGGTGATATAGACCTTGTTTTGAAACGATCTGTAGATGGCGGTAAAAGCTGGAGCAATTTAATCATTGTGTGGAGTGATTCGACCAATACTTGTGGTAACCCGGTTCCTATTCAGGATGCTGCTACAGGTAAGATCTGGCTGATCAGTACCTGGAACTATGGCACTGATCACGAAAAGGATATCAAAGCACAAACCAGTAAATATGGGCGTAATGTTTACGTGTTATCTTCGGGCGATGAAGGCAAAACCTGGGCGACGCCTAAGGATATTACCAACGATGTAAAACTACCTGGCTGGACCTGGTATGCTACCGGCCCATGCCATGGTGTGCAGATATCAACCGGGAAATACAAAGGCCGCTTGGCCGTACCGGTAAACCATATAGAGTTTGCTACGGGCAAAAACTTTGTACATACTATTTATTCTGACGATCACGGCATGACCTGGAAGTTCGGTAGCAATGCCCCGCAGGACGGTACTAACGAAGTAACCATGGCCGAGATAGCCAACGGCAACCTGATGATGAATATCCGTAATGCCGACCGTGCCCGCAGAACCCGGTTAATAACTACCAGTACAAATGGAGGGCAAAGTTGGAGCGATGTAACTACCGATACCACTTTAATAGAGCCGGTATGCCAGGGCAGTCTGTTAAACTATCAATTGTCAAAAAAACAATCTGTGTTGCTGTTTATTAATCCTGCCAACAAACTAAAAAGGGCCAATGTAACATTGCGCGCAAGTTTGGATAATGGACATACCTGGATAAATAGCATGGTGGTCTTTCCCGGTCCCTCTGCTTACAGCGATATAACGATTTACAATAAAGAGGTTGCCTGCTTATATGAGGCCGGGTTAACCAAACCGTATGAGGGCATAGCTTTTAAGACCATTAGTTTAAGCGAAGTGATCAAATTATAATTCGTAAAATAGAAACCGCGCCTGGCAAGCTGGTGCGGGGTACTACCCAATTAGAAGTAGTAAAAGCTTTTGAAGCAGATATTTAATACTATAAAAGATAAGATGAAGATTAAAGGAATAGTAGCAGCAACATTTGCAGCCTATAAGGTTGATGGATCATTAAACCTTGAAATTATACCTTCGTTAGTAGATAAATTGGTAACCGACGGCCTGACCGGCGTATACATTTGCGGCACCAACGGCGAAGGTCCAAATTTAACCATGGATGAACGAATGGCGATTGCCGAAGCTTATGTAAAAGCGGCAAACAAGCGTTTATTGGTACTGGTGCATGTTGGGCATACTTCTATTCACGAAAGTAAGAAACTGGCTTTACACGCGGCACAAATAGGAGCTGATGCCGTGTCATCGGTAGCTGCATTCTATTTTAAACCTACTACTGTTCAAAACCTGGTGGATTGTATGGCCGAAATAGCTTCGGGAGCGCCAAACTTGCCATTTTATTATTATCACATGCCCACGCTAACCGGTGTAGGTATGGATATGGTCGACTTTTTGAAGTTGGGCGAGCAAAGTATCCCTAACCTGGCAGGGATAAAATATACGGCGTCAACCCTACATGAATTGCAGGCATGCCTGGGTTATAAAGACGGCAAGTTTGATGTATTATCAGGCTATGACGAAATGCTTTTGCCTGCATTAGCGGTAGGAGCACAGGGAGCCATCGGCAGTACTTATACTTTTGCTGCGCCGGTATATCTACAGATCATAGCATTATTTAAAGAAGGAAAAATTGAAGAAGCACGCGCGTTGCAGGCAAGGGTGATAGACTTTATCCGTTGTGTCATTAAACACCCTTCAATCGCGGCGCAACGGGCTATCATGAAAATGCTGGGGCTTGATCTTGGCAGCCCGAGATTGCCGTTAGTTGCATTATCTGACTCAGCTTATAATGACCTTAAAGCTGATTTGGAATCGGTTGGATTTTTTGAGTTGTTGAAAGAATACCGATCTGTTTAGGAGCGTATTTTAATAAATTTTGTCATTTCGAACGAAGAGAGAGATCTATACACGACAGGTCGGCGACATATCCGTGTATAGATCTCTCCCGTTGGTCGAGATGGCATTTTACTCTATTAATCGCTCGTTATGCCTCCTGGTGAGGCGATGCAGAATAATATTTCAAATTGATCAAATTGCCAGGTATGTTGGGTTTGGTGTTCCAACCGTAATGGATAGATAACGCGGTGCCTAAAGCAGTGGCTTGTGCCATAGATGCCGCGTAAACCTCAATATCGGGAAATGCTTCGGCCAGCAACTGCATAAACACGGCATTCTTACTAAAACCGCCATCAACAAAAATACGTTTTACCGGGCCGTTCTTTAATACCAGCTCTGTGGCGGCTTTTTGTTGGCTTACAATTCCGTACATCAAATCATAATAAGCTGCTATGTCATCACCGGGCATATCCGGATCGTAAGTAAGGTTACGATATTTGATCACATCCTCACCATATTTTTCTGCGATGCTCTTTATACCCACATCAAAATCGTGACCGGTAAACAGGCGCGATGCCTTAACCGGCTTGCCTTTGTACTGGATATAATTTAAGCAATCCTGCTCTAATTCCTCTGCTGTTAAAGGCGAATTATCAAAAGGATTTAAACTGATGGCCCAGGTACCTGTTGATAGCAGCACGAACGGAAAATTAAAGCTGGCCAGGTAGGGTATCAATGCTGCCGAACTATCATGCAGCCCTATACCTACCTGGTAATGCTCGTTCTTATCTATTGGTTCAACCACACCGTTTGATGGTGCTATGGGTGCGAGTATATCTGTGAGGCCTTCTTGTTTTACCCAGTTATGGTAATCGTTCTTTTCAAAATCCCACAGGGCGGTATGGCAGCCAATACTGGTGCAATCAGAAAATGCACGTCCGCTTACCAAAAAACTCAAATATTGTGGCAAGTGCAGCGCATACTTGATTCGTTTAAAAAGCTCGGGCTGCTCGTACTTAATGCGATATAATTGCAAGCTCGAATTTAAACTCCCCAAAGCCGGCGACGCGGTTTCAAAAGCGATCTTTGCTTCATCGCCATAGGTATCATAAAACTGCTTTTTAAGATCCTCGGGGTACGGTTTCAGGTAATTGTATAGTGGCGCAATAGCTTCGCCGTCTTTATCCAGATAGACAAAGCTTGCGCCATAGGCCGAAAAGTTGACCGCTTCCAGCCGAAATTCTTTTAAACGCTTTACCTCGGTCAGCGAATCAAATACCGACTTTTTAAGCGCGTCTAAATTCTCGCAGGCAAAACCATCTTCGTCAACGATCTCGTTAAATCGAGCCGAACGTTCAAAAACAATATTATAGTTTTCGTCAAAAAGGAAAAGCTTTTTATTGGTTTTCCCTACATCAAAAACCGCGATTACTGGTACAGGGTTCATGCTATAAACCTGTTGCTACAGTTTTTGCACCGCGTTGTTCTATTAAACTATTACGTACGGCTTGCTTCCTAAATAAAGCTATCGGATCTAACGAACCGCCTGCACGTAAACGCGCTTCAGACAATAACGGGCGAACGTCTGTACGATAAGCCGCCTGCAAGATTTCTTGTGCTTTAGCCACATCGTTATTTTGCTGCGCGTCAACCAATGTTTTGGTATCAACCAGTAATGCCTGGGCGTACGCGATCTTTATCGCTTCTACCGATTGGATCAGGTCCTCAATTGGGTCCTTAACATTGTGCGATGCATCTATCATCCAGCCAATACCGGTGGCATGGTTCAATCCGCGGGCATCCATACCTTCTACCAATTCATTAAAGATCAGGAAAAGTTGGTATGGGTTAATGCTGCCTACGGTAAGGTCATCATCACCATATTTGGAATCGTTAAAGTGAAAACCGGCCAGCTTCTGCTCCATCAACAATAAAGAAACGATCTGCTCAATATTGGTGTTTGGCAAGTGATGGCCAAGATCTACCAGGGTCAAGGCTTTTTTACCCAGTTTGGAAGCTAACAGGTGCGATTGCCCCCAATCGCCAATGGTGGTCGAGTAGAAATTTGGTTCGAACGGTTTGTATTCTATCCATACCTTCCAATCATCAGGCAGGGCAGCATAGATGTGTTGCAAGCTGTCTAAAGTGTTCTGGAATGCCTTGCGAAAATTCAATTGCCCCGGAAAATTTGACCCGTCTGATAACCAAACTGATAACGCGTTCGATCCCAACTCCACACCGTATTTGATCACTTCGATATTATGGGCGATAGCCTGGTCGCGCACCGCTTTATCGGTATGGTGCAACGAGCCAAACTTATAGCTCAGTTTAGCGTCTTTCTGATCCTGGAAAGTGTTAGAATTTACCGCGTCAAAATGCAAACCGTATTGTGCCGCGTGCGCCTTAATGGCCGCAGCATTTTCAGGAATATCCCAGGGAATGTGTAGCGATATAGAATTACTTGAACGGTTCAACGCGTGGATCATGCCCACATCGCTTATTTTTTCTTCTAAAGTACGGGGCTCGCCACCGCCAGAGAAACGGCCGAAACGTGTACCGCCGGTACCTAAGGCCCAGCTTGGTATAGCAATGTTAAATGCCTGCAGCTTTTGCAGCACATCATCTAAATTCTTTACATCCTCAGCAACAAAATTAAATTTGCGCTGGTGGTCTTTTATATGCTGATGATTAAACTCATCAATTTTATGTTGTTCCATAGTATATTATCTTACAAAAGCAGCGGCAACACCGCCATCAACGTTTAAAACATTCCCGGTTGATTTACCCAATAATCCACCTGCAAAAGCGAAGCAGGCATTGGCAATATCAACGGGTAAGATCACTTCATTTAATAAGGTGCGTTTGGCATAGTATGCAGGCAGTTCGGCAACGGTTACGCCATAAGCTTTAGCACGGCCTTCGGCCCAGCCACCGGCCCAGATATTACTGTCGCTTATTACCGCGTCAGGATTAACCACGTTAACACGGATCTTATCGGCGCCTAACTCTGCCGCATTTAACCTGCTTAGGTGTAACTGAGCGGCCTTGGCACTGCCATAACCGGCATTGTTCGGACCGCTTACCAACGCATTCTTGCTTACAATGTTAATGATATCACCACCGATATCCTGTTTCTTCATCACATTAGAAGCTGCCTGAGTAACCAGGAACTGGCCCTTCACTAATACATCATATAATAAGTCCCAATCTTTTTCGGTATGGTCGGCTATAGTTTTAGAGATAGATAAACCGGCATTATTAACGATCAGATCTACTCCGCCGAAAGCTAAAACAGCTTGCGCTACGGCATCAGCAATCTGATCTGCCTTAGTAACGTCAAGGATAGCTGTTGTATAGGCGTCTTTACCAAATAGCTTTTTAAACTCTTCGCCGGCACCTTCTAAACGCTCGGCGTTCATGTCGTTCAATACAACAACTGCACCTTCTTCGGCAAATTTTTTGGCGATAGCTTTACCAATTCCGCCCGCGCTGCCGGTAACCAATGCCACACGTCCAGATAATGCTTTTGGCTTAGGCATCCGTTGTAATTTGGCTTCCTCTAATAACCAGTACTCAATGTTAAATGCTTCCTGGCGCGGTAACGAAGTATAGTCAGAAATTGCTTCCGCACCTTTCATTACATTAATGGCGTTGGTGTAAAACTCGGCAGCTACACGTGCTGTTTGTTTGTCTTTAGCAAACGTGAACATACCCACACCCGGATATAAAATAACCACCGGATTAGCATCGCGGATAGCCGGGCTGTTTGGATGCTTGCAGGTTTCATAGTATTCGGTGTACATGGCGCGGTAGGCATCAAACGCAGGTGCAAGACGTGTTTTAAGTGCGCTTGCATCACTCAGATCCTCATCCTTGCCTAACTCCAATACCAGCGGACTGATCTTAGTTCTCAGGAAGTGATCCGGGCAGCTGGTACCCAATGGGGCCAGTCTATCCAAATCGTTCGAGTTAATAAACTCCAGTACACGTGCATCGTCCGTAAAATGCCCTATCATGTTTTGTTTTGACGAGCAGAAACCGCGCAAGATCGGCGCTAACGCGATAGCCTGTTTTTTGCGGCCGGCTTCATCCAGGCTTTGTATTTTAGCACCGCCAAAAATTGGCCCTTTTTTGCTATAGTTCTGCTCCAAATATTCGGCGCATTGCTCAATTACCTCCAGGGTATTGATATAGCTTTCGTAAGCGGTATCACCCCAGGTAAATAAGCCGTGCGAGCCTAACATAATACCACGGATCCCCGGGTTAGCATCTAAACAAGCTTTTAATTGCAGGCCAAGCTCAAACCCCGGTTTTTGCCAGTCAACCCAGCCAATTGTTCCTTTAAACAGGTCGGCGGTTATTTGTTTGCCATCCTTTGCTGCCGCGATAGCAATAGCCGCGTCAGGGTGCAGGTGGTCAATATGTTTGAATGGTAAAAATCCGTGCAGTGGGGTGTCAATAGATGGGGCTTTTGATGCCAGATCATAAATGGTATGGTTAAATAACTCTACCATTTCATCCTCATGCTCCAACCCGCGGTAAACGTTTTTAAGGCTGCGTAATTTATCTACATATAAAGCCGCAAGCCCG
The DNA here is from genome assembly GCA_040388175.1 of Bacteroidota bacterium. Taxonomy (GTDB): domain Bacteria; phylum Bacteroidota; class Bacteroidia; order Sphingobacteriales; family Sphingobacteriaceae; genus Mucilaginibacter. Next base: position 5,354 of record JAZKCG010000053.1, on the reverse strand, counting down.
CTTTTTTTAAGCGTCCCTATGTCACCACCCGATCCTTTGATCCACATCACTTCTACTTCTTGCCCGGTCAACGGGTCCTTTGCCAGGGCTTTGCATGATGTATTACCGCCGCCATAGTTGGTCAGCCGCAGATCGGCACCTAAAAGGTTAGACCGGTATATTAAAAGGGCCACCTCATCACCGGCAAGCTTTGCAGCTTCCGCATCGTCCCATAAATAGCTTACGTGCTTAAAATTTGTTGCTTTGATAGACATTATTTGTACTTTTTGTGTTGATCGTATTTATTATTTGGTTACTTCCAATTGCGCCGTTTTTGTGGCTTCTTTATCTTTTAAGTTATTACCGTACCCTACCAAAATAACAGAAAGTATAATGGTTATGATACCGATAACTAAAGTTGAAAATGCTTTTTTGCTTACTGTTTTCCACTCTTTTAATACAATGCCCCATATATTAGCCACCAATATAATAAAAGCCATGTGTAAGATCCATGAGCTTGCGCCGTTGCCCAGCTTACTTTCGCCCATGCCGTAGAAGAAGAATTGTAAGAACCAGGTTGTACCGGCCAATGCCGAAAAGATATAGTTTTTTAATAGCGGTGTTTTGCTGTCTGTATAGTTTCCAAACGTTTTGTTGCGGGCATTTAATATCATACACCATATAAAGTTGGTGGTTAAACCGCCCCATAATATTACAATGTAGGTAACATTGTTTTTGTAAAGGAAGTTAGCGTTATCTGTAATATGATTAGCTTCTCTCCAGGCCGCGTTTGCCGCATTGGCCATATCAGCACCGGCATCAATGCCAAAAGCAAAACAAGCACTTAATACACCTGATATAATGGCCACGGTAATACCCATGCCGAAGCGGTAATCTTTATTTTCATTAGCGACTGCACCTTCTTTGTTCAGGTCACGTTCTTTCAATGTGCCTGCGCGGCCGCAGATGATGATCCCGATAACGCAGATCAATATCCCCAACAATACCAATTGACCCCAATGGCTGGATGCCAGCATACCTATGCTGTCTTTACCGGCTTTCGGTGAGAACTCGTAGTATACCGCAGGTACCAACGCGCCAAACACAGAGCATAAGCCCAATATGATAGTGCTGCCTAATGATACGCCTAAGTAACGCACGCCTAAGCCATAAGTCAAGCCGCCTATTCCCCATAAAAGACCGAAGAAATAGGTTAAACCCAGGATTCCGCCATTGGTAGCCTTAATTATTTCCATAAAATGCGGAACAGTTAACCAGGCCGCCAGAGGTGGAACGATCAACCATGAAAATATACCGCCCACTATCCAGAAACTCTCCCAGGCCCAGCCTTTAACTTTTTTATACGGGATATAAAAACTACCGGAAGCAAAGCCGCCGATAAAGTGAAATATTACTCCAAATATTACTTCCATGTTTTTTTAAATTACATTGATGTGCTAAAATGATAACTTCCTGAACCTACGTTTACTGCAGTATAACCGGCTATTTGGTCTGCTGCTTTAGTAACCGGTTTACCGCCTTCGGTAACCGCACTGCCATCTTTCGTCGGCACGTAAATGGTAGCCGTGGTGTTTGCAGGGATGGTTACATCCAGCACAAAGTTGCCGCCTTCAATTTTCCAGCTTGATACTGCTTTACCATAAGGTGTCTCATAATCCGCAGATACAGTAGTTAAATTACCACCAGGAGTTGGTTTGATAGTGATGCCTTTATAACCCACCTGATCGGTTTTGGTATCCAGTCCGGCAACCGTGCGATACATCCAGTCGCCAATAGCGCCGTAAGCGTAGTGATTAAATGAGTTCATGGAAGGAACCTCAAGAGTACCATCGGGATGTATGCCGTTCCATCTTTCCCAAATGGTGGTAGCGCCCATTTTTATTGGGTATAACCATGACGGATAATTTTCCTGCAATAATAACCTGAAAGCAACATCAGCAAAACCAAAACGGCTTAACGCGCTGCACAAGTATGGTGTACCCAGGAAGCCGGTAGTTAGGTGGTTGCCATAACGACGCACATTATCAGCCAAACGTTGTGCTGCCTGGTGTCTTAAATCCTCAGGCAACATATCAAATTGCAGGGCCAAAGTATAAGCCGTTTGCGTGTCTGATGATATTAAACCGTTTGGCGTAACATACTCTTTCAGATAAGCGTCTTTAACATCAGCCAGTAGTTTGGTATAGGTGGCTACATCATCATCTTTACCTAATACTTTAGCCGCGTTTATTACCAATTGGGTTGAGTATGCATAAAAACACTGGGCTATTAAATATTTACTGGTGATAGCGGCCGTGCCATCATTATCGTCATTACGGGTAAAGAATAGCCAGTCGCCAAAGTGGCTGCCTACGTTCCATAAATTATTATGGCTGCGGTTTTTCATAAAACCAACCCAGGCTTTCATACTGTTGTAGCTATTAGCCAGGATCTCTTTATCGCCATAAGCCAAATACATGTTCCACGGAATAACAGTAGTAGCGTCAGACCAGCCCGCGCTGCCACCACCACCTGTTGGATGGCCCTCATCGAAAGCATCAGGTATAACGTGTGGCAGACTGCCATCAACAAACTGATCGGCAGAAACATCTTTTAACCATTTGGCAAAGAAGTTATGCGCGTTCATGTTAAACGTAGCTGTGCGCGAAAATACCTGCGCATCGCCGGTCCAGCCTAAGCGCTCGTCACGCTGCGGGCAATCTGTAGGGATATCCAGAAAATTACCTTTTTGTCCCCATTGGATATTATGCTGTAATTGGTTGATCAGCGGGTTTGAACAAGTAAAGGTACCGGTAGGTGGCATATCAGAATATACTGCAATGGCCGTAAAGTCTTCCGGTTTAATATCACCCGGATAACCTTCTATCCTGATGAACCTGAAACCCTGCCAGGTAAACTGCGGCTCGAAAGATTCTACACCATCACCTTTTAAAATGAACGTGTTTTGTGAGGTTGCAGAGCGCAGGTTTTCAGTATAAAAATTACCGGCCTTATCAAGTACTTCGGCGTGTGATATGGTGATCTTGTCACCGCTTTTACCTTTAACGCTGAACTTAACCCAGCCAACTAAATTCTGGCCGAAATCGATCACTTTTTCGCCTTTTGGCGTGGTGAATATTTTTAACGCTTTAAATACTTCGTGTTTTTTAACCGGTTCGTTTACGGTAGCTATCAATACATTCTTTGGATAATCTTTTACAGTAACGCCGCCCCATTTGGTATCGTTAAATCCGGCTGTCGACCATCCTTTTTGCTCCATGCGGGCATCAATGGTACAGCCTAAATAGATCTCTGCCGCGCGAACTTCGCCGGTAGCTGTTTTCCAGCTATCATCGGTTCCAATAACAGCAGTAGTGCCATCAGTATAAGTGATGTTAAGCTGTAGTAACAAAGAAATGTCCTTACCATAGATCTCATGCCTGTCGCCAATACCATAAAAACCACGGTACCAGCCGCTGCCTAACGAAGCGCCAACCGCGTTAGCACCTGCCTGCAATTGGTTAGTAACATCGTAAGCCTGGTATTGCAATCTTTTATGATAACTGGTATAACCTGGTGTCAAATAGTCATCACCTATCTTATGGCCGTTGATCTGTGCTTCATACAAACCATGCGCGGTAATATAAGCGATAGCTGTTTTTACTTTTTTGCCTACAGAAAAGCCTTTCCTAAAGATAGGGCTTGGCCTTTTCGGATCTTCTGGAGCGGTTGGTGTTATCCATTGGGCTTTCCAATCGGCAACGGTTAACAAGCCCATGCGGAATGATGCCGGAGCGCTCCAATCGGTAGCTTTTCCTTTATTATCCCAAACCCTAACCTGCCATGTATAGTTCTGGCCTGATCTTAATGCACTGCCCTGGTAGGTAACATACATAGACTGATCCGTACTTACCTTGCCGGTATTCCAGACAGTAGTTTTTGTTCCGTCTGATACTTTAAGTTCATAAGCGGTTTGCATCACGTCGCGAGCGTTGCCGGCAAATAACTGCCAGCTAAAACGCGGCGCTGTAGCATCAATGCTTATTGGGTTAGGTAAGTTTTCTGTTAAAAGGTGTTGTACCTTTACCTGCGCTACGCCTATTTTGGCGGCAAGCAGGGCAATAAATAAAAAAGAGAGTTTTCTCATTGTTTACTAAAAAAGGATGTATAATTGGTTAAGGCAAGTTAACAAAAATGATTTTGGTTAACCGTCCCCTACTGTCCGATTAAGCGAGATGAAGAATTATTTAAAGATCATTCAAATAGACGAGCATTCCATTACCCCAAAATACCTGCAGATTTGCAACTCCATACTGCGTGGGATAGAAGATGGAAAAATTGAAAAGGACGATATACTGCCTTCTATAAACGACCTGAGTATTGCGTTAGAGGTTGCCCGAAACACCATTGAACGGGCTTACAAAGAGCTTAAAAAATACAATGTTATCAACTCGGTAGCGGGTAAGGGGTACTTTATAAGTAATACACAGTTTAACCAACCTATAAAGGTTCTGCTGTTGTTTAATAAACTAAGCAGCCATAAAAAGATCATTTACGATGCCTTTGCCGAAGTGCTGGGCAGTAACGCGGCTATTGATTTTTACATCTATAACAACAACTTTAATTTCTTTAAAAAGCTATTGACGGGTAATATAGACCATTATTCTAAGCTGATCATTATCCCGCATTTTATTGAGAACTCAAGCAACGCCCGCGCGGTGATTAACGAGTTGCCCAAGGATAAACTGATATTGATGGATAAGCTGCTTGAAAACATTACCGGCGACTTTGGCGCGGTTTACGAGAATTTTGAACAGGATATATATGATGCTCTGCACCAGCTATTAGACAAGCTGAGTAAGTACCACACGCTAAAGATCATCTTCCCCGAAAACAGTTATTACTCTAAAGAGATACTAAAAGGTTTTATCAGCTTTTGCAGGCAATACGCTTTCGAGTATGAAACCTTACATGAGTTGAAGAACGAGACGTTAACACCCGGCACAGTGTACATAAATTTAATGGAAGACGACCTGGTAGAGCTGGTAGAAAAGATAGTTAGCGATAAATTAAAAGTAGGTAAGGATATAGGGGTAATATCATACAATGAAACACCCATTAAAAAGATTATCCTGAATGGCATCACCACTATATCTACCGATTTCAGGATGATGGGCGAGAAGGCCGCTGAGATGGCGTTGAACAATACTAAGGAGCATGTGGCAATACCTTTTAAGGTAACATCGCGGGATTCGTTATAAAGAGCCAGCTCGCGTTGACTCACCCCGACATCGTTTCACTCGACCACCCTCTCTTCGCATTTGGTGACCGTTGCACAACTAAAGCAAGTCGCGAAGACTTATAATAAAGTTCTT
>JAZKCG010000052.1:44565-87851 GCA_040388175.1 Bacteroidota bacterium | reverse complement strand
TCATATCTAGAGTTTAGGAAACTCCTATTCTATCCGTTGAACTACGGGACCATTGTTGATATCGGATTTCGAATGTTCGATATCGAATTTATATTTTCTGTTTCCAGAGTTTGCAAATGTGCAAATTATCAATGACTATCTAAAGGCAAAATTCAAATCCATTTGCACATCCGCCTATCTGCACATTATCGAACAACCGATCCATTATGCAAATCGTCAACAGGGGCAACAAAGCTCAACCTACCTTCGCTATTCTCGGCCATCAATATCATGCCTTGCGATACGATACCTTTTATTTCGCGCGGCTCCAGGTTTACCAATATGCTTACCTTTTGGCCTATGATAGTTTCGGGTTCATAATATTCGGCAATGCCCGATACTACGGTACGTTGATCAATACCGGTATCAATGGTCAGCTTTAACAGTTTTTTCGTTTTGGCTACCTTTTCGGCAGTAAGTATCGTACCTGTACGGATATCCATTGTGGCAAAGGTTTCGTAATTGATGTTATCCTTTGCCGGGGTTATTGGTGTTTCTTCCACTACCGCGGTCGCTTGTTTTTTGTTATGTAGTTTTTCTATCTGTTGGGCTATCACCTCGTCCTCTACTTTCTCAAATAAAAGCGCTGGTTGGTTTAGCTGATGGCCATTCGTAAATGTTAACTCCTGATCAAAAGTAAATGTCTCCGGCAGGTTAATCATGCCAAAGATCTTTTTAGCTGTAGCCGGTAAAAACGGTTGCAAACAAGTGGCCAGGTGACCAATGATAAACAAACAGTTATGTAAAGCATCCTTAGCACCGGCAGGGTCGGTTTTAATAGATTTCCAGGGCTCTTTATCCGTGAGGTATTTATTGCCTAAACGCGCAATGTCCATCACGCTTTGCAGGCCTTGTCTGAAACGATAAGCTTCTAAACTGCTCTCTATCGCGTCATAAAATATGCCTATTTCATCACTCAGGTACCCATCTGTAAGCCTGATCGTACCGGTTTCGCTTTCTACTTTACCATCATAAAACTTATGCATCAGTATCATCACCCGGTTTACAAAATTACCCAATATGGCCACCAGCTCGTTGTTTACACGGGCCTGGTAATCTTTCCAGGTAAATTCGCTGTCGCTGGTTTCGGGCAATATTGATGTTAACACATAGCGTAGCTCATCCTGTTTCCCCGGAAATTCTTCCAGGTATTCATGCAACCATACGGCATGGTTACGCGAGGTTGACAATTTATCGCCTTCTAAATTTAAAAACTCATTAGCCGGTACGTTTTGCGGTAAAACATACTCGCCATGCGCGTGTAATATAGATGGGAATATGATGCAATGGAAAACAATATTGTCCTTGCCAATAAAATGGATCAGGCAGGTATCGTCAGCTTCATCGGCCTGTTTTTTCCAGTATAATTTCCAGTCTTTGCCGTTATCAAGCGCCCATTGTTTAGTAGCCGATATATAACCTATAGGCGCATCCATCCACACATATAATTTTTTCCCTTTGGCCTCTTCAAGCGGAACATCAATACCCCAGTCCAAATCACGGGTCATTGAGCGGGGTTGCAGGCCCGATTTCAGCCACGATTTACATTGGCCAAATACGTTTACTTTCCAGCTGCCTTCTTTCTCGTCTATCCATTTCTCTAACCAGGGCTGGTATTTATCCAACGGTAAGAACCAGTGTTTGGTCTCTTTCAGCACCGGCGATTTACCACTCAGTGTTGATACCGGGTTGATCAGGTCAGTTGGGTTTAATGACGTTCCGCAACGCTCACACTGGTCGCCGTAGGCGTTTTCATTATGGCAGTTAGGGCAGGTGCCGGTTATATACCTGTCGGCCAGAAACTGGTTAAAGTCCTCATCGTAATACTGCTCAGAAAACTTCTCAATAAATTCATCCTTCTCATACAGGTTCAGGAAAAACTCCTGCGACAGATCATGATGAATAGGCGATGATGTACGGTGGTAAATATCAAACGCGATACCAAACTCTTCAAAACTTGCTTTGATTTGGTTATGGTATTTATCAATAATAGCCTGCGGGGTAGTATTTTCTTTCTTTGCTTTTATGGTGATAGCCGCGCCATGCTCGTCCGATCCGCAGATGTAAACCACGTCGCGTTTTTTTAGGCGTAAATAGCGCACAAATATATCGGCAGGTAAATAAGCGCCCGCCAAATGCCCTATATGTAATGGCCCGTTAGCATACGGCAAAGCCGACGTAATGGTATATCTTTTAAATTTATCGAGTTGTGACATAATGAATTTTGCAAAGATAAGCTATTTGCCCGGTAAGTGGGAAAGGCGGAAAGTCAGAAAGTTTTTTTAATATTGAATATGTATACAGCACCCTCGTCAAACACCATACAGCCACCTTATCTTAAAAAAGGCGATAAGATAGCTATAACCTGCCCCGCCAAGAAACTGCCCGGACCAATGACAGACGCTATCGCGCTATTGGAATCATGGGGATTAGAGGTTGTTTTAGGCGAAACCATTGGAGCCAGCTACCATCAATTTGCCGGCGACGACGCTTTGCGTGCCCGCGATATGCAGCGCTTTATTAATGACGATAGCATTAAAGCGATTATAGCCGCCCGCGGCGGTTATGGCACCATCCGGATGATAGACCAGGTTGATTTCAGCCGATTGTCAACCCATCCCAAATGGCTGATAGGCTTTAGTGACATTACTTTGTTGCATACCCATTTATTCGCCAATTATGGCCTGCAAAGCATTCACGGGCAAATGCCGGTAAATATACCGGACGCTTCTGTCGAGTCGCTCATAAGCCTTAAAAAGACCCTATTTGGCGAAGAATTAAGCTATCAGTTTGATTCGCATAGCCAAAATCGGTCCGGCGGTGCCGAAGGGATATTAATAGGCGGCAATTTAAGTTTATTAATAGCGGCGTTGGGCTCTGTTTCTGACCCTGACTACACCGGCAAAATATTGTTTATTGAAGATGTCGGCGAATACCTATACGCCATAGACCGCATGATGCATACCTTAAAACGGGCTGGTAAGCTTAAAAACCTGGCCGGGCTTATTGTGGGCAGTTTTAGCGGGATAAAAGACAATGATATCCCCTTCGGGCAAACCGTGCAGCAGATAGTAATGGATGTAGTAAAAGAATATAATTACCCGGTATGTTTTGATTTCCCCGCAGGGCATGTGCCCGATAACAGGGCTTTGGTGTTGGGGAAGACTATGCGGTTAACAGTTGTTGATAACCTGGTTACTACAAGTTATTTGTAAGCGTTATAAAACAAAAACGCCTCATGATAAATCATGAGGCGTTTTTGTTTTATACTAAATATGGCTTAGTAACCTGGATTAGGAATTAAGTTTTTATTAATAGTAAGATCATTTGACGGAATAGGCCAAACAAATTTATTTGCGTCTGCAACTTGTGTTTGCAAGTTATAAGCAGCACCTGTATAAATGATGCTTGTGATTTGAGGGGTTAACCTTGTAAAACCTAAGTGCCAACGGGTAAGGTCGTCCAATCGGAAGCCTTCAAACGCAAGCTCACGGGTTCTTTCGTCACGTACTGCTTGTACTAAAGCGGCACCGGTTGCAACAACAGGAGTTTCACCACGTGCTACACGTAAAGCGGTTAAAGCTGTAATAGCATTTGGTTCGCTTCCTGCACCTATTGCCGCTTCAGCAGCTATGGTATAGATTTCACCTATACGGAACACTTTTGGCGCGTTAACATAGTTTGAAGTTACGAAAGTACCTGTATATAATGCCGGGTTACCGGGATATTTGTTAACCAATTGTATGGTCGCTGAGGTACTTCCAACCTTAACAGGTGATAAGGCAAAATAAGTAGTTTTGCGGATATCGCCGACAGGATACAGATCATAAATACCTTGAGTAGGAACAAAATCAGGATCATAAGCAGAGTTTCCTGACTTATAAGACAAATAAAGAGCCATTGCTGCAGGTAATTCTGTAAGCGAAGCTGCAGGTTGATAAATTGATTCCTGTACGCCATCAGTATACCAATAAGTTTGTAAAGCGGCGGCAGTAGTTATCAACGGGTATTTATTAGCTGTTATCAAGCTTTGAGCAGCAGTGTAAGCACCAGTGTAATCATGCATATATAATCTAACTCTTGCTTCTAAAGCTACGGCAACATCAATGGTAAATGTCTTAGCACCTTGTGTACCTGCAACGCTTGCCAATAAGGTTTTAGCTGTAGTTATGTCTGCCAATATCTGGTCGTAAACAGCTTTAACACTTGCTCTTGGTGGTGCGCCGTTCAAATCAAAAACAGTTATAAGGGGCACTCCCAGATCAGTTGCAGCAGTAGCTGTTTCGTATGGTTTAGCCCAACGAGTGATCAATTTATGATAGCAATAAGCTCTTGCCAGATACATATCACCGGTGTATTGATTTAATTGTGCGGTTTCTGCTGTAGATGCAGGCGTTATAGTTTTAAAACCGGCAATAGCTGTATTAATATTGGCTATCACATTGTAATAACCAGCCCACATTGGGGCTATTGTTTGATCATCACCTTGCAGATCCCATCTATGTGGCGATCCTGACCTGTTACCAAAATCAAGGGTTGCATTTAATTGGTCGCCCTGTACATCGCTGTATGAAACATAGCTTCCATTCTGTATTCCGCGAAACAGTCCATATAAGCCGGTGTCCCATATTTTGGCATCTTTCACACTCTGAAAGCTCAAAGAAACCGGGATTTGACTTGGTGGCGTCAAATTTAGTTTCTTACAAGATGTTGTAACCAGTAGGCCAACTAATCCTGCAGTGATATATATATTAAAATTTTTCATTTTTTTGTTAATTTATAGTATTAGAAAGTTAACTGAAAACCAAATGAATACTGTTTAGTATTTGGATTTTGTCCTAATGATAAGTTAGAATCAACTTCAGGATCTGGTCCTAAATATTTAGTAACTGTCATCAGATTACGTCCTGTAACAAACACTTTAGCTCCTTTAACAGCACCTATATGCTGAAGAACTGATTTCGGAAATGAATAACCAATAGTTAAGTTTTTCAAACGCATAAACGAAGCATTTTCAATTAACCTTGAGTCAAACTGAGTGAATTGTTGTCCAAGTTTGGGGAACATTGCGTTATCACCAGCAGCTTTCCAATAATCTAATATTCTTGTGGTTTGGTTAAATCCTGGGAACTGATTAGGGTTTTCAAAGAAATAACGGTCATTGTTGATCAGGTATTTACCTAATACATAACTAAAGTCGGCCTGTAAGCTAATACCTTCATAACCGGCACTTAAACCAAAGCCGCCTTGACTCCAAGGATTACGTTTTATACCTGTGCTTTGTTGTAAACCAGCTGCACTAAATGTACTTGTTACAGCAGAAGCGTCTTTGCGTGTAGTATAAATATCAGCACCCGGTAAATACCATTGTGGTAAACCAGAAGCCGAGTTAACACCTGCCCATATTGGATAAACATAATTTACAGGTTGGCCAATTGTCCATGCTACACCTGTGTTTGCTAGAATGTAAGATGTTTTACCCTGGAATAAAGCAGTAACCTTATCATGGTTAATGTTTCCTGTTATGTAAGGAGTAATATAAGCTTTGTGTTTAGAATCTCTATAAACATCAGCCTCAATATGTAAGTCAAAACCAACGTTTTGTAAGGCTCCAGTATTATAAACGTTACTGCTGTATCCAGATGTGAATGCATAAGGAACAGTAATTAACATATCCGTTGTTTTACGGATATAGTAAGATGCCTCAATTCTTAATGTGTTAAATAAAGATGCGTTGATACCAAAAGTGGTTAAGTGCTGGGTTTCCCAAGACAGATCAGTGTTGCCGGCAGTTCCAAGCTGGTAACCACTTACGCCATTGTAGTTTAAGTTACTAACCGTAGGTAGTGGCAGGTAGTTATTATTTGCTAAAGGGTTATTATCTAACAAAGAGTTACCTGTAGTACCTGTGCTAAATTTAACATCTAAATCATCTATCCAGCTAACATCACTAAGAAGATTTTCCTTTTTAGCTTTCCATGTTGCACCGCCAGACCAAAATACCGCTTGTTGTTTATTTGCACCAAAACGTGATGATTTATCCTGACGGATAGATCCTTCTACTAAATATTTATCAAGGTAGCTGTAATCAATTCTTCCAAATAAAGATTTGTAAGAATATTCTGATTTGTATTGATTATTAGTAATACCTGATTTACTTCCGTTATTTAACGTAAGTAATCTGTCGTCGGCAAAACCTATACTGTTAGTATTAAATTGGCTTATTGAACCGTCAATTGACTCTTGTCCACCCAACACAGTAAAGTGATGATCTGAAGCAACATCAAATTTGTACTCTGCCGTATTAGTAAATGTTTTATTCACGTATCTTGTGAAGTACTCACCTACAGTACCTTGATTCAATGCACCCAGATAAGAAGGTAATCTTTGTAATGTTTCACGGTAGTCGTAAGCGTCTATACCTGCCTGGCTTTTAATGGTTAAACCTTTAATCGGTGTAAGTTGCAAATAACCAATTGGGGTAATTGCAGTTTTATTGTTTGGATCAGGGTTTTCGTTAGCCAAATATTCCGGATGATATCTTCCCCAACCTGGTATAAATTGATAATTGTTACCAGAAGGATCTTTTGGCGAATAATATGGCAGTGCTAATAAAGCCAAACCACGGTTTGTACTGTTGGTTCCATAAGGGTTAGTTAACCTGTCGTCATAAGCTAAAGAAAGGTTTAAACCAACCGACAACCATTTAGTAACCGCTGAGTTTACATTTGAACGCAATGTATAACGATCATAACCTGAACGGTAAGTTAAACCGTCTGATTTGAAGAAACCACCTGATATATAATAAGTGGTTTTATCGCTACCGCCTGATATGGCAATGTTGGTATTATAAGTTGGGCTGGTATTTTTATAATAAACCTTATACCATTTGGTATCAGCGTTTTGAACCGCAAGACCTGGGTTACCCGCTGTTCCATCACCAAAAATCGTTGTTTGTGGATTTGGCTCAGAAAATGTACCGCTTGCATTAACTACATTCGAAAAATCAATGAACTGTTGGCGGTTCATGAAAGATTCAAAATATTTATTACTAGCCAATTGGTTTATAGAATATTGGCCAGTTACAGTAACTGTAGGCCGGTTTGCAGAACCTTTTTTGGTAGTAAGCATAATTACCCCATTAGCCGCACGCGAACCATAGATTGAAGTTGCAGAAGCATCTTTTAAAACACTGATGCTTTCAAAATCATCAGGATTGAAAGACAATATTGTTGAAAGATCAACCGGGGTACCATCCATTACTATTAATGGTGATGAAACGCCGCCTAACGAACCAACACCATGCAATGTTATAGAGGGTGTTGCAGTAGGTTCACCCGAAGATGTAAATATTTGTAACCCGGCAACTTTACCTTGCAAAGCGTCAAATACGTTAGCAACCGGCTTGTCAGAAAAGTCTCTCTTGTCAACCACAGAGATATTTCCAACAACGTTAGATAATTTGGTTCCTGTACCGTAACCGACAACAACAACCTCATTCAAATCCCTGCTGCTTGATGCTAAAGAAATATTTATTACACTTTGTGAACCAACCAGAACTTCCTGGCTGCTAAATGAGATAAAAGAAAATACAATAGTTGATCCTGTTGGAGCGCTGATGGAATACTTTCCATTTACGTCTGTGGGTGTACCAATGTCAGTTCCTTTGATTTTTACTGTTACTCCCGGAATGGGTAGGCCATCATCTTTGGCTGTAACCGTACCAGTAACTGTACGGTTTTGTGCAAATACTTGTGTTACGCATAACACCAGGAAACACAAACTTACTAGTAGAAGTTTTTTCATGTTTGTTAATAATAAGATCAGTTAATAGTTAATTAATTATAAAAGTAGTGTTACGGTATCAAAAACACAAATAAAAAAGTCGAAAAACAAAAAAAATCTTTCTCCAAAATAAGATTTATTCTTAAAATAAAATATTTTTAGTACTATGTATTGCATAATACAGTTTAAAACATATATCTTTGTGATATGATAGCAGAGAACACACAAACACAAATGCGTAAGGGTATACTTGAGTACTGTATACTCTCTATCATCGCCCGCGATGAAACCTACGCCTCTGATATAATTGCCGAGCTAAAAAAAGCACAACTACTTGTGGTTGAGGGTACTTTATATCCTTTATTAACCCGTTTAAAAAACAACGGCTTGCTAACTTATAACTGGGTTGAATCAACCTCAGGCCCGCCACGCAAGTATTATGCGCTGTCTGAAGAGGGCCGTAAAACCCTTGAACAGCTGGACAAGACCTGGCATGAACTGGCCTTTGCCGTACAAACAGCCATCGGAAAAAAGAAATAATCGCAACCGCAAAAAAATTGTATCATGAACAAAACAATCATCATAAATATTAACGGCACCGTCTTTCATATTGAAGAAGATGCCTACGAAATACTAAAAAGTTACATGACGGATGTAAAACGTCATTTTCTAAACTCGGCCGACAGCCATGAGATCACTACTGATATTGAGAACCGTATTGCAGAGATGTTCTCAGAAATATTAGCTGCCGAAAACAAGCAGGTGGTTATAGAACAGGATGTGAGAAAGGTTATTGAACAAATGGGCACTGTGCAGGATTTTGAAAATGCTGAGCAGGAAGAGGCAGCATCTTCTGCACACAACAGCGCTTATACCGGTAATACCGGCGCACGTACGCTGTTCCGCGACCCTGACGATCATTTATTAGGTGGTGTTTGCTCTGGCCTGGCTAACTACTTTGATATCCAGGCGGTATGGGTGCGCTTGCTGTTTGCAGCATCTGTCGCTTTTTTTGGCACCGGCATATTATTATATGCTATATTATGGATAGTGATACCACGCGCCATTACCCGTGCGGACCGTATGGCTATGAAAGGCGAAAAATTAAACCTGCAAGGTTTTAAAAACAACTTCGAAGAAGAATTAAGCTCGGTACGTAACCACCTATCTAACTTGCACAGTGAAGCCCAACCTTTTATATATAGGCTCAGGGATTTTGCAAGCGAATTTTTTCATCACCTGGGGCAGTTTTTCAGGGGGGCGGGTAAGGTATTGATCAAGGTATTAGGCATCATTATTTTATTAGCCTGTTTAGGCTTTTCCATATTCCTCGTGGTTTGCTTATGCCTGGCAACTATATGGGGCGATTCGCATATGCATATGTTCTCCTTCAGTATAATGTCGAGCCAGTATGCCAACCGTGTTTTTGTAGCCGGCTTCATAGTAGCATTTATACCGATATTGGCTATTTTCCTGCTAACTATCAAAGGTATTTTTAACGCCCGTTCTGTCGATAGATCAATGGGTTCAGTAATATTTGTGATCTGGTTATTCGCGGTAGGAGTTCTTGTTTTTTACGGATCAAAAATAGCCGGAGGCCTTAAAGCTTCTGCCAGCTTTAACCAAACCATCAATATCGCTACACCATCAAAGGGTATATATTATTTGAAGCTGAATGATGTAAAATATTTTACACACGAAGACAGCGTACGCCTGAACATGAAAGCAGACTTTCAAAACATGGTAGTTACTAACGAAAACGGCAATACTTATGAAGATTTTGAAATGAACAACATCTCCATCAAAATTGAAAAAAGTGATGTTAGCCAGCCGGTGTTGATTGAGACCTTCCATGCAAAAGGCAGCGAGTACGAAGATGCGTTATTAAACGCCCGTAAAACCAAGTATATCTTTACGCAGAAGGATTCTGTTTTAACATTCGATCGTTATTTGCAACGCTTACCGGGTGTGTTATGGCATGATCAGCAAATTGAATTAACCTTGAAGGTGCCATTAAATACGATAGTTATTATTGATGACAGGCTGAATGATTTCCTTCGGGACGGTATTGACGTAAATGAATGTAAAGAGAAAAACAAATTGCATGACGCAACCGCGGCGCCGTTTATTATGACCGCTAATGGACTGGAATGCAAAGTAGATACATTAGTTATAGCGAAACCTGATTCAACAAAAATATTAAAAGCAAAATAGTGAAGGCGTTTGCTATTTATATAAGGTATATAAGTCTGCCGCTTTGCGGCGGGCTTATATTAACCTTATACCTTTATATACAGGCAGCTAAACATCCAAAAGAAAACAAGCCTTCAACAGAAAAAGTAATGGGTAAGAACTCCACATCAACCTCTTTTTCATTTTTAGACGATGTAGCATCAATTTTTATCCCGGCATTAAAAAGTCATGATACTGTGTAACCTTTGTCCCGGTTTTAGCATCTACGTTTATAGCTAAACACCAAAACTGATCGCCCAATAATTTTGCCAGTGCTATAGTTTGTTTCACCGACTATTCACCCCCGTTCCCCGATTTACATGGCGACGGGTTTAACAACGCACCTACTTTTAGAATATGAAAACACTCATTACCAAAATATATTATACAGCCTTGCTTATGCTTATCGTGTTAAGTACGGCATTTGCTCAAAGCCCGTCGTCCACAGCGGTTACCGGCAAATTATTAAGCGACCAGGGCACTGTTGTTGACTATGCTACGGTAAGCTTATTAAGCGCCAAAGACTCCACCATAGTTAAAGGGACCTTAACTAACGATAAAGGCGCTTACGTTTTTGATAATATCAAACCCGGCAATTACATCGTTAAAGCCACTAATGTAGGTTATACAAAAGCGGTTAGCACAGCATTTATAGTAGCTGCCGATAAAAGCAGCCATACAGTTCCTGATCTTAAAATGCAGGCTAATGTAAAAGCGTTGAATACGGTTACCATAACATCGACCAAACCATTGATAGAACGTAAGATAGACCGCACCGTAATGAATGTAGAGAACAGCCTGCTTGCCGCCGGAAATACTGCTATGGAAATTTTAGAACGAGCGCCGGGTGTTACTATTGATAAGGACGATAACATCAGCCTGAAAGGAAAACAGGGAGTAACCGTAATGATCAATGATAAGTTAACCTATTTATCATCGACACAACTGGCTACGTTACTTAGATCGACTGATGGTACCACTATACAATCTATCGAGATCATTACTAACCCGTCTGCCAAATATGACGCTGCCGGTAATTCGGGCATAATCAATATCAAATTAAAAAAGAACAAACAAAGTGGAACTAACGGAAGCTTAACCGTAGGTGCGGGACGCAGCCGCGGCTTACGTGATAACGAAAGTTTGAACATCAACCATAAAGAAGGTAACTTAAATGTATTTGGCTCATTTAGCCATGGCGATATCAACCGTTATAGAACATTTGACATTCAGCGTAAAATAACTAACAGTTCAACGTTAACACATTTTAACCAAAAGACAGAAATGAACCAACTGAATAAGTATACCAACTATAACCTTGGTGCAGATCTGGATGTAAGCAGTAAAAACACCATTGGCTTTGTATTAAATGGCTACACAAATCCTAACAGCGAAAACGACTATAGTCATACTCTTATTGGTTCACAACCGGGTAAAGTAGATTCTTCATTATATTCAAGTTCAATTAACAAGCAATCTTCTACAAATTTTGCCATCAACTTAAATGACCGCTTAAAGATTGACACCCTGGGGCAAACGTTAAGTGTTGATCTGGACTATTCTAAATTTAATAATAATAATAACGCAGACCTAAATGCTGATTATTTTTTACCCAATGGTTCTATACAACACGCACCACAACTACTACGCACCCAGTCGCCATCCGTTATTGAGATATACTCCGGCAAGGCCGATTATACAAAACCTTTAAGTAAGACCGTAAAACTGGAAGCTGGCGCAAAATTCAGCAGGGTTAAAACCGATAATGATTTGCGTGCGCAAATATCAAACGGTGGCGCATACGTTAATGACAGCACACGGTCTAATCGTTTTATTTACACCGAAAAGATAGATGCGGCCTACCTTAATTTAAACAAACAATACAAAACAGCTTCCATACAATTAGGACTACGGGCTGAATACACACAATCAAACGGTAACCTGATAGGTAGTATACCTGTAGATCGCAGCTATCTGAATTTATTCCCAAGCGTTTTTATTAATAAAACATTAAGCAAGAAAGACGAGATCAACTTTTCTTATAGCCGTCGTATCGACAGGCCCAGTTATGGCAATTTGAATCCGTTTGTGTATTATCTTGACCCGTATACCTTTTCACAAGGTAACGCCTTCCTGAAACCACAATACACCAATAATTTCGAGCTGGGTTATGTATACAATAAAACTATTGATGTTACCTTAGGCTATAGTAAGACTACGGATGCAATTTCTGAGATCTTGTTAACACAAGGTAATAAGACTTTTCAAACCAACCTAAACATTGCTACACAAACTAATTATAACATCAATATCTACTCGCCATATACAATTGCCAATTGGTGGACCGGTAATTTTAACTTTAACGGGTTTTACTCGAAGTTCAAATCGCCAAATGTTAACGGTGGTAATATTGATGACGGACAGGCTGCGTTTGTATTCAAAACCACCCAAAACCTGATATTTGGAGGCTATAAAGGCGAAATAACCGGCGATTATCGCTCGGCTATGGTTTATGGTATATATAATATATATGCCCGCTACAGTGTTAATGCAGCTATAGGCCGTTCGTTTGCCGGTAAAAAGATAAATGTTAAGGTTGGTTTGGATGATGTATTTAACACTTTACGAAACGATGTTAGCAGTAACAAACTTGGCAATGATTTTATGATCAAACAAAAAAGAGATTCCCGCTTGTTCAGGGTAAACGTTACTTACAACTTTGGCAACTCAAAGATCAAGAAACGCGAACACCGCACCGGTGCCGAAGACGAGAACAGCAGAGCGGGTGGGAATTAACCCCCCGGCCCCTTAAAGGGGGAGCAATAAAGTAAGTTCTCCCTTTAGGGGGTTAGGGGGTCATAAATACCGCGTTGCCAAACAGCAATTTGCCATTCTCCCAAAAACTGCGGAACAACGGATCATCTACCATATAAACTACAGAACCGCGGCCAATGGATTGTGCACCCAACAGCAGGCCGTTCTTAATTTTGTCCTTGCTTTTTTCGCCTACAAAGCCGGCTACGTAGCCATCCTTTTTGATAGTACCAACATTCCAGTTACCATCATCTAATAAATTATAAACATCCTCACTTAGTTTAAGGGTGTAATAATAATTAGGATAGCCGAAGCCGAGCGGATGGGTGTTATCCAGGTCCATCTTGTAAATAGCGCCCAGCACAGTATTTTTAATAGCATCGCGATTACGCTCGGCATATTGTTTGGCAGATGGTTTGATCTTTGTCGAATCGATCTCTTTCTTTTTGATGTCAAAGCCTTTTTTACCGACCAGTTGTCCAATAGCGCCTTGCAGCATGATCAATTTGCCACCATCATTCACCCAGTCCTTCAACTTATCGGTTGGCAAATCATCATAGTTACCATCGGGAAAAATGATCTCATCAAAATCGCTCAGCTTAACGCGATTGATCGCATCGTAGTTAACCAGCGTCACCGGGTAGCCTATCTGCTGCTCAAAAAACTGCCAGATCTCACCCATTGCTGATGAATTTACACCCTCTCGGCTAACCAGCATTACTTTTGGCGCACGGATATAATGTACCGAGCTTGACCCCAGGTCGACACCCTTGTCAACAAAGCCCGTTGTTAATGGGGTTAGCTCGCGGCCGTTTTCAGAGGCGGCATTTAAAACATCGTCATCAAAATTACTTTCGGCATTACCGGCTCGCGCAATAATTAGCGATCCGGCACCAAATTTCTTACCCGTGGCCTCAAATGGTGCCTCGGCATAACGCACCTTAATGCCTTTTTTAAACAACGCCGCCAAAAACTTAACATCGTTTACAGATCGCCATTGGGCAACATAGGCGTAAGCATGTTGCTTTACGTTATTGGCTGGTGGCGGTGGTGAAAGCGTAACCTCAATTGCTTTTTGCTGTGCCGGATCCAGGGCTTCTTTTAAGCCATAGGTTTTTAGCCCATACACGTAAGGCAATGCCCAGGCGGTTATATCATAAGTATTGGAGTCGGCCAGGAAAGTCTTTGGTTCCATCAGCACATGCATCAATACAGATTTAGGCTGATAGGCGCTTATCACCATATCCTGCTGGTCAATATCGAACTTTTCGTTTTTACGGGTGATGTAATTATACCCGCTGGCACTGCTTTTCACCCCAAACCGATATTGGATACCATTGCGAGTCAACAATTCCATTAATGCCTGGACTTTATCGCTATTGTCGTTTTTTATCACATAGGTCTTGTACTCTCCCGACGGGTTCTTTTTACTATTATCAAAATACTTTTTAAATTCTTCTATCGCTTTGGCCGCGTTAGCAGATGCGGTCTCTATCGTACTTAAACTATTGGAGTGATGATGTGCAATACGATCCTTTAACGTCAATAGCTCGCCAGTAAGGGTTTTGATCGCCAGGCCGGCACCAATACCGCCCTGCTCGTAAGTCATGCCGATGGAGCCATTATAAATAGGATAGGTATCGCCATAGGATGGATAAAGCAGATCGAACTCTTCCTTAGTAAAGTACAACCAGCCATTTTGGTCGAAGTATTTAGCGTTGTTACGGCCTATAATGGTTTGAAACTCCTTTTGCCAGGCAGTAATATCCCGGTGAAAAGGCTCGGCTGCCGGGGCAAAATAGTATGGCGCGTTGTAGCCCTGTTCATGAAAATCAACATGTACCTGCGGCAACCATTTATTAAATAGCGCTACCCTGCCCTGTGATTCCTTTTGCGTTTGCCAGGCCCAGTCGCGGTTCAGATCAAAGTAATAATGATTGGTGCGGCCGCCGGGCCATGGCTCGGCGTGCTCGCGTGCAGTAGGGTTAGGGTCAGGGTTAATCCCTTTTACCGAATTATAAAAATTAACATAACGCTCATGCCCATCAGGGTTTAAACACGGGTCGATAGCCACCACTGTATTTTTCAACCAGGCTTTGGTAGCCGTATTCGCCGGGTCGACCATATCGAACAAGGTTTGCATAGCCGTCTCGCTTGAACAAGGTTCATTACCATGCACATTATAACTTAGCCAAACAATAACCGGCGCATTGGTAGTTGCAGCCTTGTCTTCGCCTAAACCAGCCAAGCCCAGGTTGTTTTTACGGATGTCTTCCAGGTGGTCAATATTCTCCGCAGATGCGATGAACATCACCATCAGGGGCCGACCCTCATTGGTAGTGCCGTATTGCACCAGTTGTACATTTTTGGTTTCGTTAGCTATATATTTAAAATAGTCGGCAATACGGTTCTGGTAGGTAAACTGCGTGCCTAACTCATACCCCAAAAATTCGGACGGGGACTTGATCTTTTGGGCAAAGCATGCCATAGCAAAACACACACCAATAAACAGCAATGGTAATTTTTTCGACATATAAAGTGAAGGTAATAATTTTTACTATTATCCTCACCCGACGCTTTTATTATTACCGGTATACGGCGTTTTATCGGTAGTGTTTTTTACCATTTTCCGGGTATCATGCCTTACGCCGATAGTAAAAAATGGTGTTTTTCGGGCATCCGGCCTTATGCCGGTAGTAATTTGAGGCATTTTCCGGGTATTACGGGCTATGCGGTAGCAACATTTTTATCTAATTAACTGCAAAAGAACGACTTATAAAGTCTAACACTCCACAAACAACTAATTTGTTGCATTTATGAGCAGCGTGTTTTAAAAACAGCTTTATATTTCTGTATCTCCAAATCAGTCACCTCTTATAAAACTTGCTTTTATATTTCGGGGGATATATACAAAAATACGAAATTTGGAGCGCAAAAATCCGCACATTTGCATATATTCACATCTGCACATTAAACCAATGACGCCAACCCAAGCCCTTCAAAAATATTTCGGATACAGCACATTCAGGTTAGAGCAGGGGGCCATTATAGAACATGTGTTAAGCGGTGGCGATGTAATGGCGCTCATGCCTACCGGCGGTGGTAAATCGCTTTGTTACCAGTTGCCTGCGATACTATTAAATGGGCTGACCATTGTTATTTCGCCGCTGATAGCCCTGATGAAGGACCAGGTAGACAGCCTTAATGTTGCAGGTATACCGGCAGCATTCTTAAACTCGTCGCAAACGCCTGATGAGCAAAGCCGGATCATCACCAAATTAAACAGCAATCATATCAAACTGCTATACCTGGCGCCCGAGCGTTTGTTTGGGTCGGATAATAAGCTGATCGAATTTTTGAGGTCATTGCCGGTACCGGTGGTACAGATAGCTATTGACGAAGCGCACTGTATCTCGCACTGGGGCCATGATTTTCGTCCAGAGTACTTAATGCTGGCCGGATTGAAAGACCACTTCCCCAACATCCCCGTGATAGCCCTTACCGCTACTGCTGATAAGCTGACGCAGAAAGATATCCTCGAAAAGCTTAACCTTAAAAACCCGGCTATATTCATTTCCTCATTTAACCGGGCCAATATTACCTACCGGGTAAATCCTAAAAGAAACAGCTTCGACCAGTTGCTTGATTTTTTGGAGAACAGGAAAGACGAATCTGGTATTATTTATTGCCTGTCGCGCAAGTCGGTAGAAGCATTGGCTGCCGACCTGAAAGCCCGTGGCCACTCTGCCGAAGCGTATCATGCCGGGCTGGATAATGCACTAAAGGCCCGCAACCAGGAAACTTTCTTGCGTGATGATGTAAAGATCATTGTGGCTACCATTGCCTTTGGTATGGGTATCAATAAATCGAACGTGCGCTATGTGGTACACATGGATATGCCTAAGAATATTGAAGGGTATTACCAGGAGACGGGACGCGCAGGGCGTGATGGATTGCCTTCATCGGCGTTGTTATTCTATTCGCCGGGCGATGCGATCAAATTGAAAAGCTTTGTGAGTATTGATGGCGATCCCGAGCAAACGCAGGTAATGTTGAGTAAGCTAAACGACATGGCTAAGTACTGCCAGTTGCCCACCTGCCGTCGCCAGTACCTGCTTAACTATTTTGATGAACAGGCGCCCGATCATTGCGGTTCATGCGATGTGTGTTTGAGCGAGATCACCAAGTTTGATGGTACGCTGATCGCGCAAAAAGCATTATCGGCCGTATACCGTTTAAAAGAGCGTTTTGGCGCTACTTACGTGATAGACTTTTTACGGGGATCGAAGAACGAGAAGATCCGCGAGGAACATAAAGAACTAAAGACCTACGGTGTAGGCAAGGACCTGAGCAAGGCCGACTGGCAGCGTTACCTGCGCGAGTTAGTAGCGCTGGGCTACCTGCAATTTACCGACACCGAATACCCGGTATTAAAACTCACCGCCAAAAGCGAAGCTGTTTTAAAAGGTCAGGAAAAGGTTGATCTGATAGCCACCCAAACCATAGAAGAGCAAGAAATAGAAGCCTTGCCGTTTGAAAACGATCTGCTGAGTATCCTCAAAAATACCCGCCGCCATTTGGCCGAGCTGGAGAATGTGCCGGCCTATGTTATCGTATCAGACGCTACGCTGATGGAGATAGCTACCTACCTGCCGCAAAGTTTGGATGAGTTACGATTTATATCCGGCTTTGGCGATATTAAACTGGCGAGATATGGTCGTGAGTTTTTGGCGCCCGTTACTACCTACGCAAACGAGCGCGGTTTAAACTCCAAGATCGCACATAAAAGCAAGAAACGCGAGCGCAAGGCACGTCCCGAAAGAGTAAGCACGCCACGCGGCAGCGATACACGCCGGGCAAGTTTAGAGCTTTACCAGAAGGATAAAACCATTGCCGAAATTGCTGTAGAACGCGGACTATCCATATCAACAGTAGAGAGCCATTTGAGCCATTTTGTGCAGTCGGGCGAGTTGGATGTACTGGAGATGGTGCCCAGCCACAAGATCCCCACGATACAGGATGCCATTGAAGGGTATGGCGCAGACCGCCTTGCACCATTAAAAGAAATATTAGGTGCCGATTATTCTTACGGCGAGATCAAAGCCGTATTGGGTTGGATGAACAGAAATGAATAATGTTTGGTATATTTGAATATAGCAAGAATGATCATGGAAAGAATAGTATTAGAGGTAGATGAAAGTGTGGCTAAGGCCTGGCGCGAAGCCCCTGCTGAAAAGAAAAAGGATATAGCCAATAAGGTAAATATCAGAATAGGCAAAGAATTATTTGATTACGATAAAAACAGCTTTAAACAATATTTAAACCAGCTGCGTGATACCATGGAAGAAAGAGGCTTGACGCAGGAAGCATTGGATGATATTTTAAAAGATGAATTATAAGTTTGTTTTTGATACTAACACACTTATCAGCGCCGCGTTACTTAAGCAATCCATTAATGCCCGGGCGCTTGATCTCGCTTTAGATTTAGGGCGGATAGTTGTTTCAGAACCTGTATTAGAAGAGTTTACCGAAGTCATCTTCCGCAAGAAATTTGATAAATATTTAAGTGATGAAAAACGATTGGAAGCTATTAGCCGCATTGAAAAAAACTCGTTAATTTTCTTTCCTAAAGAAAAGATCAGTGCTTGCCGAGATCCAAAAGACAATAAATTTCTTGAGTTAGCAATGTCCGCAAATGCAGCCTGCATTGTAACAGGGGATCAGGATCTGCTTGTTTTAAATCCTTTTGATAAAATTCCGATTTTGTCACCAAACAACTTTATGCAAGAATTTAATCTGCCTGACAGATCTTAGTTACAACTTTAACAATGACAACTACCCAGCAACTATACCAACACTACCTGCAACACCCCGTTATCCGTACAGATACCCGCAAAATACCTACAGGCAGTATATTTTTTGCTTTAAAAGGCGACAAGTTCGACGCTAACACCTTTGCACAACAAGCTATTGAGGCCGGCGCTGCTTATGCAGTTATTGACAACCCTGCTTATCAGTTTAACAAGCAATGTCTATTAGTTGCTGATGTATTGACCACCCTGCAAGACCTTGCCCGCCATCACCGTAAACAGCTTACGATACCGGTAGTTGGGCTTACCGGCACCAATGGCAAGACCACTACCAAAGAGCTCATCAACGCGGTATTGTCAGAGCATTTTACTACACTGGCTACTCAGGGAAATCTGAATAATCATATTGGCGTACCTTTAACTATTTTGAGTATCAATGCATCGCACCAAATGGCGGTTATAGAGATGGGCGCCAACCATATTAAAGAGATTGAACTGTTGTGTAGTATAGCGCAGCCAACCCACGGCCTGATAACCAATGTGGGCAAAGCGCATTTGGAAGGCTTTGGCAGTATTGAAGGGGTAAAGATTGCCAAAGGCGAGTTGTATGATTTCTTAGCCCCCCAACCCCCTAAAGGGGGAGTTTTTGAAGCACCTATTGGTGGCGTTGCTTTTATTAATAGCAATAATCCTATTTTAATGGGGATGGCTGCTTTACGTAAGTTTGCTGTTCCCCCTGTTTTTTATGGTGATGCGATTGACGACCTGGTAAGCGGCGAGATCACCGAGAATGCACCGTTGCTATCTTTAGCATGGACCAACAACAGTTCGGGCGAAAGCTATAACGTTAACACCCAGCTCACCGGCGCTTATAACCTCGATAACATTTTAGCAGCTATTTGTATCGGCCTTTATTTTAAATTGCCCGTTACCAAAATAAATGCAGGTATCGAGAACTATCAGCCCAAAAACAACCGGTCGCAGGTAGTGCAAACGGCTACCAATACCCTAATCTGCGATTATTACAACGCCAACCCAAGCAGCATGGCTGTAGCAATCGAGAACATCGGCAAGCTAACCGCTCCACGCAAGGTTTTAATTTTAGGCGATATGTTTGAAATGGGTGCAGAAGCCGCTGCCGAGCATACCGCTATCCTGCAAAAAGCATTAGACACCCCGGTTGACCAACGCATCTTTATCGGCCATGAATTTAAACAAGCCGGCTCGACCATCAACCATCAACCATCAACTGTGATCTACGACACCGCCGAAGACGCCATAGCAGGCCTAAAGGCGCATCCCATAACCAACTCAACTATCCTTATCAAAGGCTCTCGTGGTATGGCTTTGGAGCGGTTGGTGGAGTTGTTTTAGGCGCGTTCTTGTATCACAGAAAGGTGATACAGATGAAACACGTGAAACAAGAAATTTAATTAAATCACTGACAATAAGCATTTTGTTGAAATTTGGTGAAACAGAATGAAACAAACCCCATTTTGTTAAGCTGCTAAATATCAATTAGTTTTAAAACTGCCAAATTTGGTGAAACAAATGTATAGCACCTTAGCTGGCATCTACTAAAATTCACTCTGTTATTCCAAACCCTAATAACGTCAGCAATTTCATTCTGCTAACTATATCAATGATTTTCATGTAAGTTATAATTCGAAATGATACATTTTACCGTTTACCGGTACATTCAAAAGTATGTGATCAGCATCACTAAATTTGATATTAATAAATCCAACAATTCTTGAATTTTGAAAAACCGTATTCCGTTTCAAATAACCTTCACTTATCGTTTTCTTTATATCATATTGCTGATTCGCCAACTGTCCAAGATTATTAGCAGCGTTTTGAGTTGCTGCATATTGTGCTGCTCCGTCGTAAGATGTAGTGGTAGCGTGTACGCTGGCTGACTTTCCTGATGAATTTCTGGCATAGGCATTTGTTGTTGTTGACGAGTATCCCGCAGAGGTCGCAGCAGCTACTTCTGCAAATGCAGAAAATGCAACTGTCCAACCTTGTCTTCGTTTAACTTTTTTAATATATTCATCATAGGTTAGTACTTCTCCTTCGGTTACTTTTCCATCTTTTTCAAGCGAGGCCGTAATATAGGATGGGTCAAAATCAAATTCTGGAGCAGAACCATTTTCAATAGTTATATAAGCTTCATAATAGTTACCATATAATTGTTTTGTGGAGATTTTAACCGCCACAGACAAGCCATCGACCAAATAGAATTGAACCGGCTGCCCATCTTGATAGATCACTTTCTTAGTAGTAATTGGTACAACTTTTTTATCTGTACTAGCCAAGTTCATTGGCAATCTCAATAAATACGAGTAATGGCTTACATTTCCCTTTTTATCAAACACTAAAAAATAATCTTTTATAGGATTGCCATGAGCATATTCCATTTCTTGAACTTTTACTTCGTCATCATTATATTTTGTTTGAATTCCATCTAATTTACCATCGTTATCATAGTTGTTTCTTTCGACTAATTTTCCCTTTTCATTATATTTCGTCACTTCACCTTGCCAACGGCTGTTACTGTTATCGAATTTATCAATATTAGAAGCCTGACCCGTTGCCAAAGCTTTATTATTCATATAAAAATCTTGTACTGTCCCAACAGGCTTATTGTCCTTATCAAAAGTTACAATTCGATAAAACTCTGCTTTCTTTTTTGTGTCTAAGCCTTTCCCATCCTGATCATAATATAGAGTCATTTTTTCCTGACCGTGAACAAAAGAGGAAAGTAAAAGCATACTAAATGTGCTTAATAGTATTGATTTCATTGTAATAGGTTTAAGTCTTTAAGACGATTAATAGTTTATTATTAGGTTAGGTTTACATCCACTTATTAAAAACAACAAGAAGATATAATAACAATGTTACTAATATATTTAAGGTTTTACAACTATTATGTGTAAGCGAAAGGCTCTGCAATAGCGTTTCTGCAACCGCATAACAGAAACTCAGCGTTGCTTACCCTAAACCATCTCTTGTAAAACCCGTATTAATACCCTTTATTTACGTTAGCAACGTAACCCATATTAAACCCGCTTTCATGAAACCAATTTTACGTGTACTTTACTTGTGCCTTACTGTTTCCATAACCGTTAACGCGCAAAATGTGCGTCCGTTTAAGCAAGGCGACAGGGTGGTGTTTACCGGTAACAGCATAACCGATGGTGGGCATTACCATTCGTACATCTGGCTGTATTATTTAACGCATTTCCCTACGCGGCATATCCGCATCTTTAACGCAGGCATTGGCGGCGACGTGGCCGAACAGATCTATAACCGTTTGGATAGTGATGTATTCGCGCATAACCCCACTATGGTAACGCTTACCTTCGGGATGAACGATACCGGCTATCAAAACCTGGCTAAGGATAAGTCTGATTCTGCCTATAACGCGCGCGTGATAAAGTCGTTAGCCAGTTTTAAAAAGATAGAGGCTAAATTAAAACAACACCCTGCGGCTGAGAAGGTAATGATCGCCTCATCACCGTATGATGAGACTGCCAGGATCAAGACCACAGCGTTCATTGGCAAAAACACCGCTATCATGCAGATAGCTAAAGACCAAAAACGTGCCGCCGACCAAAACCATTGGAACTACGTCGACTTTAACACACCTATGGTAGAGATAGATCGCCGGGAACAACAGCGCGACTCGGCGTTTACCCTGCAAGGTTCAGACCGCATCCACCCAAGTAACGACGGGCAAATGGTGATGGCCTACGTTTTCCTGAAAGCACAGGGTTTGGCTAATAATAAAGTTGCCAAGATGGTCATCAACCCAACAGCGAAAAAGGCCGATATTGCCGAAAACTGTGCGGTAACACAGGTAAGCGCAACCGCGTCAACTATTAAATTTAATTACCTGGCTAATTCTTTGCCTTATCCTATGGATACTATCCCATCAGGCTGGGGAGCACCACAAAAATCGCAACGCCAATCATTGGGTTTGATCCCCTTTACCGACGAGTTTAACCAGGAGATCTTACAGGTAAAAGGATTCAAGGGCGCCCATTATTTATTAAAGATAGATAATAAGCTAATCGGAACTTATACTGCTGCTGATCTGGATAAAGGCATCAACCTGGCAACTATTACTATTACCCCGCAATACCAACAGGCTATGGCTGTAATGCACATCAACGAAGAACGCTGGGAAGTAGAACGCCGCCTGCGCGAGTATTACTGGATGGAATACTCCATCTTACAACCCAAGGGCCTGTTATATAATGATAGCGACGCGGTTGCAGATTCGCTGCAAAAAGAAGCGCGTAAAAACTTTTTTGTAGCCATGGCAATGCCATCCTACCGTAAAGCGCGTTTTAAAGCAGTACGCGATGCATGGAACAAAGAAATAGACCTGCTGGTAGACCAACTATACACCATCAATAAACCGGTTACACGTCATTTTGAGGTCAGTGAGGCAAAGTAGGTTCCTGTTGATCCTATAGTTCTATCACTACCGGGTGGTCGGTTAAATTAAGCGATACCTCAGTAACATTCTTTAATTGTTGTATAGCGGCTGTGCCGATAGTTGGATCATATACTTTTAGCGAACCCTGTTTTTTACCCAACGTGATTGTTATCTCATCACTTCCATTAGCACGCTCGTCCCAAACCACCAGTTGAAATTTACCATTGCTGTTTTGCAGCAGCAGGTCATGTACGGTTTCTGGTTGATTTGCGATAGTATAAGCTAATGAGCCCGCTTTTTTTAATGATCCTTTATCGGCCAAAATAGAAGTGAGATTATGTAGGTAAATAGCAGCCTTACGTGTTGTATAATCGGTTTTATAAAACCCGAAGGTTTGGTTACCACTCTCGTCAGACCGATCTCTTAATAAATAGACGGCTGTATAACTCCATTTGCGTTTAAATTGCGCCAGGTACAGGTTAAGGTAAAGGCGGGCCTGTTTTTCTTCGTCTAATTTGCCTTCCAATGTAGCACCGGTTTCTGTGGTTACTTTAGGCAGATCAGTTAGTTCTGTCTCTGAATACCCTTTAAATTTTGAGCGCCAGGTTTTGCCATAGTTGCCAAAAAGACCATCTACCTTACATAAAGGTCCTGGGTCGGCAGCGTTCCAGGTCTGGTTATCATATAATCCGGGATGGCTTGGGTGCAGGAAATAATTGTGGCAAGTGGCGTAGTCGGCATATTGTGTTCCGTCCGGGATTGCCGCGTTTGTTCCGGCAGGTATTTGCAGGTATTGCAAGCCCATGTTATCTGTTTGCGCGCCGCCTTCGCTAATGCTCCAAACGGGGTATTGTTTTAGATTGGCATCAGCCTTTACGGCTTTATACAGGTCGTTTTGCAATTTGGCCACGGCCAGCCAGGTGCCATTTTTACCGCCTGTTTCGCCATTATATTTTACAGGCCAGTTATTAGGCTCGTTCACGCCCTCAAAAGCCAGCAGTGCACCGTTGTTGGCCAGCATTTTACCACCGGCTAATAACCGGGCGATATCCGTGCCGCCGCTCATCAACCCATAACTAAACTTAACGCCTGTTTCGCGGTGCAGGGTTTGGTAATCACCGGCAGTGGCGTTACCCTCATACCCAGATCGGATCCAACGGATACCGGTATATTTTATGGCCTCGATAGTTTTATCTATCCGCTCACCCCTTGCCGCTATGGCTGAGTTTACGCCGATGCTATTCAAAAAACTGTTTGTGCTTACAGCAGTTACCGGCGCAGGTTTATCCGCAGAAAAAAATAGCGTGAAGGGTAATGTGGCGGTTAGTAACGCTGCCGGCAGACTAATGAATTTCATAGTTGAAGTTTATTGGTCAACCAAATTACAAAAAAAGCGCAACCGGCTAATTAACCGGTTACGCTTTTCAAGATTTAAACATTAATGTCTATTGTATTTTTACAGAAGTCACCAAATCATTAGCGGTTGGTGTAAGGTTAGGGAAGTGTGGGGTATCGCCGCTTGGCAATGTCCATGTTTGTCCCAGGAAGTTATCGTCCTTGTACATGGTAACTGTCCACCCGGGAGGCACTTTTGCAGACGAAGCCCAATCGTTAACAAAACCATAAGGCAGTAGCTGGCTTAGCGTATAAGTCCCTTTAGGAATAGTACCCGTTACCGTACCACCATATAGCGTATTCTGATAAAAAGTTACGCCCGGATATAGCTGCATAAACGCTACCAAACTACAAGCCTCGTATGTTTGAATATATCCCGTTGGGCATGGCACAGCGTAGTTTCTGTAAGTAAGATTGCGTGAAGCATCACGATTGGCCCAGCCGGTATCCACGTTGGTTTGTACCCAGCTTAGATATTGCGTTTGCCCCCCTTCGTTTATTAACTGCATCAGGTAGTCGGCAAAGATGGCCTTCATTACGCCTTGCTCGTTAAAGTCACCTTCGGCAGGTAAAATGCCCTGCGCGTTACACATATTGTTTTTTACATAATCGGCATATCGGGTAGCGTCTGACAGGTAGGCCGAGTTGCCCGATTGTTTGTACAACGCATACGCAGCCCCTATTGCTGTACCTGAGTTATACGTATAATCTGTACCGCCCGGAGGGTTAGTGCCTATCTTATTATCATAAACCTGGCCGGTGCTGATATTGGTTAAGTTAGCTTTTGCCCAGGTATAGATTGATTGCGCTTTGGTTAAATAAGCGCTGTTGCCGGTTATGTTATACAAACGCATAGCCGCAATAACCGTTGGGAAGTTGATACATGAGTTTTTACCGCTATGGTTAAAATCCCAATACATGCCGCCATTGGTAGCATCGTATGAGCCGGCCCAAACACGGTCGAACCCCGCCGTAGCGTTAGTGAGATAAGCCGCGTTACCTGTAATGGCATAGGCACGTGACAGCGCCATAACCCACCACATCATATCGTCATAAATAAACCATACAGTGGTATTGTTCCAGTTGTAATGATCATATTGGTTATAACCGCCGGTATACATATCAGTTACGCGGGTAAGCGCTGCCGAGGTGCGGGTGCGGTTATAATTATCCATAGCCATATCCCAGAAAATAGCGTTTGTCCAGATAGCGGCTATGTTATCTTTTAACGTGGTACTGTAATACAATTTGGTAGTGGGATTATAGCAAGCCGTGTTAAAGGCATTGTAAGCTGTGGTAGCATCAGCCGGATCCCATGAGTTAAAAGAAGCGCCCGTAATGCCGGGCACCGAGCCTAATGTTGTTTTACCGGCAGCCAGATTGGGCTCATTACTTTTTTTGCAGCTCAAAACCATAAAGCATGCGCTCAGTACCAAAATACTTGTTCTTTTCATAATTTTTAGGATTTTTAGTGAGTTATTGTTTTGTTAATTAATGGCATAGTATGGTTAATAACAATAAATTGTAGGTCCAACTACCACAAGCCATTTTAACGCAATGGGCTATACACAAAAGTGATCCTGCTAAAAAGAGCTTATTCTAACAACATTTTCGATCTGTAAGGGATGGATCGGTTTATAATTGACTTGCTTATACGTTAAGCTATTGTTGAAAAGTTGCGTATTGGCAAAATACTTTTTGAACAGCGAACTTTTTAAGACATAACCGCTGGTTACATTTTAAAATGATGAACAAGAAACATCAAATTAACAAACGGATTATTGATAATCGGCACTGTTAAATTTAATATCCAGCCAGGCAATATGATTGGTAAGGAAGTCTTTTAAATATTGCACTTCGCCGGCGTATGATCCGTTTACTTTGAGTTCGAGGTAAGATTGTTTCTTTAGGATATCCCATTTAACAAAATTTCTTGCCTGCGAGTAAGCAAGTTTGGCAGCCAAGGGGTCTATAGTATTGGGCAACGCCATAATCTTGGGTTTTACTTCATTCCACCGGTTTCTGATGCGCTGGCGGAAAGTACGATCCAGCATTAATTGTTTGATCCAGATCTTCGGCTCGAATGCTGAAGTGTACATTAAGCCATTAACCTGCTCTCCCAGGCGATTGTCATTATCCGCGGCTTTATCAAAATCCCAAATAGGTCCGGTATAGATCTTATCGTCGTTACGTTTTTTAAACAGGTAGGTACTCCTGAACACATCCGGGTTACCAATTACCTCATTTACGATGTAGTAATCGACATAAGTATCCACATCAAAATATTTACGGTAACCATTTACGGGGTCAGCAAAATTAGCCGCAAACATAGCGTCTTCTGCCTTCTGGAAATGCGCCTTTATATAATCTTTTTGTTGCTGGATGATGATATCATCATCCGGATATTTCACTACGAAAGGCATATTCTTGGTAGTACGAAAATACACACCACTCGGAAACAGATCCTGTTCAATTAAATAGCCGCCTGAAAGATCAGGAAGCGTAGTAGAAGTGTTAGTTTGCTCTTCAATATCAACCAGCCCCGTCCCCTCTTTAACCATCTGGGTGATCTGGTAATTACCCAAATACACATTATTCAAATAAAGCTCAATGAATTTTGACGCTGGCGTAAAAGCGCGGCCAAGGTCGCGGCTTACAGTAAAAGCCATTTCATTACGCATTAAGCTTTTATCCGCGTAGTTGGCCAGGAGAATCCAGTTTTTAGTTTCGGGCAAGCCAAATAAACTTACTTTCTTGCTTAGTTTTAAGCGATATGGTTTTTTGGGCATATCGCTCCAGGTAGAATTGCCATGTCCTTTCATATCGAGCTTGTACATCACAGAACTATCTGTAAAATTACTCACGGTCCTTAAAATAGCCGATACATAAACATCTTTACTGGTAACTGCTGCACCCCCGGCGGTGTTAATGTATAAGGCAGGCACACCGTTGTCTAAAAACTTAACTACATAGTCTTTTTTGCTATTATCCGCAGCTACTACCGTATAAGTAAGGGGTTTGGAAAAGTCGCGGGCATTTGTTTCGCTTTTTTGAGGCGAGCTATTAATGACAACCTCGTCTCCATCAAAAGTAAACTCAGGCACTAAACCGGTCAGATCTGTCCCGGCAACAGCGGTGGCGTAAATGGTATCACCTTTTATCTGGCCGACAACATCATTTATTAAGCCGGGGTTTTTATCCGCCTTGAAACCAAATGTTTTTATTGCTTTAGTAGCAGACAAGGTAGGAGTAGGCGTAGCTGCCTGCCCATCACTTTTTTTATCTTTCTTGCATGACGAAAACGCAGCCAGTAAAAATACGACAACAGCCACTTTATAAAAGCCTGTGTTTTGCCTTAAAACATTACCGATCTTCATAAAAATATAATTGGTTATACAATATAAGAACTATTGTTTACAATTTCTTAACATTGGCTATATTGATTTGTTTCTATTTTTCTATAACGCGCTGGTATTCTGCAGTCAGACATATACGTTAAGCTGTTGCTGAAAAGTTGCGTATTGGTAAAATGCTTTTTTTAATGGGCGTATTAAACACTGAAGAGAAATGGCTTAACGTTAAAAGTAAAGGCTTAGAATGTATCGGCTATATATCGTTAATATAAAGCAATGTTTAACTATCAGTGGCAAAAAGCAGCAAAACGACCCGATATATTAAGCCAATATTACCTTTGGGTTACCATATATTACCGATGGTAAAAACTCAGTTTTTCTCCAGATTTAAAAGGGTTTCTTTGCAAAAAATTAACCCCAAACATGAAGCACAATTACCTCTTTATTAAACTTTTATCCTCTTTAACTTTTAGCTTATTATTTTCTTTTATCAGTGTAGCTCAAACTATTAAAGGTAAAGTTACAGATGCCAATACCCAGGAGTCCATGGTGGGCACTACGGTTCTGCTAAAAGAAACCTGTAAAACCACAGTAGTACAGCTGGATGGCAATTTTACATTTAAAAACGTATCCTCAGGACCTCATCACCTCGAGTTTCGTTTTATCTCTTATAAAACAAAGCAAGTAACGGTTGAGGTAAACGCTAACAAGCAGGCCGCGCTGCACATTGCAATGGAGCCCGATTCAAAAAACCTGAATGATGTTGTTGTTAGCGACAACCGGACATCGACTGATGCACGTGCCCGTACGCTTGAAAAAAATGCCGCCCAGGTTGTTAACATCGTTTCTGCAAAAAACATTGAGCTTTCGCCCGATGTAACTGTCGCTAATGTTATACAGCGTGTATCCGGTGTGACCATTGAGCGCAGCAACTCGGGCGAAGGCCGTTACCCTATCATCCGTGGTATGGAGAAACGCTATATTAATACGCTGGTTAACGGCATAAAAATACCCAGCCCTGATAATAAAAACCGCTTTATCCCGCTTGACCTTTTCCCGGCCGAATTGCTGGAGCGTTTAGAGGTAAGTAAAACCCTTACCCCATCAATGGAGGGCGACGCGATTGGCGGCACCATTAACCTGGTTATGAAAGACGCGCCGTCAAGGATGCTACTACAGGTTAATTTTGCAGCCGGTTATAATTCGGTATTTAGCGGCAGATCTTTCCAACAATTTGACCGGTCGACCATTAACAAACAATCGCCGGCAGAATTAAATGGAAACAATTATGCTGCCGTACCAACAGACTTTCCGGTTAACAACCTTAAATTTTCTAACCAGAGCCTGCCTGTAAACACCAATTTCGGCATCACCTACGGCGACAGGTTTGGCAAGGACCAAAAATTAGGTTTTATTGTTTCGGCCAGTTACCAAAATAACTTTACGGGCAACAACTCTACTTTCTTTTTACCAAACGCGCAGCCGGGTTTAAACAACATCCCGCAGTTTATTGAGCTTCAATCACGCTCTTATTCTCAGCAAAGCCGCCGTATTGGTGTAAATAATAAATTTGATTACAGAATGGATAAGAACAATAAAATATCATTGATCAACGTATTTGTTCGTTTAGATGACCATCAAACGCGTTTAATAAGTGATACTATCGCGTTAAACTCATTGGTTGATGCTCAAAGCCGCAGCAGATGGCAATACCAGTCTATTTACAATTCAACGTTACAAGGCAATCACCAGTTAAATGATGATTTAAAGATCGATTGGTCATTAGCTTATTCAAAAGCTGATAATCACATCCCGGATCAGGCAGAGTTTACGCATGAGTATCCTGTTACCAAAACAACAAACAGTGTTGACATATTACAGGGAATGACCCGGATATGGGCCCATAATGGCGATAAGGATTATGCTGCTTACTTAAACATAACCGATAAATTTAAATTATTAAACCGGCCTTTTGAACTAAAATTCGGTGGTGTTGAACGCCACAAAACACGGGATAGCTATTATAATTCTTATAGCTTGACGCCAGATCTTGGCACAAGTACATCGCAAGCATTTACATCAATAGATAATGCTAAGTACATCTTTAAAAGCACGGGCGCATCATTGTTTGTGCCTGATGGCAACACCTATACTTTTACAGAAAACGTTGCTGCCGGTTATGTACAAGGCAAATGGGAATTAACTGATAAGCTGGAAGCTTTAGGTGGCGTAAGAACCGAATTTACTAATCAAAACTATGACACCCAACTACCTGCGGGTGTAGCTTATAAATCAGGTAAAATAAATTATAAAGATATACTTCCAAGTGTGATCTTCAAGTATGCTTTAAAAGAAAACGAAAACTTAAGGTTATCTTATTACAAGGCCTTGGCCAGACCTGGATTTGCCGAATTAATACCGGATGGACAACAGGGTGAAATATTCAAAGAATCAGGAAACCCGCAAGGCTTAAACCATACCACGGCCGATAACCTTGACTTTAGATATGAATTGTTTTCTAAAAATGCCGATGAGATATTATTAGGAACTTTTTATAAAAGAATACAGGACCCGATAGAATTTGCAGCCGTTAAAACCGGGGTGACATCACAAACGTTGATACCACAAAACTTTGGCGATGCCCGAAACTTTGGATTTGAGGCGGTAATGGTTAAATACTTTGGCCCTTTTGGTGTAGTAGCTAACTATACTTATACCAAATCAAGAATAACATCTGATAAACTTTTCTCCTATCGTAATGAAGCAGGCCAGGTAACTTCACGTATTCAGTCAGAAACACGTCCTTTACAAGGCCAGTCAGACCATATCGGCAACTTAGCCCTGATCTACAAAAACCCTAAAATAGGGTTAGATCTGCAAACCGCGTTTGTTTACACCGGTACACGCATAGCATTAGTGAGTCCATATTACGGGTTAGATTACTGGCAAGCTCCAACTAAGCAATTAGATTTTTCTGTCGAGAAAAGATTTGCCCATAGATTCTCCATATATGGCAAGGTTAATAACCTAACCAACACCCCGTATATCTTAGAGCTTCACCAATCTTACAATAATTACCTGACGGCTCCTGGTGCCAGAACTTTAGCATTGCAATCAGACGCAAACAAAGCCATTATCGTTCAAAAAGATTATTTCAAAACCAGCTATTTATTAGGTATTCGTTATAAGTTTTAATCACCTCAATACTTTCAATATCAAAACTCCATAAAATGAAAAAGAGTATATATATAATCGTTGCCATGTTGTTAACCGCGTTGTCATTTAACTCATGCAAGAAACTGGCAGACAATAAAGAATTGTCGCAGGCTGTTACTTTAGTGGCCGCGCCCATAAGTGATGCCGGTTGCTTAACACCATTGGGTGCTGCAACATCATTAGCAGTAAAAGGCACTATGCTTGCCGGTAAAACATACAATATATGTGGCAACCTTGTTATTAACCCAAATGATACGTTAACCATACAGGAAGGTGTTACCATTAACTTTAAAGGCAATTATGGCATTGGCGTAAATGGCAGCCTGGTTGCTTTAGGTAGTAAAGACGCTCCTATATTATTTACAGCCGATGGCGCTGTTAAAACTGACCAGATAGGTGCCGACCCATCAAAGGACCCTGCTTTTAAAGGTTTGTGGACCGGCATAATGGGCGGAGCAAATTGCAAAATGATAATATTAAAATGGACCCATATTGAATTTGGCGGCGGCGCCTCAAACGGCGACCTGGCCGTTATTTCAAAAAGCCCTTATCCGTTATTTTTTCAAAACCCTTTCGGAATATTTGTTTTAGAAGATTCATGGTTATATGGCAGTGTTGATGACCCTATACGTACACTCGGCGGAAAAATTGCCATTATGCGTAATACGTTCGAAAAATGTGGTTATACCGGTGGCGAGGCTTTAAACGCCAAGGCGGGCACAATTGGCGACTTTGCTTACAACCTTTGTATTGGTATAGCAACCAATGGCCCAAAACTATCAAACTCTGGTGCACTAACCGGCGTTCCGGGGTCAAACATCCGTATGTATAATAACACTATTGTTAACTGCGGTTATCGCAGGGCAGCAGCCGGGCGTGGTGGTTCCATAAATTTTGAACAGGATGCCGCGGGCATGGCTTATAATAATCTGATAGTAAACTGCAAATTTGGCCTGCGCGTAGTGCAAAACCCTATTGCCGATACTGCTAATCTTAAATACGGCTATAATTTTACGTACACCGATTCTGCATCGGTAGCTAATCAAATTTATCCATCGCTTTCAATAAGCACGGCTATAACAAAAGCGCAACCTACAGATATACCTGCACCGTCAACCTTCTTACCGACAGGATGGAAACCGGGCGATGCTTATATTGCAAATACGGTGATATTAGGCGCTAATAATCCGCAGTTTATTAATGGACCCGTGCCGCTTCCCGCAGGTGTTAAGCTGCGCGATATTGCTACGGTTGGCACTTATAACTTCGCATTAAAATTAACCTCGCCATGTGTAGGCAAAGGCTTTACCGGGTTTGCACCGCGTGGCGATGTTCCGGTAGATCCGAAATTTGGCGTAACAGAATTAACACACCCGGGCAGAGATATTGGCGCTTACCAAACAGACGGCAGCGGTAATCATCATTAATCATAATAATACCCTCTTAATTAAAAGCAGCTATATGATATAGCTGCTTTTTTAAATAAAAAACAAATCATAATGAACACACATTATCATCAAAAACATCCACATACAATAGCCGCACGTATTTTTATGCTGCTTGTTTTATTTATAACAGCCGGGAATATTGAAAGCTTATTTGCGCAACAAAAAAACACCATTGTCAACCTGGTTTACTCGTCCGACGCGCATTATGGCTTAACCCGCCCGCAATTTAGGGGCGATACGGGTGTAAGCGCACACGTGGTAAACGCAGCCATGATCAGCGAAATAAACGCATTGCCGCGTCAAAAATTTCCTGCCGATAGCGGCGTTAACGCAGGCCGGCAAATAAATTCGATAGATTATTTGGTGCAAACCGGCGATATCACCAATAGAATGGAGATACCTATACAAAGCGCCGCGGCATCATGGGCCCAGTTTGCTAATGATTACCTGCAAGGCCTTAAACTACATGGCAGTGGTGGACAACCAACCCAGATATTGCTGGCACCCGGCAATCATGATATATCAAACGCTATTGGGTATGCAAAACCAATGTTGCCGCTAACAGACCCTACTACTATGGTTAATATTTATAACCTGATGTTAAAGCCTGAAAAACCAATGACCAACGAGCTATATAATTATGCAACTGATAAGATCAATTATTCGCGCGACATCAAAGGTATACATTTAATGTTTATTACACTTTGGCCGGATTCGGCCGAGCGGATCTGGATGCAACATGACCTGGAAAACGTAACGCCAAGCACCCCGGTGATCATCTTTACGCATGACCAGCCAACCTGCGAAGCAAAGCATTTTACCAATCCGTTGCCGCCGCATAACATGACTATCCAAAATAAATTTGAAGACCTTACCGCCGAGTATTATAAAGAGAGTACAACAGCCATGAAAGATGCCGGAGCTACCGATCTGGAGCAACGCGGATGGACTACCTTTTTAAAAGCGCACCCAAATATCAAAGCCTACTTTCATGGCAATAGCAACTGGAACGAGTTCTATGTTTACAAAGGGCCCGACAATGATATCAACTTAAATACCTTTAGGGTCGATTCGCCGATGAAGGGAAAATACTCTGCAAAAGACGAAACCTTGTTGTCTTTCCAATTGATCTCTTTAGATACCGATAATCAAAGTCTGACCGTGCGTGAGTGCCTCTGGAATACTAAACCAGCAAACAAACAACAAGCTATAGTATTTGGCAAGTCTATAACGGTATCGCTTAAAGTACATCAGTAATCATCTCTAATAACATAAACGCCCCACATTTCTGCGGGGCGTTTATGTTATATGCCTACTAAAGTATAAGTCTTACCTGCTACTGTAGGCAGGTCATATAATAATGTCGGTTTTTCGCCGGTTGGTTTTAGTTGTGCCTGGCCTGATATGATAGGTTTCGCTGTCTCCTCATTCTGGTAAAAGAAGTTGGTGTTTTTACCTTGGGCCGTTTTAATAACACCGCCCGGTAGTTTCAGGTTGTTAGGAACACGCAAACGGCAATTTCCTCCCAGGGTGGAGCGGATCTTAACCGATGCCAGTTTACCATCTTTCCAGTTCATGCTTACAATTTCGAACCCACCACGGGCGCGTAAACCTGCAATAGACCCTGTTGGCCATGCGTCTGGTAAAGCCGGTAATAAGTTTAGGGCACCGTCGGCACTTTGCATCAGCATTTCGGTAATACCCGCGGTACAGCCAAAGTTGCCGTCTATCTGGAACGGCGGATGCGCGTCAAACATATTTGGATAGGTGCCGCCGCCATTATTAGAGCTACCATGATTTTTACCGGTAGGGGTTAGTTGATTCTGGATCAGTTTGAAGGCATGGTTACCATCAAGCAATCGCGCCCAGAGGTTTACTTTCCATCCCATTGACCAGCCGGTAGATACATCTGTACGGTAGATCAATGAGGTACGTGCCGCGTCAAACAGTTCGGGTGTGCGATGAGGCGAGATCTGGTTGCTTGGATATAAACCATATAAATGCGATACGTGACGGTTATGGTCATTAGGGCTATCCAGGTCATGCAGCCATTCCTGTAGTTGGCTGTATTTACCAATTTGCATAGGCGGCAGCCTGTCGCGCGCGGCCTTTAATTTAGCAGCGAATTCTTTATCGACATTTAAGACCTTAGCGGCAGCTATTACTTCGCTAAACATATCAAACACCAACTGGTTATCCATAGTAACCCCGGCATCAATAGCTATACCGTTGCCATAAGCGGCAGGATTGTTTTCCGGCGATACGGATGGGGATATCACCAGCCATTTATGCTCAGGCTCCTCTACTAAAAACTCCAGGTAAAACTGTGCCGCGCCACGCAAAGCGCCGTATACCGATTTCAAATAAGCTTTATCGCCATTGTACATATATCGGTCCCAAAGCTGTGTGCTTAACCAGGCACCGCCCGATGGCCATAGCCCCGAATAAATACCATCTACCGGGCCGGTAATGCGCCATAGGTCGGTATTATGGTGTGCCATCCAGCCGCCAACGCCGTACATGGTTTTAGCGGTTTCGCGGCCTGTTACAGAAAGGTCCTTTACCATCTGTATCAATGGTTCGTGCATTTCGGCCAGGTTAGTTTCTTCGGCCGGCCAGTAGTTCATTTCTGTATTAATGTTGATGGTATATTTGCTACCCCAGGGCGGGCTCATTTCTTTGTTCCAGATGCCCTGCAAATTAGCAGGCTGACCGCCCGGTTGCGATGAAGAGATCAGCAAGTATCGCCCAAACTGAAAATACAATTCCACCAGTTGCGGGTCATTACCGCTCGCAAAATCATTGATCCGTGTATCGGTAGGGTTTTTAACAGAATCGGTCCGGCCCAGGTCAAACTTTACCCGGTTAAAGAATTTTTGATAAGCCGCCACATGGTTACTCAATAGCGTAGCGTAAGGGATCGGCAGGGCTTTGTTCAAATAGTTATTGGCGCGCAGCGATTGATCGGCGCTGATATCGTCATACTTTACAAAATTGGTAGCGATAGATATGAACAACGTTGCCGAGGTTGCCTTAGATACATTAACCGATGTATCAGATGCCGAAACCTCGCCGCCATCCAGTTTAATTTTCACTAATGCCTCAAATTTATCTTGCCCCTTAATGCCATCGCGATTACCGGAGATACCTGATAAAACCAGCTCGTCCTTACCCTTAGTTACCACGTTTGATTTTTGCGGACTTGACATAGCCGCCGAAAAGTTTAAACTGGCAGGTTTGCTTGCTGTTAAATGCACCACGATTACCTGGTTAGCGTTCGATGAAAAAACCTCGCGCTTGTACGTTACACCATCAACCGTGTAGGTTGTTGTGGCAACAGCTTTAGCGATATCCAGATCACGGTAATAGTTTTTATAGTTTTCATGCCCCGGGAAATTAAGGTACAGGTTGCCTACCGGTTGGTAGCACATGCCGTTATCCTTATTAGGCTCCATCATTTTCTTGCTGGCCAGGTCGGCTGCTTCTTTGCGTTTATTTTCAAATATTAGCCGTTGCACTTCGGGCAAAGCGGCCAGGGCTGTCCTGGCATCGTTACGGCTTGGCCCGCCGCTCCATAGTGTACCTTCATTTAACTGAATGGTTTCGCGTGCGGGGTTACCATACACCATACCAGCCAAACGGCCATTCCCCACAGGCATGGCGCGTTCCCATACCGTACCCGATGGCTTATTATACCATAATTTCAGATCATTTTTTTGTGCAAACAGGTTAGTGGCTGTACATAGCAGTACTAATGCCGGCAAGGTCTTTCTCAGGATCATCATAATTGCTTAAACCGTTAGTTGGTTTATAAATGGTTATATCAAAGAAAGCATATTATGCTATTAAAAAGTTTAGCTTTTCTGTCTAATTATTAAGCTATTTTGGCGCGACTTGCTTGACGAAGGCCTTTTTGGGAATAAATAAGATAATTAGATTACCCTTTCGATGCGGGGTCCGCAAAATATCTTACCTACGTTCAGCCATTTTATCACCGTCAACGGTATACTTAAAAACTTGTCTACCCAACTCACCGTTGGCATCAACACCTTCAACTACCATGCGGTACGTTCCGGGGCCATCGGCATTAAAGAAGTTGAAGGATGTTTTTCCGGTATCATCTGTTTTTAAGCGCGGGTTCCAGTAAACGGTAGTGCGCAGGTCTGGTTGGTTATTCGCATTGCCCGGCTTGTCATAGTGTGGCGAGTAGAACTCGCGGACTTTGTTGAAACCTTTAGGGCTGATGTTGACTACACTTGGATTATAGCCGGGCTTTTTTAGCATGCCCCGATTTGTATAAACCATAATAACAGCACCTCTATAAGGAACTCCTAATGAGCTTAATAATGCCAGGTTATCTTTAACAACTTCTATCTTAATGATATCCTCGGCTTGTACGGTGTTATTGTCAAAAAAATCTCCAACCTCTTCGCGACTATTAACCAAAACCCCGTCTATTATCAAATGCATTGGTTGGAAGTCATTTATTTGGCGGCAAAACGGATAATTATTATAATGAAGAACCATCGTGCTATCCTTATCCAAACTAAAAACATAATCTTTAAATACCACTCCCGGCAACATCCCTTGCAAACAAATGCCCAATGTTGCACAATGTTCAGGATCTTTAATCACATACGTTTGATCGGCGCTACCTTCAGGTACCCTAAGTAAACCACCCGGCTTATATTCAGGCAGTTGAACTTTCTTTCCTCTTATCCTAACCTCGCGTAAACGGTTTACTTTGTCCAGCTGTCCAAGTTTTTCGTAAACATCGTCCTGTTTTTTTCCATTGTCCAGGTAGGCTTTTAACGTACCGGTGATATTAGTACTTATATCCGCCATATTTCGATTGCCGCTTATTTTAAGCGGAGGTATAGAATCTAAGATTAATTTGACATTATCACTGCCTTTTGTGTTCCTGGCCTGTACTGTAAATTTAATACTGTCGGTCAGGAAGATTCCGTCGAAGCTGAACTTGCCTTCTGCATTAGTTGTAGCAGACTTGGCTATCTTAGCCTTTACGGAAACCAGGTTAACCGTAGCGCCTGGTAAGGGCTTATCGCTCAACGTAGTCACTATCCCCGAGATAGCCACCCCCAATCCCTCTGCCGGGAAAACCGGTTTGCTATTAGCAAACGTACTTAACTCCTTCCAAGTAAATCTGCGATATCCCTGCGTCAGCATCAAATTGTCCAAAGCCTTGTCAGTTTCGTCTATTGGGTTAACAAAATAGTAATTGGGCTTTTCAATATAACCTTTCAGGTCAGAAGTGAGCAACAAGTTAGAAAAGATGGTGCTTTCACTGTTCTCATCTACCGGCACCTTGCTTTCATCAATCACCGCTACCGAGAAATTACCCGCGGTAGGTTTGCCTTTACCATCTTTGGCGTTCAGATCAATTTTGATCTGTTCTTTGCTGCTAAAGGTAGTCTTCGCCGTTTGGAGGTTCAGATCCAGCAAATCATCGCTGCGGATAAAAGCAATCCGCTCGTTAACAGGCTCGCCGTTGCTATTAAATATCGTGAACTGGGCTATCCCCGTAGGAAACGTCTTTTTGTCTAACCAGATTGATGTGACCGGGCTGATTAGTTTAATAGTGGAAGCAAAGATGCTTTCCCCGCCGGTATGTGCAATAAAACCTACACTGCTTTGCAGTGATGATTTTGAAGCATTGATCCTAACAAGCACACTATCTTTATTGGGCTGGTAAACACTTAATCCCAAACCTTCGTCCTTTGCTTTGGGCAACGGTATCGCCTTACTTGTCCCGTCGGGGAAGATAATATTTGCGGTATAGTTTTTACCCGCCTGCGGCCGGATTAAAAAGCTGCCCATGCCGGCATGCAAAGTATTAAGCTCGGCTATTTCGGCTCCGGTTTCATCAACTATCTTACCTTTGATGGCTATGCCCAAACCATCAATCCCTACCACTTTAAAAGCCACATGCGAGCTGATCCCATTAACCAGTTCACCACCTTCGGGGAAGAACTGTACATCACTTTGAGCAAGATTGGCTTTAATGGGAAAATCACGTACGATAGTATGCTTATCATTACCATCCAATGTGGTATGGATATAGGCCCCTGCCAGGTTTGCTTGTTTATCATTAACAATATTTACCGGGATGTTTCCTGAGGCATCCGTCGTAGCTGATCTGCCCCATACCACTTTCTTATCGATGATAACCTGGTAATGGACGTCCTTACCGGCAATCGGCTTTCCTTC
Organism: Bacteroidota bacterium; assembly: GCA_040388175.1. Taxonomy (GTDB): domain Bacteria; phylum Bacteroidota; class Bacteroidia; order Sphingobacteriales; family Sphingobacteriaceae; genus Mucilaginibacter. The sequence continues at coordinate 49,084 of JAZKCG010000052.1, read as the reverse complement.
ATCATTGGCATAGTTGAGTAATGCCGAAAGCACTGGCTTACCATCCACCTGTTTATAGCCGTAATCTGCTTTAACGATGATATTATTGCTCACCAGGTCGCCTACCGTAAAAGTTCTATCAAAAAAATAATCATCGCCGACATTACGCATCCATTGGGTATAAGAGCGGATACGGTAGCTCCCCTGCTTATAATCATCGCCTAAAATAAAGTTACCAATGGCCATGCCCGCGGTAATGGGCAGCTTTAAAGTCCTCAGTACCGAATCTTTTTCGTTGATGAGATCCACATACAACGCGCCGCTTAAAGCCGATAACTGGTGCCTGCTGCCGACGGTGACATAGCCCTTAAACCAGATGGTATCGCCTAATACATAATAGGGTTTATCAGTTTGTAAATAAACTTTTTCCTGGGGGATACTGTCTGTCCAACGTTGCAACGGGGCTGTTAGCTTATCGACAATGTTGTCTTCAACCGGCGTAAAGGAAACCGGCGGTTGATATTCGACCGGCAATTGGTCGCCTACCCGCGCTCTTGCCCAGTTACCGTGTATATAGAAATCGCGATAGTCTGTATAGCTGCCTTTTTTATCTACTATTGCCTCCTTTAATGTCAGCTTTAATACGGATGCTTTCTTATCTATATCGATACTTTTTAAACCAGTTTTGGTAGCATGAAAGTTAGCTGCTTTTTTGGGGTCGTAAATAACATATAGTTGTTTGAATTTGAGTGAAATAAAGTTGGTGTCGACAACCTTAATCAACGAGTCGAACTTTACGGGGCTGTCATCTATAATTATTCTGCCCAGGTTTCCGGTAATAGTATCCCTTTTTAGTGTAGTGTAGCCATATGTTGGCTTGGTTATAAAACCGTTCTCTACGGTTTTGCGGGCATAGACAGATCGTAGGAAATGCATAAATGACCCTTTATATGTCGCCAGGCGGTTTTTGGCCCATTCCTTTTTTTCGTCATCTGTACCGGCTAACTGTTCAAAGCTGCATTCGCCATTATATAAGGCGATGTCGTCGACATAATTATAGCCGAAAGTTTTAAGCTGGTAGTGGATACGATACCCCAGGCGTTTGTTCTCTATGATCAAAAAGTCGTCTGCATCGGCCATTAATAGCCCTTTTTTGGTACTAAAGCTTATAACCTTGGGGTTAAGGATAACACATTGCTTAGCGTTTTCTGACCTGCCTAAAAAGGTTTCTTTAAACAATTTGAAGTTTTTATCCCATGCACTGCTTCCCCCTATTTTTACCTCATCCAGCCTTATCGACCGTACTGCCAGCTTTATTTCTATATTAAGAGGTATATTCTGTACAATAATGTTACGTGTTAGCGGATTATAGCCAAGCATCTGTACAGAAAGCTGGAAGGTACCGGACGGTACGTTAGAAAAATTGAACTGGCCATTTTCATCAGTTGACATTACCCGTTCTGACCCCCCTATAAAAACAGTCGCGCTTTTAAGTGGTTCGCCTATTTCATTAGTAACAACTCCGGACACGTTATATCTGGCTTGGGCAGATACCTTAGCACATGCAAGTGATAAGATAGCACAAAACAATAATTGGAGCACAGTTCTCATAAGATGGTATTAGGTGTGACAGATTAGTACCGGCAAACCGTAACTATCGTAAAACGCATCGCAAATTCGTGCAATGTGATAATTATCAGGTCTTTAATTGGTTAGTACCAATGTAAATAAAATGTTACAAGAAGAGAAGAAGTGTTTTTAGAAAATGGCTTATAAGTCGGCAAATTAATGCGGGCGGAGAAAGGATATGGCATTTTTTGGTAATTAAACCGGTGTAGTTTTACAACTACACCGGCCAATTAACCAACTCAAACTAAATTAACGTAGTGTCAACCCCCTAAATTGACTCCAGCTTAAATAGTTGCCTTTAAATTAAGCAATGAGGTTTAGATGGCATGAAGGTAAAAAATAGCTAAACATAATTTCTCGTTCATTTTGTTCATTAATTACAGCTAAAAATTCGCGGTGCTGAACAATTTTGGAATTTCCCCATCTACCGCAGATTATTAATGATTTTATTTAAAGATTTACTACTTTGCATTCTATAATATCAATTTAAAATAAACTGAAATTTATAGTTACGCACAGCTATCCATTTGATGGAATAGAATAGCCGTGCGTAACAAAATATCAAAAATCGTTATAATATTACTATGGCTACATTCCGCAGCGCAGACTGGTTTGGTAAAAAAGACAAGATGGGGTTCATCTATCGCAGCTGGATGAAAAACCAGGGTATGCCTGAGGATATGTTTGATGGCCGGCCTGTTATTGGCATCTGCAATACGTGGTCTGAACTTACACCCTGCAACGCCCACTTGCGCGATATTGCCGAAAGCGTAAAGCGCGGCGTGTTTGAAGCAGGTGGTTTCCCGCTGGAGTTCCCTATCATGTCCTTAGGCGAAACATTACTAAAGCCTACCGCCATGTTGTTTAGAAACCTGGCGAGTATGGATACCGAAGAATCTATAAGAGGTAATCCTATTGATGGCGTAGTACTGCTTACCGGTTGTGATAAAACCACGCCATCAACCTTAATGGGTGCCGCCAGTGTTGATTTGCCTACCATTGTGGTACAAGGCGGACCAATGTTAAACGGTAAATACAAAGGACATGATATAGGATCGGGTACTAACGTGTGGACGTTTACCGACGACCTGAAAACCGGAAAAATATCCTACGCAGAATTTGCTGAAGCAGAAAGCTGTATGTCAAGAAGCCCGGGGCATTGCATGACCATGGGTACCGCGTCGACTATGGCTTGTATGGTTGAGTCGCTGGGGATGTCATTAAGCGGCGGTGCTGCTATTCCGGCGGTCGACTCAAGGCGCAAGAGGTTGGCGCAACTATCCGGCAGGCGCATTGTCGAGATGGTTAAGGAGGATCTTAAAATGTCAAAGATATTAACCCGCACTGCTTTTGAGAATGCCATAAAGGTTAACGCGGCTATTGGCGGTTCATCTAATTTCGTTATTCATTTAACCGCTATCGCCGGACGCATTGGTGTGGATTTGAACCTCGAAGATTTTGACAACATTGGCAGTAAAATGCCTTTGCTGTTAGACCTGATGCCATCGGGCAAATTCCTGATGGAAGATTTTTATTATGCGGGTGGTTTACCGGCTATTATCAAACAAATGGGTTCGGTATTGGATATGAATGCCATAACCGTTACCGGAAAATCGCATAAAGAAAACATTGAAACATCGGGTACTATCTATAACGAAGAGGTTATCCATCCTATTGAAAAACCAATTATTCCAGAAGCCGGCATTGTTGTATTGAAAGGGAACCTGGCATTGAATGGCGCCGTTATAAAGCCATCGGCAGCTACACCGGCATTAATGCAGCACCGCGGCCGTGCCGTAGTGTTCGAGAACATTGAGGATTATCACGACCGTGTGGACGACCCGAACCTGGATATTGACGAAACCTGTGTAATGGTTTTAAAATGTGTGGGACCTGTTGGCTATCCCGGCATGCCCGAAGTGGGCAACATGACCCTGCCTAAAAAACTATTGGCAAAAGGCATTACCGATATGGTACGGATCTCGGACGGGCGCATGAGCGGTACCGCCTTTGGCACGGTGATCCTGCATGTATCGCCCGAATCAGCCATTGGTGGTAATTTGGGTTTGGTTGAAAATGGGGATATGATCAAATTAGATGTCGCCAATAAATCAATCCATTTAGAAGTATCTGATGAAGAACTCGCCATTCGCCGCAGCAAATGGGTGAAACTTCCACCGGCTTCAAACCGGGGTTATGTTAATTTATATGTTAACCACGTACAACAAGCTGATAAAGGTGCTGATCTGGACTTCCTGGTGGGCGGATCGGGGTCTGAAGTTTTAAGGGATTCGCATTGAGCCCCTCCCAAACCCTCCCCGGTAGGGAGGGCTTTAAAAAGTAATCAACGAAAATAAAAAGTCTCCCCTACCGGGGGAGATTTAGAGGGAGCTTATGGTAATTCTGATCCTTGTTATTTGTATCGTAACACTCATTCTGCTCATCACCTGGGTGCGTCTGAATGTATTCCTTACTTTCCTGATTATATCAATAATGGCTGCGTTGTTGCTGGGTATGCCATTACCGCATATTGTACAGTCGGTAAATAAAGGATTGGGCGATATGCTGGGCTCGCTGGTTATCATTATAGCGCTGGGTGCCATGCTGGGTAAACTGGTAGGGGTAAGTGGCGCGGCACAAAAGGTAGCCACCTCTATGCGTAACGCTTTTGGCGAAAAATATATCACCTGGGCCATGTGTGTAACCGGGTTCATTGTAGGGATACCGCTATTTTATAATGTAGGCTTTTTCCTGCTGGTACCCATCATATTTTCGGTAGCTAATAGATATAACTTGCCCTTAGTTTATGTGGGCATACCCATGTTAGCCTCTTTATCGGTTATGCATGGTTTTTTACCGCCGCACCCATCGCCAACAGCATTGCAGATACAGTTTCATGCCGATATTGTTA
>JAZKCG010000052.1:0-44555 GCA_040388175.1 Bacteroidota bacterium | reverse complement strand
ATACGGCATCATCGTAGCTATTCCGGCGATAGTAATATCGGGGCCATTATTTGCCCGTACGCTGCGCAAAATGAAGACCACCTCCGTTATCGCTATGTCTGTACAGGATATCCCGCATGAACGCTTGCCCGGATTGGCCAACAGCATTTTATCCTCATTGCTACCCGTAGTATTGATAGGTTTAAGCACGGTGGTTACCAAATATGCAGGCGATAATATCACCCTGAAAAATATAGCTGGCTTTATGGGTGACCCCAGTATTGCCATGATGGAAACTATAGCCATTGCCACTTATACTTTGGGCATCCGCATGGGCATGAAGCTAACAGAGGTTATGAATGTTTATGCCGATGCCATAAAAGAAGTATCTATGGTATTGCTAATTATTGGTAGCGCCGGCATCCTGAAACAGATATTTTTAGATAGTGGCGCCAACGGACAAATAGCCACCATACTACAAGGGCTTAACTTACCGCCCCTGCTATTAGGTTGGATAATTGCCGCTATCCTGCGTTTGTGCTTAGGTTCGGCAACTGTAGCCGGATTAACCGCGGCTGGTATTATTTACCCATTGATGCAACATAACGCGGTAGACCCTAACCTGATGGTGCTTTCTGTAGGAGCGGGCAGCCTGTTTTGCTCGCATGTTAACGACACCTCGTTTTGGGTTACCAAAGAGTACTTTGGCCTTACTATGAAACAAACATTTTTGTCATGGTCTTTAATGGAAACTCTGGTATCTGTTATCGGGCTTATAGGGGTATTAATATTGAATACCATAGTGCGCTAAATTTTATTAATTTTGATCATCCCAATATAAAACCAATGAAAAAATTATTTTTAACACTTCTAATGGGTGTTGCTGTAAACGCGGCTTTCAGCCAGAAGGCAAAGGACAATACCCTAACTAAAAAAGAGGTCAGCGCGCACTGGAAACTGTTATTTGACGGTAAGACCGCGAACGGCTGGACCAACAGCGATGGTGCCGCAGTTATTGCCGCGCCGGGTGCCTGGGAAGTGGTTAACGGAGCCCTTACGCTTAAAAAAGATGCCAAGGGCGGCGATATTTATACGACCGACGAGTATGGCGATTTTGAGTTCACTGCTGATTTTAATATCGAACCCGGTACTAATACGGGCATCAAATACTTTTGCCATAAATACGACAAAGGCGGTAACCTGGGTTGCGAGTTCCAGATCATTGATGACATAAATGGCGAGGATAATAAATTACCCAATCACCTTTTAGGATCATTATACGATGTTTTGCCGCCGATAGAAGCCAACAAGAAAGTAAACCCTCCGGGCCAGTGGAACACCATACGCATTGTAGCCAAAGGCAAAAATGTACAACACTGGGTAAACGGTATTAAGGTATTAGAATATACCCGAGGCAGCGACGATTATTTAGCCGGCGTAGCCAAAAGTAAATTCAGCAAGGTTGAACCGGTATTTGGCACAGTTGAGAAAGGACGCATCCAATTACAGGATCATCATGGACCGGTAGCGTTTAAGAATATTAAGGTTAGAGTGCTGTAAGCCCAACCCTCCCCGGAAGGGAGGGCTTAAAATACGAACTAAAAGTCTCCCCTACCGGGGGAGATTTAGAGGGGCTATCCATGCCGTTTAAACGGCTTCGTAAAAAAGTCATCCACTATTTTATTGAACTCGTCTCTGTGCTCATTGAGTGTGCCGTGGCCCGAGTTGGGTACTATCCATAAAAAAGCATTAGGTATATTTTCATAGATCTGCACAGTATGGTGTACCGGTATCAGATCGTGATCACCACCGATAATGAGCGATGGCGTTTTAATAGTGTGTAAAGCTGTTAACGGAATATTGGGTTGCAGCCAATCCAGCATAAAAATCTTGTAGGTGTTTTTGTCTTTGGCATTGGTTAACGGCAGTCGCTTTTGCCAGTTAGTATAATCTCGTTGTTCGCTTTTCCAGTAGGATGGGATCAACCCGGTCGAGTCTGGCCATAGGTTTGCCCCGGTCGATGCCAGTTTGATCACTTTGCCAGGATGACGCATAGCCAGTACGATGGAGTTGATCCCGCCATCGCTCCATCCCAAAACATACGCCGAATCAATATGCATGGCAGTAAGCAGCGCGTCGAAGTCGTCGGCCATTTGTTCAAAACTTAAGGAATCCCGGTCGTCTTTGGTGCGTCCATGCGCACGGCTGTCCACAGTTATTACCTGGTATCTTTTAGCGAAATAGGGTATAGCTCCGCTAAATGCGCCTATACTGCCACCGTTGCCATGGATCATCAACAAAGGCTTGCCCGTGCCATAAACTTCGGTGTACATTTTAATGCCACGCACATCATAATAGCGGCCTACGCTATCATTATGTCCGTATGGAACTCTGTTATTTTGGCTGAATGCTGTCGTAAATCCGAACAGCAAGCCAACTATCGGCATAAAAAACCTACCCATTATTCTTTAGTGTTTTTGGCGATAAAAGCTACGATCTTTTCCGGGTCGCGCGGTATTTTAGGAAAATGCCCCTCGCCCGGTATGGTAATAACCGTCATGCTGCCGCCAAGGGCTTTATAGCGTTGTTCGGCAACACGGGTATCGGTTGTTAGCCATGGGTCGGTAGCGCCGCTTACATGCAGTGTTTTAATTCCGGCTTTAGCTAATGGTGCCAGTGTATCAATAGGCGCTTTCTTTTCCATCAGGCTGCGCATAGCTACATTATCTACATAAATGCAAGATACTTTATCGGGGTTGTAAATGGCCCATTCGTAAGCCTCGCCGCCATAAGCGCCTGTACCCATCATTACCGGCTTTTTGGAGAAGCCTTTACCGGTAAGTGTAGCATAGATCTTATCCCAATCCTTACGTACCGGTCCCGATTGCGAGGTGATGGACGGTATCACAATATAATAACCTTTAGCTAATAGTGCTTGCTCAACAGTAGCGTCGCGCTCAATGGTTCTGTCTGCTCTAAATACCCAGGGGTTACCCTGCGCTGGTTTATTTGGGGCGATGATGGTCAAGCCCTTTATCCCGAAGATTGCTTTAATTTTAGCTGTATAAATAGCATAAGTAGGCGTAAACCACGGACCGCGGACGGTTGCATAGGTGTTCTCCGCTTTAAGATATTGATACTGGTTCTCCAAGCCGTAATAGTAGGTTTTGCTATAAACAGCAGTATCTGCAAACAGCGGATCACTTGCGGTTGATTTAATATTTTGCTCTACCCAATCGGCAATAAATTTAGCATCACGAATACTATGCGGGTGGTGCGGCGTACCTTCTTTGATCATCATGGTCATGCGCCCGCCGAAACGATGATAAGCATCTTCTATGGGGAACGTATTGGTTGGCAGCAGGAAATCTTCGGTACCTACCAGGCTCATTACCGGGATATCATACTTAACCAGCAGGTCAAGCTTGGCAAAGCTCTCCGGACGGATAGCAGGATTATCAGCATACAAACAAGATACCTTATCCGGGTGCGTTGTCGCCCAGGCATATTCGTTGATACCGCCACGACTCATACCGCTAAACGCGGGCTTTGCCGACAAGCCATGCTTAGTAAAGAAATCATACCAGGCCTCCCAGTGTTTATCCGGGTCGATGTTGATGTATACTACGTGAAATCCACGCTTTAACAGTTCTACTTCCGATTGTGATTCATGATCCCAATAAAACCCACGCCAGGTACAAGGGTTACCTACTGCTGCAGTTTTTGGAACAATAATAATACAACGGATACTGCCTTTCGGTGTATTGGCATCATTCATGCCCGTACCTTCCTGTGGTGTAGCTTTTATGGGTTTAATGGCCATAGTTTCCATATCCATTAAGTAATCATAGCGGTCAAAACCGTGCCAGCTGGTTTTTTCGCCTTCAAAAGTAGTAAGTGTTTGTGCCGATGTTTTGACAGCGGTTATAAAGAGTAAGAAAAATGTGGCGAGTATGAAATTGGCTTTCATTGTATTATTGGTTATTTAAAATGTTTATCCATAAAGTTTAAATACTGTTCCCAGTCATAGGTAAGTATATTATGATTACCCGGCCGGATATGATATTGTATTTGTCCGGATACAGGATTATTTATCCCCGGCATTTGGGTAGTCGGCAAGCCATTTGTGCCCAATAACTGATATACAGGAGTAGCATATACACCGCCTAAAAACTCTCCTTCCGGGTCAGAGTATTGGTCGCCTTCCGCACTGCCTATAGCTATCGGCCGTGGCGCGATCAATGAAATAACCAGGTGTTGATCAAAAGGCAACACAGTATCCCTGCCAATATACTTTCTGAAATTAGCGTCGAACCAATGCGGGAAACTGGTGCATAAATGTTTAATGTCTTCGCCCTTGCCCCGCCGAAATATCCGTACCCCGCCAGCCCCCGATTCATTACTCAAAACCATAGCAAAACGGGTATCAGTAGCTCCGGCCCAAAGCGCGGCCTTACCCAGCCGCGAAAAGCCAAATACGGCAACCTTTTTAGCGTTAATATCCTTATCGGTTTCTATATAATCCAGGGCGCGGCTAAGCCCCCAGGCCCATGCGCCAATTGTACTGAAATTATCACCACGGCCCTGCAATTCAGGGTATAAGGAATGTACGCCATTTTTAAAGCCATCATCAAAATCGGGGTCAATATCGCCGCAATAAATTGTAGCAAAACCATAACCCCGGTTTAATATCATTTCTATACCTTTATTAGGGTTTTTGCCTCTGCTGGCTTCGGTTGCTTTGTTGTTTACAGCAGTTTTACCGTTTGCCACCCAACTGGTGTTAAGTTTGACGGCGGTATCATTGCTTAATGTTTGGTTTCCATTAAACCCTAACTGCAAAATAAGCCCCGGCTTTTTCACTTTATTGGGTAGGTAAATCAACAGATCCATTTGTGGCCCATCTTGCTTACCGTTAAAGTATATCGTTACCTGTTTGCGGGTTGCCAATCCTCCAAAAGCATTTTTAGAACTTTCAATAACTTTAAAGGACATGTTTGTAGGACGCGCAGGTGCCTGGCCATACATTTCTGTGGTAAACAATTGTAATAGTTCTTTACGCCGTTGTTGCCATTGTTTTGCAGTGGTTACTTTGCTGCCATTGTTCATGGTCAGCGGATCGGCTAATCCGGATAAATTATTTTGAGCGTGCAAGATTAAGCCGCTACATAATATTATGTAAACAAGAGCAATAAGTTTTTTTAAAGCCATAACAAGGTTCAATTATTTAGGCAATGGTTTTTTAAATATAGTTAAAATTTGCAGCTATTATTTGCTATCACTTATAAAGCGTTTGCCCTGGACGCTAACCTAAATTCTTCAATTTATTTTTCGTATTTTTGTATATGCCGAAACGCTGTTAAGGCGACGTATTTTGCGAAAAACGCAATCAACCCGTACGCATAAACGCAATTACTACACAATGTGCTTATATACAGCAATTTAAGTTAAATATTTACTGTGATAATGGGTGATAGGCTGTGAAACAGGGTAAAATTACTGTGATAGCGTGTGATTAGAGGTGTTATAAGTGTGGTAAACCGTGCAGTTTGATACGCAAAACTGCCCCAAGGGTAAAGCTTTAAAGGCGATTTCCCTGATACATTAAGGCAACGTACCGTAATTTTTACACGTATTGTTAAAAAGCACTTTAACAATATTTCTTCTTGAAACGCCTGCTAACCGATATTCTGAACATCCTTGAACCACGGGAAAAGATAAAACTGGCGAGGCTGGTTTTAGCCGACCTGGTAATGGGTGTGCTTGATGTAGCTTTCCTGGGGATGATATTAGTGATCATCAATTTTTATATAAAAGGTCAGGAACCTGCTGCCATCTCCGTTCTTCCAACAACCTTATTAAACCGTAATTCATTGCTGTTGGCCGGTGTTTTTTTAGGGCTGTTTGGGTTGAAGAACTGGCTGGGTTATATCCAGGCTAAAGTGCAACAGCATTTTTTTTACGGGATCTCATCAAGACTATCCAAACGCAATATCCAAAATTATTTAAAGGACGATTACTTGCGGTTTGTACATATCGATTCGTCTGTGTTGATCAGGCGTATTAGCCAGCAACCTATCGAGTTTAGTAATTATGTACTCACCAATGTGCAACAGGTCATCGCGCAAAGTATATTGATATTGGCAACGGTGGCGGGTATTTTGTTTTGGAATCCCAGTCTGTTTATATTATTATTTCTTCTGTTGTTACCCCCTGTGGTTTTATTAGGTAATTTCATTCGTAACAAACTCCAAATCATTCGCAACAGCACTCAGATAGTTAGCCAGAAAACCATCCAATATTTAAATGAATCTCTTTCAGGATATATAGAAAGTAATGTGTACCGCGACGATGATTTTTTCACTAAACGCTATACAGATCAACAGGACCAATTGAACCATAATATCGCCACCCAACAAACCCTGCAAGGGTTAACATCACGTTTGGTAGAGGTCTTTGCTATACTGGGCTTTTTTATTTTGATAGCGATAAACAAGTTATCGTCAGGTACGCCTGCGGTAAGCTTACTAACCATTGGGGTTTTCATGGCCGCCAGCTATAAGATCATCCCCGGCATTGTAAAGATACTGAACAGTACCAGCCAGATCAAGACCTATCGCTTTACTATAACCGACCTGCTACCTGCCGAAAAAGGCATCTCTATAATCGATAACCCCGGCCCGCTAAAGTCTATTGCTTTTGATCAGGTTAAATTCAGATATGGTGGTGGCTATGTTTTAAACAACGTGAGTTTCCAGATCCAGGCCGGCGATTTTGTGGGGATATCTGCCGCATCGGGCAAGGGTAAAACTACCATCATTCATTTGCTGCTCGGACTTTTAAAGCACCATAAAGGCAATATTTATTTTAACGGAGACAAAGCCAATTGGATACAACGGCAAGGATATTTAAACCGAATATCCTATGTCAAACAGCAATCGTTCATTATTAATGATACGCTACTAAAAAATATTACACTTACAGATGATGCTTATAATGAGCAAAAACTAACCGAAGTATTGGACTTTTGCGGACTGGAAAACCTGATAGCCCAATACCCTCATGGTGTAAACGAGCTTATTAAAGAAAACGGCAAAAACATAAGCGGAGGGCAACGGCAGCGACTCATGCTGGCAAGAGCATTATACCACGACTTCGACCTGTTGATATTAGATGAAGCCTTTTCTGAAATGGACAAGGAGTCTGAAAATGACATCCTCGCTAAATTAAAACTACTGGCCCAACAGGGTAAAATGATCATTTTGATAACTCATAACAAAACCAGCCTGGATTTTTGCGACAGGGTGATATCATTAGCTATGGCATATGCTTAATACGTTGGTTATAGTTACCCCGGGATTCCCAAAAGATGAGAATGACAGCACTTGTATACCCGAAAGACAGATCTTTGTACGTGTTTTAAAGGAAACATATCCACAATTAAATATTGTTGTGGTAGCTTTTCAATACCCCCTGCAACCGCGCGAATACAACTGGAACGGTGTAAAAGTGATTGCCTTAGGGGGTAAAAATAAAGGCGGCCTTAATCGCCGCATGACCTGGATAGGCGCCTGGCAAAAACTTAAAAAGTTGAATACCGAAAACCGGGTAATTGGCCTGATAAGTTTTTGGCTGGACGAGTGCGCTTTTATTGCGGATAAGTTCTCCAAAAAGAATCATATTAAACATTACAGTTGGCTGTTAGGGCAGGATGCACGACCCGGCAACCCGTATGTAAAACGTATGGCACCCAAAGCTGATGAATTGATAGCGCTGTCTGATTCTTTGGTAGATGAGTTTAAAACAAATTATGGTATAACCCCCAAACATGTTATACCCGGCGCGGTGGACACTACTTTGTTTAAGCATCAACACCAGGAAAGGGATATAGATGTGTTAGGTGTAGGATCGTTGATACAGTTAAAACAATATCACCTGTTTATTGAAACTATCGGCTATTTAAAGGACCATCTGCCCAACATAAAAACGGTAATTTGCGGCAAGGGGCCTGAAATGAAAAAGTTGAAAGACTTAGTAATAGCACATAAATTGGAACAGCGTGTCGTTTTTAAAGGCGAGTTGACCCACCCGGAGATCTTAGGTCATATGCAACGCTCCAAGATCTTACTGCACCCATCAAGCTACGAAGGGTTTAGTACCGTTTTGCTGGAAGCGCTGTATGCCGGGGCGCATGTGATCTCGTTTTTCAAGCCCATGAAAGCGCAATTCTTACACCATCATATTGTTAAGGATCAGGAGGAAATGAACCAAAAAATTTTAGCCCTATTAAATGATAACGGATTGGACCACGAACCGGTTTTAGTAAACACCATGACCCAAATGGCCCGTTCGGTTATGCAACTATTTCCTCAGCACGACGCTGTTATCTCCTGAATTTGCCGGGCAATGGCTTCGAATGACAGGTTTGATCTGAAATAAGACAATGCTTTTTCTCTTTCGACGACCTTGTCCAATGCAATAGTTTTTATCAAGGTTTGCAGCAATTCAACCTCATTACCCGCCTCATACAGCATCCCGATATTTCCATTATCGGTCATCATCCTGAAAGAAGGAATATCCGTTACAACCGGTATGCACCCGCACGACATCGCTTCGCAAACCGCCGTACCACTACCCTCATAATGCGACCCCGAAATGATAAAGTCGGCACTATTATACCAGTACAACATATCCTCGTTGGGTATTTTTCCAATTAGTTTTATAGTACTGGCGTTAGGGCTGCCTGTTAATAACTCTTTAATGGAAGGCAACAACTCCTCTGTATGATAGATCATATACAAACGAGCCATAGCATTTACAGCGGCAAATTTCAGGAAAGCTTTTATAACCGTTAAAGGATCTTTATTCTCATCCAATCGGCCTACCCATAAAAAGACATTTTCTGTTGTAATACCAGTTTTCACTTTGGCCTTATTTTTATCTATCGGGTAAAAATAAGAAGACAGTTCCATCACCTCATGGATCTTTTGGGGCGATGTTAAATTGCCTTCCGCTATCCAGTCTAAACCCATTGTTTTCGAGGCGAATAGGTAAGCGTTCACAGATCTTTCAGAAAGCCTGAGCAAATGCTTTTTGAGTCCCTTAAAAGGTTTCTCTGCGTGGTTTTGTATAATGATCTTGGGCTTTCTGCCCAATGCTAATCGCAGTAATATAACCTGTAAGGGGAAATGCAGGCTTTGTATAAATACAATATCAGGATTTAATTTACGGATATAGCGGTTTTGCATAAACGGTAAATATCCCAGCCATTTGTTGAATTGCCTGAACCGGTATTGCACACCGTTCTTTGTAATATCACTCGCATAATTAATTTGCTCAATACTGACAACCTCATTATTTGTGGCCAACTCATCCAATATACCCGTATAAGCTTTGATCCGCTCCAGCCATGCTACAGGATCGTTGTAGTTGTTAATGGTGATATAGCTGGCAAATACAAATCTCATATCGTTTTAGCTGATAGTGACCGGAAAATTGGCTTCGGGGTAATATGCTTTGATCTGTCTGATCAAACCCGGCAGATTGCCTTGCACATATTTGCACGTACCCTCGATATAGATCTTACTAAATTTATTGAGGTCGAGCTGTTGAAGCTGGCCGATCAAACTTTCATCAAACAACCTAATCTCGCTATTACTTACTACCAGTAAAATAGTTTCTGGTTTGGTGGCGTAAAACGAGTCGAAAGACGTTACCTCGTCGTTTCTTTTTGCTACTACCATATTCCCTTTGTTATTGATGGCTAATGGCCCCGATGACTGAAGTACATCATACAATTCGGCATCGGTTAGTTGACCAGTTTTACGTGCCAGGCGGATATGATCCCAAATATCCCAGCTACCGGTAAGCGTAGAGTCGGTACCAAACAAAATGTGTGTATGCTTTTTTAATTCAGTAACAGCAGCAGTCTTGTTCAGCAAAAAATAATTTGATTCGGGGCACCATACTAATGCCTCAAAACTTTCAGCTTGTGCCGTATTCATGGCCACGCCGTGGATTCCTATCAACTTCCGTTTTAAAAAATTCCGGTTGGTCAGTTGATCTATTTCTTTTTTTGATGATTCATCTATGCCTTCCCCAACATGAATTACCGCGGGTTGCTTTATTTTCAGTGGGTTGTTCAGTTTAAACTTCCACCATTTTTCAAATTGTACGGAGTGAATGCTATGGCATTGCACTACTTTAATAGGAGCATCCGTTATGGCCAATTGCTCGCCATGATTTACAACCGTAGTTACGCCGCCTAATAAATTCTTATAAAGCCCCCAGTTGATCCGTAACAGCAAAGGAACCTTTAAGACCGCGGCGATTTCGTCTTTGTAATGGGTATGGATATAGTTCCCCCACTCGGTATAGTTATTATAGACCTTATTGCCTAATTGGGGGAATAAGTTAAAATCCAGATGATCATGCCAGTTAATCAACCCTTCAAAAACCAGGTCGTTGTCAAAGTTTATTTGCAAGGCATCTGTTGGGTTGTTACCATCCGCTACGGTCATTGCCCCGTTTTTTAGTTGGATGTTAACCGGGGCGTTACTGCTAATAGTGGTAACGTTATTAAATATCATTAGCTCTTTTTAGGTGAATACCGTAGATGATGCGCGAATCTTTAAACTTTTCGTAAACGTGCAGGGCGTTCTTGGCTTCGTAATAATGCTTTACAGACTCGTCTATTTTGCGCTCCAGCTTATTTACAATCCTGAACCCATGCTTCAAAAACACGTTCTCAATATCATATACATAATGCACAAAGTTTTGTATAGAAATAACCTTACCCTCATGCAAAAAGGTCCGCTTACCGCCAAACGCTAATGAGTTGGGATGAAAGTCGGTAATGATAATATCGCTGTCATGCTTTACTATGCGCAGCCATGCTGCTAAAGCTTCGTCCATGTTTTCGATATGTGCCATAGTGAGGGTTGATACCAATACATCATAACTGGCGCTTTTTATATCAGTAAACAGGTTATCGGTTATCTGGTAGGTTTGCGCGTTGGGGAACTTTTGTTCTAACCGCTTTAGCATCCCGGCAGATACATCAAAACCGGTAATGGCAGCAGGTCTGTTATCTAACAGTTTGGGCCAATGCCTGCCTGTGCCGCAGCCAATATCAACAATGCTTTTGCCTTTTAAATTTACACCGGTTAATAGTTCTGCAAACACTTCCTCATCCATATCCAGCATTAAATTACCGGGTTGCGCATCGTAGCTTTCCGCCCAAAGGTCGTACGCCTCTACCGATCTTTTTTCTTCTGCCGTATTAAAAAGCGAAGTCGGCTGTAAGGCCTTCTTAAAGGTCGATATCAAACTAAATATGGGGTTGGTGCTTGTTATCACAGTGTTCATAGTTTAATAGTTTGGTGAGGGTGTATATAGCCGTTACGGGCTGTCATTTATAAAGGTTGCCCCACCATTTATTTGATTTGCCGGGCAACCATTGTCAAATACAAGGCGTAACCATTTCGGTAATTGTATAATTGTTGATTTTTTTCTTTTCAATAGTGGTAGGCATTAGGGGCCTGCCACTATTTGATCTGTTCACCTGAAAACAAAAGATGAATAAAATATTGTTGTTCAACCCCAAAAGCGCCAATGCCAAGTATAGGATCCCAAATTCTATATTAAATATCGCGGCATCTGTTGAGGGGAAATACGAATGGGTTATTGTGGATGGAAATTGCGAAGCAGATCCACAGCAAAAGATCGAATCTTACTTAAACACCGGCGAATATAAATACCTGGGCTTTACTGTTATGCCCGGTCCGCAACTACGGCAGGCTATAACCGCTGCTAAAGCAATCAAACAAAAATATCCTCATACTAAAATGATCTGGGGTGGATACTTTCCTTCTAATCAACCTGAGTCGGTGTTATATTCAAGCTATGTTGATTTTATTATCAATGGCCCCGGCGATCATGCTTTCCCCGCGTTAATTGACGCTTTGGAGAACGGACAACCTTACGAGTTTATTAGAAACCTAATTTACCAGGGGACAGATGGCCGCATAGTTAAAACCGCCAAAGAGGACTTGATAGATCAGGATGGCTTACCACCATTGCCCTACAATAAGTTGAACGAAATGTACCCCATCCCCAAGTTTTTGGGTAAAACTTACCTGGGCGAAAAAACGCTGGCTTATCATTCAAGCATAGGTTGTCCTTTTACCTGCTCGTTTTGCGCGGTGGTGCCTATTTATGAGGCAAGATGGAAGGCAAAATCAGCACAAACAGTGTATAACGACGTAAAATATATCAAGGATAAATGGGGCGCTACCGCGATAGAGTTTCATGACAATAATTTCTTTGTATCAGAGAAACGCGCGGTTGAGTTCTCTAAGTTAATAGAGCCCGAAGATATGACCTGGTGGGGTATGGCCCGTATTGATACCATGAGCAAGTTTAAGGATTCGTCGTTAGAAGCTATTCGACGTGGCGGCTGTAAGATCATATTTTTTGGCGCAGAAAGCGGTAACAACGCCATCCTGGAACAAATGGACAAAGGAGGCACCCAAACCGGCGACCAGATCCTGGAGTTTGCCGAGCGGTTGAAAAAATTCGACATTATACCTGAATATTCATTTGTATTAGGCACACCCGCGCCAACCCCGCAACAGGTAATGGCACAGATAGATTTTGAGATAGATTTTATTAAACAAGTAAAGGCCATCAACCCAAAAACAGAGATCATTATTTATACCTACAGCCCGGTACCTACTGAAGGATCCGAGATGTATAAGCAGGTATTGGCCAGCGGCTTTAAATTCCCGCAAACTTTGGAGGATTGGATAAGCCCTGCCTGGGAAAATTTCGACCTGCGTAAAAACCCGCTTACGCCATGGTTAACCGCCGAAATGATAGACAAGATCAGGAATTTTGAAACGGTTTTAAATGGTGTATATCCTACCACTACTGATATCCGATTAAGCCGCTTGAAACGTGCAGCCATAAAAGCAGTATCGACCATTCGCTATAAAATAAATGTATATCAATATCCATACGAGATCAAGCTATTGCAAAAGGTCTGGAAATACCGCCAGCCGGAGATACAGGGATTTTAAATAAATAACCAGTGGATACCGTTCAACATAAGCCCGTAAAACATTCAAAACCCCGCAAACCGGGTTTTGAAGAGCTTTATAGTGCCGTAAGGGTGCATGAACAAAAGGTTTATACCGATACCCAACTCCAGGCCTTGCCTGATTTCTATATTCACTCGCACGAGTGGGAAATAAGAAAACATTCCACCAACCGGTTATTGGCTTACCTGCAAAGGAAACGCAAGTTTTTGAAAATATTAGAAGTTGGCTGTGGCAATGGCTGGCTCTCAGCAAAAATGGCTAACCTGCCCGGAACATACGTTACCGGCATTGATGTAAACCATGCAGAGATCCTGCAGGCTGCCCGAGTATTTAGGATTCCCAACCTGGAGTTTATTTATGACAGCTTTAATGAGAATACTTTTGATACAGAACGGTTCGACATCATCGTTTTTGCGGCTTCTTTACAATATTTCCCGTCGGTAGTAATCATTCTGCAACAGGCAGAGCGGGTATTGAACCGGGGTGGCGAGATCCACATTATTGATACCCCTTTTTATGAATCGGAAGCGGTTAGTAAAGCTGCCGAACGTTGTAGAAGCTATTACAAAGACATGGGGATACCTGAAATGGCCGACCATTATTTTCATCACTCCATAAGTGAGTTTTGGGGATTTAACTATCGCGTATTGCTTAACCCCGGCAGTTGGTTTAACCGATTGTTTAAAAAACATCCGTTTTACTGGATAGCAATTCATAAATAAATCATGCAGACCATTACACATACTTACAAGCGTTACCGTACTTTGCAAACGCACCGGATCTCGGCCTTACCGATTGTTATCCTGATGCCGCATAGCGCCTGCAACTGCCGTTGTGTAATGTGCGATATCTGGAAAGACAACAAAAACCTGAAACAGCTTACCGAAGATGATATTACAGACTTGTTGATCTCGCTTAAAAAATTCGGTACCCGCCAGGTAGTAATGTCGGGCGGCGAAGCGTTGTTAAATACCAACTTTTTTAAACTTTGCCAGATCCTTAAAAAGCAGCGTATAAAAGTAAGCCTGTTAACAACCGGCCTGTCCATAAAAAACAATGCTGATGATATTTTGCGATGGGTGGATGATCTGATTGTATCCTTAGATGGTGATGAACCTATGCATGACGCTATCCGCAATATCCCAAACGCGTTTAAAAAGTTAAGAGAAGGCGTTATGCACTTGAAAGCATTAAACCCCGCCTATCGCATTACGGCGCGTACGGTGATCCATCGCCTAAATTTCAGGAACTGGCCAGCTATCATCGCGGCAGCAAAAGACATGGGTATTGACCAGGTAAGTTTCCTTCCCGCCGATGTAAGCAGTCATGCCTTTAACCGCCAAACCGCCTGGAGCGAACCCAAGCAACATGAAATATTGATAAGCGAGCAGGAACTGCCCGAACTACGGGAAATAGTCGACCAGGTAATCAGCCAGTCGGATGATTTTGATACTCGTTTCATAGCAGAATCGCGTGCTAAAATTCAGGACATTTATCACTACTACGCGGCGTTTTATGGTTTGAATCCATTCCCTTTCAAAAAGTGCAACGCGCCATGGGTATCTGCAGTTATTGAAGCCGATGGCAGCGTGCGTCCCTGTTTTTTCCTGGATACCATGGGCAATATTCGGGATAAGGCTTTGACGGATATATTAAACAGCGACGAAGCGATCAGCTTCCGAAAAACGCTAAACACCAGCGCCAATCTCATTTGCGCCAAATGCGTATGCTCATTAAACCTGCCGCCGCGTATGGACCCGGCGGCTAATTTCTAACATAGCAACAGGGGTATGAGCATTAAACAAACCATAGAGCGCCTTGAATTAAAGCCATTGCAAATTATAGCAGTGCTGGCGGTTCTGCAGTTGTTCATCACCTTGTTTAGTAATAATTTCGCTTTATCTGCCGACGAAGCGATGGCTCATTATATTGGCCGCAACTGGTTCAGGAACGGCTTGGTTCCGTATACCGGTGGAGTAGATAATAAATCGCCTTTCTTTTACGCTATTTATGGGGTGTCCGACCTGCTGTTCGGGGTAAACTATTGGTTCCCGAGAGTATTTGGTACGCTTTGTCAATCTGTAGGTATATATTACCTATACAAAATAGCTAAAGATCTGGCAGGTGAACGGGCCGGAATTTTAGCTATCTCATTTTATAGCTTATCCTTACTTTGGCATTGTACAGACGCACGGTACACTTCGTACACCGAAACTTTCGACGTGTTGTTCGTTATTTTGGCTGTTTATTTTTTTATTGTTAAAGGTGATAATAAAAGCGTTTTTATCAGTGGATTACTGGCGGCTATCGGGTTGGGGTTTCGGCTATCTGCTGTATTTGCTATTCTCGCTTTGCTCATCGCCTCGCTATATAAAAAGCGCAGCTGTACCCTGCTATTTTGCCTGGGGTTAATTAGCGGTATTGTTTTACTTGCTGCGATATGTGTTTTATCAGGCATCAGCCTCCACGAAATGTATGTGTACGCGCTGGCAGATAACTTCGGCCCGGGGAGTACATCAGACCATTATCTTTTATGGAAATGGGAGCAGGCCTTCAATATGTTTTATTATTCTGAATTGGTGTTGTTTTATCCGCTGGTACTCGTTTATTTATTGATCAAAAAGAGATCCGACTGGCTTATCTTATGGTTGGTGCTGGAGATCACCGGCATAAACATTATTGGCAATTATGCCCGTGTTGATCTTAAAGATGCCTTACCTGCCTTTTCGCTAATTAGCGCTGTCGCTGTCGCACATCTAATTGACATCTACCATATCCCGGTGACCTGTGTGATGTTCATCATCTGGATCTGCTTTTTCCCAAAACTGCTTGAGCCGGTAGTTACCCTTAAAAGAGTTTTCTTCCCTGAACCTTACTTCGCCGAAAATTATATTCACGAGCCTTTTATGATTCCCGACGAACAGCTATGCCGACGGTTAGGGCTTTGGGTACGCGATAATACTTCTGTAAATGAAAAGGTATTTATAGCGGGCTACGGCGCACAAGTTCAGGTATATACAGAACGGGTGTCGCCCAGTATTTATTTTAACGCTACACAAACGCAAATTGCCAAGGATAGGTTTTACCGCGACATGCAGCAAAACAAGCCGACAATGATACTGGTGCCTCAATTTGCGCTATACAAAACCTATATAGGAGCTGATTTACGAGGGTATGTTGATTCGCTGGTGGTTAAGAATTATTACCTATATAAGTGCCTGTACAGTTACAACGTGTATAAAATTAAAAGATAAGGAGCTGATGATATGAACAAGATACTTTTCACCCACTCTTATTTTTTACGGTTCGATCCTAAACAATGGTCGATAGGCCAGCCTTATGCGCCGCTGGGCACGTTATATGCCGCGGCATTGATGCGTGAAAATGGCTATGAGGTTTCGTTGTTTGATACCATGTTCGTTGCTGATCCAAAGGAGGTTGAACCGGTATTAACCGCAACTAAGCCAGACCTGTTTGTAATTTACGATGACGGGTTTAACTATCTCACCAAAATGTGCCTTACCAATATGCGTGAGGCCGCTTTTGATATGTGCAAAATGGCCAAAGCGCGTGGATGCACGGTTATCTTTTCCAGCTCAGATTCGACCGACCGATACGAAGAATATCTGAATGAAGGCGCTGATTTTGTGCTGATAGGCGAAGCCGAACATACTTTGTTAGAACTGGCCAATGCACTTAAAGAAGGCGTAACCGGGAACGGCAACATAGCAGGACTGGCTTATTTAAATACTGATGGCAAAGCGTTCAAAACATTGCCGAGACCTGTCCTGAAAGATCTGGATAGTTTACCCATGCCTGCCTGGGATTTGGTTGATATAGAGCCTTATCGCCATAGCTGGATTAAAAGTGTAGGCTATTTTTCTATCAATATGGGCACCACCCGTGGCTGTCCATTTAAGTGTAATTGGTGCGCTAAGCCTATTTACGGCAACCGATATAATTCGCGCAGCCCGCAAAATGTAATTACAGAACTAAAATATTTAAAGGATCGTTTCCCGGTGGACCATATCTGGTTTTGCGATGATATTTTTGGTTTGAAGCCGGGATGGGTGCTGGAGTTTTCTCAGCTGGTTCAACAGGAAAACCTGCGTACCCGTTTCAAGATGCAATCGCGGGCCGATCTGCTTGTTGAGGAAGAATTAGTGAACGCTTTAGCTGCTGCAGGTTGCGAAAATGTCTGGATAGGTGCCGAAAGCGGGTCGCAAAAGATATTGGATGCCATGGATAAAGGTACTACTATCGAACAGATTCACATCGCCACAAAAGCTATGAAAAAGGCAGGTATCAAGCCTTCTTTCTTCATCCAGTTCGGGTATCCGGGCGAGGATAAGGCCGATATTGCCCTCACCATACAAATGATCAATGAGTTGCTGCCGTTTGAGATTGGTATTTCTGTATCATACCCTTTACCGGGTACGGTATTTTATGACCGGGTAAAGACCGATTTGAAGAAAAAGACCAACTGGACGGACTCGGACGAGATGGCCTTAATGTTTACTAATACCTTCCCGGCAACCTATTATAAACAATTGCATAAATATGTGCACAAGAACTACCATATGCACCTGGCAAAGAATAGCCTGGTTAAGTTGCTTAAAAATCCACTACGTGTCAATAGCAGTAGCTTAAAAAAGGCCTTGTCAGTGTTATATTATACCCCTGCTACTTATATAGGACGGTTAAAGTTGAACCTATTAGAGAAGGCATAATGGAAGCAGTTGCAGCATACACCAATGAGCAGGCCGCCGCTAAAGCCTTTTCGGCACAATCGGGGGTGTTTGACGAGATCTATTCGGGCAATACCATTGTAAACTATAAACGCGATAGGGTAAGGGCACATGTGATGCAATACCTTAAACCCAACTCACACATCCTGGAGCTAAACAGTGGTACCGGCGAGGATGCCATCTTTTTTGCAGGCAAAGGCCACCGGGTGCATGCCACCGATATTGCCGAAGGCATGCAACAAAAACTGCGCGAAAAAGCAGCAAAAACACCATTCGGCACACAAATAACTACCGAAAACTGCTCTTTTACGCAGTTACACACACTCAAGCACAACGGACCTTTTGATCATATCTTTTCCAATTTTGCGGGCTTGAATTGTACCGGCGAATTGGATAAAGTTTTGCTTTCACTACCACCATTACTAAATGCCAACGGAGTGGCTACGCTGGTAATTTTGCCCCGGTTTTGTTTGTGGGAGTCGTTATTGATTTTTAAGGGGATGTTTAAAACCGCTACCCGCCGGTGGTTAAGTAAAAATGGGGTAAAGGCTCATGTGGAAGGCACTTACTTTACCTGCTGGTATTATGATCCGTCGTATGTGGTGGATACACTTAAAGATTCTTTCGAGGTGTTAGCCATAGAAGGCTTGTGTACTATCGTGCCGCCATCATACATAGAACATTTTGCAGAACGGCACCCGCGTTCTTACCAATGGTTAAAAAAGATGGAAGACCGCTACCGCTTTAGCCGCCTGTGGCGATCTATCGGCGATTATTATATTATTTCTTTGAGGAAGAAATAGTTGAATATGCAAAATATTGGTAACTTTAATAATACCATATTTTACTTATCACAAATTACGACCGATATGACTACCCTAAACCTGTCTGCTATTAGGCAATCGCTTCAACAAAAGGATGACCAACAATTAATCGACATACTTTACTATTCTCAAGATGACTATGACCAATCTGTATTGCCTGTAATCAATGATTTATTAATTGAACGGGGATTCACTCAGCAAGATATTGAAAAAGCCAATGAAAGCTATATTAAGCTAAAGGGTGATATAGCTGCTAATAATAACAAAGTTGGCAAAAAGGCTTCATTTTTTATGAGATTTTTAAATTATATAATAGATCATATAATATGCTTTTATGGCGTAGGTTACGGCGCTCAGTATTATTTTATTAAAAACGGAATATCAGCAGACGAGGGATTGTACTATGCAATTGGTATAATAGGCACAATAATTTACTACACTATAACAATTGGCTTGTTTAAAGCTACAATAGGCATGTTAGTAACCAATTTAAGAATATTAAACGTAGATAACAGTAAAGTTGATTTTGTAACTGGTATTAAAAGAGGTGCGTTTATGATATTAAACTTTCTTATTCTTTCAATCGGGCATTTTTGGATTTTTACCGAGAAGAAAACTACACTTGTTGATAGATGGTCTGGCACTAATGTAGTTTACAAATAGCATTAAAAAAACCACGTCAAGCATCAATTAGCCAGCAAACTCTGCGGCGCTATCCGTATCCTTGATATCCGGTCTTCGTAGTCTTTGAGCAGGCGGGCCTGGAAATTTCCGGGGTCGGGTTTGGCGTAGTGCTTGGACACATCCATCGCCATGACCAGGCCTTTGGCATTTATTTTTTTCTGCGATGTCTTTTTCAACCACCTGCCCGCGGTTACCCGCATCAGGAAGCTGTCGAACATATCGCCTAAAAAGTTATTGAACAAGAACTCAAATACTATTTTGAAGATGGATGGCTTTAGCGGCTTTGCCGATGAGATGCGCATTATTTTGTTGGGCAGCAGGTCACGTGTCCAGCTATTGGCTGCATAAAACTGCTCTATGATGGTATCACCCTGTAAAGGGATAAGTGTAACCACCTCAATAGCCGTATAAATGTTCTTTTCCTTTATTTCCAGCTGATCCTCGTCAATATAATAGTTCATGCAAAAGTAGTCCTGCTTGTTTACCAGGAAGGTTAGCTTTTTAAAGGCATGCATTAAGGTGCGGGCTATCCACAAACGATTTTTTTTGGTGATGATGAACAAGTCGATATCCGAATTTTCATCAGCGAAGTTTTTAGAAAGGGAGCCAGATATAGCTATACCACGCACATAAGGAAAGCGGATCAACATGTCACCCACCTTAGCGGCAACTTTAATCAGTTCGGCGGCTTTTTTGTTGCCGTTATAACGGCGGGTTGTTAAAGAATAGTCGTTTTTAAGCGTATATAAATTGCCAAATTGGTAAACGGTGCGACCGGCCACCAAATATTGCAACGCTAAATCAAATTCGAACTGGTCATATTTGTTTTTCAGGAACAAGTAGATCTCGCCCCGGGTTAGCGGATATTGGAAGATATCGAAATATGCCAGCGTAGCTAATATGTTTTCTTTGGCCTCGTTCACTTTTATTGGCGGTTATATAGTGATGACGAGGTGATCTACCAATAGGTTGCCCCTGAACTAAATAAATTAAGAACTTAGCGTCATTGTAACAAGCGATTTACAATGTGGCTATTTAATCGGAGCACGCGAGGTACGAGGAGAGATGACATGCCGCTAAACTTAGTAGTATTGCACAACGGCATCTGCACGTCTACTTATTTGCACATCTGCATATCCACGCATCTGCACATTAAACTATACTATCCGCTTAGCGTTATCCTTTACAAAGGTATCCCAGCCAGAATAAGACTTTTTGCTGCCGCTTTTACCGGTAGGCATTCTTTGGAAAGAGTGGCAAACAGCCACCGCCAGGCCATCCGTAGCATCTAAGAAGTCGGGCGTTTCTTTAAAGCTAAGCAGGTTTTGCAGCATAGCGGCCACTTGCTCTTTGGTAGCGTTGCCATTACCGGTGATAGCCTGCTTTATTTTACGCGGCGAATATTCTGTAACCTCAATACTGCGCGATAACGCGGCAGCCATGGCCACGCCCTGTGCTCTGCCCAGCTTTAACATTACCTGTATGTTTTTGCCATAGAAAGGCGCTTCGATAGCCAGGCAATCGGGTTTATAGTTATCTATCAATGCCACGGTTTTTTCGAAGATACGTTGCAGTTTCAGCATGTGGTCGTCGATCTTGTCCATCTTTACCACGCCCAGGCTGATCAGTTCTATTTTGGGGCCGGTTTCTTTTACCAATCCATAACCCATTACCGCCGTGCCCGGGTCGATGCCTAAAATTATACGTTCTTTGGTGTTTGTGGCTTGCTGCATGATGTCGCTAATTTAGCTATTTTGCACCATAGCCATATATTCTTTTCTGGGGATCATCCGCGCGCCCATTGATTCCATGTGATCGGTGTGTACCTGGCAATCCAATAGTTTATATTTCCCGGTTTTGATCAGGCTGATAAGCGCGGTCTTTGAAGCATTACTTACTTTGCTAAACATGCTCTCGCCGCAAAAAACATTCCCTACTACTACGCCATACATACCGCCAACCAGGTCATCGCCCTGCCAAACCTCTACCGAATGCGCATGGCCTTCTTCATGCAGTTTAATATAGGCCGCTTTCATATCAACGGTTATCCAGGTGCCGTCCTGGTCTTTACGATCAACAGCCGAGCAAGCCTCAATAACATCGGCAAAGCAAGTATCAAAAGTTACCCGGAAACGACCGGAATTAAGCACCCGGCGCATACTTGATGAAACGTTCAATTCGTCCGGAAAAAGCACAAACCGCTCATGCGGCGAATACCATAAGATAGGTGTATCATCACTATACCACGGAAAGATGCCGCTTTGATAAGCCAATAGTAAACGCTGAGTAGACAAGTCGCCATCAACAGCCAGTAAGCCATCGGGTTCGGCCAGTTCGGGGTTCGGGAAAATTAGTTGCTCGGTAAGCCTGAAAATCATTGTAACAAATTTAGTCCTTATCACAATAAAATAACCGGGCAATTAAACTATTTGTTAAATTAGTACTCCTACTGTTTTACCCCTTCAGTGTATGACCAATTTAAAGCAAATCAAACACTTAACATCGCGCGCGGGCTTTGGCCTGAGCTTTGATGAGTTTAACGCTGCGGAAAACGCTACGATAAAGCAAACGTTAAAGGAACTATTCAAACAGTCGGCCGATTACGAGCCCCTTACCATTGTAAAAGACAATCCGGATTATACCATGGCCATAAAAGGCGACCCTGCCACGCGTAAAATGTTTATGCAACAGCAACGCAAGCAGGAGCGCGATCTGAATTTGGGCTGGATCAACTATATGGGGAACGCGAAGGGCCAATTGCGCGAAAAAATGGCGCTGTTCTGGAACAACCATTTTGCCTGCCGTGCCAAACAGGGTATGTATGCACAGCAGATAGCCAATATCCAGCGGGAAAACGCTTTGGGGAATTTTAAGACGATGACACTGGAGATCAGCAAATCGCCGGCGATGCTGCAGTTCCTGAATAACCAGCAAAACTTAAAAGGGCATCCCAACGAAAATTTTGCCCGCGAATTGATGGAGCTTTTTACGCTGGGCCGCGGTAATTATACCGAGCAGGATGTTAAAGAATCGGCACGGTCATTTACAGGTTGGGGGTACGATAAAGCCGGCGAATTCAGGTTCCGCCCTTTTGTGCATGATAATGACCGCAAAACCTTCCTGGGCAAAACCGGCAATTTTAAAGGCGATGATATTATTGACATCATCTTTGAAAACAAACAAACAGCCCGCTTTTTAAGCACCAAAATCTATAAATACTTAGTAAATGAAACCCCCGACCAGGCACATATTGAAGCCATGACCGATGTGTTTTATAAAGCCAACTATGAGATAAAACCTTTACTGGAATATGTTTTTACTGCCGATTGGTTTTATGAGGATAAGAACATAGGCAACCTGGTAAAATCGCCTGTCGAACTGATCGTTGGATTAAACAGGCAGTTCAATATCACTTACCAACGACCCGAAGTATTATTACAGTTTCAGAAAGTATTGGGGCAGGTATTGTTCTATCCGCCAAATGTTGCGGGATGGCCGGGCGGTCGTGGTTGGATTGATAGCTCATCGCTAATGTACCGCATAAAAATACCATCAACCATATTAAACGGCGGGGTTATTGATTTTGAAGGTAAAGCCGATCCGGAGGATGAGGCTTTTTTAGCTACCATGCGTACACGGCAGGAATCTGTTAACACCAAGGTACAGGCGCAGCCCAATTGGGACAAGTTTATGCAAAGCATACCCAAGGGACTGAGCAAAACAAGTATAGCACAGTTTATGTTAGAACCAAAGTTGAGCAGCGCGTTGGTAAGCGCCGTTAATCAATCAAAAGATACCAAAGCGATGGTGATTGAATTAGTATCATCGCCAGAATATCAGTTAAGTTAGGCCCCCTAACCCCCTAAAGGGGAAATAATTAGCGGGCATTATAAAATAATAAATAGAAATTAAACTCCCCCTTTAGGGGGTCGGGGGGCATATGAATAACTCGAAACAGATCAAACATTTGTACGCCAGGGCCGGTTTCGGCATTCGGTTCGAGGACCTGCATGATAAACAAAACTGGTCTATCAAGAAAAGTGTGCGTAAACTTTTTAAAGCGTCCGAAAAAATAGAACCGCTAACCGCGGTTGCTGAAAATATAGACCTGCGGCAACGTAATTATAATACGATGACCGATGAGGAAAAGCGCATGCTTAACCAGGACCGCAACAAGCAGGAAAAAGCCCTTAATGATGGCTGGGTTAAGCAATTAGGGACCACCGACGCGCAACTGCGTGAAAAGATGACCCTGTTTTGGCATAATCATTTCTCGTGTAATGTGGGTAATTCGTATTACCAGCAGGAATTAAACAATATACAACGGGCCAATGCGCTGGGTAATTTTAAGACCATGTTGTTCCAGGTATCGCAAACACCGGCAATGCTGCAGTTCCTGAATAACCAGCAAAATCAAAAAAACCATCCTAACGAAAACTTTGCACGCGAGTTGATGGAGCTTTTCACTTTAGGCAGGGGGCATTATACCGAGCAGGATGTTAAAGAATCGGCACGGTCATTTACCGGCTGGGCTTATAATGGTAAGGATGGAACCTATAAGTTCAATAATTACGCGCATGATAACGGCATTAAAACCTTTTTAGGTAACACCGCTAATTTTTGCGGTGAGGACATTTTGAATATCATCACCCAAAACAAACAAACGGCCATCTATATCTGCACCAAATTGTACCGTTATTTGGTTAATGAGATGCCTGATGATGAGCACATAGCCCAAATGGCGGATGTTCTCTATAAAGAGAACTATGAAATAACACCGTTGTTGAAATTTGTGTTCCTGTCCGATTGGTTTTATGACGATAAAAACATTGGCAACCTGGTAAAATCGCCGGTTGAGTTTTTGGTGGGATTAAACAGGCAGTTTTATATCAACTATCAAAACCCGGATGTGCTGATGCAGTTTCAGCGGACGCTGGGACAGGTATTGTTCAGGCCGCCAAACGTGGCCGGCTGGCCGGGTGGAAGAACATGGATAGACAGTTCGTCTTTAATGTACCGGATGAAGATCCCGTCGACCATATTAAACGCCGGGTTGATAGATTTTACAGGCAAAGCCACGCCCGAGGATGAGGCTTACCTGGCATCGCAACGCAAACAGCAATTAAACGTGATAAAACGTGTACAGGCCACGCCCAATTGGGATAAGTTCTTAAAAGACATCCCCGCTAAAACCACGCACGAAGAGATAGCCCGGTTTATGCTGGAACCCAATTTAAATAAAACAATAATTGACGAAGTAGACAGGCCCGGCGACCTGAAACAAATAGTTATAGAAATAGTGTCAACACCGGAGTATCAGCTATGCTGATATAATGAGTGAATGAGTGAGTTGTGAATGAGTGAATGTTGCTTAGTGAGTTAATTTTAAATGAATGATATTGAATAGAATGAAAGATCTCAGCGAATGGAAGGGTTAAAACTCACTCATTCACTAAATCACTCATTCACTAATTAAAAAACCATGGAACGCAGAGATTTTTTAAAGAACACCGCATTAATATCAGGAGCCTTTATGGTGCCGGCTTTTTTAAAGCCGCTGGAAGCTATTGCAAAAGGCGATCTGACCGGGCATAAAAACCTGGTTATTATCCAGCTTTCGGGGGGTAATGATGGTTTAAATACCATTATACCTTATGGCAATGATATCTATTACCAGAAGCGTAAAACCATAGCCATTAACAAGCCCGATGTGATCACGCTGAACGATATGCAGGGACTTAATCCAAACATCTCTGCATTGAAAGAGATCTACGACCAGGGATGGATGAATATCATTAATTCGGTAGGTTATCCTAACCCGGACAGGTCGCACTTCCGGTCGATGGATATCTGGCAAACAGGTAGCGATGCCAACCAGTTTTTAAGTACAGGCTGGATAGGCCGTTATTTGGATTCGAATTGCCAGACCTGCCAAAACCCATATACGGCTATCGAGGTAGACGATACGTTATCCTTAGCCATGAAAGGCACCAAGATGAAAGGCATAGCCGTACAGGACCCAAACAAGCTGTTCCAGACTACCCGCGAGCCTTTCTTTAAGGACCTGGTGCATGATCATGGTGATACCAATTTGAATGAAGATAATTTAGGCTACCTGTATAAGACCATGATAGAAACTTATTCGTCTGCCGATTATATACAGAAAACATCGAAGACCTATAATGTTACGGCGCAGTACCCAAACACGGGTTTGGGTTACCAATTAAAGAATGTATCTAAGTTTATTAATTCAGGTTTAGATACACGGGTTTATTATGTATCGCTAAGCGGATTTGATACCCACGTTGGCCAGCAAGGACAACAGGGCCGCCAGTTAAAAATTTATGGCGATGCGGTTGCCGCGTTCATCAAGGATCTGAAAGCAACCGGCAAACTGGATGATACTTTGGTAATGACCTTCTCTGAGTTTGGCCGCCGGGTTGAACAAAATGCCAGCAACGGCACCGATCATGGTACAGCCAATAACGTGTTTATGTTTGGCGGTAAACTAAAGAAACAAGGCATCTTTAATGACGCGCCCGACCTAACCACCCTGGATAACGGTGACCTGAAATACCAGGTTGATTTCAGGGATATTTATGCTACCCTGTTGGATAAGTGGCTGGATGTAAGTAACGCGCAAGTGTTGAATAAGAATTTTGCGGGGTTGGATTTGATTGGGTAAGCCTCTAATTGTCATTGCGAGGAGGAACGACGAAGCAATCGCACGCTACAAAGTTCGCGATTGCCACGCTTCGCTCGCAATGACATATAATTTTAAATCTCAGTCGTCAATTTCCAGATGATCTCTTTTGCTCTTAATTTCTCCTGCACCCCGGATGCCATATCCTTAAAGGCAAGCAACCCGCTCTGCATTTCATCGCTGCCGATAACTACCGTGTAGGGGATATTCTTATTATTGGCATAGTCCAGTTGCTTTTTGATCTTGGCCCCTGCGGGGTATAGTTCGGTGTTGATATTGTTATCGCGTAATTGCTGCAGCAGTGGTAGTGCGTATAACTCACCCTCTTTATCAAAACAGCAAATCAGTACCTGGGTGCTTTGGTTGGCATCTGCCGGGAAGAGGTTTAGCTCTTCCATAACGTCATAGATCCGGTCGGCACCAAAGGATATGCCTGCGCCTGTCAGTCCTTTCAAGCCAAACATTCCGGTTAAATCATCATAACGACCACCACCACCAATGCTGCCCATGGCAACCTCGTTGGTCTTTACCTCAAATATGGCACCTGTATAATAGTTTAAGCCACGGGCCAGTGTAATATCTAATTCGATAGTAGCCTTTTGCAATTTAAAGTTATCGATGTAATTAAATACGGTCTCGATCTCATCGCAGCCGTTCAGCCCGGTAGTCGATCCGGCTAACGCGGTGCGCAGGCTTTCCAGCTTGGTGGTATTACTACCTTCCAGTAAAATAACCGGTTTTAGTTTTTCAATATCTTCGGGGGTAAAGCCTTTTTCAAGCAGTTCTTTTATAACGCCATCAAGTCCTATTTTGTCTAATTTATCAATAGCTACAGTCAGATCAATGATGTTATCAATTTTTCCTATAACTTCTGCAATTCCTGATAGAATTTTTCTATTATTTATTTTTATGCTGAAATCCTTTAATCCTAAAGCGCTTAAGGCCTCGTCATAGATCAGTATAAATTCGGCTTCATTTAATAAAGAATCAGAACCAACCACATCAGCATCACATTGAAAAAACTCGCGGTAGCGGCCTTTTTGTGGCCTATCTGCGCGCCATACAGGCTGCACCTGGAATCGTTTGAAAGGAAAGGTTATCTCGTTTTGGTGTTGAACTACGTAACGGGCGAAGGGGACGGTTAGGTCGTAGCGTAGGGCTTTTTCTGAGATTTTTGGAGTAATATTATCCAAAAGCAAAAACGTTCTCGTTACGCTATCTTTTTGCTCGTCGGTTGGATTAGAGTAATTAGTTCCCTTCGCCTTATTCATAAGAACTATATCTCTCTCAAGCCTTAAACTCCATTTTGGCCTTTCCTCATCAAAATATAAATCAAAGTCAGAAAGATAGTTGCCGCTATTTAAAATACGGAACATCAATTTATCGCCCTCATCGCCATATTTACCGGTTAAGGTCGACAGGTTTTCCATAGATGGGGTCTCAATTTGCTGATAGCCATATTTACGGAAAACACCCTTAATGGTATCAAAAATAAAATTGCGTTTTACCATTTCGGCAGGCGAAAAGTCGCGGGTTCCTTTGGGTACAGATGGTTTTATAGCGGCCATGCGGCAAATGTACAAAAAAGAGAGGGATACATAATTCTGTTTGTTATTCTCCGGTTTGGACGTGCTTCTGGCCGGCTTGTATTCTTAATTCCAACATCGTCCCGCTCAATCGCCGCGGGTTGGCTTTGTTACTTTCCTTGATGAAAGTAACCAAAACTAAGCGTAGCGACCTCATGAACACCTTCAAAAAACAAACAATAGGTGAATAAATCAAGTCAGCAAAGAGGCTTCTTTGCGCTCGGGGCCTTTACCCTGCAGTTCAGGTAAAACCACGGGCTGCAATACTTTTGCCCATTTGTCGCGCTTAGCCCAATGCTTCAGCAAAAGCTTGCTAATGCCCTTCCCGGCGCTCTTGTCCATCAGTTTTACCTGCCCTCACCTGAAGCTTTTTTGCTGACACTGGTGCATGAAACAACATCCTGCAATCTTAAAATCATGTAATCCATAAATCCTACAAATCATGGTTTAAAAAGAAGCGCAAAGGCCTGTCAGGGCGCGCGGCCGGGAGTTTTGCCTTGTGAGGTGACAGCGATCGGCCTGACTTGATCTTTTGGTTACTTTTGGATCAAGCCAAAACGTAACTGGCCTCCGCGGCCAAGAGCGGACCGATGCTTTTAAATTTGCAATACAGCGGGTTAAAACCGACCAGACAGTCAATACTCTTCTACCCATACGCATTCCCACACAAAACACCTATCTTTGCCCCAATGCAATTAACAGACACAACGACAAGTATTTGGGAGAAGGGTTATAACAACTATGGGCCGTGGCTTAAAGAGAAGTATCCCGGGCACCGTGTGTTTAAAGTAATTGTCGACGGCAACTTTACCTGCCCTAACCGCGATGGCAGCAAGGGCTTTGGGGGCTGTACCTATTGCAATGTCGATTCGTTTACCCCATCTGTAAGCCGTAATGCGTCTACCATACGCCAGCAGGTTATGGAGGGCATGGAACGCGCCCGCAAAGGCAACAAGGCCGATAAGTTCATTATTTACTTTCAGCCCAATACCAATACTTACGCGCCGGTGCATTATTTGAAGATGCTGTATGATGAAGCGCTGAGTTATTGCACCGAAGATATTGTTGGCCTTTCTGTAGGTACCCGCCCTGATTGTATTGATGCCGAAAAGATAGCCTTATTAGAAAGTTATACCGACCGTTTTGACGTAGACCTGGAAATGGGTATGGAAAGCATCTATAACGAAACGCTCGACCAGATCAACCGTGGCTGTAGTCATGACGATCTGCTGGCTGCCCTAAAACTGGTAGAGAACAGCAAACTGGATATCTGCGTCCATACTATATTTGGCTTTCCGTGGGAAACCAAAGAAATGATGCTGAAATATGCCGACGAGATCAACCGCCATCCGCAGATAAAATTTGTGAAATTTCACCACCTGCATATTGTTGAGGGGTCTGTAATGGGCGTTAAATATAAACGCGAGCCATTTAAGCTTTTCGGGTTGGATGAATATGCCCAATTCTTATGCGAACTACTGCCCCTGGTTAGACCCGACGTAGTGATACAACGCTTATTTGGTTTAAGCGACCGTGAACTGTTGATAGCGCCAAACTGGGGCCTCAAGAAATCAGAGATACAGTATTATATCGACCAGAAAATATTAAATAGCGGCGTAGTACAGGGAAGCGCGTTGTAATTTGCTATTTTAGATAAATAAAAATCCATTCCGGGTGTCGCAAAAACCCATACAAAACTATATTCCGGCTTTAACCGGTGTGCGTGCTTTGGCCGCTTACCTGGTGTTTATATCGCATTATAGCTATTTGTTTGACGATGTACTGCCGCCTTTGGCCCGGCGCTTTTTTGGCGAATTTCACATTGGGGTGTCTATTTTCTTTGTGCTTTCGGGTTTCCTCATCACCTACCGCTACTACAACAATTTCCATTTAACTGCCGACTGGTTTAAGCGCTATTTAAAGAACCGTGTGGCGCGCATATATCCCATGTATGCCCTACTTACTATTTGCGCTTTCGGTTATTATTTTATCACCGGCGACCAAAGCATCACCAAAGGCTATGAGCATCCGGTTTGGTTGTTAATAATGAATATCACGTTTATCCGTGGTTTCTTCTATCAGTTTTGGGATACCGGCATAGCACAGGGATGGAGCCTGACCGTCGAAGAATGTTTTTATTTCTCTGCTCCGTTTATTTTCTTCCTCGCCAAAAAATATAACCGATTCTATATCCAGCCGGTAGTATTGACCGCCTTTGCCGTGGCTATGACATTAGTGTTTAGTCCTATTAATTGGAATGGTTTTTTTGGCAATTTCCCGTTCGTGCTATTGTTTACTTTTTTCGGGCGATGTTTTGAGTTTTTTGTGGGGGTACAATTGGCCCGTATCATTTTAAGCAAAGGCTTTCATCGCACTAATAAAATACCTTATACCTATTTAGGTTTCCTGTTAATGTTTGTATGCGTATTCGCGATGGCATTACAGCCTATACCTAAAGGTTGGTCGGCTGGCGTTGAGAGCCCGGTGGGTATCATCATCAATAATTATTTCCTGTGCCTGGCGGTGGCTTTGTTTTTTTATGGCTTGCTTACAGAGGGCACCACGTTCAAGAAAATACTGGCGAACCCTTTTGTTGAACTACTGGGCAAAAGCTCTTATATCTTCTATTTAATTCATTTAGGGTGGTTGTATAATCTGTTGCATATTGGGTTCGACCGGGTAAATGAATACGCGTTTGCACTGTACGATAAATGGGGGATCAACTGGACATCGCCTTTTGAATATGATAAACTCAACCTGCTTTACGCCTTTCTGTTGTTAAATGCCATATCCATTTTATTATTTAAACTGGTTGAAGAGCCTTTAAATCATTACATTCGTAAGTCTAACTTCCTGATAAAGAATAAGCCCCGCAACCCGGATAACGATGCGCGGGCGATATAGGCAAACAGGAAGCAGGGACAGCCTCTAACTTACTTTAAGCATGATATGAAATTTACCCGGCCATTAGTAAAGTGTTTTGTAATAGCGATGTTGGTGTTATCGCAGAAAATGAGTTTTGCCAGCGGCTTCCCTATCAAACCGCATAGCTGGATGATATCGCCATCAATCAATTACTTTTTTGCGACTAAAAGCTGGGATTCTTTACGGGTAAAAAGTCCGTTCTCATCAAATGGGCGTTATAATTCGGTTAGCGTTTACATTTATAGCGAATATGGCATAAGCAAGCGTTTTGCTTTTATCGCTCAATTACCCTACGTAATGAACAATTACCAGGCCGATAACTACAGCAAGAAAAGCGCAGGCCTAACAGACTTCGAGACCGGTATACGTTACTCGTTAGCCAGCATCAAGAACAAATACTTTTTTACCCTGCAAGGCACATTAATAACGCCGCTGTACAGCGATCTTAACCTGGGCTACCGTGCAGAAGGCGGCGAGTTAAAACTGGCATTCGCGTGCAGTGGTGCATTGGGTAAGCTAAGCTACTTTTTGAGTATTGAAGACGGGGTAAGACAATACGCAGGTACAGACGGCCCTACACAAAACCGCTACTACGGCAGTTTCGGCCTTAATTTAGATAAAGCGTCAAAAAATCAGGCCATTATAGCCCTTAGTGGTTTTAATTCGACCAGTAACTTAAATAGTAGCTATAACCCAAGCTTGGTAGGCGGCAACAAGAATTTTTCTTTTAACCAGGTTACGCTGAGTTACGGTCATGCTTTCACCAAAAGGGTTACGGCATATGTAGCAGGCAGCACTTTTTATAGTGGGCGCAATACAGGTGCAGGGTCTACCATGACCGCATCATTGGTGATCAAACCGTTTTAATGGGCTCTAAACACGCCGAATAACTCATTAACGGCTTTTTCGCGATAGGTAAAGATCTTTTTTATCTTTTTAGCCACTAACAGCCTATTGCTTAAACGGCCAATTACACCGTACGGTATAGCATAGTGAAGAATATCGGTCATCTGTACGCCGCCTTTAATTTCTTTAAAATGATGTTCATGGTGCCAAAGCGCGTAAGGGCCGGAACGTTGTTCGTCTACAAAATATTCCTGTGCTTTTACGTGGGTTATTTCGGTCATCCAGTTCATTTTTATACCCAGCAAAGGCGTGATTTTGTAAGTGATGATCATACCTTCATAGATCTTGGCATCGGCATGATAAGGCGATGTGACCTTGAACCCCATTTTTGGCGGAGTTATTTTAGCCAAATTTAAGGGCGAGGTAAAAAAGTCCCAGGTCTCGGCTAACGGAATCGGAAGGTTTTGTTCAAATTTAAGTAGATATGTTTTCACACACAATATGGCACAAAAACTCAGCCAATGATCAGAAAGTTTTACTTTAAGTTGTAATAGGAGTATGTTTAGTTAAATTTTTATTGTTGTTCGCGATAATTTGAGCCCTAACATACTTTATTGTATTCATGGTCGCACTAAATGCAGGATAGTATTACTTTAATTTTTGATCTAACAGGGCCAGCAGTTTATTAAACTCTTCTTCGGTATAACCCATAGATTGATAGATGATCTTGCCATTCTCGTCAATGATAACATTACGTGGAATGAACTCTTTAGCATACAGGCTAAAGATCTTGCGGCCCACATCAGGCAGTATGGCGAAGGTATAGTTGAACTTTGTTTTAAACGGCAATACCACATCCCAGCCTTCTTCACGGCCAAATACAAACAGCGCGAATTTGGGGTTGTCTTTATACTTACCCCAGATCTCTTTTTCTACGCGCGGTAGTTCCATACGGCATGGGCCGCACCATGTGGCAAAAAAGTTGACCATTACCATCTTGCCATGATAGTCTTTTAAATTGGCTTTCTGGATTTTGGAAAGGCTAAAGTCAAAGGTCGGGGCGGTATCGCCAACCTTGGTAAGGGTAGATGGGTCGGCTTGCTGTGCCCGGCTAAAAAGCGGAGCCAGTAGGATAAGCAGGATAAGGGCAGGTGTTTTCATAACGATGTTTTCTGCAATTTAAAAACATCGGGATAAATTATCAACTACTGCACCATCTTATTTGCGCAGCATGAGCTGGCAAAAGCTTCCGGCTTGGCTTTAAATACAAAGCCCATGCTTAAAATATAACCCATGGCTTCATGCAGCGCGGCGTTCGATTTAAACATAGGATTGGTATTGATATCAGCGTGTACCTCAAGGTCGACATCATACAGGTCAAGCAGGTCGCAAAGTTTGTAAGAGATGTCTATTGATTTTTGCACCTCGGTAAGCATCCGTTCTTTGATGCTCATTTTTTGCGAAGTGCGCTCCTGGTGAATAAACATAAATCCGCCCCGGCCTTCGCGTAAAAAGACAATAACCGTAGCAAAATCGGTAACTGTACCTTTTACCTGCGAATCTGTACCGATGCAAACTTTAAGCTTATTGCCCGCTAAACTTTCACGCTCAATTGCTTTTTCTACCTCTTCAATAATAGGCAATTGGATAACTTCACCGCTAAACTTTCTCCAGGTCATAAAGTTCGTTTTTTAGTAGTACGTTAATGCATATCTAAAGATAAAGCATCGCACCCTATATAAACGTAACCTTAGTGTTATTTATTTGTTAACAGCTACTTATATATCAACATGTTAACGGTGTAAATGTGGTCTTTTTACAGTTTTATCATCTCTACACGGCGGTTTCTAACACGGCCGGTTTCGGTATTATTGTCTGCAACCGGGTTTTTATCGCCAAACCCTTTAATGCTCAGGTTATCAGCACTGATGCCTGAATTTACCAGGTAAGCCTTAACCGCGGTAGCCCTTTCAACAGACAATGCCATGTTATGCGCGTCTGTACCTTCGGCCGATGCATAACCTTTTAAGATAAATTTTACAGACAGGTCTTTTTTCATTTCTGCTACAGCTTTATCCATGATAGGGTAAGAAGCGGTTTTTAATATACCCGAGTTAAACTCGAACTGGATGTTTTTAAAACTATAGTTGGGTTTTGAAACTTTAACAGGCGCGGTTTTCGGAGCTTCATAAACAGATGCCGGTTTAGTGGTGGTAGGTGCAGGTGTTTCGTAAACAGCAGCAGGCTCGGTTTGTGGCGCAGCCTGAGCAACTTTTTTTGCCTTACAGGCATCTAACAATATTACGGACGATAAAATAGTAGCTGAAAAGAATGCGGCTCTTAAAAATTTCATAATTGTGCTTTGTTGGTATGGTTTTAAAACGAAGTTAGTTTATGGTTATTATAAATTACTTGCCGGTAAAATTAAGCTGTTGCTACCAATTTGTTCAAGCTTCTGTAAACAAATTCGTTATAAATATGCCTGCGGGCAAATCTCCCCGGCGAATCTGCATTAACCAGTTTCACATATACCGCGCGTGGTACATCAAAGTACTCGTAGGTGTTCCCGTCAGAAAACTCCACCTTTAATACCTGCTGTTTAAATTCAAAGTCAGTAATGCTGGCGGTAGTTGTGGTAGTTGTATATTCTGTTATGGATTGATCGCGGGTTTCGGGAGCAATGCTCACCAAAAAGTGGTAAGCTTCAATAATGGTCTTGCTTTTTTCTTCGGCATGTAGCTTGCTTTCTTCGCTCACCTGAAACTTATCCGGGTGCCAGGTTTTCATCAATCCACGGTAAACCGATTTTAGTTCTTGTAGTTCGGCGGTTTCTGTAACGCCTAAAAGCTTTCTGTAGTCAACAATTTTTTTCATCGTATAATTTCTAATTTATTGTAATTGAAGCAGAAAGCAGTAAATATTTAACACCAATGTTCAAGAAAATAATTTCGGCGAAGGTACGGAATCTTTTGGTAGCGGTAAAGTTTCTGGAGTTATTCAAAAGAAACCGTTATCAAAAGTTTCTGGCGGCTTTTTTTCCATAGCCATGGGTTTAAAACCTTCCGTGTTCGAAATGTTGAGTTTTAAGTAGACTGCTCTTTGCTTTAAGGCTGACCGATAAAGGCGTAGCCTTGACTTATATTGTAGCCACGGGTTTTAACCCGTGGGCAACATCGCCCAAATAGGTAATGAGTGCCATAGGTACGCGGCATATTATATGTGCCGTGCCTACGACACTTTTTCTTGTTTATTCTTTTACACCGGTTAAAACCCGGTGCTACAATATTGTTCGAGCCGCTGGCTCTTAAAGAAGGAAACGCAAATATTTCGAACACCCAAGGTTTCAAACCCATCGCAATAAGTAGAAATTATCATAACAGTCCCATCTTCATTTATTAAATTTTTTAAAAACGATTTCCCTTGGCTTATCCCACCCACTTGCCTTTCCACCATAAATTAACTAATTTAATGGCCTATAAAACCCCTGATAGGAAATGAAAAAACTATTAGCACTTAGCCTGCTTGCAACTACCAACTATTATGTACAGGCCCAGCAAAAAACATTAATGGGGTTTACCCCCACATCATCGGCCAAACAGTTGCAAACCGAGCAACAATTTGACCAGTCCATAAGCTCTGCACGTATTGGCGAAACCTTAAAGGACCTATCGGCCTACTCACACCATATTGGCTCGCCGGGAGGCAAAGTGGTTGCGGATAAGATCCTGGCCAAATTTAAGTCGTACGGATTCGACGCACATTTGCAGCCTTATAAAGTGCTGTTCCCCACGCCAAAGACACGTGTTTTGGAAATGACCGGCCCAACTAAATACACCGCCATATTAAAAGAAAGCGCGCTGGCAGAGGACCCAACATCGGGCCAGGCCGGACAGCTACCCACCTATAACGCATGGAGCGCCGATGGTGATGTTACCGGCCAACTGGTATTTGTAAATTATGGATTGCCTGAAGATTACGAAACATTGGCCACCATGGGCATTGATGTTAAAGGCAAGATCGTTATTGCCAAATATGGTAAATCATGGCGCGGTATTAAACCTAAAGTAGCTTACGAGCATGGCGCCATAGGGTGTATCATTTATTCTGACCCTAAAGATGATGGCTATTATGCCGGCGATGTTTACCCAAAAGGCGCTTACAAAAATGAAAGCGGCGTACAACGCGGTTCGGTAATGGATATGGTGATCTACCCCGGCGATCCATTAACGCCCGGTGTCGGCGCTACAGAAAACGCCAAACGGTTGGACCGTAAAGACGCTACCACCATATTAAAGATACCTGTATTACCCATAAGCTACCAGGATGCAAAACCCTTGCTGGCTGCATTAGAGGGCCCCGTTGCACCTGCCGACTGGCGCGGCGCGTTACCGTTTACCTATCATATAGGCCCGGGCGCTACCACAGTGCATTTAAAACTGGAGTTTAACTGGGATATGGTTACCGCTTATGATGTGGTTGGCACAATAAAAGGCTCGACATATCCGAACGAGTGGGTAATGCGGGGCAACCACCACGATGCATGGGTAAATGGCGCTGATGATCCGCTGAGTGGGCAATCGGCTTTATTAGATGAAGCAAAAGCCCTGGGCGATCTGCTTAAAACCGGCTGGAGGCCTAAACGTACCATTGTATACTGCGCCTGGGATGGTGAAGAGCCTGGCCTGTTAGGGTCTACCGAATATGCGGAAGATCATGAAAAAGAGTTGCAGCAAAAAGCGGTGGTTTATATTAACTCGGATGACATTTCAAGAGGGTTTTATCATGCCGGGGGATCACACGCCTTAGAGGGTTTTATGGATGAGGTATCGGAAAGCGTTATCGACCCCGAAACTAAAGTTACCGCTAAACAACGCAAAAACGCCAACGAGATAGTGAACACGGCCTCTGTAAAGGCTAAAAAAGAAATAATGGACCGTAAGACCGACCCGTTAAGCGCGTTGGGTTCGGGGTCTGACTTTTCATCCTTCTTACAACACTTAGGCGTGCCTACTTTAGATATTGGTTTTGGTGGCGAAGGCGGTGGTGGCGATTACCATTCCATCTATGATTCATTTGCCGATTACGAACGCTTTAAGGACCCGGGATTCGTTTATGGTGCTGTACTGGCCAAAACAGTTGGGCATACCGTGTTGCGTATGGCTAATGCTGATCTGCTTCCGTTCGATTTCCGCAACTTATCGGCCACGTTAAATGGCTATGCCAAAGAAGTTACCGAGTTGGCCAATACCATGCGCGATGCTACCGCGATGCAAAATAAACTGGTAAAAAGCAATACGTTTAACATAGCTGCCGATCCTGCCAAAAAGATCACTACACCTATTGTTAAGGATGAAGTACCGGCTATTGACTTTTCGGTACTAACAACATCCCTTGCCGCGCTAAAGATCAGTGCCGATAAACTGGCCACCAAAATGAACACCGCCTCCACTGCTAATGTTGACCATAAAGCATTGAACGAAATTATTTACAAAGCCGAACAACAGTTGCTTGCACCAGCGGGTTTACCGCGACGCCCCTGGTACAAGCACACTATTTACGCTCCGGGTTTTTATACCGGCTATGGTGTTAAAACGCTGCCGGGCATCCGCGAAGCGATAGAAGAACGTAACTGGCCCGAAGCAAAACAACAAATTGATGCTGTTTCTGCAACCATAAACGCGCTGGCTGCTTATTTGGATAGGGCAGCGATGTAGAGTTTGATGTGCAGATGCGTGGATATGTAGATGTGCAAATGACCTATATCTTTTTGTCGACGAGGAACGGGGAGGACTGTCTCTTGAGTGATAGCGAAAAAATCTATACATATGCAACGCTTCTGTGTGTATAGATCTCTCACTTTGTTCGAAATGACGGCTTTTTTATGGGATATACAGCTCCCCATCAACCAACCCTTCCAGTTCCTGCGGGTTATGGCTTACCATTAAAACCGTGGCGCCTATTTCTTTAAATATGGTCTTTAGATCGGCAATTAATTCTGCTTTCATTTCGGGATCAAGGGCTGAAAATGGCTCGTCCATCAGCAATACTTTAGGCCGTATAGCCAATGCCCTTAAAATGGCCAAACGCTGTTGTTGCCCGCCCGAGAGATGAATAGGCTTATGATCTGTCAAAGTATCCAGCTTGCCCAATAACAATAAGCGCTTTATCCAGGCAATATCATCTGTAGCATAGCGCAGGTGCTCCAGAGCCGTCATGTTGGGAAACAGGGCGTAATCCTGAAAAACAAAGCCGGGCATTCTTTTTTGCGGCGATAAGTTGATGTTGGCATCTGTATCTAACCAGGTAAGGCCATTTATCAGTATCCTGCCTTTTTCAGGCGATGTCAGCCCGGCAATGATCTTTAAAAAAGTGGTCTTACCCGCACCTGATGGACCATAGATCTTGGTGATGCTTCCCGTGGCAAATTGATGGTCGATCTTTAACACCTGTCGCCCATGATAAACCTTTAGCTGTTTTTCTATCGATACGTTTATCATTCTAACGGAGATCTGGCCTGGTACTTATTAAACACGAATACGCTTATCACCATAACAAACGTAATAGAGAAGAGAATGAGTGAATAGCTATTAGCTGCGGCATAATCCATCCGCTCTACAGAATCGTACACAGCTATAGATGCCACACGTGTTACATTGGGGATATTACCGCCTATCATCAACACCACACCAAACTCGCCCAAAGTATGCGCGAAGGTTAATACTACTGCCGTTAATAACGACGGCTTGATATTAGGCAGCAAAACGCTTTTAAACGTTTGCCATTGCGTTTTCCCTAAGGTGTATGATGCTTGTGTCAACGATGCAGGCAATTGCTGTAGCGCTGATTTAATAGGGCCGATCATAAATGGCATACTATAAATAAAGGAGGCCAGTACTAATCCCTGGAAAGAAAACACCAACTGGATATCAAAACTATCCTGCAACCACTGGCCTATGCCATGCCGTGGGCTAAATGCCAACAACAAGTAAAACCCCAATACCGATGGTGGTAATACCAACGGCATAGTTATGATAGCCTCTATAATGGTTTTAAAAAATGAACGACCTTTTGATAACCACCAGGCAATGGGCAGCCCAACTATCAACAACAGCAGTGTGGTAATTGCTGCCAGCTTTAAGGTTAGCCAGATTGGCGACAGGTCCATTAAATACGATTAATTATTGAATACGATACCCATACTGTTCAAATATACGCTTGGCATCGGCGCTTAAAATATAGTTGTAAAACCTTTCGGCATCCAGGTTGGTTTCGCCGTGTTTTAGGATTACCAGGCCCTGTTGTATCGGCGCGTATGTTTTAGGGGCTATTAGTTTCCAGAACAGTTTGGTTTTATTTGCCGGGTCTTTAACCAGCGCCTGGGTGGTAAAGCCAACATCTACTACGCCTGTAGTAATATAAGTATTTACCTGCGAGATACTTTCGCCGTAAACCATCTTGCTTTTAACATTATCCAATATCCCTTTTTTCTTTAATAATTTCGATGCCGCTAAACCGTAAGGGGCTACTTCGGGGTTGGCTATAGCTATTTTTTTTATGGACGGGGTTAATAATCGTCTTTCCCATCTTTCAAAACCAATATCTTTGGTGCTGCAAATAATCAGATTGCCCAAAGCATAAACTACAGGCGCTTTAGCTGATAATCCATCCTTATATAAGGACTCCGGGAAACTCATATCAGCCGATAAAAAAACATCATACGGTGCACCATTTTTGATCTGTGCCACCAGCTTGCCAGACGATCCAACGATAGGATCGATATCGATATTTGTCCGCTGTTTAAAGTCTTTTTGCAATACCGTTATAACCGACT
Organism: Bacteroidota bacterium; assembly: GCA_040388175.1. Taxonomy (GTDB): domain Bacteria; phylum Bacteroidota; class Bacteroidia; order Sphingobacteriales; family Sphingobacteriaceae; genus Mucilaginibacter. Next base: position 5,329 of record JAZKCG010000052.1, on the reverse strand, counting down.
GCAAATTAGCCGCGGCTGCAACCTTTAACCCCTGCGCAAAAGAAGATGCGCACATTAGAAAGCTAAAAGTTATGAGTAAAGTGATACGTTTAGTTTGCCCGGTAAATGATTTTAGAATAAACATCAGCATAAACTTAAGTTATAAAGATAAAACGAATTATTGGAAACAATAGTGCGAAATAGTGTACTTCCAGGGAAATCGCTTTTAAAACTCAATAGTCATTAGGAGGCACCTACAGGGCCTTTTTTATATTCATTTATGCTAAAAACAGGCGGCTCCGCCGGAGTCAAACATCAAAGCCGTAAATAGTTCCGGAGGAACTACCTGTTTATAGCATACAAGATGGTGTTTTAAGGGCTCCGGCGGAGCCGCCTGTTTTTAAAAGCGATTTCCCTGAGTGTACTTCTCTGTAAGCCTGCTTATCAAACAAAAAAAGAGCGAAAGTATAAACCTTCGCCCTTTTCTATATAGTTATATATTTTAGTTGCCCGGTTCGTCTGTTGGTGTACCAACAATTTTAAATACTTTATCACCATTGGTGTCAACTGCTTCCTGGAAGTAATAGCCCTCTTGCGAAACATAATATTTCTGTCCGTTCAACCTTAATATCTTGCAGCCTTCCGGCAGATTATCAACCAGATCGCCAACTTGCGGCAAGTCATCCGGCGATGCACCTGCATCGGCAGTTGTTAACTCGCCATCTTTACCGGCTATCTGATACACCAGCGAGCCATCATCGCGGGTAACCGGCTGGTAGTAAACACCATTCAACTCATAATATTGCATGCCATTAATGGCTATTGCCTGTGCTTTTGACGGTAATTTATCAATTGATGCCCCTACAGGAGGTTCAACTACAGCATAGTTATTATCTTGTTGGGTATAAAATAAACCATCACTATAATAATATTGATTTTGGTCCCAGGAGAACGGATAATAGCCATAAGGCAAAACACCTATTCTGAATCCAATTTGTGGCGTATAATAGGTTGCGTAGTAACCACGGTTACGGTAATAGAAACCTTGTGGCCTTGGCGATGCATAATGTTTGCCATACTGTAAGCCGGGATAGCTGCGATAACCATTACCTCGGTTATAGTTAAAAGCACCACTCCGAGGGTTGTAATTATTCGGTCTCTGCCCTATTGCAGGGTACCTGCGGGTTCCATTATTTGGATTAACCGGCCTGAATTGCGGTTGTTCCGTATGCTGGCCGCCACGTGTAAATGTTTGGTTGCTTGAACCAACAGCATTAGTTCTTTGCTGGCTGCTATTTTGTTGTTGCGCCGGCGGATTGCTGCGTTGCGCTTGCTGCTGTGGCTGCGAATTTCCGCGTTGAAATTGCTGCTGCTGTGGGCGCTGTTGTTGTGGTTGCGCTTGTGGCTGTGGTGCCGGAGCAGGTGCCGAACGTTGCGGCTGTGGTGCAGGCGCGGCAGGCGGCGGTGAAGCAGGGGGCGGAGTTGTAGTATGGTCGCCACCTCTTTGTGCATTTGCCGGAATTGCTATGCTTAAGCACAATAATGAGCTTAAAGCAACTCCAATTACGTTTTTGTATGTCTTTTTCATTTTTGGTTATATTAAACCCGGCAAGAACGACTGCCGACAGTTGCCTTTTTGACTAATAAGTAGCCAAAAAGTTTAATCAGGTAAAAATAACGTTAATACCTGTATTCAAGTATAATTAAACGATTTTATTATTAACAGACCTTTATAAACTTTCAGAGATAAATAGTAGAGGGGCGTCAAATTGCAGGCTAAAGAAACCATCAGCAATAGTGCTATAAGTATTGTCGTCTGTTTGTCCTAAGCCTGTGGTTTTAATATTGTTAGCAGCTGATAGTACACTTATAATCTCGCCCTGGGGTTTCCATTTACTAAACCCGGAATTGATGGCATATATTTTTTGCTGATTATAAAATATCACCAGGTTTATTTGGGAAGCGAAAGGCAAGTAATCCGGCAACTCCAAATCATCGGTTACAACATTAACTGCCGGGTAGCCCTTCGCTATTAAATACTGTAGCGCTGCTTGTATGATGGTATCATCGCCAACGGGTAAATATTTAATGTCCGATTGCAGATCAATATTTGCATCATCAGTAATTATCCAGTCCACCTTAATACCATAGGCATTTAGCTTTTCGGCTGTAAATGCTGTGGTTATTAGGGTTGGGCTCCATTCTAATAATTGGCCCAACTGCTCATCATCAAAATTATCCAGCCCTAACACCAATAGTGCCGGCTCCTGTTTTTCGCGTACGATATGATGGGAGGACATTAGGTTAGTGATTAGTGAATAAGTGAACAGAGATGAGTTGCATTGCGCTAATAAATTTCTTGATAGACTTCTTTTAATACCTTACCCGGATCAATAGCTAAATTAATGGCTGATGATATCGCTATGCCATAAACACCTGTTTTCATTAATGGCTCAACATCGGCTATTTGTATTCCCCCCACAGCGATTATCGGGATGTTAATCTGCTGACCCTGTAATTGCCGGTATCCGTCAAAACCCAATAAGGGTTTATCGTTGGGTTTCGTATCTGTATGTGCAAAGGGGCCGTAACCGAAATAATCGACCACTCCTGTGGCTTGCCTTGCCAACAGTTGCTCCATATTAGTTGCAGACGCGCCCAGCGTTTTATCTTCGCCTACCTGTTGACGTATGTAGGCAAGATCGGCATCTAGATCTTCGATATGTACACCCTGCGCATCAACTTTGTCTAAAAGGTGGTAATGGTTGGTTAATATAAGGGTGGCGCCCCAATCGTCGCAAATTTCAGCTATTTGGTTTATCTCGACTATCAGTTCCTCATCGCTTTTGGTCAAACAGCGGTATTGCAGCCAGTTTGCCCCGGCTTCGCAAGCTATTTGTGCCTGTTGCACATGCGTACGATCAGGCAGATCCTGCGTTAAGTAATGAAATTTAGAAATGTATTTTTTCATGCTGATAAGCCAACCGTAAACTTTGCCACGAAATTAAGCAATGAAAAACCGAATAGAGTATTATAATCTCAGATCTTTCAATGCCGCTTCTTCCAGTACAATGCGTACACTTTCCTTGCCTTTGTATTCCCACTTGATCAGGCGAATGCAATTGTCGGCTATTTCAATGCCTGTGATATCGCCATCATCAAAACAACAGCAGCCACTGTTAAAATAAGTATCCAGGTACCCTTTAAAATCGGGCGGGCGCGAATCTTTCAAATGTAGTTTATCTATCCGCGCTTGTATGCGTGCCGCATCTTCGCCTTGTGCCGTGTTTAGTTTTTCGTACAAGATCTCCAGTTCTGTTAATGAACGGAACACCGGCTGGTGTGTATGCCCGGTAATTAATAACGTATGTTTTCTTTTAGCACTCCATTCATACATGAGCCGGTTATGGTCGGTTTTTAACTGATCATTGTTTGCCGGGGTGTTGGGGTTGATACGAAGATAAGCCTGAAAAGGCGCCCAAATGTCAGACACAAACCACTTGCTGAACCAATTGCCGTCGCTTTGCAGATCGCCCTGGTGGCCATGAGTCAAATAGATAGAGAATTTTTTATCGTTAACTATGGTCTCTAAAATAGCGCCTTCATATACTTTTACCTGCTGCCCATATATCTGCAGTATGCTTACCATGGCCAATGGGTCATTGTCCCAATACAGGTCATGATTGCCGAATATCTTTATAAAAGCATTGCGGTTTAAAAATTGCTTTTCGGCTTCAAAAGTCTTTTTATTATGCCGTTTAACGGTCAGAAAGATGTTTTCCCAAAGTTCTTCGCTATCGCCCAGATTAATATAGAAAAACTTCTCCTGGTTATAATGTTCCAGTGCCGCCAGGTAATTCTTTGCCGATTTTGCAAAAATATCAGAACCATCCCTTGCGCCTTTATGCTGATCTGAGAGGATGACAAATTTATCCTTATCGGCTTTAAACGGGACAACCAACCCACGTTTGCCGGGGTTGGTTGTTATATTCTGATACAGATCGCTCAGCGCTTTATCAACTCGTTTAGCGTCAGGCCTTGATGACCATTTGTTGGCCAGGCGTATTACCGTTTTAGTTAATAAGCGTTGCAAGAATTTGCGCATGATTAAATTAACGTATAATTGATCGAATTGTGTTGATGAACACATGAAGAAATAATCGAATAAAACATTTCAACACCATTGTTATTTGCTAAAAATATTAGCAAATTTGATGTATGGCACATCAGGATAATCCGGAGTTTTTTAAAGGACGCGGCGCACAGGTAAACACAGATAATAAGTTTTTAAAACGCAAATATGTATTAGATCATATCGAGGGATTGGACGAGCCCTTACTGGAAAACTCGGCAACGCAGCTGTTTGAGGAGAGCCCCAAAAAGATAGTAAGCGAATCAAACAGCCCCGATCTGAGCCATATGTATTCCATAAACCCCTACCAGGGATGTGAGCATGGCTGTATCTATTGCTATGCGCGTAACTCGCATGAGTATTATGGTTTTAGCGCCGGGTTGGATTTTGAACGCAAGATCATTGTTAAACGCAACGCGCCCGAATTGTTGGAGAAGTATTTTAATAAGAAAAACTATCAGCCGGTGTGTATTCTGTTGTCCGGCAATACAGATTGCTACCAGCCTATCGAGCGCAGATTAAAGATTACCCGGGAATTGTTACAAGTGTTCTTACAATATAAAAACCCGGTAAGCATCATCACCAAAAACAATGTTATTATCCGCGACCTGGATATTATTACCGAACTGGCCCGGCTTAATTTGGTACACGTTAATGTATCCGTCACCTCGTTAAATGAATCGCTCAGGCAAAAGCTGGAACCGCGTACCGTTACTGCCAACGGCAGGTTGGCCGTAATACAAAAACTATCGGAAAGAGGTGTACCGGTGCGAGTGATGGCAGCACCTATCATACCCGGGTTAAACAGTAATGAGATCCCCGATATTATTAAAGCCGCTGCCGACAGGGGCGCGCTGTCTGCCGGGTTTACCATAGTAAGGCTAAACGGTAGTATAGGCGATATCTTTACCGACTGGATCCACAAAGCTTACCCTGATCGTGCCGAAAAGGTCTTGAATATGATCCGTGCCTGCCATGCTGGTAATCTAAACGACAGCGAGTTTGGCCGCCGTATGCGCGGTGAAGGACCGGTAGCACAGTCAATCACCCAATTATATAAAATGGCCTGCAATCGATTTTTATCGGGAAGGGAAATGCCCCCGTTTGACTATACTTTATTTACACCAAAGGGCGGGAAGCAGACCAGTTTGTTTTAATTTACCCATCCTGTCATTTCCTTTAGATTAGCTTCAACAAGATAGTATAGGTTATTATTAT
>JAZKCG010000051.1:0-23668 GCA_040388175.1 Bacteroidota bacterium | reverse complement strand
GGTTTTTGGTACCGTTTGTCTAGGTTCGAATCCTGGTCGGGCAACAAATCAATTTCGGATTTCGAATTTTCAATTTCGGATTTACTTCTGAGAGAAAATTGAAATCCGAATTGTGTTTTATAGCTATTTAACAAATTAACAAAATTCGAAATCGGATATCCGAAATTCGAAATCAAAAGATGCCTTTACAGTTTAACACGGTTAAATTATTCTCAGGTTCTGCTTCAAAAGAGCTGTCGCATAAAATTGCGGATGCTTATGGACAGGAGTTGGGCGAATCTGTATTATCGCGTTTTAGCGATGGCGAGTTTCAGCCGCATTTTAATGAGTCTATACGTGGTTGTGATGTTTTCCTGATCCAATCTACCCACCAACCAACTGATAACTTAATGGAGTTGTTAATGATGATAGATGCCGCACGCCGCGCCTCTGCCCATCACGTAAACGCCATTATACCTTATTTTGGTTTGGCAAGGCAGGACAGAAAAGACAGACCGCGTGTTGCTATAGGCGCCAAACTGGTTGCCAATTTATTGGTAGCCGCGGGTATTGACCGCATTATGACCATGGATTTGCATGCCGCGCAGATACAGGGCTTTTTTGATGTTCCGGTTGATCACCTGGATGGTTCTATTATCTTTGTGCCTTACATCAAATCATTGGGGTTAAAAAGCCTGACTATTGCTTCGCCTGATATGGGCGGATCATACCGTGCGCGTGGCTTTGCCAAGTTCTTTAATGCCGAAGTGGTAATTTGCGATAAGCAACGTAAACGCGCCAACGAGATAGAATCAATGACGCTGATAGGTGATGTTAAAGATCAGGACATTGTGCTGATAGATGATATATGCGATACTGCACGTACATTGGCAAAAGCAGCGCAATTGATTATGGATAAAGGTGCACGCAGCGTACGCGCGGTTTGTACACACCCGGTATTATCAGGCAACGCTTACGAAACTATTGAGAACTCTGCACTGGCCGAGTTGATAGTTACAGATACCATACCGTTAAAACAATCAAGCCCTAAGATAACCGTGTTATCAACAGCCGAGCTGTTTGCAAAGGCGATAATAAACGTAAACGAACATGGTTCAATAAGCCAGTTGTTTAAAGTTGACTAAATTGAATTAAAATATCCCTGCGCGATGCGGGGCTTAACAAATAAATAATAAATAAAAACAAATGAAATCAATTGCTATTAGCGGTTCTCTAAGAGAGAACGTAGGGAAAAGAGACGCGAAAGAGCTGCGTTACCAGGCTTTGGTACCGGCAGTGCTTTACGGTGGTGCAACACAAACCCACTTTTCGGTGTCCGCAGCTGATTTGAAAGCAGTAGTTTATACGCCTGTTGTTCATTTCATCGACCTTGACATTGCTGGTGTTAAATCACAAGCTATTATTAAAGATCTGCAGTTCCATCCATTAACGGAGCAGATCATACACGTAGACTTTTTATTATTGGATCAAAAGAAACCTATCGCTATCGATATCCCTGTACGTTTAACAGGAACTTCGCCAGGTGTTAAAGTGGGTGGTAAATTGGTGCAAAAATTGCGTAAATTAAGCATCAAAGCATTACCTAAAGATCATTTAGACTTTATTGATGTAAGCATCGAAGCATTAGAAGTTGGTAAATCAGTTAAGGTTGCTGAAATAAGCTTCCCTAACTTGACTATCTTAAACACTAAAGAAGATACTATCGTTTCTGTAACAACCTCACGTGCATTACGTCAGGCTGAGCAAGAAGCAGCTTCTGGTAAAAAATAAGTTTAGATTATTCTTTATTGAAACAGCGATAGGGTTAGCCTTATCGCTGTTTTTGTTTTAAAGTAATATCTTCGCAACAAGATAATTGTTAATGGCGATTAGACCTTATTTTAGTAAATATTTAAAAAAAGCGACACCCGCCAAAAGGCCGGTGCAAAGCGGTGGTATGAAATATCTGGTAGTAGGTTTAGGTAACATTGGCCCCGAGTATGCTGATACAAGGCATAATATCGGGTTTATGATATTGGATGAATTGGCCAAACAAGAGGGCGTTAAGTTCAGCAACATGCGCCTGGCTTACTATACCGAAGTAAACCACAAAGGCCGCACCCTGTATTTAATAAAACCAACTACTTACATGAACTTAAGTGGAAAGGCTCTGAATCATTGGATGAAAGAACTGAAAATCCCTGTAGAGAACGTATTGGTTTTGGTGGATGATATCGCTTTACCCTTAGGTACCCTGCGCCTTAAACCAAAAGGCAGTGCCGCCGGCCATAACGGTTTAAAACATATTGAAGCTACCTTAGGTAATAACGAATACGCCCGCCTGCGCTTTGGCGTTGGCGATAATTACCCCAAAGGCCGCCAGGTTGATTATGTGCTAAGCGGATTTGATGAGGATGAACAACCCGAATTACCCGCTTTGATAGACAAATCAATAGAAATGATAAAAAGCTTTGCGGCGATAGGGACTGAGTTGACGATGACGAAGTTTAATAAGTAAACCTTTGGTGTTATGGACAGTCAAAGTACCAGCTGTAGTTATCATTATCGCTTTTATTTATGAAAATCATCCTAAACCTGGGTTCGTTTATAACCCTTTCAGTCGCATTATCCCTATCAGCCTACGGCCAGAATCTTAAAAGATTATCACAGCAAACGGATAGCCTTGTTAAATCTGAATTAGCTGGGGTAGCACCTGGAGGTGTAGTGCTGATAGCAAAAAAAGGTAAAGTGATTTATCGTAAAGCATTTGGTGTAGCAAACCTACAGACAAAAATAACAATGCAGCCGGACATGATCTTCCGAATTGGTTCAATGAGCAAGCAATTTACTGCTATCGCGGTGCTTCAATTGGTTGAACGGGGAAAAATTAATCTACAGGATAGCATTCAGGCGTATGTTCCCGATTTTCCGCACAAGCCTTATCCTATTACAATAGAAAATATATTGACCCAAAGCTCGGGTATTATCAATTTCATGGAGATGAAAAATACTGATCCTAAAAAAGAGCACGAGCATTATACTGCGGCACAAGGCGTAGACTATTTTAAGGACGAACCCCTGCAATTTAAGCCGGGTAGCAAATTTCAATATAGTAATTCAAATTATTACCTGCTTGGATATCTTGTTGAACAAGTAACAGGTCAGTCTTTTGGCGATTATCTTCAGCAACACATTATCGGCCCTGCTGCTCTGGAACATACAACTTATATACCGGCGAATCCAAAAATAGATAACATGGCAAGCGGTTATTCGCGTTTTGATAGTCAACATTGGGAGGATGCCGAATTGCAGGAACCCACTATGTTATACTCGACGGGGGGACTGGCGTCAAATGTTGATGACCTGTTAAAATGGCATCAGGCACTTGATTCAGGTAAACTGATTAGCAAAGCAATGTTAACCAAAGCATATACAGCTTTTAAACCTACCGATGGGGATATGCCACAATATGGTTATGGCTGGTTTATTAAAGAGATTGACGGCCTTGAGACAATAGAACATAGCGGATCAACAGATGGCTACCAGACAGACGAGGTATGGCTGCCGGATGCCGATGTATTGATAATTACTTTATTTAATGGCTTTGAAACGGATATGGACTGGCAGGTAATAACCAATGATATTGCGCGGTTTGCTATTGGTCACTCTCTTCGGCCGGTATTGAAGTTAAGAGAGGATAACTTAGAAAAACTAACAGGCACTTATGCAGTAGGCGAAGATCATAAATTAATAATAAGCCTTAAAAAACACAAGTTATATGTTCAAGCAACTAATCCAAAAGACAGGTTACCGAAAGTAGAGTTATTAGCAGATGGTGTAAACCATTTTTATATAAAAGAAGCGCCGTTAAAATTTGAATTTAAAGCTGACGCGAGTAAACAGACTTATACATTAACTACCTACAATTCGTCAGGTAAAGATGCCGATTGGAAGAAAATTAAATAATAGTGACGCTACTAAAGGAAAGTATTAATTCTTGTAAATTTACCTCATGAAAGTTTACGGTATCACCAATTGCAATACAGTTAAAAAGGCTTTAGACTGGTTTAAGGCCAACCAGGTTATGTATGAGTTTCATGATTTTAAAAAGCTGGGTATCTCTGCCGAAAAACTGCAGGAATGGGATGCTAAAGCAGGTTATGAAGTGTTTCTGAATAAAAAAGGTACCACCTGGCGAGACCTTGACCAGGAAACCAAAGACAGTATTAAAACCAATAAGGATGCTTTGCAATTACTGCAACATAAAACCAGCATGATTAAACGCCCGGTAATTGAAGACGGCGGATTTTTGTCTTTCGGCTTTGATGAGGCGGCATACCAGGCCCATTTCAAAAAGTAGAGACGAAATACTTTGCGTCTTTTGACATATCCCTTCACCGAGACGCAAAATATTGCGTCTCTACAGCGTGTACTGTAATAATTCGTTTACGTATACTTCTCTGCGCTTATTTTTTTATTTTTACGGTTCAAACTAAAGATTAACTGATGAAATTGAACACCTCTGCCGGTTTATTACTGGCTTTCTGCGCGGGTTTGTCCATCGCTAAGGCACAAACTACGCAACCTGCAACCACTCCACCCGCGCGTGCCACCGGGCGCGCGGTTGAAGTAGCCGATCCAAATGCTCCGGCAACAAACTACAATTATCATGAAACCTGGAAGCCATTTTTTTATACCAAAAATGGTAATGAGATGCGTGCAGCCGATGGTCAGCCTGGTCCAAAATATTGGCAAAACCGTGCCGATTATCAATTAACCGCTACCTTACATGAGGATGCGAATGAGGTAGTTGGTACAGAGATATTGACTTATACCAACAATAGCCCCCAAAAATTAGGCTTTATATGGATGCAGTTAGATCAGAACCTGTTCCAACTGGATTCAAGAGGTAATAAACAAGTGCCGCTAAATGCCAAAGGCTTGCCACAAAGCCGTAACTGGGGGCAAGGGCAGGCATTTGATGCAGGCTTTAAAATAAAATCTGTAAAGGTATTAAGCACCGCTAAAGGCAGGAAAACAACTACCGAGGTTGAGGCTAAGTTTATGGTTAACGACACCCGTATGCAGGTGTTCTTGCCAACCCAATTGGCTGCTGATGGCGGACAGTTGAAACTAAAAATAGAATATTCATTCGTGTCGCCCGATTACGGATCAGACCGTATGGGTATAATTTTACAAGGCACAGAAAAAGGCCAATCCAAAAATGGTAAGATCTTCCAGGTAGCACAATGGTACCCACGTATGTGTGTATATGACGATCTGCAAGGTTGGAACACTCTACCTTATACCGGCGAAAGCGAGTTTTATTTAGAATATGGCGATTTTGATATCAATATCACTGCACCCGCAAAAGATATCGTAATGTGTTCTGGTGATTTGTTAAATCCTAAAGAGGTATATACCCCTGTGCAATTAAAAAGATGGGCAGAGGCCGAGCAAAGCGATAAAACCGTAATGATCCGCACGGCTGATGAGGTTAATGACCCGGCATCACGTCCCGCAGGAAAAAAAGAACTGACCTGGCATTTCCAGATAAAGAACGCGCGCGATGCTTCGTGGGGCGCTTCGTCATCATTTATTGTTGATGCCGCTAAAATGAATTTACCAAGCGGTAAAAAAACATTGGCTATATCTGCTTATCCTATTGAAAGCAGCGCTGCAGGTGGTGGCCAATGGAGCCGCAGTACAGAATTTATTAAAGCATCGATCGAATACAATTCAAAAAAATGGTTCGAGTTTCCTTATCCTAATGCTACCAGCGTTGCCGGTAAAGCAGGTGGTATGGAATACCCGGGCATTGTATTTTGTAGCTTAGGCGGTGGCTGGGGTGTAACAGACCACGAGTTTGGCCATACCTGGTTCCCGATGATCGTTGGATCTAACGAGCGCTTATATGGCTGGATGGACGAAGGATTTAACACTTTCATCAACACCCTATCAACCAAAAACTCATTTAACGGTGAGTTTTATCGTGCCACAACTCCGGAGCGCCAGGTTGCTACCTGGGCAGCTTTTACCAGGCCAACTTTAGAGCCCATATTGAGTAACCCTGACAATTTGAAAGAGGTAAACAATGGTACTTTATTATACAGCAAACCAAGCGCCGGTTTAGTATTGCTGCGCGAACAGATATTAGGCCCTGAGCGTTTTGATTTTGCCTTTAAAACTTACATTAACCGTTGGGCATTTAAACACCCGTCGCCTGATGATTTCTTCCGTACCATGGAAAATGCTGCGGGCGAAAGCTTGCAATGGTTTTGGAGAGGATGGTTCGAGAACACCTGGCGCTTAGATGTTGCCGTGCGTGGTGTAAAATATACTGACGACGATCCATCAAAAGGTGCTATCATCACTTTAGACAACCTGGAGAAAATGGCTATGCCTGTTGTTGTAGATATAAAAACCGTTAGCGGTAAAACCACCCGTGTAAACTTTACTGCCGAGGTGTGGGAGCGTAACCTAACCTGGTCTTTCAGGTTCCCGTCAACAGAAGCTATAGAATCAGTTACTTATAATCCTGATTCGACCTTACCCGATTATAATCCTTCCAACAACGTTTGGAAGAAACAATAATATCAAAAACAAGAAACCCGGTTTAGGCCGGGTTTCTTGTTTGTAAACCATTTGTTAAATTAAATGAAAATGTCAACAATTGGTATTATAATTGAGCTAATTTAATACCTAAAATTATAGAACCATGAAACGCTATTTGGTACTTATTGCACTGGTAATTATAGGCTATACTGCCCATGCACAGAATGCGGTGAAAGGAAACATTGTTGAAGTTGGCAGCCATGAAAAGATTAGTAATGTTTTTATCCGCAATACCGGCAATAAGCAGATCACACTGGCAGATAAGAACGGAAAATTTGAAATAAGGGCAGCTGTTGGGCATACACTTATTTTTGATTCGCCGGGCTATATCTCTGATACTATGTTTGTGGCGGATATGCGTTCTGTACGCATAGAGTTAAAGCCTATGGGTATTGTACTTAACCAGGTTACTATTAATACTACCAGGCTTAATTTTAACCCGCGTACCGAATATCCGGAAGTATATACCAAAAGTAAGGTATATGTACTATCGCCAAGTACCTGGTTCTCTAAAGAAGGTAAAGATGCGCGCAGATTGAAGAAATTCTTTGCTAACGAAGAAAAAGAGATGTATGTAGATCAGTATTATACGCCTACCTACGTAAGTACACTGGTGCCGTTAAGAGGGGCAGAGCTTCAAAGTTTCATGGCGTTATTTCGTCCAAGCTATGCTTATGTAAAGAGTAACACGGGCCCGTCATTGGCGGTATATATTAATGATTCTTACCAAAAATATAAAGCATTGCCACCGGATAAACGGGTATTGCCGGCGCTTAACGGAAGTAATTAATGTTGTGTCATTTCCTTTAGATTACACTAAATACTCAAACAAAGTTTGTTCTTTATTTAGTTCGATCACCTCGAAACGGTATTCTTTAAAGCGTTTTAACAGGCCGTCGTAATCTTCTTTGTTGGTTAACTCAATGCCAACCAATGCCGGGCCTTGTTCTTTTTCTGTTTTTTTGATGAACTCAAAACGGGTAATGTCATCATGCGGGCCTAATACATTATTTACAAACAACTTTAATGCACCCGGGCGCTGCGGGAAACGAACGATAAAATAATGTTTAAGGCCTTCGTACAATAAAGATTTTTCCTTTATCTCCTGCATACGGGCAATATCATTGTTACCGCCACTTATTACACAAACTACTTTTTTGCCTTTTATCTGTTCTTTGCATTCATCTAATACCGCTACAGATAATGCTCCCGCTGGTTCAACCACAATAGCCTCTTCGTTATATAATTTTAATATGGTGGTGCATACCTTGCCTTCGGCAACCAGTTTCATTTCGTCAAGCGCGGCTACGCAAAGATCATAGGTTAGGCTACCTACACGTTTTACAGCAGCACCATCAACAAAGCGGTTTATCTCGGGTAATGTTACCGGGCCGCCATGTTTAAAGGCCTCCAGCATAGATGGCGCGCCTTCCGGCTCAACACCAATCAATACTATATGCGGATTCTTTTCTTTAAGATAAGTGCCTGTTCCGGCAGCTAACCCACCACCACCAATAGGCATAATCACTACTTCGGTGTCGGGTAGATCTTCCAAAATCTCAACACCAACAGTACCCTGCCCTTCAATAATGCTGTAATTATCAAAAGGAGGGATGAAAGTCATCTGGTGCGCTTTGGTGTAAGCTAATGCTTCCATCAGGCAATCATCAAAGGTATCACCTACCAAAATTAGCTTAACGCTGCCGTTGCCAAACATTTCTGTTTGTTGTACTTTTTGTTTGGGGGTTATCTCCGGCATGAAAATAACGCCTTTGGTACCCAGATTATCGCAGGAGAATGCCACACCCTGCGCATGGTTACCGGCGCTGGCGCATACAACACCGCGACTTAATTCTTCGGCAGATAACTGGCTGATCATGTTATACGCGCCACGCAGTTTATAAGAACGTACAATTTGCAGGTCTTCCCGTTTCAGGTAGATCTCGCAATCGTATTTTTCTGATAAGCGTGGATTATAAATAAGGGGAGTATGTTTTACAACATCCTTTAATCGTTTTGCAGCGGCTTCAAAATCTAATTTAATGGTGTTGGCTGACATACATGGGATATTATTTATAGCTACAAAGGTAAATACCTTAGCTCTTAAAAAAAACTGTCATATCCGAACAGAGAGAGAAACCTATACATATGCTAATTGCGCGTGTATAGATTTCTCGCTATCGCTCGAAATGACAGCGGAAATTATTACTTGTTCCCCCTTCAGGGGGTTAGGGGGCTATACGTTCGCAGCCAGCCAATCGCCAACCTCGCTGGTTTTGTAGGCTTTGTTTTTACCGGCAAGATCTTCTGTTACGATACCTTTTGCCAATGACTTGTTAACTACCGAGCGGATCAATTCTGCTTCTTCTTTTAAGCCAAAAGCATCCTCAAACATCATAGCGGCTGATAATACAGTTGCCAATGGGTTAGCGATGTCTTTACCTGCTGCCTGTGGATAAGAACCATGTATTGGCTCAAATAAAGACGTATGAACGCCGATAGATGATGAAGGCATTAATCCCATCGACCCTGATATTACTGACGCCTCGTCGGTTAAAATATCGCCAAACAGATTTTCGGTGATCAATACGTCATAGCTGCTTGGCCATTGTACCAAACGCATGGCTACGGCATCGACAAATTCATAGCTTACGGTAACTTCAGGATAATCTTTTTCCATAGCCTGTACGGTTTGTCTCCAAAGGCGAGAGGTTTCCAAAACGTTGGCTTTATCTACACAGCATAATTTTTTGCTACGGGTCATTGCCATTTCAAAACCTAATTTGGCTAAACGCACTACTTCGGCTTTGGTGTAAGTACAGGTATCAAAAGCGGTATTACCGTCTTCTGAACGGCCACGCTCACCAAAATAAATACCACCGGTAAGTTCCCGCAGGATGATCAGGTCAGTACCTTCAATACGCTCGCGTTTAAGCGGCGAGTTATCAATCAATGAAGGGAATGTAAAAGTAGGGCGTACGTTAGCATACAAACCTAATGCTTTACGCATTTTAAGCAAGCCTTGCTCCGGACGAACTTTAGCGGTAGGGTCATTATCAAAACGCGGGTGGCCAATTGCGCCAAATAACACTGCGTCAGCAGCCATACAAACTTCGTGGGTCGAGTCGGGGTAAGGCTCACCTACCGCATCAATAGCTGCAGCGCCGGTAAGGGCCGATGTCCATTCAATTTCATGGTTAAATTTCTTTGCAATGGCATTTGATACTTTAACAGCCTGGTCAATAACTTCCGGGCCAATTCCGTCTCCTGCTAAAAGGGCGATATTTAGTTTCATTATATGTTTATATTTTATACTTAATTAATTCTATTTCAATCTAAGAGCGTTTGTCATGCTGAGCCTGTCGAAGCATGTGTGCAAAGGCCTTTGCCCGCCTTCCTTCGACAAGCTCAGCATGACACCTCGGCGCTCATGCACACCAATCTTTAATCTTCAATCACCAATCTTCTTAAATAATATTCAACATCTTCTGCGTAGCTTTTATAGCGCATACTGTCTGGTCAGAATCTAACCCACGGGTTATAAATTTCTTTTCAGAAGTTTCCCAGGTTATGATGGTCTCGCATAATGCATCCGAGCTACTGCCGGGAGCAATGCGTACCGCGTAATCTATCAGTTTGGGTAAAGTTCTTTTTTTCTTGTCGTAAACTTTGGCCAGCGCGTTCATAAAAGCATCAAACTGACCATCGCCCTGCGCGTTCTCTTCAAATTTTTCGCCGTCAATACTCATTGATATGGTAGCCGATGGGCGCAAACCCATGGCGTTCATTAACACGTAAGAGTCAACGATCACTTTTTCATCATACAGGCTGCTATCCAGCACGTCTGATATGATGTAAGGCAGATCTTCTTTAGTAACGGTTTCTTTTTTGTCGCCCAGTTCAATTACCCGCTGGGTAACTTTCTTAAGATCGGCATCATTCAGTTTCAGGCCCAGTTCCTGTAGATTTTTTTCGATGTTGGCTTTGCCTGATGTTTTGCCTAAAGCATATTCGCGTTTACGGCCGAAGCGCTCCGGTAACAGGTCGTTAAAATACAGGTTGTTTTTGTTATCGCCATCGGCATGAATCCCCGCTGTCTGGGTAAACACGTTCTCGCCAACAATAGGCTTGTTGGTAGGGATACGTACACCCGAGAAGGTCTCCACCAGTTTACTAACTTTATAGATAGATGATTCTTTAAGTCCTATTTCAACTTCGGGCACAAAATCATTAATCACGGCTACGGCGCTGGCTAACGCGGCATTCCCCGCCCGTTCGCCCATACCGTTTATGGTAAGGTGTAAACCGTGTATGCCTGCCCTTACTGCTTCTAATACATTGGCTGTGCCAAGGTCATAATCATTATGCGCATGAAAATCAAAATGGATACCCGGATATTTTGCTATCAACTCAGATAAAAACTTTGAAGTTTCCGCAGGTGTTAATACACCCAATGTATCAGGTAACAGGATTCTTTTTATAGGCTGAGTGGTTATAAAATCAAGGTACTGGTAAACATACTCGGGCGAGTTACGCATACCATTACTCCAATCCTCTAAATACACATTGGTAGCTATCCCGTTTTTGGCAGCTAATTCAATTACTTGTTTGATCTCGGCAAAATGTTGCTCGGGTGTTTTTTTTAGCTGATGGGTAAGGTGGTTTAAAGAACCTTTGGTCAACAGGTTCTGCACCTTAACACCGCTATTTACCATCCAGTCGATGGATACACCGTTATCAACAAAAGTAAGCACCTCTATGCGTTCTGTGTAACCATTTGCCGCTGCCCAGGTAAGAATAGCCTTAACGGCCTGGAATTCGCCTTCTGATACCCTTGCCGAGGCGATCTCTACACGGTCAACCTTCAACTCTTCTAACAAAAGCTGAGTTATGGTTAGTTTTTCTGAGATAGAAAAAGACACGCCCGACGTTTGTTCGCCGTCACGAAGCGTGGTATCCATTATCTCTATTTTTCTGCGGTTCATTTGGTTGTTTACGGCTTAAACCGATAATAAAAGCATCATTGCGAGTGTAGCGTGACAATCTCTAAACAATGCATTCGTAAATGTCCTATGTAGAGATTGCTTCGTTCCTCGCAATGACGCGTGTGTAATATTATAACGGAAGCTGCGCTGCAAATTCC
Source organism: Bacteroidota bacterium (assembly GCA_040388175.1). Taxonomy (GTDB): domain Bacteria; phylum Bacteroidota; class Bacteroidia; order Sphingobacteriales; family Sphingobacteriaceae; genus Mucilaginibacter. The sequence goes on along the minus strand of JAZKCG010000051.1, from coordinate 11,931 downwards.
TCAATTTCGCCTTTTATGCTTTGCAGATAATCAATATCATCAAAGCCGTTAAGCATATTGTTCTTTTTGTAAGAGTTGATATCAAACTTCTCAAATTCGCCGGTAGCTAACAGGGTGATAGTTTGTTCTGGTAAATTTACTTCCAGTTCTGTTTTTGGGTCGGCAAAAATCGCGGCGAAGATCTTTTCAGAAAATTCAGGACTAACCTGTACCGGTAATACGCCAATGTTTAAGCAGTTACCTCTGAAAATATCAGCAAAAAAGCTGGATACCACGCAACGGAAACCATAATCATAAACAGACCATGCAGCGTGCTCGCGTGATGAGCCTGAGCCAAAGTTTTTACCACCTACCAGTATTTTACCGGTATAAGTAGGGTCGTTCAGTACAAAGTCTTTTTTTGGTGTATTGTCCGGGTTGTAACGCCAATCGCGGAAAAGATTATCACCAAAACCAACACGTTCTGTCGCTTTTAAAAAGCGGGCAGGTATCAATTGGTCGGTATCCACATTCTCTATAGGCAATGGCACCGCGGTGCTTGTAAGTATGTTAAATTTATCGTAAGCCATATTATTGTTCGATGTGCAGATTTGCGGATATGCAAATTTGCAGATGCTTGTTTTATTATACTAATTCTTCAATTAATGTTCTTGGATCTGTAACTACACCGGTAACAGCGGCAGCTGCAGCCACCAACGGGCTTGCCAGCATGGTACGTGAACCAGGGCCTTGTCTGCCTTCAAAGTTTCTGTTTGATGTACTTACCGCGTATTTTCCGGCAGGTACTTTATCATCATTCATAGCTAAACAGGCTGAACAGCCTGGCTGACGCAATTCAAATCCGGCTTCGGTTAAAATATCCAGTAAGCCTTCTTCTTTAATTTGAGCTTCCACAATGTGCGATCCGGGTACTAACCAAGCCGTTACATTATCAGCCTTGTGTTTGCCTTTTACTAATGAAGTAAATGCTCTGAAATCTTCGATACGGCCATTGGTACAGCTACCCACAAAAACAAAATCTACCTGCTTGCCTATCATCGAATCGCCTTCATGGAAACCCATATAACCTAATGATTTAGCATAAGTAGCCGCTCCGCCTTCAACATCGGCAGCATCAGGGATATCATGCGATATACCCATGCCCATACCCGGGTTGGTGCCATAAGTGATCATCGGCTCGATGGTAGCACCATCAAAAGTTAATTCTTTATCAAATGTAGCGCCTTCGTCGGTCTTTAAGGTTTTATAGTAAGCTAATGCTTTATCCCAGGCCTCGCCTTTAGGGCTAAACTCGCGGCCTTTTACGTAGCTAATAGTAGTTTCATCCGGAGCTATCATACCGCCACGTGCGCCCATCTCAATGCTCAGATTACAAACCGTCATACGGCCTTCCATAGTCATGTTCTCAAAAACATCACCGGCATACTCTACAAAATAACCTGTAGCGCCTGATGTTGTTAATTGCGAGATAATGAACAAAGCTACATCCTTTGGTGTAACAGCCTTACCTAATTTGCCATTAATATTAATGCGCATTTTTTTAGGTTTAGGCTGCATGATACATTGCGTAGCCAAAACCATTTCAACCTCTGATGTACCAATGCCAAACGCAATAGCGCCAAAGGCACCGTGTGTTGAAGTATGCGAGTCGCCGCAAACAATGGTTGCGCCCGGCTGGGTGATACCATACTCAGGGCCTACTACGTGTACAATACCATTCTTCTGGTGACCTAATCCCCAATGGCTAATGCCATACTCGGCCGAGTTAGTCTCCAGCATATGTAACTGGTTAGCCGATAGCGGATCGGCAACAGGCTGGTCCTGGTGAATGGTTGGCGTATTGTGGTCGGCCGTAGCAAATGTGCGGTTAGGGTATAATACGGTAGTACCACGGCTCTTTAAACCTAAAAAGGCAACAGGGCTGGTAACTTCGTGAATAAGGTGGCGATCAATAAATAACACGTCTGGCCCGCCTTCAATCTTACGTACTACGTGTGCATCCCACACCTTATCAAATAATGTCTTGCTCATTTTTATTTGTATTTTATTATCTTTTCTGTGCTGCTTGAACGTAACTATTGTCGCCAGTCATCAGCAATAAAAGATCATCATCATTTATATCTAATTTATTATCGGCCAGGGTAAGGAAACGGTAATATGCATCACCTAATTCTTCCTTGTTTAAGTTGATGCCCAAACGCTCCAAATGGAACTTTAAAGCATGCCTGCCGCTGCGCGCGGTCAATACGATACTTGCGCTTGGGAAACCAACATCTTCCGGGCGGATAATTTCGTAGTTTTCGCGATTTTTCAGAAAACCATCCTGGTGGATGCCTGAACTATGTGCAAAAGCGTTGCTGCCAACAATAGCCTTATTTGGCTGTACCGGCATGCGCATTTGCGAGCTTACCATACGGCTTAACTCATAAAAGTTTTTAGTGTTGATATTGGTGTGTAAACCTAATACCTGGTGAGTTTTTAATATCATCACTACTTCTTCGATAGAAGTATTGCCCGCCCGCTCACCAATTCCATTAATGGTGCCTTCAATTTGACGGGCACCGTTTTGCAAGCCTGCAACAGAGTTAGCCGTAGCTAAACCCAGGTCGTTATGGCAGTGCACAGATATAATGGCTTTATCTATATTTTTAACGTTCTCTTTCAGGAACTTTATCTTTTCGCCGTATTGATCAGGCAGGCAATAGCCGTTGGTATCCGGAATGTTTACCACGGTAGCACCGGCAGCAATAACAGCTTCGATCATTTGAGCTAAATACCTGACATCGGCACGGCCGGCATCCTCTGCATAAAACTCAATATCCTCGACAGATTTTTTGGCATATTTCACAGCTTCAACAGCGCGCTCCAAAATCTCTTCGCGGGTGCTGTTGAATTTTGTTTTGATATGCATATCAGACGACCCAATGCCGGTATGGATGCGTGGGTGTTTGGCATATTTAAGCGACTCGACAGCGGCATCAATATCGCCTTTGTTGGCACGGGTAAGCGCGCAAACTGTAGGGTTTTTAACTGCTTTTGATATCTCTACCACGCTCTGGAAATCGCCGGGGCTTGATATAGGGAAACCCGCTTCAATAATGTCAACTCCTAAAGCTTCCAGTTCGCGGGCAATTTCAATCTTTTCAGGGGTTGTTAACTGACAGCCCGGTACCTGCTCGCCATCGCGTAGCGTGGTATCAAAAACGTAGACTCGGTTTGGATCGTGTAACATATCTTTTTTGAGATTTAAGATTTGAGACATGAGATTTGAGACTCATATCCGCTATCGATTATTATCTTGTATTTCTACTATTATTTGATTGAAAGTGAGATTTGAAATATTCTCATATCTCAAATCTCACATCTCATATCTAAAATTATGCTTCTACAGTTTGGTTCTCAGGGCGTAAACTGCGTACAGTTTTGCCTGCCTGCCATAATTCGCTTTCGCGTAACTCTGCTAATTCAGCATCCAATTTTTCGCGGTAATCAACTTTACTGTTTGAGTCGATTGAACGTTGTGACTCTTTGCCGGTAGCAACGCTTTTATAAAGTTCTTCAAACACAGGTTTAGTTGCATCACGGAATGGTTTCCACCAATCTAAAGCGCCACGTTGCGCGGTAGTAGAGCAGTTTGCATACATCCAGTCCATACCATTTTCTGCAACTAAAGGCATTAATGATTGGGTTAATTCTTCAACAGTTTCGTTGAAAGATTCTGATGGAGAGTGGCCATTGCTGCGTAATACTTCGTACTGTGCAGCAAAAATACCCTGGATACAACCCATTAGCGTACCACGCTCGCCGGTTAAATCGCTATATACTTCTTTTTTGAAATCAGTTTCAAATAAGTAACCGCTGCCTACAGCGATACCTAAAGCGATAACACGCTCAAAAGCACGGCCTGTAGCATCCTGGAAGATAGCGTAGCTTGAGTTTAAGCCACGGCCTTGCAAGAACATACGACGTAATGAAGTGCCAGATCCTTTTGGAGCAACCAAAAATACGTCAACATCAGCAGGAGGGATGATACCTGTTTGCTCTTTAAAAGTAATACCAAATCCGTGAGAGAAGTATAATGCTTTACCCGGAGTAAGGTGTTTTTTAACAGTTGGCCATAAAGCAATTTGTGCTGCATCGCTTAATAAATAACAAATTACAGTGCCTTTTTCTAAAGCTTCTTCGATCTCAAAAAGAGTTTCGCCCGGTACAAAACCATCGCTAACAGCTTTATCCCATGATTTAGAATTTTTACGCTGGCCAACAATTACATTGATACCATTGTCTTTTTGATTAAGCGCCTGGCCCGGGCCTTGTACGCCATAACCGATAACAGCTACTACTTCGTTTTTTAAAATGTCCTGTGCCTTTGCTAAAGGGAACTCCTCGCGGGTTACTACATTTTCTTCAGTAGTGCCGAAAATTAATTTTGCCATGATTTTGTTTTTTATTGTTTTGATTTTAACCGATTCGCATCGATTGATTTATGTTACTTGTTTATTATTTATGTTTTGTTATTCTTTGTCATTGCGAGGAGGAACGACGAAGCAATCGCGAACTTTGCATCTGTCTACTTTTCTCCTTGCGATTGCCACGCTACGCTCGCAATGACAATTTGCTAATTACATAGTAAATACTTTAGCCCCTTTATTTAAATACTCGTTCTCTATTACCTCTTCACCTGGTTCTAATCTTTCAAACTCGCGTAGTTTGGAGTTAAAGCCTTCGCTGTCTTTAATAATGGCTACCCTGGCGCTGCGCACAAATTCTATCAGCCCGAAAGGTTGCAGAATATTGATCAGGTTGTCCGTCTCTTCGCGATGTCCGGTGGTCTCAAAAACGGTATAATCTTTACGGATAACCACCGCACGTGCACCATTTTCACGCAATAAGCGCTCTACACTTACCTTTTCTGCAATAATATCTGTCGATACTTTGTACAAAGCCAGTTCCTGCCAGATCACATCCTCATTAGTATGGTAGTACACTTTTAAAACCTCCACCTGTTTTTCTATCTGGCGTGTTAGTTTTCGTACTACTTCTTCTGATTCTGTTATTACGATGTTAAAACGATGAATACTCTCTATCTCTGACGGAGAAGTGTTCAAACTATCAATATTTATTTTACGACGCGTGAATATGATCGCTATCCTGTTCAGTAAACCAACTTGGTTTTCGGTATAGATAGTGATGTTAAATTCCTGCTTTTCTGTATCTTGATTGCTCATAATTTCTTTAATTATTTAAGCCTGATCTCACTAACACTGCATCCTTGCGGTACCATCGGGAACACGTTGTTCTCTTTGGTAACCATCACCTCTAACAGGAATGAACCTTTAGTTTCCAGCATCTCTTTTAATGCACCCTGTAATTCGGCACGCTCGTTGATGCATTTGCCAGGTATGCGGTAAGCCGCGGCTAATGCCACAAAATCAGGGCTTTGTATGTCAACAAATGAATATCTGCGGTCATTAAACAGTTCTTGCCATTGGCGCACCATACCTAAGAAACGGTTATTAAGGATGATAATTTTTACGTCAACGCCAGTCTGCATGATCGTGCCTAATTCCTGGCAAGTCATCTGGAAACCGCCATCGCCAATAATAGCTACTACCGTGCGGTCTTGTGCGCCGTATTTAGCGCCTATGGCTGCAGGTAATGCAAAGCCCATAGTACCTAAACCACCACTGGTTACGTTACTGCGTGTGTTGTTAAACTTGGCATAACGACAAGCCACCATCTGGTGCTGGCCAACGTCGGTTACAATAACGGCTTCGCCATGGGTAAGATCATTTAATTGTTTGATCACTTCGCCCATGGTCATTTCACCTTCGGTTGGATTTAACTCTTTTTCAATTACTTGCTCAACTTCCTGTTTAGTATATTCTCTGAATTTAGCTAACCATTCAGTATGTTGCTTTTCTTCAACCAGAGCCGTTAATAAAGGCAACGTCTCTTTACAATCGCCCCAAACAGGTACGGTTGTTTTAACGTTTTTGTCTATTTCGGCAGGGTCAATATCCAGATGGATAACTTGTGCCTGTTTAGCATATTTATCTAAGCGGCCGGTAACGCGGTCGTCAAAACGCATTCCTATGGCTATCAATACATCACATTCATTAGTTAATACATTTGGCCCGTAGTTGCCGTGCATACCCAGCATACCCACGTTTAATGGGTGGTCTGTAGGGATAGCGCCTGCGCCTAAAACTGTCCATGCCGCAGGGATGCCGCTCTTCTCAACAAAAGTTTTAAACTCCTGCTCGGCACTACCTAATAAGATCCCCTGGCCAAATAATATAAATGGTTTTTTAGCCTGATTAATCAGTGCCGCTGCCTGTTCAACATACTGTGTACGAACAATAGGTTTTGGGCGATAGCTACGGATATGGTTACATTTAACATAACCTTCGTAATCAAATAACTGGATCTGCGCGTTTTTGGTAATGTCAATCAATACAGGTCCCGGGCGGCCGCTTTTAGCGATATAGAATGCTTTAGCGATAACTTCAGGGATCTCATTAGCATCAGTTACCTGGTAGTTCCATTTGGTTACCGGGGTAGTAATGTTGATCACGTCTGTTTCCTGGAAAGCATCGGTACCTAAAAGGTGTGCGAAAACCTGCCCGGTAATACAAACTAACGGTGTGCTGTCTATCTGAGCATCAGCCAAACCTGTTACCAGGTTGGTAGCACCGGGGCCGCTGGTTGCGAATACTACACCAACTTTACCTGATGTACGTGCATAGCCTTGGCCGGCGTGTGTACCGCCTTGCTCATGCCTAACCAATACGTGGTCTAATTTCTCTTTATAATCATATAGGGCATCATAGATAGGCATGATGGCACCACCCGGATACCCGAAAATGGTATCAACGCCTTCTGCAATTAATGCTTCTAATAAAGCTACCGATCCGGAAACTTTTACGGTTTCTTTAGCAGCTGTTTGTGTTAGTATTTCCTGTTGTGCAACTTCCATACCTTATTTTTGTTATACGTAGTACGTTTTACGTTTTTGTTTTTTTCTATTTACTTGATGATACGTACAACGTAAAACGTCACACGTACAACCCTTACAACATCTCGTCTGTTACGCAGCCTTCGGCAGCGTTTGAAACAGTTTTGGCATATCTATATAATAAGCCTTTGGTTACTTTTAAAGCGGGTTGTTGCCATGCGGCTTTGCGCGCTGCCATTTCTTCGTCAGATATAATTACATTGATCTTGTTAGTTGTAGCATCAATAATAATTTTATCATTATCCTTAATCAAGCCTATCGCGCCCCCGTCAAAAGCTTCTGGGGTGATGTGGCCTACCACAAAACCGTGAGTACCGCCGCTAAACCGTCCGTCGGTAATTAATGCTACCGAACTGCCTAAGCCTGCGCCAAATATGGCTGATGTTGGTTTAAGCATTTCGGGCATACCCGGCGCGCCTTTAGGGCCCACGTTGCGGATAACCACCACATCACCTTTTTTGACTCGGCCGCTTGATATGCCTGCTATCAGTTCAAATTCGCCATCAAATACGCGGGCAGGGCCTTCAAAATGAGTGCCTTCTTTGCCGCTTATTTTGGCTACGCTACCACCTGTGGCAATATTGCCGTACAGTATCTGTAAGTGTCCGGTAGCCTTAACAGGCGCTTCAACCGGCCATATAATTTTTTGTGTGTCGAATGAAAGCTCAGGTACTTCTGCAAGGTTCTCGGCAATGGTTTTGCCGGTAACAGTAAGGCAATCGCCATGCAACCAACCTTGCGCAAGGCAATACTTCATTACCGCAGGTACACCGCCTACATTGTGCAGGTCCTCCATCATGTATTTACCGCTTGGCTTCATATCTGCCAATACCGGGATACGGTTACTTATCAGCTGGAAATCGTCCTGCGTTAATTTAACGTCGACGCTTTTTGCCATGGCTATCATGTGCAGTACCGCGTTTGTCGATCCGCCCAATACCATAATTACCACCATTGCATTCTCAAATGCTTTGCGGGTCATGATATCGCTTGGTTTAATATCTTTCTCTAATAATATCTTAATTGCTTTACCGGCTGCTAAACATTCGGCTTTCTTTTCCTCGCTTAACGCGGGATTAGAAGAGGAGTAAGGCAAGCTCATACCCAATGCCTCGATAGCTGCCGCCATGGTATTAGCAGTGTAAACACCACCACAGGCACCGGCGCTTGGACAAGCGTTTTTAATTACGCCCATAAAATCCTCCGGACTAATCTCGCCTGCTATCTTTTTACCTAAAGCCTCAAAAGCCGATACGATGTTCAAATCTTCACCTTTCCAGTGGCCCGGTTTAATAGTACCGCCGTATACCATTATAGACGGGCGGTTTAACCTGCCCATAGCCATAATAGAACCCGGCATGTTTTTATCGCAGCCCGGCAGGGTAATTAAACCATCATAATATTGTGCGCCTGTAACGGCTTCAATCGAATCAGCAATGATATCACGACTAACTAACGAGTAACGCATACCTTCTGTACCGTTGCTCATGCCATCGCTCACACCAATGGTGTGAAATATCAGCCCCACCAGGTCCTCATCCCAAATACCTTTTTTTACGATCTTAGCCAGGTCGTTAAGGTGCATGTTGCAAGTGTTGCCGTCATAGCCCATACTTGCCACACCTACCTGTGCTTTTTTCATGTCGTCGTCTGTCAAACCAATGCCGTAAAGCATGGCCTGTGCCGCTGGTTGGGTAGGGTCCTGCGTAAAAGTTTTGCTATACTTATTTAATTCTACGCCGGTGGTGTTGTTAGATGAACTCATTTTTTTAGTCGTATTTTGTTTTGCAGGAATTAGGTTTCCTAATGATTGCTTTATGTTACCCTTAAGATAGACATCCCCAAAAAAACTGGCAATAGCATAGTTGTTTTTTTTCAATTAAATATTATATTCTTATTAAATGCTAATATATGTATTTTTAATTCTTAAAATATAGATAAAAACGGAATTAAATTTTTAAGCTACTATACCAAAGTTCAAAACGGTATTCGGTATTGTTTTTATGCATGCATAGCAAAGGGCGTTTTTTCTGCCTAAAATCGGGGTAGGATGTAAAAAAGTTGTAGATTTTAGATGTTATATTTGATGCTGATACCGGCCATTAAAAGATGAAAGAAACGCGATTTGAACGAATGCGTAACTGGAAAAATGAGTTTTTAGATTATGTACAAGTACTTTTGATTTTTGTCAATGCTACCAGCGGGAATTATAAACTAACATCTTGTATGAATTAATTATATGATGTTTGATATTTTGAATTAAATACATTTGCAGTCTCTTGTACAAACTAATGAAGCCGGATACAAAAAGGAATATAAAAAAAAGCTATTTAGAAACACAATATAAGATAGAGACGCAAAGAAATACTTTTTTTAAAAGCGAAGTTCTAATATTTGGATTTTTTGGATGGAAACTGTATGTGTTTAATAATTTAAACGAATTACTTATATGGTATTCTTCTATTGATAAAGTCTTTACTAAATCAGATGGACTTGAAGATACTGAAATTATTACCAATTACATTCCCGTGTGTTTTTCAAAGATTGAAATTTCAAATTTCGCTATCAATAAAAAAAGTGTTTTGAAAATTGAGCAATATCTTTTAATTAAAGACAAGGATTCAATTTATATAAAACGAACAATTGATTCCATTTTTAAAAAGACACATATTTTTAAAAAGCTATTTAATCAATATTCAGTAAAATATTATGGAATTGCCCAAGCAAACCATTCAATAAAAAGTAATGTAGCTGATTAATAACATTGTTTATGTAATTCATTTACAGTTACTTTTTAAATTTCTTTTGGGGATCACGGCTTGTATGAAATACAGCATAAACCACGACATCTTGTTTAATAATTTCAAAAACCACTACGTAAGGAAAGGTTTTTAAAATGATTTGGCGATAATTTCTATTGATTATGGTATATGCGGCAGGCCATGTTTCAAGTTTGTCATAACAACCTATTAGTTCAGCTATAAACAACTTCCCTAAGCCGGGCTGTTGTTCTTCATACCAATTATAAGCTTTTTCAGCCATATTGGTCGCCCGAGGACGAATGACCAATTGATACATTAAGCAGTACGATTACCCATAATAATCTGCAGTGACTCTTCACGCGTATGAGATTTGCTTTTTCCGCTCAAATACAACTCGCGTTCTTCATCCAGTATTTGAAGTTGCTCTTTAGATAATTTAAAGGTGCCTTCCTCCTTGTTATCAATTTTTAGCAAGGTGTAAATAGCCTTTACTGTGCTATCATCAGCATCAGCTAAATAGGTCATTAATTTTTGTCGGATAGATAAAGTTGCCATATGATTGCCTTATAAACAAATTTAATGTTTTTAATTAATACATACAGTAATTCCCTTTTACAAATTCAACTCTCTCACATAAAAGTCCTTCACATCAACAACGGTATGTTTAGGGCCGTGGCAAAGTTGTATGCCGATGTTGCCTTCTAAAAAGCCACCCTCATGTACTATGTCGATAGTTTTAACGCCGTTTAACCAGGCCTCAATATGGTGGCCGCGGGCTATGATATAATAGTGATTATAATCATTAGCTTTTACCAGTTTGGCAGCTGCTTTGGTTGGATAGTGCTGCACCATACCGGCGCGACCCTCTTCCCATAATGAACCCCAGTAGCCTTTCCCCATATCTACCTGGTAGCCGGGTGCTTTATCAAAGTTGTCGTGATGGATGCGAATACAAACGCCAGAGTTAGCTTCAGCATCGCCGGTCATTTTTATGGTGACGATGGCTTCAAAATCGGCATATATTTTTTTGCTGTAACTATAGTGATGTTCTGGTTGGTGGTCGCAATCGCCATGTAAAATGCCGTTATTGAATTTCCAGTATTCGGGTTGCTGGTTTAGTTTTTTAATGTCCAGTAAATTTATCCAGCCTTTGCCAGTAGGTTTACCATTTACCAGTTTACCATCGGCAGGTAAGGTTATTTTTACTCCAGTGGTGTCGCGTTGGGCAAGTGCGTTAAACGTGTTTAAAGTTATGGCTAATATAAGGCAGGCCACAACAATAGCTGTGCGGTAAAGATGACGGTACATTATAATTGTAATATTGGGTTTATACGGCTAATGTATAAAAATATTGGCATCGCAGAAAATAATTTAAATGGCTTAGTTAAACTAAAGCGCAAATATTATTTAACCAAAGGTCAATTTAATAGTGGCGCCTGTGTTTTTATAAACAATTGGGTTTTTAATGCGTTAGGCTGATTAAATTCTTAAAAAAATGGATAAAATAAACAGTAACGAACCGATCGAAAAACAACTGGAGCAACTTATGGTGAAGGTTAAGAAAAACGGGAAAGTTATTGATGAAATTACCCGAGATACTATCAGAATGAAACGAACAAAAAATGCCGATCCGCTTAAATATCCGTGTAATAATTAATTCTTCTCCCTTAAAAGCAGAAAAGGCTTCCGATATATCGGAAGCCTTTTCTGCTTTTTTAATATCTCTTTAACAATTACCTGTGCTCTATACCTTCAGCCAGTACAGTTACTACATTGTTTAAAGCTTCAACAACACCACCTTTAATAAAGAAAACTTCTTCTTTACCACTACCGCGTACGGTTAGTTTACCATCCTGCAAAGTAGAGATGATAGGCGCGTGGTGGTTTAATATTTCAAAAAAACCCATAGTGCCCGGAAGGGTTACCGAGGTAGCCTCGCCTTCAAACACTTTTTTATCGGGAGTAAGGATTTCTAATGTCATTATATTTGATGTGCAAATGTGCGTATGTGCAGATGTGCAAATGTTTATTGATGAGTAAATATGCGATTGGCAGAAATCTGCACATCTGCATATTTGCTCATCTGCACATTTACCCGTTTGCTTCTTCTAATAATTTTTTACCTTTTTCGATAGCGTCTTCTATGCTACC
>JAZKCG010000050.1:30205-63928 GCA_040388175.1 Bacteroidota bacterium | reverse complement strand
TCGATTTCCCTATCCCTGCAAATGATGACGCTACCAAATCAATTTCATTGATCACCGGTATCATTATCAAAGCTATCGAAGAAGGTTTAGACGAGCGTAAACGCGAGAAAGACGACGAAGCTGAAAAAGAAGCAGCACAGGCAAAAGCTAAAGCTGATGCTCCTGAAGTTGCTGACAGAGCTCCTGCCGCCGAAGGCAAAAGAAGCCGTAAAGCTCCGGTTGAAGCTACCGCAGCTGTAGAGGACGAAGCTCCTGCAGCAGCTGATACTACAGAAGAATAATATTGTGAGTGGTGAGTGGTGAGTAGTGAGTATGTTTTAAACAAAACTCACCATTCACTACTCACCACTAACTATTTAAACATTAAAACATAAATAAAATGTCTACAGTACAAATATCTGCATCCGATGTAAACAAACTGCGCCAACAAACCGGTGCTGGTATGATGGATTGCAAAAAAGCTTTAACTGAAACTAATGGTGATTTTGAAGCAGCTATTGATTTTTTAAGAAAAAAAGGTGCTAAAGTAGCAGCCAGCCGTCAAGACCGCGAGTCTAACGAAGGTGTAGTTATTTCACGTACATCAGCTGATGGCAAACGTGGTGTGATCATCGAATTAAACTGCGAAACTGATTTCGTAGCTAAAAACGCTGATTTTGTTGCTTTCGCTAATTCTATTGCTGATTTAGCTGTTGAGCAAAACCCTGCTAACTTAGATGCTTTAAACCAACTTTCACTTAGCGGTGTTGCTGTTGCCGAAGCTTGCGTTGAGCAAACAGGTAAAATAGGCGAGAAAATTGGTGTATCTAAATACGAAGTTATTGAAGGCGAAAAAGTTATTGCTTACATACACGGTAATTTCCGTTTAGGTGTATTGGTTGGCTTAAACAAAAATGTTGCAGCTGCTGACGAAGCAGGAAAAGACGTAGCTATGCAAATTGCAGCTATGAACCCTGTTGCTATTGATAAAGATGGTGTTGACGCAACTACTATCGAGCGCGAATTAGAAATTGCTAAAGACGTGATCCGTGCAGAAGGTAAACCGGAAGAAATGGTCGAAAAGATCGCTGCCGGTAAACTAAATAAATTCTACAAAGACTCAACCCTGTTAAACCAGGAGTTTGTTAAGGACTCTTCAAAAAATGTATCTCAGTTTTTAGATAGCATTGAGAAAGGCTTAACAGTAACAGCCTTTAAGCGAGTAGCTTTAGGAGCTTAAATATTTTAATCCCCCGATAATTTCGGGGGATTTTTTTTGACATAGCCCCACCCAAACCTCCCCGGTAGGGAGGGCTTTTAAATGTTATATAAAATGTAAATTCAAAAGTCTCCCCTACCGGGGGAGATTTAGAGGGGGCTAAAATGATAACTGCTTTAACTAATCTTCAGCTGATATCTGATGGTATAATTACCAGCGGAAAAGCTGTTTTAATAAAAGACACTAAGATCATTGATATTATTGATGATGTGGATATCCCGCAAGATGTTGATCGCATCGACCTAAATAATAATTATCTTGCTCCGGGATTGATCGATCTGCAGATATATGGCAGCGGCGGTAAACTATTCGGCGGAAAGCCCGAAGTAGCTGCTTTAAAGCAAATGGAGGATGACCTGCTAAACCAGGGCACAACGGGCTTTTTTGCTACCATTGCTACAAACACAAACGAGATTGTAGAGCAAGGGATAGCCGCGGCTAAAGAATACCGTGCTAAAAAGATAGGTAACTTTTTGGGCGTGCATTTAGAAGGGCCATACCTTAACCCAATCAAAAAAGGCGCGCATCCGGATAAATTCATTAAAAAAGCCACGCTTGCCGAAGTTAAAAGCTGGGTAGAACAGGCAGACGGCGTTATCACAATGATAACCATTGCGCCAGAGTTGCAGGATCGGGAAGTGATTGATTACCTGCATAAGCAGGGCATTGTTTTATCATCCGGCCATAGTAATGCAACTTACCAGCAGGGTAAAGCCTTTTTAAATAAACCCATCCCGGCAGTTACGCATCTTTTTAATGCGATGCCGCAAATGCACCACCGCGAACCGGGTTATATCCCTGCCATATTCGAAGAAAAACCCTACACCAGTATAGTAGCCGATGGTAACCATGTAGATTGGGCCATGATCCGTTTAGCCAAACGAGAACTGGGTGATAAATTGTTCCTGATCACGGATGCAGTTACCGCAGCCACCGAAGGGGTGTACCAGCACCGGTTAGAAGGTAACAAATATGTAATGCCCGATGGTACTTTATCAGGATCAAGCCTTACTATGTTAAAGGCTGTACAGAATTGTGTAGAGCAGGTAGGTATTGATCTGGCAGAAGCTATTAATATGGCATCATTATATCCTGCGCAATTAATAGGCGCAGCATCTAAAGGAAAGATCGAAAAAGATTTGGATGCTGACATGGTGGTTTTTGATAAGGACTTCAATATCACTAACGTATTTCTGCAAGGCATAACAAAAACGACATAAAATTTTAACAATAGCTTTAATTACATATTTTTGATAAATCCCACACTCCATGAAATATAAAAGAATATTACTTAAACTGAGCGGCGAATCTTTAATGGGCGAAAGGCAATACGGTATTGATAATAACCAGGTATTGCAATACGCGCATGATATTAAAGCCGTAAAAGACAAAGGTTTAGAAATAGCTGTTGTTGTAGGCGGAGGTAATATTTTTAGGGGGCTTAGTGCAGAAAAATCAGGAATGGAGCGTGCACAGGCCGATTATATGGGCATGCTGGCAACCGTAATAAACTGTATGGCCCTGCAAAATGCTTTAGAAAGTATTGGTGTAGAAACACGCTTACAATCGGCCATCAAAATGGAACAGATCTGCGAGCCTTATATCCGCCGCCGTGCCATGCACCATTTAGAGGTTGGGCATATTGTAATATTTGGAGCCGGTACAGGTAACCCTTATTTTACTACAGATACGGCTGCTTCACTTCGCGCTATCGAAATTAAGGCTGATGTAGTTTTAAAAGGTACCCGTGTTGATGGCATTTATACCGCCGACCCTGAAAAAGATCCTTCAGCAACCCGATATGACGAGATATCTTTCCAGGAAGTATACGACAAAGGTTTAAACGTAATGGACATGACCGCCATAACCCTTTGCCAGGAAAATAAACTGCCTATCATTGTTTTTGATATGAACAAACCGGGCAACTTCATGAAAATTGCCGAAGGTGAGCCGATAGGGACGTTGGTGAAATAGGTATAGCTTGTGCCAGGTACCTACTTAATGTAGTGATAGCCTGGTAATACTATTTGGCAATTAAATATGTTATATTTGTATATATAGATATTTGGCTATGGAAACAGTTTTGCTACAGATAAACGATGATAAAGCCTACAAGCTAATTGAGGGTTTGGAGGCTCTAAACGTTGTCACGGTCATAAAAAAAGATATTCAACCTAAACAAAAGTTGTCTGAAAAGTATGCAGGGGCTTTACATCTTACGGATGAGGAATATAATAATTTTCAAAATTACCTAACTCAAAGCCGGAACGAGTGGGAACGAGATATTTGATAGATTCTAATGTCATTATCGGATATTTAGACAATAAGCTTCCAAAAAAAGGCATGGAATTGATGGATATCATAATGGATGACATTCCGACCATTTCTGTTATCACTAAAATTGAAATTTTACGATTTAATACTCCTGACGATTCATATAAAATCCTGCAAAATTTCATTAATGACTGCGTTGTTTTAGAATTGAATAATCTAATAGTAGATAAAACTATAGAAATCGGTAAAGGCAATAAAATTAAACTTCCCGACGCAGTAATCGCTGCAACAGCGTCAGTAAATAACCTCGCCCTCGTTACCCGTAATATTTCTGATTTTAAAAACATTAAAGATTTAGAATTGCTTAATCCATGGGCCGAAGATAATGGCAGGGCATTATAAGGCTATTTCACAGATTTTACTATTTTTGTCAAAAATCATAACACAATGAGCGAACTCATTAAAAAACAAGTAACCGACGCTAAAGCTGCAATGGACCGTGCTATCGAGCATGCAGACGGCGAATTAAATAAGATCCGTGCAGGCAAGGCAAGTCCTTCAATGCTTGACGATGTATATGTTGATTACTATGGTACTGCAGCACCTTTAAGCCAGGTAGGTACCGTTAACACGCCTGATGCGCGTACCATTGTTGTACAGCCGTGGGAAAAATCATTGTTGACTGCTATCGAGAAAGCTATCATGGAAGCTAACTTAGGTGTTAACCCTCAAAATGATGGTGTTATCATCCGCATTAACGTACCGCCGTTGACAGAAGAGCGCCGCCGCGACCTGGCTAAAAAAGCAAAAGGTGAAGCCGAGAACGGTAAAATAGCAATCCGTAACGTACGTAAGGATGCTAACGAAAAGATCCGCAAATTAAAAGCTGATGGTGTATCAGAAGACGAAATGAAAACCGGCGAAGCCGAGATCCAAAAGCTGACAGATGCCTATATTTTAAAGGTAGATCAGCTGTCAGAAGCTAAAGAAAAAGATATCATGACGGTTTAATATTAGCCTGGTCATACATAAAAAAAGCCATCCGATATTTCGGGTGGCTTTTTTGTTAATATTTTAAATTGTTATACTTATCCGCATCCTCTGCATCGCCGTAAACATTAAATAATATTGTGGTTTGATTTAAGTTTATAGTAAGTTGACCTAATCGGATAGATTTTTTTTATCTACATGTATAACACGTGTGATTTTTAATTCAAACCATTCCGTAGAGTTTTTATACAGATCAATATACCCGCTTTTTGTTGCAGTACGCTTTACATAACTAAAATGATGCCGTTTATGGTCGGTGGTTTCAACTATGGCTAATTGGTTTGGGGTTATAACCAATAAACAATTAAAGTTCATCATTTTTGAGCCCGCGTCGCTAAAATAGCTGGTGCCTGTATCGCGCGCTAATTTATCCGGGCCTAAATAAACAAGTTGGCCAATATTTTGCTGTCGGGGAATGTCTTCCTTTGTATATTTTACATCATCAATAACATAAAAATGCTGCTCTTTATCAGGTAAAATATTCTGATAAACGGTACATGTTAAATACACTGTTTGTCCGCCTTTAAACTTTTCAAAATTTATCTTTTGTGCTATAGTCGCGATAAATTCCTGGTTACACTTTTCCGGAACAAAAGTTATTGCACTACCACTATCAAAATAGCCCTCACCTTCAACTTTTGCAAGATTGAAATACTTCTTGCTATCTAAAATCTTTTTTTTCTCAAGTTTCTTAAAAAAATAATATCCGCCGCTTCGTGCGGCACCTGTATACATGGCCTTAACAATAACCGTAGCCTTGCCGTTTTTAAAGTGCAGCGGCCCCAGGAACTGGCAGCCGGGGGTAATTGGCCCTTGTGCTGATGCGCTTATCACACAACGTGTTAATAGCATAATACAAACGAAGGCATTTCTCATGGAGGGTTGGTTTAGTGACTGAAAGTTAATCAAAAATGTATATAATGTCAAATTAAAGGGAATGAGCTACTTAGCCGTTCCCTTTTTTTATTTTTGATGCGTTTATGAAAATACTCTTATCCTACTTAAAAAATTACCGCTGGACAGTAGTGCTTGCATTAGTACTGGCGGGTATAAATATTGGTTTTTCGCTGGTTGATCCATTAATCACCGGAAAGATCCTGGATGATTATATCCTGCCCCATGATAGTAAAATATTTACTTATGAGTACCGCTTGCACGGGGCACTAATATTAGTGGGTTTGGCAGTTGGTGCGGCTATGATATCGCGGATAGCAAAAAACTTCCAGGATTATTTTACCAATATTATTGTCCTTAAAACCGGCGCGCAAATGTATAGTGATGGTTTAAAGCACTCGCTTGAATTGCCCTACCAGGTTTTTGAAGACCAGCGAAGCGGCGAAACTTTGGGCATTTTACAAAAAGTACGTCAAGACTGCGAAAAGTTTATAACCTCATTTATCAGCGTGCTGTTTGTAAGCCTGATAGGGATGATCTTTGTGATTATATACTCTTTAAAAGTAAATTACCAGGTTACTTTGGTGTATTTTACCGCTATACCTGTTATTGCCATAGTAAGCTCCTTGCTAAGTAAACGTATTAAAGTAATACAGAAAAGTATTGTATCAGAAACCACCGCTTTGGCCGGTTCGACCACAGAATCATTACGCAACATTGAACTGGTGAAAAGCTTAGGGTTGGCTAAACAAGAAATTGAGCGCTTAAATAAAACCACTTACAAGATTCTTGACCTTGAACTTAAAAAGGTAAAATTTGTACGTAGTATGAGCTTTATACAAGGTACGGTTGTAAACCTGGTACGTAGTACCATGATCGTAGTTTTGCTCATGCTGATATTTAAAAACACGCTAACACCGGGTAATTATTTCCAGTTTTTATTTTACTCTTTCTTCCTTTTCAGCCCTTTACAGGAACTGGGTAATGTAATTCAATCATGGCGTGAAGCACAAGTATCTTTAGCTAATTTTAAAAGGATAATAGAAACACCAATTGACGTTAAACCAGAAAAACCGGTTTTAGTAGAGAAAATTACCAGGCTAAATTTTGATAATGTAACCTTTAAGCACTTAACCGCAAACCGTAACGCGCTTAACCATATTAATTTTGAAACAAATACCGGGGAGACCATCGCCTTTGTTGGCCCGTCTGGTTCTGGAAAGACTACTCTGGTTAAATTGCTGGTAGGTTTATATCAGCCATTAGAAGGCGACATCACCTATAACGGCATAGCCAGTAAAGAAATAGACCTGGATCAGCTGCGCGAGAAAATAGGTTTTGTAACGCAGGATACCCAATTATTCTCGGGTACTATCCGCGAGAACTTATTGTTTGTTAGACCTGGCGCTACAGACGAGGAATGCCTGGATGTATTACAACGTGCCGCCTGCCAAACCCTTATGGCTCGTGCCAGTAATGGCCTGGATACGGTAATAGGTGAAGGTGGTGTAAAAGTATCGGGTGGCGAGAAGCAACGTTTGTCAATAGCGCGTGCCTTATTACGCAGACCTGATCTGTTGGTATTTGATGAAGCCACATCTTCATTAGATTCATTGACCGAAGAGGAAATAACTGAAACTATTAAGGATGTTTCTGAGTTTAATAACCATATAACCATTTTGATAGCTCACCGCTTATCAACCATTATGCATGCCGATAGGGTATATGTACTTGAAAAGGGCCGTATCATTGAATCGGGTAAACATGCTGATCTGTTAGCGCAGAAAGGCTTGTATTATGCTATGTGGCGCCAGCAGATCGGCGAAAAGGATAGCGTTGAGCTGGAAGCTTAATTAAAAAAGCTATGTACATAACTTCGGCTATAAGCGGTACATTTGGGTTAATCTTCTTTATTGTCTGGGTGTTGCTGGTTGTGTTCGCGCTCATCAGCATCTTCCGCAATTCAAATGTAAACCGTAACAATAAATTCCTGTGGTTTATTATAGTTGTTGTTGTGCCGATAATTGGTCCGCTCATCTATTGGTTTTGGCATAGCGTGAAGCAGCCGGAGTAAGAAAGAATTAGGCTTGCATGGTAGCTCGTCTTTTAACCCTATTGGGTAAAAAGGTAAATGAAAGACCGCTGCATATGCCTCCAAATATAGCGCCTCCGATGTGGTAGGCATCCATTTTTTCTTCGAATAGAAATCTATTCATAAGTATATAAAAAATTGTATGAAGCACAATTCTTAATAACGTTTTAGCAACATTGTTTAGGTTTTTCATATCGCTATCTCTTTTTTAACTTCGGGTGCTGATATTTCGTTCAATGATAAAGGTATCAATTTTTTCGTTTTAAAGTAAGTGATACTTACAATCAATAAAGTCATACAGCCACCAAATAAAACAGACGGCACAGTCCCTAATAGTTTAGCTGCAGTACCCGATTCAAAAGCGCCTATCTCATTTGATGAACCGATAAACATCTGGTTCACCGCTGATACCCGCCCGCGCATACTATCAGGCGTTAATATCTGCATAATGGTACCGCGTATCAACACACTGATGCTGTCAAAAGCGCCCTCGGTAAATAAAAACAAAAGCGACAGGTAGAAATTACGCGATAACGCGAAGCAGATAATAGACAAACCAAAGCCGGTTACCGCTATCAATAAATTGCGCCACGGCCTACCCATGGGCGAGATCCGTGCCATGGCCAGCATCACCAACACAGCACCTAATGATGAGGTGGCACGCATAATGCCTAATCCCTGCGGGCCCACGTGTAAAATTTCATTGGCAAAGACAGGCAACAAAGCTACTGCACCGCCAAAAAATACCGAAAACAGGTCAAGGCTCATTGCGCCTATCATCATTTTATTATGAAACACAAAGTGGATCCCTTCTGACAGGCTTTCCCAAATGCTTTCTTTAGGCACATAAACCGGCGGATATCTTTTCAGGAAAAACACGCATAGCAATGCCACGGCCAGGAATATCAGGATAACACTAAACGTTGCCGTGATGCCATAAAAACCATATATCAAACCACCCACAAGCGGTCCTAAAACAGAGGCTATTTGCCAGCTCGAACTATTCCAGCTACTTGAGTTTGGGTAAATTTCTTTGGGTACACTATGCGCCATAATGGTAAAAGCCGCCGGGTTATAAAACGCGCGCGCCACACCATTACAAAAAACCATTACATATAAAATAGGGATGATCCATCCGGCATGAATGTAAGTGCTCATGCTTTTTAAAGTGATGGTAAACATCACGATAGAAGAGAACAGTACCGCGAAGAATACAAACAACAGCATCTTCTTTTTCTCAGACTTGTCGGCTATATATCCACCATATAAAGCAATACCTATGGATGGGATGGCTTCGCTTAAACCTATCAAACCTAAAGCGAACGCGCTCTTGGTTAACTGGTAAACATAGAAGCCTAAAATAACGGCCTGCATTTGGTAAGCAAAGGTGAAAAAAAACTTCATGCCCAGGTATGAGCGAAAATCTTTATAGCGCAGGGCTATAAAAGGGTCTGTTACAGGTAAGGGTTGACTATCAGCATCTGCCATTACGCAAATTTACAATTCAGAATTTAAGATAGCAGATTATTTGCAATTTATACAGCGGGATGATATTACATGGCGAGCAATGTTGTTTTTATCAAAGCAAATATTACTTAAATTGCATCACTTATGAAACGTATAATAGAGTGTGTCCCCAACTTCAGCGAGGGAGTTGACGCGGACATTATTAATAGTATTACCGGCGAAATAGGTTCTATAACCGGGGTGAAACTGCTAAATGTCGATCCCGGAAAAGGGGCTAACCGTACGGTGGTAACCTTTGCCGGCGAACCGGAAGCGGTGGTAGAAGCAGCCTTCCTGGCTATAAAAATGGCCGGCGAACTGATTGATATGCGCACCCAAAAAGGCGAACACCCCCGCATGGGCGCAACGGATGTTTGCCCGTTAATACCGGTTTGCAATATTACTTTGGATGAAACCGCAGCATACGCACTGCAATTAGCGCAACGTGTTGGCAATGACTTGCAAATACCTGTTTATTTATATGAGCATTCGCAACCTGATAAGAGGCGCAGCAACCTGGCTGCCATAAGGGCCGGCGAGTATGAAGGTTTCTTTAAGAAAATAAAGCTGCCGACCTGGAAGCCTGATTTTGGTCCGGCAGAGCTGGACGCCAAACGTGGTGCTACGGTAATAGGTGCGCGCGACTTTTTAATAGCCTACAATGTTAATTTAGATACCGCGTCGACCCATATAGCCAATGAAATTGCGCAGGAGATACGTGAAACAGGGAAAATTATTATCAATAAAAATGGAAAAGAACGTATCCCCGGGACGTTAAAACACGTAAAAGCCATTGGTTGGTATATTGTGGAGTATGGTAAAGCACAGGTATCTATGAATTTAACTAACATTGTTGCCACCCCTATTCATCAGGTTTTTGACGAGGTGTGCGCTAAAGCTGATGCGCATGGTGTTAGGGTAACCGGCAGCGAGTTAATAGGTATGATACCTTTGAAAGCCATGGTTGATGCGGGGCGTTATTTCTTGCTTAAACAAGGCATAACTTATGTTGTAGACGAAAGCAAACTAGTTACAGCAGCCATACAAGCTATGGGCCTGGATGAGCTGGCACCATTCGATCCACAAAAACGAATAATTGAATACCTGCTTTAAAAGGTATTGTTATTTCTAAATAAGATTGCCATTTTAATTAAATTGTTTAATTTTTAATTTATTATTACATTTTTTTATATTTTTAATCAGCAATACTACTACGTACAAACCAACGTTTGGTTAAGCATTGCCTGTATGATGAACATTATCGCAAAAAAAATTAACTGTTTTTTATTTGGTATTTTGTTACTGCTGTTAGTTGTTCCGGTGGTTGCACAAGTAAATCATGCCCCTGCAAATAGCCAGCTTAAAAGCTTTAATAACGCTTTGACCCAGGTAAATATGGCTTTTACATTTCCGGAGGGTTTTAAAGAGATAAAGGCTCCAAATACCGACGATCTTCCGTTTCATTATGGGATGGAATTACCCGGACAGGAGTTTGAAATTTGGCTGCGTGTAAATACTCAAAAGGAGGACGAAAAATTTTTAGCAGATAAAAACGTACGCAACACCGGCCCTGATTCGCTATATCTAAGTTTGGCTCATGATCAGATCACCTCATTTACTACTGATAACACCTATTTAAAAAGAAAGCTGCCTGATTATATATTGGACCGATATAATGCTGATGCAGGCAGCACATTCTTATTAAACGTGGACGATTCGCCTATTACCAAACATTATAAATACGCGTTACTCATTGTACTCCAAAAAAATCGTGTAGGTACCGTACTGGCTATTTGTTTTACCAACGAAAAAGGCCCCGAGTTTTTCAAGAACATGAATCTGGCCAGCAGTTGTTTGAAGTTCAAAGATTGAGTTTTAAAGATTAGTTAATGAAGATTAAAGGTTGGGCTTGTCAGCTTTATATTTTATCGGCGATGATCATTCACAATACATTTCCTAACCTTTAATCACTAATCTTCAATCTTCAACAACCAATCTTTACAGCACATGTTGATAAGTTAACAGATTTGAATTAGAATTTGAGCTGGTAAACTTTATTTTTGCTGTAGAGAGGCTACCTGTCTCCCCGTAATAAAATATACATAGATAAAAATGGCAGAAGCAGTAAATTACAGTGAAGATAGTATCCGGTCGCTTGACTGGAAAGAGCATATTCGTCTTCGTCCCGGAATGTACATTGGTAAGCTGGGCGATGGGTCGGCTTATGATGACGGGATTTATGTATTACTGAAAGAAATTGTAGATAACTCCATCGATGAGTTTGTAATGGGCTCGGGCAAAACCATCGAGATCAACATAAGCGATCATAAAGTTTCTGTACGTGATTATGGTCGCGGTATACCTTTGGGTAAGGTGATTGATTGCGTATCTAAAATAAATACCGGTGGTAAATATGATAGCAAGGCTTTCCAGAAATCAGTAGGGTTGAACGGTGTGGGTAGTAAGGCAGTTAACGCTTTGTCGACCTCATTTGTCGTACAATCATATCGCGACGGACGCACTAAGATAGCTGAATTTGAAAAGGGCGAACTAATCAAAGACGAGCCCGAAAAAGAAACAACGCAGCGTAATGGTACTGCTATCAATTTTTATCCTGACGATACTATTTTTAGGCATTACCGCTTTATCCCGGAGTTTGTCGAGAACATGATCTGGAATTATGTTTACCTAAACTCCGGTCTTACTGTAAACTTTAATAACCAGAAATATTTTTCGGAACGCGGGTTGTATGATCTGCTTACAAAGCGGACTGATGTTGAAACCCTGCGCTACCCTATAATCCACTTAAAAGGCGAGGATATAGAAATAGCCATGACGCACGGGCAGCAATATGGCGAAGAGTATTATTCGTTCGTGAATGGTCAGCATACTACGCAGGGTGGTACGCACCAGGCCGCTTTCCGCGAAGCGGTGGTAAAGACCATCCGCGAGTTTTATAAGAAAGAGTTTGATGCATCTGATGTAAGGGCTTCTATTGTATCTGCTATCGCGATAAAGGTGCAGGAGCCGGTGTTCGAGTCGCAAACAAAAACTAAACTGGGCTCACAAAATATTGGTCCGGAGGGGCCATCTGTTCGCACATTTATTGGTGATTTTGTAAAAAAAGAATTAGATAACTATCTGCATAAAAACGCTGCCGTTGCCGATGCTTTGTTAAAGCGTATCATGCAGTCTGAGCGCGAGCGTAAAGACATCGCAGGCATTAAAAAATTGGCTAACGAGCGGGCAAAAAAAGCATCGCTGCATAACCGTAAACTACGTGATTGCAAGCTGCATTTTGATGATACCCATGAGCGCAAGCAAGACACCACCCTGTTTATTACGGAAGGTGACTCGGCCAGCGGGTCCATCACCAAGTCGCGCGATGTGATGACGCAGGCTGTGTTTAGTTTAAAAGGTAAACCTTTAAACTGTTACGGACTAACCAAAAAAGTGGTGTATGAGAATGAAGAGTTTAACCTGCTGCAACATGCGTTAAATATCGAGGACGGTTTGGATGCCTTACGTTATAATAACATTGTAATAGCTACCGATGCCGATGTAGATGGGATGCACATCCGTTTGTTACTGATGACTTTCTTCCTGCAGTTCTTCCCCGACCTGGTAAAAGCCGGGCACGTATTTATATTGCAGACACCGTTATTTCGAGTTCGTAATAAAAAGGAAACCATCTATTGCTATAGCGACGAAGAGCGTCGTAACGCTATTGCCAAACTGGGTGTTAAACCAGAAATAACCCGCTTTAAAGGTTTGGGCGAGATCTCGCCGGATGAGTTTGGCTTGTTTATAGGTAAAGACATCCGCCTTGACCCGGTTATCTTAAAAGATGCCAACATTAAAGGTTTGTTAGAGTACTTTATGGGTAAAAACACCCCGGCCAGGCAACAACATATTATTGGTAACCTAAGGGTTGAGAAGGATGATGAGACCGTAAACCCTACGATAGCAGAAGCTGATGAGGAATTACCGATAGCGGTGTGATCATCAAATAAAAAGAACTCATTATTGTTTAGTCCCTGTAAAATCAATATGCCCAATGGTTTGATAAGTATATGTGCCGTTATTTAGAGCAGACCATCCGGAATAGTACGGTAATCCGGATAGGCATGTAGCGGTGGTGATGTAGGTTCCTGTATTTGCAGAAATGCTCAGAATCTTGCTATTTTCATTATAAGAGCCAACTGAAAAGCTTATTATACTTCCATTTTCGGTAATTCGAACGTTTGTAAAGGTATTATTTGTAAAGGGGCCATCGGCAAGCGTTATACTTACAGTCGTATCTGTTAACCTGGTTACAGTTGCATTAGCCGGGCCAGTTAGTAGATTTTTTTCCCATCCTGTGGGAGTGACACAGCCGGTATAGGTGCCTAATGATACTCCTTGTGGCATCTTTTTTCCATTGCCACTAAAAAAGCCCAAAATTTTACCGGCAAGCGTTGTCTGAATAGTTTGGGGAACAACCGGATCTATTATTTCATCGGTTGGATCGCTTGATTTTGAACAACCGACTACAATAACTAATGATATAAGCACTAAGAAACAAGAATAAGATCGTTTTTTCATAACATTTCTAATTGTACATAACGAATCAGATATTTGAGTATTAATGATTCAGGTATAGATTTTAAAAGTTAATCACAATACCACCCGATACAATTCCCTGATCATGGCTTTTTGTAAAGTCCACCCAGTTAACTGTTACGCCAAAACCCGGTGTTATCAAAAAATCACCACCAACGCCAAGTAAAGGTCCGTAAGCTAAAGTATTCCCAATATCTGGAACAACAACATCATAGGCTCCATATCCTAATTTGGCAAATAAGAACAAGCCTTTATTTTGTTTGGCGTAATTGTTAAAAATGTTCCTGTTCATGGCTATATAAGGAGCAAGATATGCACCCGCTATAAACGTGTAATAACCTCCGCCTTTAGGAAATCCATAATTTGCAAGTAAGCCCAGATTAAGGGTGTTTTTAATTATTCTGTATTCAGATTC
This sequence comes from Bacteroidota bacterium, assembly GCA_040388175.1. Lineage (GTDB taxonomy): Bacteria > Bacteroidota > Bacteroidia > Sphingobacteriales > Sphingobacteriaceae > Mucilaginibacter. Next base: position 49,837 of record JAZKCG010000050.1, on the reverse strand, counting down.
TACACCTACCCAGGTTAACTTTGTGTCGCTTTGGCCTCCGGCATAGAGACGTCTTGGCTTATATTTGATTTTTTCATTTCGCAGCGTGTCTGTTTGTGAATAGCTGTACAGTGTACATATAAGAAGCAATAACAGAGTTGTAAAGGAGGTCTTCATATTGTTGTGATTTGAGTATTTACTTGGTTGGTTAAACCAAATATATCCCCAAAACAATTTTCTACATATAGGTGTTTCTTGTCATTTTTATTTATATTTATCTATAAAATAAACAGTTAGCTATTCTGGGCCATGTCATTAAAAAAACAATCGCAGAGTAAAAACAAAAATTCCTGGTTAAACTATTTGTCTACCTCCCAGGAAGAGGTTTTCGACGAGCAAAATTTAAATGCGCTTATCCCTGGTGATATTTTTAATCTTAATTATCTAAATCATCCCCTGTTTAGCCATGCTATACCCTGGATCTATTTGCTGGATTACACCACGGGGCGGTATTTAATGACGTCAAACGGAGTGCAATTTATGCTTGGTTATAAGCCGGAGTATTTTACTAATGGAAGGATTGAAGCAGTAATGCATATCTTTGATCGGGATCATTTACGGCTTTTTAACGAAGAGATCTTTCCCGACAGGCTTAAACTTCTGAAAAGCATTCCTGCTAATGAGCATCATAATTATATATTCAATTATAATCTTAAACTTCATGATAGTAAAGGGCGGCCCGTTAATTTGCTGCAACGCAATTGTTTTATAAAGTCTGATACACAAGGTAATCCTTTGCTTAGTTATGGTATTATTACAAATATAAACCATTACATAGATGAGGCTCCTGTGATACAGGTAGTTGAAAAAATTAATGATGCAGGTTGTGGAGGCTCAGATATTATCGCCAAAAAACATTATTACTTTAACGGGGAGGACCGTTTGTTTACAAAAAGAGAAAAGGAATTGTTGCTTTGGCTTAGCGATGGCTTAAGCAGCAAGGAAATTGCCGGTAAATTATATATCAGCGAGCATACTGTTATAAACCATAAACGTAGTATGATGAAGAAATGTAATGCCAATAACAGTGCCGAACTTGTTGCTTTTGGTATTAGGAATCAACTACTTTAAATAGGGCTTGGGCAAAACGAGATAGCGCTTGCGTAAACAGCGCCGGTTCGTCTAAATTTACCAAATGGCCGGCGTGTTCAAATTTTAGAATTTTGTTTTCCCATAAAGGCATATCCACGCCATCTAAGTAATCAGGATGAATAGCTTTATCATCAGCGCCGAATATGATGAGCGTTGGGATGTTTTTATTTCTAATTAAAGCAATTTCATCACTATACAGTCCATCAGCAACAGACTGACCAATATGCGAACGAAAGTTGCCTTTTACAGCTTTATAACCGGAAATTATATTTTGTTCAGTCTCCTGATCTTCTTTATTGATTGATAATTTGATCAATGCCATCAAATCTTCTTCACCCGGTTCATCAACAAAACTAATGTAACTTTTGGTATTAGGTATTACAAACTTATCAGGAGTTTGTTGTTGGCCAATTATAAATGGCCCGGCAAGTAATAGGCCAGAGGGGTTAAGGTCAAGAGCCATCGTTTCAGCAATTATATTTGTACCTAAAGAAATCCCTGTTAAAATGAATGGCTGCCCGTTTGAAAGTTGCTTTATGGCAGCGGCCATATATACAGCTAATTTCGGCAAGGTATATTCGCTCTCGTTAAGAAAAGCGTCAGACGATCCATGTGCCGGTAGATCAAATGCTATTAATCTAAAATTGGCTAATGCATTATCATTTACTTGCTTTTCCCATGTTAAATGATTAGTCGAGTTTCCATGTAAAAAGAAAATGGTATTAGTGGCGGTACTGTTTTTTTGGATATAAAATATTTTTAACCCATTAATAGATATGAAGTTACTTTCCATAATATGATAAGTCTATTGAATCAAATATAAAATTTAATACGATGTTTTAATATGTTATAACTGAAATAGATGCATTATAAACATCTACCGTTAAAAACCGTCAGGCTGACTTAAAAAGTGATTTTAACCGAATTTGTCTTTTAATACAAAAAATCCTTATCTTGTTTCCCCGCTCTTCAAAAAGTGCGGGGATTTTGTTTTTTTATAAACTTTTAAAAGAGGACCCTCTCCTTTAGGAGTGGGCAGGGTTAGGCTGATGACAAACCACGAAATAAAAATAAACTTCCAGGAATATACTTCTGTGAAGGAATTAGATACGATAGATCAGGAACTGTGCGCCGAGGCGGTAAAGGCGATGAAAAATTCCCACTCGCCTTATTCAAAATTCAGGGTGGGCGCTGCTTTGCGTTTAAAAAGCGGAAAGATTATCCACGGCAGTAACCAGGAAAATGTGGCTTATCCATCGGGCTTATGTGCAGAGCGTGTGGCCCTGTTTTATTGGGGTGCTAATCATCCAGATGATCCCATAATCAGCATGGCCGTTACCGCGCATACTGATGAGTTTGAATTGAAAAAACCGGTAACATCCTGCGGCTCATGCCTGCAGGTATTGGCCGAGTATGAGAAAAAGCAGAATCTGCCGGTAAAAGTTATCCTGTTTGTAAGCCAAGGGCCTGTTTGGGTAACTAACGGGATAGAATCATTTTTGCCATTTTTGTTTTTCGAGGACAGGTTATCATAAGTTATTAGGGTATAGACGCTGCTTTTTAATAAAAAGAAAGGGCCCCTGTATACAGAAGCCCTTAACTATAAACAAAACTAAACTAAATTTTTACGATTCGGCTTCTATCTTGGTGATCTTAAAATCAGAATGGTTCATTGAAATCGTGATCAGGTTGGTACGGATATAAGAATCATATTTCATGATCAGTTTTACCACCATACTGTTTTTGGTTTCGTCCATAACAGCAGTTGAGTAAGTACACCCTTGTTCAATATTCTCAGACGGTTTAAAAGATTCAAGAATTTTCTTTTTGTCTAAAGTATACTCTTTTTCGCCGCGGGTTATCACATATTGAACGTCTTTTGAAAGGATGTTCTCAAGGCCGTCTATTTTGCCATGTATCACAGCGTTTACATAGGTGTTTAACACATCTTCTTTTGTTAAAACACCGGTGGTTTGGTTTGGTAATGCATTAGCAACTGTGCTAACTACAAGTAATGCTAAACCCAGCATAATTGATTTTAGAGCTTTCATGGTATTATAATTTTTGGTTTTTTGATTATTTTTATACCCATAAGACATCAGCACCAACCCAAACGTTACAATAAAAAGATAATTTAGTGCCTGTTTAACAAAAATTTAACATTTGATCTGCATATCCACAGATGTTAAACTGATATTTATACAATGATTGAGTTCGAAACCATTATTTTACAGTTTGGCGAGCAGGGCGAAAAAACAGGCTGGCGATATGTCGAAATTCCTGCCGATCTGGCACAGGAAATGAAACCAGGCAATAAAAAGGCTTTTAGGGTAAAGGGCAAGGTAGATAGTTTTGAGATAAGCGGATTTGCCTTAATGCCTATGGGCGATGGCAATTTTATTATGCCATTAAAGGCTGAAATAAGAAAAGCCATACATAAAGAGAGTGGCGCTATGGTAACTGTGCAATTGGAAGAGCACAAAGACTTTAAAGTTGAAATACCTGCCGATTTGCAGGATTGTTTTGATTTTGACCCTGAAGCGCTGTCGCAATTTAAAAGCCTTGCCATGTCGCACCGGAATTATTTTATTAAATGGATAGACAGTGCAAAGACCGATGAGACTCGCGCTAAACGTATCATCAATACTGTTAATGCCATGTTGCGCAAATGGGATTATAATGTGATGATAAGAGAAATGAGAAGAGAAAACGATTGAGTACCCATTTAATGTAACCCTTTATGTACTTCTCAAAAAAATATTTTTTTTGAGACTTTACTATTGCATAAAACTTTAGTCTAACGCTCAATACGGGAAATTAGGCTTATAGTTATCGGCCTGATATCCCTTGTCATATACCCCTACCTTTATGAAAAACCTATTACTTTTTTTGCTATTAGCAGTAGCTATAGCCAGCTGTAAAAAACAACCGCAAGAGCTTGCCGGTACAATTCCTCAACAACAGATAGACACTACTATCAAATTTTATTTAGAGTCAAAAAGCAACCCGGGGAAATTTGACACCACAAGGATAGATTTGACCATGGCGGGCGATTCTGTTGTTGGTGTAGTGCCGGGTATCTCTAAAGAAAAATCATTTGTTGTTAGTTTTGAACCAGCCAATGCCAATGTGAAGGTTGGAAATATTGTTCAAAAGAGCGGCGTTACCGTAAATGATTTTTCTAAACCCATTACCTACACTTTTACTAACTCAAAGGGCCAGGTAAAAAAACTAAAGGTTTCAATAACCAATTTTACCGGGCTCCCCATATTTTATTTAGAAACATCATCAGAGGTCGTGTCAGAAGATACCTATGTAACCGGTGCTTTCAACGCAAATGTTAACGGACAGTTTGACCCGTTGCCATCAAATATTCCAATGAATATTCGGGGTCGTGGGAATGGAACATGGCTTGCACCAAAGAAACCATATCGTATAAAATTTAATTCAAAACAGTCATTATTAGGTTTGACCGCGGCTAAAAGTTGGGTATTGTTGGCCAATTACTATGATAAAACTTTGATCCGCAATGCTGTCGCATTGGATATGGGGCACCAGTTTTCGGCCGATTTTACACCACATTACCGCTTTGTTGAAGTGGTAATGAATGGATCATATATAGGTAATTATATGCTTACAGAGCAGGTAGAAGTAAACCCTGGCAGGGTTGCTATTAATGAATTAAGCCCAAGCGATGTAGATGATGCGGCAATTACCGGCGGATATTTATTAGAAGTGGATGAAAGCCTTGATGCCGATAATTATTTTTACAGCAATAACGGGCTGCCGTTTACTATAAAGGACCCTAATGCTATTACCGATAAACAGTTGGTATATATCCATAACTATGTGCAGCAAACCGAAGATGCCATATTTGCCGCGAACTTTGATGACCCAGTAAACGGCTATGCAAAATATATAAATGTCGACTCGTTTATTAACTGGTACCTGGTAAAAGAATTGATGAAAGATAATGATGCATTAGATAAGGGTAGCATTTATTTTTATAAAGACCTGAATGGAAAATTGAGCATGGGTCCGGTTTGGGATTTTGATATTGCCGGCGGTAATGATCCGTCCAGTGGTGCTAATGACCCAACCGGGTGGTGGGTAAGAAACGAAAAATGGTTCGGTAGGTTGTTCCAGGCCCCAGCTTTTAAAGCTCGGGTAAAAGCAAGATGGGAAGAATTGCAGCCTAACCTGGCTTTGGTAATGGATAATATCGATCAAAACTCGGCCTATATTAATTTATCGCAACAGCAAAACTTTGCTGTCTGGAATATTATCAACAGTAATTTGCAGGATGTAAATGGCGAAATAGCCGGGTCTTATAAAGGTGAGGTTGATTATTTAAAAAATTGGCTCAGAACCCGCATACAATGGATGAATGCTAATATGTAATTTATTCGTAAAGCGATTTGGCATGTCAGATCATAATGGATGGTTGATTTGCAGCGTGTAAAAATGTCTAAATGTGCAAAAAATCTGCACATCAACACATCTGCATATCTGCACATTCACCTATCTTTATCCATCCAAAATTTTTAGTGACTAATGAGTGAAGATCTGAACGAACAAGATATACCTGCCAACAACAACGAAGATAAAATACATAATGTTACCTCACTCGATGGGTTGTATGAAAATTGGTTCCTTGATTATGCGTCGTATGTAATATTGGACCGTGCTGTGCCGCATATTAATGACGGGCTTAAGCCGGTGCAACGCCGTATCCTGCACTCGTTAAAAGAGATGGACGACGGCCGCTTTAACAAAGCTGCCAATGTTATTGGTAACACCATGAAATATCACCCGCATGGTGATGCTTCCATAGGTGATGCCATGGTACAGATAGGCCAGAAAAACCTGTTGATAGATTGCCAGGGTAACTGGGGCGACCCGGTAACCGGCGACTCGGCCGCAGCGCCGCGTTATATTGAGGCCCGTTTATCAAAATTTGCTTTAGAGGTTGTTTTTAACGCCGATACCACTATTTGGCAGGCCAGTTATGACGGCCGTAATAAAGAACCGATTACCTTACCGGTCAAATTTCCGTTGCTGTTGGCACAGGGTGCAGAAGGTATCGCGGTAGGTTTGGCTACCAAGATCTTGCCACATAATTTTATAGAACTACTGGACGCATCGGTAGCCGTATTAAAAGGGCAAACCCCCAACTTAGTGCCTGATTTCCCGACAGGTGGTATGGCTGATGTATCGGCATATAATGATGGTCAACGTGGCGGGCGTGTACGCGTACGTGCCAAAATTGTGGAGACCGATAAGAAAACCCTTACCATAACAGAAATACCTTTTAGTACTACAACCGGCAGCTTGAAAGACAGCATTATAGCCGCTAATGAAAAAGGTAAGATCAAGATCAAAAAGATAGACGATAACACGGCGCAAAACGTAGAGCTGGTTATCCACCTGGCACCCGGTATATCGCCCGATGTTACCATCGACGCTTTATATGCTTTTACCGACTGCGAGGTTTCCATATCGCCTAATACCTGTGTGATACAGGATGATAAGCCACGCTTTATGAGTGTGAATGATATGCTTACCGAAAGTACGCATTTTACTAAGGAGCTGCTTAAACTTGAACTACAGATCAAGCTAAAAGAGTTGATGGAGAAGATATTCTTTAGCTCATTGCTGAAAATATTTATCCAGGAAGGGATGTACAAAAATCCCGACTATGAAACCTCGGGTACGTTTGATGAAGTGCTGGTAGTGTTAAACCGCTTGTTTGAACCATTTTTGCCATTGTTTTATCGCCCCATATTGGCAGAGGATTACCGTAAGCTGATAGACAAACCCATGAGCAGTATTACCCGTTTCGACTTTAAGAAAACGGATGAGCAGATCAAAAACCTGGAGAATGAGATCAAAACGGTAAAAAATCACCTTAAACACCTGGTTGAATATACCATTGATTGGTTTGAAAGGCTGAAAGAGAAATACGGTAAAGACCGCGGGCGTAAAACTGAACTGCGCACCTTTGATAGAGTAGAAGCAGCACAAGTAGCCTTAGCCAATGTGAAGCTATATGTTAACCGCGAAGATGGCTTTGTGGGTACAGGTTTACGCAAAGATGAATTTGTAGGCGACTGCTCTGATATTGATGAGATCATTGTTTTCCGCGAAGATGGCAGATGCATCATAACCAAGGTTCAGGAAAAGGTATTTGTGGGTAAAGATATCATTCATGTGGCGGTATTTAAAAAGAACGACGAGCGCACTATTTACAACCTGATCTATAAAGACGGGCAAAGTGGTGTGGGTTATATTAAACGTTTTGCGGTAACCGGTGTGACCCGCGACAAAGAGTATGATCTGACCAAAGGTAGCAAAGGCTCAAAAGTGCTATATTTCTCTGCCAACCCTAATGGCGAGGCCGAGGTAGTGAATGTACAATTGAAGCCGCACGCTAAGTTGAAGAAGCTACAGTTTGACGAGGATTTTGCGCAACTGGCTATAAAGGGCCGTGGTTCCATGGGTAATATCATTACCAAGTACCCGGTTAAAAAGATCTTGCTGAAAAGCAAAGGAATCTCCACATTGGCGGGTCGTAAGATCTGGTATGACGACATTTTAAAACGATTGAACGTTGACGCCCGTGGCAAGTTCCTGGGCGAGTTTGATGGTGACGACCGTATATTAACCGTTTTTGCCAATGGTATTTATGAGTTAACCAGTTTCGACCTGAATAATCACTTTGATGATAAGATGCTCATTATCGAAAAGTACAACCCAGAGAAAGTTTTCTCGGTAGTGCATTATGATGGCAAGTCGAAAAATTACCTGGTGAAACGTTTCACTTTTGAGAATACAGCTATTGGTAAACAAACGAGTATCATCAGTGATGAAAGCGGATCTAAATTGCACTTGATATCAGGCGCATCGCAGGCTGTAGTTAAGGTGGATCAATTGAAAGGCGCTACTAAGACACCTGAAACCGTCGAACTTAATTTAGTTGAACTGATAGATGTTAAAGGCATGAAAGCTATGGGTAACCGCTTATCGCAGCACGCTATACAAAGTGTTGTTTTAGTGTCTGAGATCAACGCCGTGGAAGAAGAACCCCAACAGAACGAAACTGAGGTTGCCGAAGAACAGGAAGAGGATAATACAATAGTTGCAGAAGAACCTGAAGTCGATACTGAAGACCCTGCTCCTGTAGTAAAAGAAGTAGAAAAACCTAAGGCTGAAGCTCCTGTAGAAAAACCTGTAGAAGAAAAATCAAAAGCTACAGAGCCACCTGTTATACAGGAAGAGGTTCAACATAAAAAGGTCGACTTCGAGATAACCAATCCGGACGATATCGATATAGACGATAAAGGGCAGTTGGGATTGTTTTAATCTAATCCCAACTGTCATTCTGAGAGATTGCTCAGAATGACAGTTAGCTATTACACACTTATGAAAAACGCCCCCTCAAATACATGGCCCACATACAGTTTTTGTATGGCTTCTTTATGAGTGATATCTACGTGTTTGCCTTCAGTATCGGCGCAACCTAACCAGGGTTCTATACATACAAAATCTGCACCGGGTTTGGCCCAAAGCCCCAGGTAATTGAAGTGCGGGAACTCGACGGTTAAGCTCTGGTCATGCTTGGTGCTTTTGATGGTCACCACGCGCGAGCGTAAGTTTTTAAACACCAAAGCATCTTTGCTAAACAGATCGCGGGTTAAAAACAATTTGTCTTTTTCTGTCGGTACAGGTAGAGTTTCACCATTGAAAAAGCCTTCGGCAGATAGCTGGTGTGTTTTCAGTTTTTCGTCTACCTCAAACTCCAGGTAATAGTCCTCATATTTCTCGCCTTTGTTAAACGGAACGTTAAATGCCGGGTGCCCGCCAACCGAGAAATAGATAGTCTTTTTATCCAGGTTAATAACTTTATAGGTGATACGCAAGGCATCGTCAATCAGGTCGTAATGGATCTGAAAATCGAATTTATAAGGATATTTTGCTAATGTCTTTTCGCTATGCGGTAAAGAAAACCATGCCGATTGCTCGTCTGATTGGATCAACAACAATTCTGACGTACGGGTAAAACCATGGCGCGGCAATTCAAACGTTTTGCCATCAACCAACAGCTCATTGTTGATCAAGCCTCCCACTATCGGGAACAGGTTTGGCGCATGCCATGGCCAAATGGCTGCATCGGCCTGCCATAAATGTTCAACGCCTGTTGTCTTATTATAAAATGAAGTAAGTTCGCCACCCTGGTTGCGTATCGCAACCTTAAACAGGTTATTCTCTATAATTGTAATTGGCATAACAGTGATTAGTGTTTGGAGATCAGAACAAAATTATTAATATAAATTCAATAAACGTCCATCTCCTTATTAACTATTCTTTAATCACTATTTAACACGCTAATCGTCATCCTGTTTCTTTTTTTGTTCCAAAATAACAAACGCGCTGCGTCTTGGGGCCGGCATTACAGCGTTTTCGCCTTTAACAGATTTCCATACCACTTCATTTAAAAGCAGATCGGGTACTTTGTCTTCATCTGCCAGGTTAAAAGTGTCTGATATTTTGCTGCTTTTGTTAACGGCGATATTGCGCTTTTCTACATCGACTTCCGGCGCTTTTAATACATAAGGTGTAAAGTCGGGTGTGGTGGTAAAGCAATCATATAAGGGCATGGCAGCTGCATCATACTGACTCATTGGCGGTAAGCCTAATATCAGTTCCATGGTGCGCAATACTCCAGATGTCGAGTACATGCCATGTATTACCGCATTACGTTTAACATATGGGCCTGCCAGATAAACCGGCGAACGGTGCGCGTCTATATGATCTGAGCCATTTTGCGCATCATCTTCTAAAACAATAACTACAGATTCTTTCCAGATAGGGCTTTGCGATAAGTGCTCTATCAGCATACCCACACCCTGGTCATTATCTGCCACAGCGGCAATGGGCGATATAGCGCCTTTACGCTGCCCGCTGGTATGGTCATTACCCATACGGATGATGTTCATTTTTGGCACATCATTTACACTCAACAGTGAATCAAAATCATGCGCCCATACCTGCTCACGGAACCTGTCGGTAACGTTCAGGTCAAACCCCGGTGTTTGTACGCAAACATGTCCTTTTAAAGCTTTAATAGTTGTTTTACCATAAGCAACAAACTCGCCATAACTACGGTAGCTTACACCGGCGCGGTTGCAATAGTCCCATATAAAACCATCGCGTGGGTCGTTAGCGGTACGTACCCCTTCGCCGCCATAATCGCCGCCACGGCCACCATAGCTGGTTGGCCAGGTCTTTTCAATATAATCAGTAGCATAGGCGGCCATGCTCCAGTTGTGGCCGTCGGCGCTCACTTCGGCATCTACGTAAAAATTATCTGCTAACACAAATTCGTTAGCCAGAGCATGCAGGTTAGGCGTAACTTTTTGCCCGAAGATACATAAGGAGGTATCGCCGTTACCTTTAGGCATATCACCTAAAACCTGGTCGTACGTACGGTTTTCTTTGATGATGTAAAACACATATTTAATAGGCGACTTATCAGCCGTACTACGCGGAATAGGATTACCGGCTTCGCCCTTAGCCATTTTTTCTAATTTATCAGTATAAGGTGTATTGGCGTAAACCTGTTTGGTATAAGTTTTAAGCAGATTAGGTGTTGGGGCATTAATAAAAGACAATGTGCCTTTAAACAAGCCGCCAATATATTGCTCTTTGGTATTGGTAGCACCCATTTGGTAGCTGCTGTTATCAACTTTTTTTACAGGCATTGGTCCATGTGGGTTAGCCATCGAGCTAAAACCCTTGCCATTGGCCACCAAAATTTTATTGCCTAAAGTTTTAATATTGGTAGGGTACCAGCCCACCGGTATAAACCCGCGACTTTGGCTGTTACCGGGTATGCTTACATCAAATACCGCCAAACAATTGTTATCGGCATTGGCAATGTACAATGTTTTTTCGTTAGGCGATAAGGCCAGCCCGTTAGTGGTTGAGCCTGTTAATTTTGTTGGGAACAATGAGGTAGAAACCACCTCAGTTACTTTGCGTGTCGCGGTATTGATAATCGATACCGAATTATCATTGGCGTTAGCGACAAATAAACGGGTGCCTTTTTTGTTTAATAGTAATTCATTAGGGTGGCTACCTACCGGTATGGTGTTTATTTGTCCCGATGTGGTGTTATAGATAGCCAATTCGCCGCCGTTCCATACAGATATGTAAAGCGTTTTTTCGTCGGGCGATAGTACGCAGCTGTATGCTTCGGCATCAAGCTTTACTTTACTTTTTATGGTGCGGTTAGTCAGGTCAACTACATATAAACTATTATCCTCTTTAGTGACAGTATACAATAGGGTATTGCTTTTATTTACCGCGATACCGGTAGCGCAAACTTTTGATTTTGGATATGGTTTCGGTGCAAGCTTTATCGTATCGGCAGGAATTAGTTTATTGTTTTCGATCTTAAAATCAATGATCCAGTTATCATTACCGCCCGATGCGTACAGGTGCTTTTCGTCGTGGCTAAAGGTTAAGCCGTACCAAAGTTTGCCTATTACTTTTTCGTCTATCAGTTTTTCATTTACAGGGTCTATCAGTTGGATAGATTGGGTGCTTTGGCCGTTATTGGTAACCGCAAGCAATTTACGTGATGGAGAAAGCTGAATATTAAGCGGAAGATCGCCAAGCGGCAAAGAAGTACCTGCGGGACTTAATTTCCATCCGTTTGGTAATAATACCTGGTTGGTTTGTTCTATTTTACCGGGTAATTGTGCCTGCGCCTGTAAAGCTGACGCGATAATTGCTAAACCAACTAATAGCTTCTGTTTCATAATTTAAGGGGATAATGATCAAAAGTACAGAACGCATTGCAGCAATACTATGGGTTAACAGAAACTTAATATAAATGTTACTTATCCAGTTTTAGTAAAGACTTAATGACCGAGTCTTTCTGCGCGCCGGTTAGTTTGTAGTTGTATTTAAAAATAGAATTCTCAAAATCGCCATAAGATGGATTTGGAATAACAATGTATTTATTACCGAATTGCTTTTTTAGTTTTTCAGTAGCCGCCATACGATCTTCTTCGGATGGTTTATTGTCATACAGCGCGTCGAAGTCAGGCAGGTTATCGCCACACAGCAATACTACGTTATACTTCGCCAATACCTGTTGCCTACGGGCTTCCTTGCTTGATGTGCCTTGTTTAAGGATGATGTGTTTCTCGTCGGCATAAGGCAAGCCGTATAACTTTAAGTTTTTGGTAGTACCCTCGCGCTCATCCTCATCACGATTAGTAATATAAAACACAGCTACTCCTTTTGATGCCGCGTATTTAAAGAATGATGGTGCTCCGGGTACAGTATCGGCAATGCCTTTGGCGGTCCATTGTTTCCAGGCTTTCAGGTCGAACTCCTGGTTGTTTATCGCTCTTGCTGCATCATAAGGGCTGTTGTCTAACAAGGTCTCGTCAATGTCAGTAATAACGGCCAATGGTTTTTTACCCTTATGTTTTACTGCTTCATTTAAACGCAGCTTAGCCAGGTTATAGGCCTGGAAACATAAGGCCTTATATTCGGCAGCACGCTGTTGGTATAATGATGCCCATACTTTGCCACCGTTAGCGATGGATAAAGGAGTGTCCTGGGCATTAGAAACAATAGCCAAGAATAAGAGGCCTGTTAGTAATAAATATTTTTTCATCGAGACACTACAATAATTCAGGTTTGATCTTATCTGTAAATTCTTTGGCAAATTTGTTCAACTTAGGCTGGATCACAAAGGCGCAATAAGGCTTCATGGTGTTATCGGCAAAATAATTCTGGTGATAATTCTCTGCTTTATAAAACTCGCTTGCCGGGGTTACTTCGGTAACGATGGGTTTATCAAATACCTGCTCGTCGGTTAAACGTTTAATCATGGCTTCGGCTTGTTGTTTCTGCTCATCCGTAGTATAAAATATCGCCGAGCGGTATTGTGTGCCCACATCATTGCCCTGACGGTTAAGGCTGGTTGCGTCGTGTGTTTTAAAGAAGATCAATAATATTTCATCCAAACTAACCTGGTCGGCATCATATTCTACCTCAACAACTTCGGCATGGCCGGTTGTTCCAGTGCAAATTTGTTCGTAAGTGGGGTTCTTTATTTGTCCGCCCATATAGCCCGATACAACGGCGTGTACACCTTTTAAGGTTTGAAATATGGCTTCGGTGCACCAAAAACACCCGCTGCCAAATGTTATTTTCTGTATGTTCATCATAATTATAACGAAGTTATGACACTTTAGCTTAATAATGTGTGTTTAAACTCATATTATTGTAAAACTAAACGTTAAATTTTAAGTTAATTATTTAAAACTCACAAATTATGAAAGTAGCAGTATTAATTGCCCGGATATTACTGGGTTTGATCTTTGTAGTCTTCGGGCTAAATTTTTTCTTCCCCCAAGTTTTGCATATGACATCGCCGCCAATGAGTAAAGAAGCTATGGCATTCTCGGGTGGCCTTTGGGGTTCAGGCTATTTTTTCCAATACATGAAAGTTATTGAAATTGTAAGTGGCCTGTTTTTACTATTCAATAGGTATACCGCTTTCTTTTTATTGGTGTTGTTGCCTATCAGCGTAAATGTTTTCTTGTTTCACACCATCCTTGCTCCGGCGGGCGCGCCTGTTGGCGTTGGCGTATTGGTACTAAATGTGTTTTTATGCATTGGTTATATTAAATATTATAAGAGCGTATTTACGGCTAAACCAACGGTGTAGCCCCCTCTAAACGGCGTAGCCCTCATGAACACCATAAGAAACTAACACCTTGTGAATAGTCTCCCCCGGTAGGGGAGACTATTGATTACAATAATATTGCACAAAAAAGCCTTTGGTATTTGCCAAAGGCTTTTTCTATTTAAAAGCCCTCCCTACCGGGGAGGGTTGGGTGGGGCTGTTCTATTGATATTGTATATACATTGGGTAAGGTTTTTTCTTCAAAACCTCTTCCGGAGTTAACATGTGGTGCGGCGCTTTTTTGATATCGTTTTTGTAGAACAACTTGAAGCCAGCAAACTGTACCGGCTCGTTATGGATAAAATACCGCCAGGTGCCTTCTTTCAGATCAGGCTCGCCCCATCCGTCCATATCCATTACTACCTGCACTTCTGGGCGTAGTTTGATGTTCTGTGAGTTAGTTAGCATCTTTTTAGTGAAACGGTGTACAACTAAAATCTTTGGAGGCAGGTTGTATTTTTTAACCAAACCAGCTAAATAACCCGATACATAGTTAACGTCAGCAGCATCATAAGTGCCTATCTTTTTGCCCGGTAAAGTACCATCTTTCATAGAAAACTCAGGGTCCATACCAAAATGAACGTTCGGCATCATCAGGTATTTTTCAAGTAGTGGTAATTCTGTACGGATATTGCTTAAAGATACCTGCACATCTAAAAATACAATGGCGCGTATCCGTTTTGCAATAGTTAATACCGAGTCAATTTGTTTAAACGGCATCCGGTTGCGGTGCATTTTGTCTCTGCCCGGGTCGCCGCTGGCTACAACAGCTATGTAATGTAAGGCAGGTTGTACCGGTACTTGCGGATCTGCTTTTTCCCAGTGTTTTACTTCGCCTTTTAATTTGGCAAGCATTTCGTTTGGCGGCAATTCGCCTAAGATGCCCATCTTTTTAGAGTATAAATTGCCATAATAAGCAACCACCCTCTTAAATGGCAAAATAGCACCCGGCAGTGGGTATGGTGCATTTTTTACGGGCCATTTGCCGGTAGTATCACCATGGGCCATACGTTTCATTAATGAATCGTATAGTTTCTTATCAATTGGCGGGTAAGCAACTTTGGTCGTAGTGTCTTCGGCGGCTTCAGTAGAAGTAGTTGCGGCAGTTGCTGAAGTTTTTTTGGTGTCTTTGGTACCGGCTTTGTTTTGCGTGCAGTTAGAGAATAAACCTAACGATGACAGCATCAATACGGTTGATAGAAATATATTTTTCATTTATTAGTTATTTGATCAGTTGATATAACACAGATTTGGTTATTTGTTTGATATATAACCTGCGCCATGCAAAATAACACCTTTTCTGGTACCTATGTGTTTAAAATTATCAACAGTTAGTTGGCCGTTTACTAAAACATATTTAAAGCCTGTTGAATAAGCATGTGGATGTTCAAAAGTTGATTGGTCCTGCACCGTAGCAGCATCAAAAATTACCACGTCTGCATACTTGCCGGCTTGTAAAAGGCCTCGATCTGTAAGGCTGAATTTTTGAGCGGGTAGTGAAGTCATTTTACGGATAGCATCTTCCAGTCGGATCAAATTCTTTTGACGCACATAGTAAGCCAACACGCGCGCATTGCTGCCATATCCCCGCGGGTGCGGCACGCTCGAGTTAAATAACCTAATACCCGAGTCAGAAGCTATCATTGTTAACGGATAATGCAAAATATTTTCTACGTCGGCCTCATTTTGTCCGTGAAAAACCATAGTTGCACCGCCAATTTTTACAATGTCCAGTATGGTTTCTATCTCATCAGGGATAGTTGCCGGGCGGCCCTTTAATACATTTATCTGGGCTATACTTTTTCCGTTGTATCCGGGTTCTGCCAGGCATTGTGCAACTACCGCATAATCAAAATGCGGGCGGCTGCGGCGGGCCATATCTTTAATCATCTCATCTACAACTTTGTGGTGGATGGCAGTATCTGTCAATTTCTTTATCGCCGAAGCGTGGCCGCCATCCAGCAACCACTCGGGTATAATAACATTTAAGGTAGTACTGCTGGCAGTATACGGATATTGATCAACCGTAACATCTAAACCCTCGTTACGCGCCGCTTCAATCATGGCTATCATGTCAGGCGACTTGTTCCAGTTAGGTAATCCCACTTTAAAATGCGAGATCTCCACAGATATTTTAGCCTGACGGCCAATATCTATTGCTTCGGCAATGGCATCAAAGATCTTATCGGTTTCATTGCGCATGTGCGATGTGTAAACACCTTTATATTTTGCCGCTACTTTAGCAAGCGCTACAACTTCGTCAGTTTTTGAATAAACTCCCGGGGTGTAAATTAATCCGGTTGAAAAACCTACAGCACCATCGCGCATAGCCATATCAACAATGGCTTCCATTTGTTTAAGCTGGGCAGGATTTGGCGCTATGGCAGCTTCGCCTAATACAGCTTCGCGCACGGCATTATGCCCAACCAGGGTTGCTACGTTTATGGATAGTTTGATGCTATCCAGCTGCGCAAAGTATTTTTTAATGTTAGTATTTGAGCTGCCGCAATTGCCGGTTATAACCGTGGTAACACCATCGTAAATAAAGTTATCGGCTGTTGGCGTTTTCTTTTCGTCGCCCTCAATATGGGTATGCACATCAATAAAGCCGGGTGCTACTATTAGCCCCGTCGCATCAATAGTTTTGGTGGCTTTGCTGTGCGACAGGTCGCCAACCTTAACAATTTTATTTTTTACGATACCTACATCGCCATAAAACCATGGG
Organism: Bacteroidota bacterium; assembly: GCA_040388175.1. Taxonomy (GTDB): domain Bacteria; phylum Bacteroidota; class Bacteroidia; order Sphingobacteriales; family Sphingobacteriaceae; genus Mucilaginibacter. The sequence continues at coordinate 33,212 of JAZKCG010000050.1, read as the reverse complement.
TTGCCGGTACCATCAATTATCTTCCCGTTTTTTAGGATGATATCAAAATGTTGTTGTGCGAAAGAAGTTGAAGATATAAAAAGCAGAAGTATTAGACAGATTTTGCTCTTCATCATCAGTTACTATTTATGCTTGAAAAATTTACCAAATACACCCAACGGCAATTTAATGCCCGATGTTGCTTGCAGATACAACTCGCCAATTTCTAAATTCTCCACCTTCGGGAAAGCGCTTCTTATTAAATTCTCAACAATAACGGCCGAGAAACCAAGGGAGTAAGTATTTAGTATCAGGAAATGTTCTTCCGGGTCAAGTAACTGCACTACGTCCTGCATCATTTCATTGATATGGTCTTCTAATTTCCATTTTTCGCCATTAGGGCCATGGCCATAGGCTGGCGGATCAAGGATGATACCATTGTATTTTTTGCCACGCTTTACCTCGCGCTTTACAAATTTAAGTGCGTCTTCAACCACCCAACGGATATCTTTTAAGCCCGATAGTTCCATGTTTTCATTACCCCAGGTAACTACTTGTTTAATGGAATCGACATGCGTTGTATCTGCTCCTGCAGCCTTGGCTATTAAGGATGCGCCGCCGGTATAAGCAAACAGGTTAAGCACTTTGGGGTCAGGAGTCTTAAATTTCTTAATGTTTGATGAAATATAATCCCAGTTAACCGCCTGCTCCGGAAATATCCCCAGGTGTTTAAAAGAAGTAAGCGCCAGTCGAAATTTTATTGCGGCCTCCGGGTTTTTATATTCGATATGCCACCTATCAGGCGTAGACGGGCTTTTCTTTACCCACTCGCCCGATGTTGCCGAACGTCCCTTAAAACGGATATGGTGCAACCGTTGCCATTCTGCCTGCGGCAAAATCTTACTCCAAACAGCCTGTGGCTCCGGGCGGATCAATATTACATTGCCAAAGCGTTCCAGTTTTTCAAAATCGCCGCAATCAATCAATTCGTAATCTTTCCAGTGGGTGGGAGTAAGGAGTTGGATCATACTTTAGAGATTAGTGTTTGGAGATTAGAGATTAGTTATTTGCGGCAAATATAAGGATAACTATATATTTAATTTAGGCCGATAAGCTCAAATTTGGGCCATCGGTTGCGGTAGCCAAGTAGTAACATATTTGTTAGATTAGGCAAATTGCTTTACACGCTTAGGTTTAAACTGTATTTTTATATTTCAATAATAATTACCTGCGTGAAAAGATTTAATACAACCCCGATTAAGCTGCTTTTGCCGGCTCTATTATTTTCAATAAGTGCCAGTGCCCAAAAATTACCTAAGATCCAAACTACCAGCGTGTTTGCACCTGCCAATATTAAAGTTGATGGTAAAACAACCGAGTGGAACAATAAGTTCCAAGCGTTTAACCGTACAACAGAGGTTTATTATACCTTGTCAAACAGCGCTACCAAATTGTATCTGACTATACAATCTAACGAACGAAGGATCATCAGGAAATTAATGTCCAATGGTATTACCTTAACCATAATTGCAGATCCCAAACAAAATAAAGATGGGCTGGCGGTTACTTTCCCCGCTTATGCCAAGACAGAGCGCCCGGTATTTTTGAACTTGAAAAACCCGTACGAAACTGTAAAGGATACCAATAAGAACAACGCCATGGCCGATTCTGTAATGACAGCTTATAATGCTGCAATAACCGACCGATTTAAAACCATCAGCATTATTGGTGAGCCATCTATACCGGACAGTACGCTTTCTGTTTTCAACACCGAGGGCTTTAAAGCCGCGGCGCGTTTCGACAATAAGTTAGTTTATACGTATGAGCTGGCTATACCGCTTAGCTATATCAAATTTGCTGCCGATAAGCCAGGAACATTTAAATATACTATGCAGGTAAATGGTCCTCCGGGCGAAGTTAGTGTAATTGAAAACGGGCGGCGTATGGTTTATACTGCAGGCGATGGCTCCCAGGTTAATATTGGATACCCCGGGCCGGATAACCTGGGCTTTGCAAACCCTACCTATTTTTCGGGCGAATATACTTTAGCCAAATAGCAGGCGGATAATAAATATTTGTGTTAAACAATTTGTTTAACATCAGGTTTAATATGTAGTTTTAATAAACCAATTAGCCCCATCGTGAATAATATTAAAAGTACATTATCGCTGCTTTTGCCAGCTTTGTTGTTTTCAATTACAGCCGCTGCTCAAAAATTACCCAATCTGCAAAAAGAAGGCTTAAAGGCCCCCAACAATATTAAAATAAACGGGAAAGCTAATGAGTGGGGCAGCCTACAGGCCTATAACAGAGCAATTCAGGCATCTTACGCCATAGCTAATGATAATAATAAACTTTACCTGGTAGTACAGTCAAACCGTAAAGAGATCATTAATAAAATAGTTAATGGCGGTGTAACACTTACCGTAAATAAAACCAAAAAAGCAATTAATAGCGGGATAGGGGTTACTTATCCTGTATTTAATATGCAGGACAGGCCAATGATTAATTTGAACACTTTGTTTGACGTTGCAACCGGAACAACGGATGGTGACCGGAAAATGGATTCGCTGGTTAAAATGGACAACTCCATGTTGAGCGATAAAGCTAAATTTATCCGCCTAAATAATGTGGATGATGCAGATACCCTTATCTCTGTATATAACAAAGAAGGTGTTAAAGCCTATACCGCTTTTGATAATAATAAGACGTATACGCTTGAAATGGCGGTCAACCTGAAATTATTAGGGTTATCAGCAAAAGATCAAACCAAGTTTAATTATGATATTAGGTTTAATGCTATCCAGATAGATTATGTACCGGGAGTAGAGATAACCCGCAACCCGGATGGTGTTATTACTTTGATGAATGTTACCAATTCTAAAGTGGCAAATTCTTTCATCAGTGCGTTAAATACTACCGATTGCTGGGGTGAATATACTTTGGTTAAGTGAGATTGAAGATTAAAGATTGAAGATTGAAGATTGAAGATTGAAGATTGAAGATTGAAGATTGAAGATTGAAGATT
>JAZKCG010000050.1:0-30105 GCA_040388175.1 Bacteroidota bacterium | reverse complement strand
GAAGATACATTATGTTAAGCAGAGTTTTACATAACGTTGATACTAATCTTTAATCTTTATTCACTAATCTTTAGTAGCTAATCTCCAACCTACAGCTTTGCTTTAGCCGCTTGCATAAACTTGCTGGCAAATACAAAGTCGTTTAGTTCTGTGTTGTCGGTTTTGGCAATGTCTTTGTTGCTGCCTTCCCACCACTTTTCGCCGTTATGCAAAAAGATGATATGGTCGCCTATGCCCATTACCGAGTTCATGTCGTGCGTAACAATAACGGTGGTCATGTTATATTCAGAGGTGAGATCGTTAATCAGATCATCAATTAAGATAGAGGTTTTTGGGTCGAGGCCTGAATTGGGTTCGTCAACAAATAAGTATTTGGGTTGCATGGATATGGCACGGGCTATGCCTACGCGCTTTTTCATTCCGCCTGATAACTCTGCCGGGTAAAGTTTGTTCTTACCGGCCAGGTTAACCCGCTCCAAACAAAAATTAGCGCGCTCCAATTTTTCGGCATATGTTTTTTTAGTAAACAGGTTTAGCGGGAACATGATATTTTCCTCGACCGTCATAGAATCAAACAAGGCCGAGTTTTGAAACAACATACCAATATGCGTGCGGATAGGTACACGCTGTTCAAACGACATATCAGTAAAGTTCTCGCCCGAGAAAAATACATCCCCTTTGGTAGGCTCGTGCAAGCCTACGATACATTTTAGTAAAGTTGTTTTGCCGGAGCCGGACCCCCCGATGATGAGATTGTTCTTTCCTTGTTGAAAAGACGCGGAGATCCCTTTTAATACTTTGTTGTCGCCAAATGTTTTATAAATGTCTTTAACCTCGATCATAGCATTATACGGGTTATAACCAGATCGGCAAATAAGATCATCACACAACTATAAACAACACCTTTGGTTGATGATTGCCCAACCTCTAACGCGCCGCCCGATGTATAAAACCCCTGGTAAGCACAAATAGAAGCTATAATGAAACCAAATACGATAGCTTTAACCAGGGCTACCTGTATGGTTAATCCGTCAAAACCATCACGTACACCCATCAGGTAATCATCAGGAGTGATATCGCCAGACACTAAACAAGCAATGTAACCACCTGTAATACCTAAGGTTATAGAGACAATAACCAATAACGGTACCATGCTCATGCTGGCAATAATTTTGGGTGATATTAAATAGCCGGGAGCGTTTACGCCCATAATTTCGAGCGCGTCAATCTGCTCGGTAACACGCATGGTGCCAATTTGCGAAGCGATACTTGAACCTACCCGGCCAGCTAATACTAATGCCGATATGGTAGGGCTAAATTCCAGTATGGTCGAGTCGCGGGCTATTTTACCGGCAACGCTTGGCGATACCAATGGGCTGCTTAATTGGAAAGCTACCTGTATAGTTGTAGCCGCGCCAATAAACACAGATATAATAGCGATGATGCCTAATGAGCCTATACCGATGGATACCATCTCGCGCATTACTTCGTCCCAGTAAACACCAAATTTTTCCGGCTTGCGGAAACTTAAACGTAATAATAAAATGTACCTGCCTAAACTTTCAAACATGCTGTCAATTAAGTCGGCTTAAAAATACAGTTTACTTTTTAAACCTGATGAGGTGTATGCAGTAATTTAACGTAATAGGGGATGATTTGTTTAAAATTTAGGTTTATTTAATATTCATTATCAGTTGTGATGGTTATAGGTATGTTATAAATTGAACGGACCGGCTTGCCGTTTTTTATTCCGGGAGACCATTTTGGGCATAGTTTTATTACTCTGATAACTTCATTGATCAATGTTTGAGAAGGACCGCTTACTGCTAAATTGGATATGCTACCATTTAACTCAACAATAAATACAATTGTCACTTTACCTGATACACCATTCTCCCTGTCTTCTTTCGGTAATTTAATATTGTGTGTTAACAAGACTGGGAAAGGTGACGCGCCGCTAGGAAGCGTTGGGGCTTGGTCTAAACTTGAACTTGAGAATACCTCACCGGTATTTTTAAATTGCTCGTCGTTTTTAGTAGAATAATTTAAAAAATTTAGTTTTGACGTTAATTTCGAAGTTCGAAGATATTCCGGCATATCCTTATAGGTTTCCGTAGTATCAATATTTAAAACAGGTTGAACACCTCCAGATGTTTTACTCCAGCAATAAAAATCTAACTTAAAAGTTGTTCTTGAACGAAGAGAAAAACCATCAGATAGTCTTGAACTCGGTGTCCATGGCATGGATAGGCGGGTCAATCTTATAGCCTCTTCACCTAAATCGATAGAGGGTGCCTGTATTACTTTTAAATGGGTTAAAGCTCCATCTTTCTCTACAACCAAACTCAAAGTTACCCTACCATTGACGTTATTTTCCAAATCGGTTTTCGGATAATTTAGGTTTTCTGTTAATAGCTTTTGAAGGTCAGTTTTGTCATCGTAGTACGTAGGTTTAATATTAGTGGTTGTATCAATTGGTCCGGTTTTATCATAATAGGCATAAGTACTTGTGTCAACTATCGGTTGCCACTTGTCAGATAACGTTCCATTCAAAACATGGGCTTGTTTTATCGTTATTTTAAAATTAGGATCAAATTCTCGCCAGATACCATTACCATTCTCCGCTAAAACAACACCTGTCGAATCTCTGCATTCCAGGTATTTTATCGCGCTTTTGTCATAGACTTTTATAGTATATACTTTGCCATTAGGATAATATTCGGTAACAGGGCCTACAACATGTCCGTTTTTATAAATTGATGTACTTTTAAGATGTCCATCCGAAAAAAAAATTCTGTAAGGGCCTTCAAATATCACATTTATTGAATGGGTGCTTGATGAAGCGATAAGCCTGCGTTTACCATTGCGATAAAATTGCATAACCGGATATAGGCTTTTTTTATTTGTGGGGTCGTTTGGCATTATCAACATCACAAAGTCAGAACTGTCCTTGGTAGTTATATTTCCGTTGTTTTTAACGTAATATAACAAAGTGTCAGCACTTGACTTGGGTGCCTGTGCATTAGCTTCCTGAACCAGCACCATCCCCGCTAAAAAAATGAATAAGGTCTTAAACATAGGTTGTAAATATAGCACCGAATATACTTTTTTTATTTATGCGATTATAATTCGCCCGCCTCATAAGATTATTTCACCGACTATTCAACCCCGTTCCCCGAATTTTATAAACGCTTATTCTCAATTATATCTACTTTTAGATCATGAAAACAGCATTAATAACCGGCGCAACAAAAGGAATGGGACGTGCAATAGCTGCAGCATTTGCACAACAGGGCATCAGCCTGGCCATAAACTCACGTAATGCTGCCGAGCTTGCTTCTTTTAAAAACGAACTACTGCAAATTAATCCCGCCATAAAAGTTTTTACCGCGGTTGCAGATGGTAGTAATAAAACAGAGCTATTGCAGTTTGCCGCTGACGCACAACAAGAGCTGGGTAACATCAACATCATTGTTAATAATTTAGGCATGTATAAATACGCTAAGATATTGGATGAAGAGAACGATACATTTGAGAAAATGATCAACACCAATTTGATGCCCGCTTATGAGTTGTACCGCTTTTTTGGTAAAAGCATGATTGCTGCCCGCGAGGGGCATATTTTTAATATCTGCTCTGTGGCATCCTTAAACCCCGTGGTTGAAGCAGGCTCATACAGCGTAACAAAAGCAGCATTGCTTAATTTAAATAATGCTATGCGCTTAGAAATGCAGGAACATGGTGTAAAGGTAACCGCGGTCATCCCCGGGTCGACATTAACAGACTCGTGGAAAGGACAGGATGTGGATAAAGATACCATGGTACTGCCAGAAGACATTGCATCGGCAATTGTAAATATTTACAACATGAGTAAGGGTGCCAATGTAGATCAAATTATAATTAAACCTGCCGCAGGGCAGCTATAAACCGACTTTAAAAACTAGGAAAATGGAAAAGAAACTTTACCGCGACGAACAAAATAAAACAATAGCAGGCGTTTGCGCGGGCCTGGCAGAATATTTAAGTATTGATGTAACCATAGTTAGGTTAGTGTTTTTACTGGCACTCGTATTTCATGGTGGAGGCTTCCTGGCTTATGTTATCTTCTGGATTGTAATGCCTAAAAAGATATACGGCTTTAATGCTCCTGGTTTTAAAAATGCCGGCCCGGTAGATTATACCGTACCACCACAAGCCAATGAGCCGGTTGATTATAGCGTACCAAACGCGTTTGGTAATTATAGCGCACGTCCGGGTGTTGAATTTATGGCTCAGCCTAAGAAAAGATCAAACGCGGGTGTTATAGTAGGTGCTGCCTTAGTAGCATTTGGCGGGTTCTTCTTGCTGAATAACTTTGATTTGTTGCCCGATTGGGAGTACGATCACCTATGGCCGCTTGTTATCATTGCTGCAGGTATAGTGTTGGTGTTTTCACGCAGGAAACAACAGCCCTGGGAAAAAGATAACTGGAGCGCAACAGAAGCACCTGTAGCTGAAACAGAAACAAAGGAAGAGGATAAAACAAAAGATACTGATCCAACTGTATAATTATCAATAATAAAGATCATGAGAAACGATAAAATAATTCCGGGTGTAGTCCTGATATTGATAGGAGCATTAGTACTGCTTCATAACTATGGTGTAATTGCTTTCCATTGGGGTAACTTTTTTTACCTGTGGCCTATATTTATAGTAATTGGGGGCATTAACTTAATATTTGCAAATAACCGGTCTACTTGGGCAATTTTGGTAAAGCTGGGTGTGATCATAGCCGGATTTGCGCTGATAGTATTTGGTAATTTTGGCAGACATAACGGTTTTTGGAATAGCCCTTCGTTTGAATATAACGATGATAACGACGACGATTCAGACAGCACCAGTACAGGCAAGGTTACAAAAATTGAAGGAAACAGCATTTTTAACGAACCCTACGTAGCTGATGCTAAAGTAGCCCGTTTGAATATAAGCGGTGGCGGTACAGTGTACCAACTAAGCGATACTACTAATCAACTATTTAATGCCGAAACCAAAGAATTTAGGGGGCGCTACGTATATAGCAGCAAAAAAGAAGATTCTGTGTATGTGCTTAATTTTAATATGAAAGGCAGACACGGTTTTAACCTTGATTTTGATAATAAAAAGAATGGATACGGTAAAAACAACTCGGTTGTTTTTAAGTTGAACCCAAACCCAGAGTGGGAACTGGATATCAAAGCAGGCGCTACCAAACTGGACTTCGATCTTTCAAAATTCAAAGTAAGGTCATTAAAACTTAGTGGTGGCGCTGCCGATTTTGAGGTAAAACTGGGCCAGCCGGTAAAAGAAACCAATGTTAACGTATCAACCGGTATGTCTTCAACTACTATCAGTATACCTGCTAACGCGGCTTGTCGTATCAACAGCAGTACCGGTTTATCATCAACAAACTTTGATGGATTTAACAAAAACAGCGACGGTACCTACGAAACAGCAGGCTTTGCTAACGCTACCAATAAGATCTACATAAAAATGAGCGGCGGTATGGCCGACTTTAAGGTAAAGAGATATTAATCTCTTTACCTTAAAGTCGGGTTTGTGGTTATCACATAAGTTTTAGCCAGACTATCATACCAGGTTTGGCGGTGTTCGCTAAAAAATATGCTCAGGAACGGTATCCAAATGGTTATGGATAGCACAATACCCAAGTTGCGTATTAATGATTTTCCTACCGATAGCCCTTTACCATCAATATCTACAACTATTAATTTCATTGCTCTTTTGCCTAAAGTACTTTTAAGAGCGGTCGCTTCAAAAACAGCCTTATAGATAAAAAATATAGCGGTAAAGCTTATCGAAAGTATAAACATATCGGTTGGCACAGGTTGGCCAAAAGTAAACTGGGTTGGCAATTTTACCCATCCCATGCGGGTTTCAATAGTTTCAACTATAATATACAGCGGGAAATAATCAATAATAAAAGCCAGCAAACGGCTGCCATAGGTGGCCAGGTTATCTAAAGTAGGGAAGTGTATGCCCTGCGCCTCAAAATACGCATTAAACTCAGGCAGTTCAGACGCGTATTGCGGTGCATCACTTAATGGTGTGATGATTTCTGTATGGATGGTGATATCCATATTGATCAGTTCATTAAAAGTATATGGACCTTTTTTCTCTTCTCCTTCTATGATGTAATATTCGTTGTTCATGTTGGGTGTAAAAATACTTTTAAAAGGGAAATAATTCATGCTTAAAATTGCAGCAAAAATAGATTTCGTATCTTAGCTATATTAAAATCAGGATAATGAAAGCTGTTAGTGTAAATGCATTGCCCGAATATAAAATTCAAGTCACGTTTGATGATGGTGTTTCGGGTGTAATTGACTTGAAAGACTTTATAGGGAAGGGTATTTTTTCGGAGTTATTAAAAACTGAACTTTTTAACAAGGTGTATACCACAGGCTATTCGATAGCATGGAGTGAAGAATTAGAGATTGATATGATTGCTATATACGCCGAAATAGTGAATAAGAAACCGGAAGATATACTTTCAGCCAGTTTGAATTATGCCACAAATTAGCTTTTTCTTAGGCATTATTATCAGGATGTTTTTTAATGACCATAACCCACCGCACTTCCACGCGGTATATGGCGAATATGAGGGTACGGTTGATATTAACAAATTAGAATTAATAGGAGGTAAATTGCCACCCAGAGTTTTAGGTTTAGTAATTGAATGGACCGCGTTACATCAACAAGAATTACTTGACAATTGGGATAAAGCAAGGAATCAGGAACCATTATTGCAAATTGCTCCGTTGGTTTAAGAAACGATTTTTTATTTCTTCGGCAGATATATATTTTGCTGTTCCGTTATCTTCTTCAGCAAGCATACGGTCAATCATAACCTTATACGCGTCTGATAATTCAAAATCTTGATCTTCTGTCATACTTCAAATTTAATAAGTATCCGATTAAATATTACTTATTTTTGCCATAAAGATATAATCATCCACATGAGTGCCCCAACTATAAAGTTACTGCCCGGCCGTTATTGTAACTCGTTAACCGAGTATTCGCGCTTTGTTACCCGCGAGGTTAATATTGGCGATGTGCCTATGGGTGGAAATAACCCTATCCGTATACAAAGCATGACCACTACCGATACTATGGATACCATAGGTACGGTTGAGCAATCTATCCGGATGATAGAAGCGGGTTGCGAATATGTGCGCATTACCGCGCCCAGCATTAAAGAAGCACAGAATCTTGCCGAAATAAAAAAACAATTGCGCCAGCGCGGCTATACTACACCGCTGGTTGCCGATATCCACTTTACCCCCAATGCTGCCGAAGTAGCGGCGCGTATAGTTGAAAAAGTACGGGTAAACCCGGGCAATTATGCCGACAAAAAGAAATTTGACCAGATAGATTATACCGACCTGCAATACCAGGGAGAACTGGACCGGATCTTCCATAAGTTTACGCCGTTGGTAAAGATCTGTAAAGAATATGGCACAGCCATGCGTATAGGTACCAATCATGGATCATTAAGCGACAGGATCATGAGCCGTTATGGCGATACGCCGCAGGGTATGGTTGAGTCGGCGATGGAATTTATACGGATGTGCGAGACGCTGAATTATTATAATCTGGTGATCTCGATGAAATCAAGCAATCCGCAGGTAATGGTACAAGCCTATCGCCTGTTGGTTGAGACAATGGTAGCCGAAGGAATGAATTACCCGCTGCACTTAGGTGTGACCGAAGCCGGAGACGGCGAAGATGGCCGCATCAAATCAGCCGTTGGTATCGGTACTTTGTTAGAGGATGGCCTGGGCGATACCGTCCGTGTATCCCTTACCGAAGAACCTGAAGCCGAATCACCTGTAGCTATCGCGTTAGTTGAGCGTTACACGAAGCGGAAAGCAGAATCGGCCCCTCCCAAAACCTCCCCGGAAGGGAGGGCTTTTGAAAATGGAACCCAACCAAAATTCTCCCCAACCGGGGGAGATTTAGAGTGGGCTCATAGCCCTTATGCCTACAAAAAACGCCAAACCTACGAAGCTAATGCTTTTATAGGCGGGCATATGGTGCCGCGTGTGGTGGTCGATCTGTCGAAAGAAAACCTGAAAGATGCCGCGGTATTAAATGCAGCAGGGTATATCTATTCGCCATTACTGGATAAATACAATATGGCCGAGCAGTCGGTTGATTTTGTGTTCTTTGGCGATGAACTGCCGTCTTTCAATCTGCCGTCAAACTTAAAACAGTTATATAATTATAATACCTGGAAAAAGCTGGCTGATAAAACGCTTTGCCATCCGCTATTTACTTTGCAGGAATTTATTGATGCCGATGATCAATCATCGGCCTTAAACCTGGTAAAGATCAAACCTGCCGATATTGATTCAGATGCGTTTGGCGCGTTGCCATTCAGTAATTCGTTGGTATTTGTATTGGAAACTGATGCTCTGCATGGTATGGCCGATCAGCGTATTTTCTTCTTTAAGATGGAAGAATTAGGACTGGAAGTGCCGGTGATTATTAAAAGAAGTTATGCTTTTGAGTCGGGAAGTCCGGAAGTCGGGAAGTCCGAAAGTGAAGAGTTAGCGACACTCTTACAATTATATGCTGCTACCGACTTAGGGGCATTGCTCATTGACGGCTTTGGAGACGGTATCTGGATAGACGCACCTGCTGTTGATACAAAAACTATAACATCTACTGCTTTTGGTATCCTGCAAGCTACCCGTTCGCGCATCTCTAAAACAGAATATATATCCTGCCCAAGCTGTGGACGTACCTTGTTCGACCTGATGGTTACCACACAAATGATCCGCAGCCGCACCTCGCATTTAAAGGGATTAAAGATCGGTATTATGGGCTGTATCGTAAATGGTCCCGGCGAAATGGCCGATGCCGATTATGGCTATGTAGGCTCGGGTACTGATAAAATTACGCTTTACCGGGGAAAAGAAGCAGTCAAGAAAAATATCACTTCAGAAAACGCGCTTGATGAATTGATTGGCATTATTCGTGAAGATGGTAATTGGATAGAGCCTAACCTAACGGATTAAACTCTGCAAATAAATTACCCGATTCTTCCAGCCTGTTTAACGGGGTATAGGTAGATACCTTGGCATACTCGCGCCACATTTCCTGTACCTGAGGGTGTTTGTGGGCGGTTTTCATAGCCTGTTTTGATTTCCATTCAAAAACTTCTATGATGCTGCCGTCTTTTGTTTCTAAAATAAATGATTCTTTATCTGTAACCAGTCCTGCTTCTTTTAAGCACGACAGGTGTTTCTTTACTAATGCTCTTAATGCCACTTCCTTGCCAGGGTTGGGCTTATAGGCAACTATTGCTACTCGTTCCATATATCTCTTTCGTTGCTTTTTTACAAAATTACGAATAATAATGCTAACTGCTTGTTAAGATTTTAATAAATTAAACATTTTATTGCAAGTTTTCGCTATTTTTTGTCTGGTGATTAAAATTCATTATCCAATTTGCAAATTTTAAAACTCTGCTGCACTTCATTGGTTAGACCTTTAGATAAATTGAAATTATGGCAAAGAGTGTTGCAGACCAATTAGTGCAAATGCTGGTTAGCGCGGGTATTAAAAGAATATATGCCGTAACCGGCGATAGTTTAAATGAAGTAAACGATGCTGTAAGGCGCGAAGGAACCCTGCAGTGGATCCATGTACGCCATGAAGAAGTAGGTGCTTTTGCCGCAAGTGCAGAAGCGCAGTTAACCGGTTTGGCCTGTTGTGCGGGCAGCAGTGGCCCCGGGCATGTACATTTAATTAACGGATTGTACGATGCCCATAAGTCGGGTGCACCGGTAATAGCAATTGCATCGACCATAATGAGCAATGAGTTTGGTACTGATTATTTCCAGGAAACCAACACCATAAAACTGTTTGACGATTGCAGCCACTATAACCAAATAGCTACCAACCCGGCGCAGTTCCCCAGGATGCTACAGGCTGGTATACAACACGCTTTACATAAAAAAGGGGTGTCGGTAATAGGTTTGCCCGGCGACCTGGCAAAGATGGATGCAGACGAAGGTATTTCTTCAACACAAAACTATAACCCCATACCGGAAATCAAACCTTCTTCAAAAGATCTCGATCAGTTAGCCGCATTAATAGATCAGTATAAAAAAATAACCATTTTTTGCGGTATAGGCGCGGCAGATGCGCATGATGAGGTAGTGGCTTTAGCTGATAAGTTAAAAGCTACTGTTGGTTACTCTTTTAAAGGCAAAATGAGTATTCAGTATGATAACCCTAACGAAGTTGGGATGACGGGCTTATTGGGTTTGCCCTCAGCTTTTAACAGCATGCATGAATGTGAACTGTTGATCTTATTAGGTACAGATTTCCCTTATGCTCAATTTATGCCGCCCGACTGCAAGATTGTACAGGTAGATATTAAGCCCGAACGACTTGGACGCCGGGCAAAAGTTGATGTTGGTTTATGCGGATCAGTAAAAGATACTTTAACTGCGCTTTTGCCATTGGTGGCACAGAAACAGGACGATAACTTTTTAAAAGAACAGTTGGAGTTTTATGCCGAAGTAAAAAAACAATTAAAAAATTACGTAGATGATGGTGGTGATACCGACAAGATCCACCCTGAAATGGTAGCCGATGTATTAGACCAACTGGCGACTAATGATGCCATATTTACGGTTGATACCGGAATGTCATGCGTATGGGGTGCGCGCTATATCAATGCTACCGGAAAGCGCGAAATGTTAGGCTCATTTAACCATGGATCTATGGCTAATGCAATGCCGATGGCTATTGGGGCCGCGTTGGCTTGCCCAGACAGGCAAGTAATTGCTATGTGCGGTGATGGCGGCATATCAATGCTGTTAGGCGATCTGGCAACTATCGCACAATATCAACTGCCAGTCAAGATCATGGTATTTAATAACAGATCGTTAGGCATGGTAAAACTCGAGATGGAAGTTGCCGGGCTACCCGACTGGCAAACCGATATGGTAAACCCTGACTTTGCATTGGTAGCACAAGCCATGGGTATAAAAGGCGTTACTGTTACTGAACCAAGCAATGTGAAACTGGCATTGAGAGAGGCACTGGCGTTTGATGGCCCGGTATTGGTGAACATCATGACTGACCCTAACGCCCTTGCCATGCCACCAAAAATTGAATTTGAACAGGTAAAGGGCATGGCATTATCCATGACCAAATTGGTATTAAACGGTCGTATGCAAGAAGTGCTGGATACCGTTAAATCAAACTATAAGCATTTGAAGGAAGTGCTGTAGAAGTTTTGAGTAGTGAGTTTTGTGTTATGAGGATAGATATATGCGGATTAAATGGCTCAAGGTGTGCCGAACCTTTTACGCATTTAACCTTTACGCTTAAACATTATAGGTACCGTGTAGGATATGCCTTTGGGATTATTAAAGTTTGGATCAACTATCCATTTTGGCGATAATTTTAATACCCTCATAGCTTCTTCATTATTAGCAGCGCTCACGCCTCTAAGCGCTTTAATGTCTGAAAGCGATCCGTCTTTTTTAATAATAAAGGATAAGATCACCCTTCCATCAACTATTCCGTCTTTGTATTGAATATTGTCCGCAAGAAATTTTGAAAAAACTTCAATTCCACCTGGACAGTGAGGTTCAATATACATTACCTCTCCAAACACTTTATTGGTGTCGGCTAATGAACGCTGATCGGTAGAAGTAGCAGGTTTTGTTTGTGCCTGGGCTTTGTTATTAAATATATTGATTCCTATCAATATCATCGCTGCCGAGATCCATTTTTTCCAAACAGGCATAAGCGTGGGTTGCGGTGCCATCTGTTCTACACTAAATCTACCGCAAACATTATTGTTGTTTTGGGCCATGATAGCTAAAAACTCACTTTGTTTGACATCGCTAAAATCATAAACTGTTTTTTTGCAGCTATGGCAATACTTCCCATTGCCTGCATCGGTCATGTTCTCCCAGTTTTTATCGCAAGTAAACTGTAGCCTGACGTTTGTAATTTCCTGGTTCATAATGGTAGAATGTAAAACTAATATACAAATTATTGCTAACTCATAAAAGGTTTCCACCACGTTGAATTATACGCCCCATCAACTTCAGTAGGTTTTCCCGGTTCGGGAACAAATAATTCTATTTTTTTGTCGATGGCATAGTTCTGTAAACGTTCAATGGGTTCAAACCAATCATGCAGGGCCAGGTTAAAGGTACCCCAATGTATGGGCATCATTAGCTTACCCTTCAGGTCAAGGTGCGCGTTGGATGCATGATCTGGTCCCATGTGTATGTCGGGCCAATATTCGCCATAGGCGCCTATTTCCAGTATGCTCAGGTCGAACGGGCCAAAGGCTTTGCCGATATCTTTAAAGCCAGGGAAATAACCCGAATCGGCTCCGAAAAAGATATTATGTTTGGTGCCTTTAATAACAAATGATGACCATAACGTTTCATTACGCCCGGTAATGCCACGGCCAGAAAAATGCCTTGCAGGGGTGGCTGTTATCACACAATCATTACTGATCATGATACTATCGCCCCAATCCATTTCGGTGATATAATTTTCTATGATACCGAAGTTTTGTAAGTGTTGTCCAACACCTAACGAACAGTAAAATGGGATAGTGGTATTGGCAAAAAAATGGATAGTGTCCTTATCTAAATGGTCATAATGATCATGCGATAGGATAATGGCATCCAATGGTGGCAGATCACTTAATGCTATTGGCGGGTTGAAAAAGCGTTTCGGCCCCATTAATTGCGTAAATGATACCCGTTGGCTCCATACAGGATCAGTTAGTATGGTGTGCCCGTCTATTTCGATTAATAAGCTGGAATGCCCCACCCAGGTTATACGTAAGCCGCTTTTAGGGGGTGTTTTATAGATGGATATATCTGTTTTAAATGGCCCTAATGTTTTACGGGGAACAACCTCGGCTTTATTGGTAGCATAAGCCTTAATCATGGGTAGCGCATTACTCCAGGAAGCCTCGGTAGTAGGTATGGGGTTTAAAAATTTATTGCCTTTTTTATGCGATTCGAATGTACTCATGTGTAAAGCGTCTTATAAAGTGATAGTTACAGCGGATACTGGTGGTTACTTGTTAAAAAAACGGATTGCCGCATCGCAAAACTCCTGTAATTTATCTGGTAAAGAAGTCTTAGTAAACGGATGTGAGCCGCCAAAAGTATGGTCGCCATTCTTTATTACCATGAACCCGGCATTGGGTTGGGCTTTAGGTAACTCTTTGGCGTTGCTAAGCGGTACGGTCTTATCCTCATCGCCATGTATAATTAACCAGGGTTGTGTTATGGTGGCTGCTTTGGCGAGAATATCCAGGCGGGAAGCATTCTTAGCCAAATCGTCTAACAGGCTTGCTTTTAAAGGCATTTGCTGGTTAGTACGGGTATTCAGCATATAAAATATACCCTGTAACCGCCATTGTTCTTCTACCTGTTTGGGCCATAGGTTATGAAAGCTGGATATAGCCGCCATAGTTACCAGTTTCTTTACCCGTTTATCTTCGGCGGTTTTTATGATGCTGATGCCGCCACCCATGCTATGCCCAATTAAATAAACGCCGTTAGCTTTGGGTATGGCCGAGCCGTTACAGGCAAAATCGATAACTGTATTCAGGTCGTCCAGTTCTATAGAGAAAGTATTATCACTAAAAGCTATCAGGTCGGTAAAATCTATAGGCTTATCCGCAGTAGTACCATTATGGCTAAAGTTAAATTTTAAGAAACGATAGCCATTCTCTGCAAAATAGTTAGCCACCAGGTTATGCGTGCCCCAGTCTTTAAACCCTTTAAAGCCATGCACGAAGATCACCAGCGGCGCATCTTTTGCATTATCGTCATAGGTTAGATCAGCTAACATACCTCTGCCTTTTGCGCCCGGTAGTGTGAAAAAGTCTTTTTTAATCATTATAGTTAGGTAACTATTTGTTGGTTATTGTAAAAGGTTCCCATTTGTCATGTATTGATCTTCTGTCTGCACTTACTCCCAATGGCATTTCATAGAGGTCATTTATAGAAGGGTCTATTGTTGTAGCTTGTTTAATAGATATGATTTTAATGTTGGATTCGGTGTGATCAGATTCGCCACAAAGAAATTGCCAATATTCATACTCCTCATCTTCGTCGTGAGTTACTAACAGGATAGGCCTGGTTTTATTCATTACGTGGTCACATACAAAGCATGCAGCTGTTTCGGGCTCATTAAATTTATATTCTGTCTTCATTATACAGTCAATATTACCACAATAGGTAATGGCAACCAAATTATAGACTGTTTTTATGGTTGGTTGTTACAGGATCCAATCAGCCCACCCAAACCATCCCACAGGGAGGACCTTTAAAAAACAGAACTTAAAAGTCTCCCCTACCGGGGGAGATTTAGAGGGGGCTTATGCCACCATGCCCACCATATCAACACCGGTTGCAAAGCCAAACGCAGCCAGGCAATCAAGGGGGTAACGGTAAACGTACCTAACTAAAAGGGGCATCAATGAGCATTTGGATATGTACCGGCAAAAACGCTATCAGTAATAAACAAATACCCAGCGCGGCAAACCGGCGGGTGTTTTTAAAAATAAGTAATAAACCAAACAAAATTTCTAATACACCCGACAGGTAATTTACAAATACCGGCAGCGGAATATAACGCGGAATAATAGGTATATAAGACGCCGGATTACGAAAATGATTAACACCCGCGTACACATAGCCGATAATGAGGATTGCCAGGCTGAGCTTTTTTATCATTTTTATAATTTCAATGTCCTATTTAATGGTTTGATTACGTTTTTTGCTGTAATTAAGTTCTTTAGGTATCAATATGGCGCTTATTTATAAACATTCTAAATGCAACTGTATGACAAAGTCTTGACATTGCTTCTGGTTCAAGATGCTATTTTTGTTGGGTCAAATTTAAAATTGCTTTGAAGTATTTAAAGGTAATAGCTTTTACGCACAAACAGATAGAGCTGAAGGAACTGGGGAAGTTGGTTATCTGCGAGGAGAACTTAACGGACAAGCTTCACCATGTGAAAGCCGAATTTGGCATTGCTGAACTTTTTTATGTGGCTACCTGTAACCGTGTAGAATTTGTGATGCTAACCCCCCAGGTTGTTGACAAGGCATTCGCCACAAAATTCATCCAGTCATTAAATATTGATCTTTGTTCGCACCATACCGGTGTATTTGTTGAGGCCGCTTCTATATATGAAGGCCGTGACGCGTTGAACCACCTGTTACGAATGTCATGCTCGCTGGAAAGCCTGATAGTAGGCGAGAAGGAAATTCTTGCACAGCTACGAAAGGCGTATGATAATTGCCGCGAAGCAGGCCTTACCAGCGACGGATTACGAATGTATATGAATTGTGTCGTCAAAACCGCTAAAGAGGTTTACACACATACCAACATCTCTAAAAACCCCATCTCGGTAGTATCACTGGCCTACCGTAAGCTTAACGACCTTAAGCTATGTTCAAATGCCCGCATCCTCATCATCGGCGCAGGCGAAACCAACCAAAACATCTCCAAATATCTTCAAAAACATAAATTCAGCAATTTCGCGGTGTTTAACCGTACGTTGTCAAAAGCAGAGAAATTAGCTGCCGATCTTAACGGCGAAGCTTTTACGCTGGATGCTTTAAAAGATTATAATAAAGGGTTTGATGTGATCATTACCTGTACATCAGCAGTCGAGCCGATCATTACCTCAGAAATTTACAAGTCGTTATTAAGCGGCGAAACTGCCAAAAAGACCATCGTCGACCTGGCTATACCAAATGATACCGCTCCTGAAGTTTTAGAGCAGTTCCCGGTTAACTTTATTGAAGTATATTCTTTAAACGAGGTAGCCAAACGTAACCTGCAGGAACGTTACCAGGAACTTACCCACGCCGAAACGATCATAGACGAAAACATTGCCGAGTTTTGCTTACAGCTAAAACAACGCAAGGTAGAGCTGGCTATGCGCCAGGTACCAGAAAAGATCAAAGAGATCCGCAATACCGCTCTAAACAGTGTTTTTGCTGATGAGGTGCTGGGTATGGACGCGCAATCGCGCGAGATCCTGGAAAAGGTGATCAACTACATGGAGAAAAAATACATTAGCGTACCTATGGTAATGGCTAAAGATATTTTGATCAACAATAATTAATTTCCCATTCCAGGTTTTTCATCGCCGCGTTACTGCTTATAATTTAAAGCTTATACCAATATTTATTGCATAATCTGCAAAAGCGGCATCGCCCTGCGCGTATACGCCGGTCAGATCTGTTCTGATCTTATCGGGCACACTTTGTGTTCTGTCGCGTATCAAAGCTATTGGCACAAAAGCATTTACACTCACCTTTTTAAACGAATATACTATACCCGGCTCGGCAGAAATAATATAGCCGGGGCGTCTGAAACCGTTGCTGCCGCCGATGAGATCTTTACTGGGTAAGCATTCATCGCGAAAGCCGGCCGAAAACATAAACCGCTTTACAGACATACTGGCTCCAAATCTTACCATCATTTGGTCGGGCACACTCATTACATCGCTGCCATAAGCTATAGTAGCAGCACTTGGCGTACCACCACGCGTTGATGAAACCCCATTTTGCTCGCGTGGACTAATTAGGTAATAAAAATTACCGTAAACGTTAAAAGCAGATGATAAATGGTAAAAGGCGTTAATTTCGGTAGTAATACCTGTACCGCCATCACCAAGCTGGATAGACTGATCTACAGGGCCTAATAATTTAGTACCACCAGGGCCGGTATTGTAGAAATAATCGGTGTATTTATAATCGCCTGTGGGTAGCTTAAGGCCTAAACCAAACTGGATATTTCCATTTTTAAATTTATGCGGATCAAATGCCCAAACATATCCTGCAAGGCGGATATCGCCAATACCAAATGATGATGTAGTATGTCTTTCGGTACCGCCATGCTCATATAATGACGAACGGGTATTTGATATAAGAGGCACATCAACCGAAAATGACCAACGACTGTTAAACACCCGCGTTAAAGCAATATCCTGCGTATAAGCGTGGTTGATAACATTGGTGCCTAAAGCT
This sequence comes from Bacteroidota bacterium, assembly GCA_040388175.1. Taxonomy (GTDB): domain Bacteria; phylum Bacteroidota; class Bacteroidia; order Sphingobacteriales; family Sphingobacteriaceae; genus Mucilaginibacter. Next base: position 13,018 of record JAZKCG010000050.1, on the reverse strand, counting down.
ACGCGCTGAGGCTGCTCTTGCCTGCCAATAAAATGTTTATATGATTTGTAGTACCTGATATTTGAGTTGATGATCCAACCGCCATTTTCGTCTGTTTCGTCGGGGTGGTCAAGCATTGAGCATACGCCCCCCATGCTTTTAATGGCTACGCACCCTTGGGCTAATAGCTTACTCGTGGTAAAAAATAAAGCGATTGCAAATAAGAAGTAAATTTTTTTCATAATCGATAATTAGGTTTGGTATATTAGGTTTATTAGTGTTGGTTTAGTATTTGGTCTATAGGAAACTGCCGGTAAAAAATACAGGTTTCTGGGGTAATTTGTAATTATTTTGTGACATCCCCAAATCTTTTTTTAAAGCTTGCCATAAAAACATACGATGATTGAAGGATTATACTGGATGGTAAAGCGTTCTGATTGTGAGTTGTTTGCGCTTTTGTGGTGCTATTTATGGGAATGAATATGGCCTTTAGCGAAGCGCGCTTTACAGCTAAATTTGCGATGTCTGTTTTTAAGGTAACCGATATTGTGTGTACGTACGATCGGGGAGATATTATATTAAAGCCCTGTGAAATTCCGAAAACTTCACAGGGCTTTTTAGGTTGATATTACGCGTGTGCAAACTGCCCTACCTGATAATAACCACCCGGTGCACGAAACGCGACATTAAGGCGATTATAGGTATTAATAGTTGTAATGGCCAGGGTAAGATCTACCAATTCCGTTTCCGAAAATTGTTTAAGGGCATCGTGGTACACATCATCCGGTACATCATTATTGGTTAATTTGGTAACGGCTTCTGCCCAGGCAAGGGCGGCGCGTTCGCGGGCGGTATAAACAATTGCTTCGCGCCATGCCGCAACCATATATAGGCGTTGTTCGGTTTCGCCGCCCGCGCGCAGATCTTTAGCGTGCATGTCTAAACAAAAGGCGCAGCCGTTTATTTGCGATACCCTAAAGTAAATTAAATGTAATAGTTGTTCTTCTACCGGTGATTTTGCCAGGTAGGCACCAATGCCATACAATGCTTTTAATACGCCCGGTGCTTTTTCGAAAGCATTAATTCTTTGTTCCATTTTGTTTTTATTTAGATAACTGTTAAAAACAAAAGACGACCGGGACTTACAGAATTGGACAATGGCAATAAAAAAATAGGTTGTTTGACAAGATGCTTTTTACCAAAAAAAGAGGCAAAGCAGCACATTGTGCCTACTTTGCCTCTTTACTTAATAATGATTTATTGTTATTGCTTTTGGAATGTGTAAATAATATAAGCTGTCTTATCACCTATATTAATGGGCGATTTTAAGGTCATAAATTTGCCATCATTTTGCGCGATATTAAGCTGGTAACCCTCGGTTACGTTTTTAGCTTTATCGCCCTGATATATTTTTTTAAACTGAAATATAGGATTGCTTTTATCCTGGGTATTATAGCTCCAAAATATGGTTTGCGATGTGCCGTTAGCCAGCGTATAGATACCATTGCCGCTGTTGCTTAGTTGCCAGATACTGTTAATAAAATCGCGCGGAGGGGCCTGGTTAAACACATCCTGTACGGCGTTGGGTAAAAGCCCGTCATAACTAACGTTAGTTAGTGTCCAGGTACCGTTAATATGGCCATTTTGTGCACCTACTAAACTTTTGGTGGTTGAGCAGGCCTGTAAAATAAAAGCAAAGGCTAAAATAGTAAATGTGAGCTGTAATGTCTTTTTCATAATCATATATCTAATATACAATAATCGACACATAAATCCTGCCAAAAATATTATTCAGGTTTTGACAGATGTCTTGCGTTTAATTATATTAATATTTCCATCGCTTTAAGACTTGCGCCAAATAAGTGGTAAAAAGAATTGGACAAGCCGGATATTTCTAATTACCACCTTGCAATCCCCAATAGATCATTAATAGCTCACTTATTAAATAATAATAGGTATATATCCCCATACTTATTAGCACCTATTCCTATTGTTGCAGGTGGCGTTGCGGCGCAACTTTGTAGTGTAAAATAATTCAGCTTATTCACTAATAAAACCACACTCATCACAATGAAAAAAGTACTAATTGTAGCCGCAGTTATAGTAGCTGTAGTAACAGGCAGGGCACAGGCCCAAAGCAAAATGGAGCCCGGTAATGTAAATATCTTCTTTAGAGCCGGCGCACCGTTTGCGCAGATGTCAAAATTTAATGAAGCTCCTTTTGATGACTTCACCGCAAAATCGCCTGCTCTGGGCCTAGGGTACGAGTTAGGTATGTTTACCGACGGCTTGGCGTTAGGTTTGGAGATAAACTATGCAACATTTAAAAGCAACACTACAATTACCGACCCTACAGGCACCGTTGCCCATCGTTATGGCGATGCAAGCGTTGTAAACTTTGAGTTTTTTGCTAAGTACTATACACCACTTAAATTTGGCCCGATTGGTACCTATGTGCGTGCCGACATTTTACCATTCGCCATATACAAAAAGAATCGCACTACTGATTATAACACGGGTGCGCAAACATTCTCTAACAAAAGCGGTGTTAAAATGACCTACGGTGCTTACGCCGGCGGCACTTTTCAGCTAACCAAATCGCTCAACGCCTTTGCCGAAATTGGTTACGGATATACTGCCTTTAACGCTGGTATTAGCCTGGGCTTTGGCAACTGATAAATCTTATATTAAAAGATTAAACCTGATTTTTAACAAATGCGCATTGCCACCAACAGCAATGCGCATTTGCGTTTTAGTGTCCCAACGCTGGGGCGTAGGCGTGTCCTCTACTTCTATCGTTAATTAAAATTATATCCCGGTTGGTGGCGCTATATTGTCAGTAATTCTGTTTTATCTTGTTTCATTCTGTTTCACTCCATTTTTTTAATTGGTTTATTTTCAATAAATTAAGTCGAAATCTTGTTTCACGTGTTTCATCTGTTTCACATCCGCGGTGAAACAAGCGTCGCGGGCTACGGCGTAAAAGCGGGTGTTTATCGACTCTTAACTTCCATCAACGTACAAAACCAACTCGCCGCTAATCCACACTCATTCATTCAATAATTCACTCATTAACATGTCACTCAATTTTCATAACATCAATAAAAACTACAACCATCCGTATAAAAAATTAAATTTGCGGTTGCAAATAGATTAACCCTTTGGAAAGAACACTAATTATTGGAACAAGAGGTAGCGAATTGGCGCTATGGCAGGCTAATTTTATTAAGGATAGCCTGGCAAAAGTGAATATACAGGCCGAACTGAAGATCATTAAAACGCAAGGGGACCGCTTACTTAATTTAAGTTTTGATAAGCTGGAAGGCAAAGGCTTTTTCACTAAGGAGTTGGAAGAAGAGCTATTGGCCGGCACCATTGACCTGGCCGTACACAGCCATAAGGATCTGCCTACTGAGAACCCTCCGGGATTGATCATAGCGGCGGTATCAGAGCGCGAAGACCCGTCGGAGTTGCTGCTGATACTAAAGGACTGTGTTGATGTTAAACAAAAGCTATCGGTTAAATATGGCGCTATTGTGGGGACATCAAGCAATCGCCGCAAGGCACAGTTACTGGCCTATCGCCCCGACCTGGAAATAGAGGACCTGCGCGGTAATGTACCCACCCGTATCAATAAACTTCGCGAAGAGAACTACGATGCCATTATGCTGGCCAAAGCCGGCGTTAGTCGTTTGGGTATTGACCTGAGCGAGTTCCACGTAGAAGAACTAACTCCTAATGAGCTCATACCCGCGCCTGCACAAGGCGCGCTGGCCATACAGATCCGCGAAAGCGATAATGAACTGTTCCTGGCCTTGCAGGTATTGAACCATCCTGATGTTGCCGAAGAACTGGCGGTTGAGCGCACGGTGCTTAAACTGTTCGGCGGTGGCTGCCATTTACCATTAGGCTGCTATTGTCGTAAAGAAGATGGCGTGTTCCAGGTATTTACGTCAAAAGCAGAAGAAGGCGACCAGTTTCCCGACCGTTTGTTCTTAGAAGCCGAGAAAACAGAAGGTCTGTCAGAAAAGGTAGTAGCCGCGTTTAACCCCGAGCGTAAGTTGCCTGCAAGCGTATTCATATCGCGCGAGGTATCTGAGCAAAGCTATTTCCGCAGGGCATTAGCCAAACATAACATACAGATAGACGGACGCTCGCTGATCCGCACGGTGCCGGTTATCACCAAATTAGATCCGTACATATTAAAACATATCGACTGGATATTCTTCAGCAGTAGAAACGCTGTCGAGTACTTTTTCCAGCTATCGCCATTATTGCCTAAAGATGTTAAGTTTGGGGTGATGGGTGCCGGCAGCGAAGAGATGCTGCGCCGCAAGGGCCATTTCGCCGACTTTACCGGTGTAGGTAATGATTCGGCAGATGTTGCCGAAGATTTTGCCAAACTGGCCAATGGTACGCAGGTGCTATTTCCTTGTGCCGAGGACTCTCTGAAAAGCATACAAAAAGGTTTATCGCCCGATACTAAAGTGATTGACCTGGTGATATATGAAACTGTACTGGAAGAAGAGATAGAAGGCTCAGGCGCTGATGTGCTGGTATTTACCAGCCCGTCTAATGTTGATGCCTACTTCGCCGAAAACCTAATGGACCCATATCAGAAAGTGATCTGCATTGGCAAATCAACAGGTAAGAAATTTGACGAGATGGGTGTTAAATACACATTGCCCTACAGCCCTGACGAAGTTGGACTGGCAGAGGCGGTGTTTGGATTATAAGCCCCCCGACCCCCTAAAGGGGGAGGAATAATGGGCTATTAGAATATTAATAAAGAAGAAATTCAAAAAACGCCCCCTTTAGGGGGTTGGGGGGCATATGTTACAACGACCAAGAAGAAACCGTAAGAGTGAAGTTATCCGCCAGATGGTGAAGGAAACGCATGTTAGTGCTGCTAACCTGATATTCCCGCTGTTTATTGTGGAGGGCAGTAACCAAAAGACTGAGGTGGCCTCAATGCCGGGTATCTTTAGATATTCAATAGATAATTTGCTGCGCGAGGTAGAGAGCTGTATGAAGCTTGGGTTAAACTCGTTTGATCTTTTCCCAAACATCAGCGAAGAGTTCAAAGATAAATACGCAACGGAAAGCTACCGTGAAGAAGGTTTGTACCTGCGGGCTATCCGAGAGGTAAAAAAGAACTTCCCTGAGGCCTGCGTTGTTACCGATGTAGCCATGGACCCATATAGCAGCGACGGGCACGACGGCATTGTTGAGAACGGTGAAATATTAAACGACGAAACTTTAGAGGTTTTAGGCAGGATGGCATTGGCCCAAGCTCACGCGGGTGCCGATATCATTGCCCCAAGCGATATGATGGATGGTCGCGTAGGTTACATTCGCCGTACGTTGGATGATGCGGGTTTTACCGGGGTGTCAATCATGTCGTACTCGGCTAAATATGCAAGTGCTTTTTATGGGCCATTCAGGGACGCGTTAAATTCGGCCCCTAAGTTTGGTGACAAAAAGACTTACCAGATGAACCCGGCCAACCAGCGCGAAGCTTTGATAGAAGCCCGCTTAGACGAAGTAGAAGGGGCCGACTTTTTAATGGTAAAACCTGCATTGGCTTATTTGGACGTAATAAAACTAATAAAAGACAATACCGAATTGCCGGTAGCAGCCTACAATGTAAGCGGTGAATACGCCATGTTAAAAGCCGCCGCCCAAAAAGGATGGTTAAACGAACAGCGCGCAGTAACCGAGGTTTTAACAAGCATAAGACGGGCCGGCGCTACCGCGATATTAACCTATCACGCTAAAGAGGTGTTGGAGAATAAATGGATATAGCCCCCCGGCCCCCTAAAGGGGGTGGAATAGTGGAGGCGCTAAAAATATATAATTAACAAATAAGAAATTAAAAAACTCCCCCTTTAGGGGGCTGGGGGGCTAAATGTTAGATTCAATAAAGAAAATGTTTTCGGGGGAGGATGATATTCCGGTAAGCGCCACAGGTAAACCGGATATCAGCAGGGAAAAGTCTGCCGAGTTGTATGCAAAGGCTAAAACGTTTTTCCCCGGTGGGGTTAACTCGCCGGTAAGGGCGTTCAAGTCGGTTTATGGCACACCGTTATTTATCAAAAAAGGCGACGGGAGCCATATATGGGATGCAGACGATAACGAGTTTATTGATTTCTGCTGCTCGTGGGGGCCGCTTATCCTAGGTCATAATCATCCAAAAGTTAAGGAGAAGGTTATCGAGGTGATGCAGAACGGTATGTCATTCGGTGCGCCTACAGCGCTTGAAAATGAACTGGCCGAACTGATCCTCAAAAACAATAAGTTTATACAAAAGCTGCGTTTTGTAAGCTCGGGGACAGAGGCGGTAATGTCTGCCATCAGGCTGGCACGTGGCTATACCAAGCGCGATAAGATCTTAAAGTTTGAAGGTTGCTATCATGGCCACTCAGACTCTTTATTAGTTAAAGCAGGATCAGGTCTGGTTACTTTTGGTGAAACCTCATCAGCAGGAGTCCCAAAAGCTTTTGCCGACGAAACTATTGTTATCGGCCTTAATGATACCGAAGCTTTACAAAAAGCATTTACAGAGTTTAAAGATCAGATAGCCGCGGTTATTATAGAGCCTATCCCGGCAAATAATGGCTTGTTGCTGCAAACTAAAGAATACTTACAAGAACTGCGCGACATTTGCACCGCAAACGGTACGCTATTGATATTTGACGAGGTGATATCGGGCTTCCGCGTTGGTTTTGAGGGCGCTGCCGGTCATTACCAGATCCAGCCGGATATTATTACCTATGGCAAAATTATAGGTGGTGGTTTACCGGTAGGGATGTACGGTGCATCTGCCGACATCATGGGGCATATCTCGCCTGATGGTGGGGTTTACCAGGCTGGTACTTTGTCAGGCAACCCGGTAGCTATGGCAGCGGGTATAGCTCAGTTAACCGAGCTTTTACGCATGGGCTTTTACAAGGACCTGCACAAAAAGACCGAAGAATTTACCGAAGCTATCCAACGTTATGCTACTGCCAAAAGCTACAAGTTTAAGGTGTTTAGCATTGGGTCGATATTTTGGTTCGCGTTCACGGGCCAGGAAACCATTAGCAAAGCCGAAGAAATAGACCCGACAAGCATGGATAAATTTAAAGTATTGCACCGCGAATTAATTAATCGTGGTATTTATTTAGGTCCGTCAGGCTATGAAGTTGGGTTCATATCATCGGCACATACCAAGATAGACCTGGAGAAAGCAAAAAGAGCTATATTTGATAGCCTTGATTTGGTGTTTAAAAAATAAAGCCCCACCCAACCCTCCCCGGTAGGGAGGGTTTTGAGAAGCAAAATGAAAAAGGATATTAATATAAACAAATCAAAAGAGTCTCCCCTACCGGGGGAGATTTAGAGGGGCTTATGAAAAGATCGCTTGTTATATTTTATGCATTAATTATTTATGCCGTTGCGCAATTAATATGGTGGGGCTACCAATTGGTTAGCCTGCAGCATAAAAAGATAGGCATGATATTGAGTGAGGGTTCGATGTTTGTGATCGTACTTTCATTTGGTGCTTACTATTTACATAGGTCTATTAACCGCGAGCGTAAGCTACAGGAACAAAAAAAGAACTTCCTGCTGTCAGTAACGCACGAGCTAAAATCGCCTTTGGCTTCTATTAAACTGTTGCTGCAAACCATACAAAAACGTGATCTTACCAAATTACAGATCCAGGATTTTATCAATAAATCATTGCTGGATATAGAGCGTTTGGATGATATGGTAGAGAATATGCTGCTGGCATCAAAGATTGATAACCGGTCGTATAGTTTCCCTAAAGCTAACTTTAGCCTGTCTGTTTTGGTGGATAGCATTGTGAATCGCCTGCAGCTGACTAAATGCGATGGTAATATGAAGATCATCAATGCAGAGATCGAACCTAAAATTGAATTTACCGGCGATAAATTTGCATTGACATCGGTTGTAACCAACCTTATTGAGAACGCAATTAAATACTCAGGCCCTTGCGAGCCCGTTGATGTTAAGCTATATCAAAAAGAAGGGAAAATACATTTACAGGTTGCCGATCATGGTATTGGGGTATCTGACGAAGAAAAAAGCCGTATTTTCGACAAATTTTACCGGGTGGGCAGTGAAGATACCCGTAATACAAAAGGTACCGGCCTTGGCTTATACATTGTAAAGCAAGTATTGGATAAGCATGAGGCAAGCATCAGGGTCAAAGACAATCGCCCTGTGGGAAGCATATTTGAGGTTGTTTTTGGATTAACATAATAAACACGAATTGCACGAATTAAGGCGAATCGAGGAAAGCGAAATTCGTGTAATTCGAAATAATTGGTGAACATTAGTGCACTTAAATTAATTAACATGCCAAGCAGAAAAAGAATTTTACTGGCCGAAGATGAAGACCATCTTTTAGAGGCAATTAAACTTAACCTTGAGTTAGAAGGTTATAAAGTATCTACCGCCAATAACGGTAAAAAAGCGTTGCAGATCTTTAAAGAAGAACGCTTTAACCTGGTGATACTGGACGTAATGATGCCTGAGATTGATGGCTTTGTAGTTGCAGAAACTATCAGGCTGGAAAACTCTGAGGTGCCTATCATGTTCCTTACCGCCAAAAATACCAACGAGGATAAAATAGCCGGCCTTAAAAAAGGAGCCGACGATTATTTAACCAAGCCATTTAACCTGGAAGAGTTGATACTACGTGTAAACAACCTGGTAAAACGCAGCTTAAAAGGCGATGACCTTAAAGAGTTTAACAGCTATAAAATTGGCGATAAAACGATTCACTTCAATTCGTTCGAGTTGGTTAATGGCGATGGCAGCATCACCCCATTAACTAAAAAAGAAACGATGTTGTTGAAATTGTTGATAGAGCGCCGCAATGACGCCGTATCGCGCGAGCAAATATTGGAAACCGTATGGAACTATGATGTTTATCCGTCAACCCGTACCATTGATAACTTTATCCTGACCTTCCGTAAGTATTTTGAACCTGATCCTAAGAACCCGGTTTATTTTCACTCTATACGCGGTGTTGGGTATAAATTTACAGATCAGCACTAATTAATGTTTACTAAAAGGGCACGCGTATTAGTTATAGGCGCTTTTATTATTATGCTTGCTATTGCTATAAACCTACGGGTTTATGAAATAGCTGGTGTAATCGTAATGTTTATTGGCCTGTTAATATGGGGGTACTTTAAAGAGGGAACCATTGTATTGGCAGCCAAAGCTTTTCATAATAAAGACTACAGCAAAGCCGAGGCATTATTACAACAAGTTGCTAACCCTGAATGGTTAAGCAAGAAGCGCCGTGGGTTTTATGAGTTTATATATGGCGGCGTATGCTTACAAAAGCTGGATTATAACGAAGCCGAAAAGCATTATGAAATAGCGGCGCAATACCCATTACGATCAGCTAACGACCATGTGGCGGCGTTGGTACATGTGGCCAACATCAGCATAAGGCATAATAATTTTGAAAAGGCCAAAGCCTATTTAAAATTGGCCGACAAACACGAAGAAAAAATAACAGCCAAAATGAAGGATGTAATTAAACGCCTTCATGAGGAATTGGATAAAAAATAATTGTAAGAGAGTCAGGAAACAAGAGTCAAGAGCCAAGATAGGTAACGCTTATCCTCTTAATTCTTGACTCTTGATTCTAAAAAATATGAGAGACTCATTACTAATAAAAGCAGCATTTTCTGAAAAAACCAAGCGCCCACCAGTATGGATGATGCGCCAGGCCGGTCGTTTTATGCCCCAGTATTGGGAGATAAAAAACAAGTATTCTTTCCTGGAGATGTGCAAAACACCCGAAATAGCTGCCGACGTTACCATGCTGCCGGTTGACCTTTTAGGTATAGATGCCGCTATCTTATTTTCGGATATATTAGTTACCGGCGAGGCGATGGGTGGTGATTTGAGTTTTACGCAGAACATAGGCCCTAAATTTGCCAACCCGGTACGTACTCAAAAAGATATCGATAACTTAAATACCGATTGCCTAAGCGAACTGCAATATGTTGCTGATGCGATAAAGGTTATTCAGCAACGCTTAAATGGCAGCATCCCGCTGATCGGTTTTGCAGGAGCCCCATTTACGGTGATGAGTTACCTGGTTGAAGGCGGATCGTCAAAAGATTTTAAGCTGACCAAATTAATGCTGCATAATGAACCGGAAATGGCGCATCAACTGTTGTCAAAGATCGCTGCCGTTACTGCTGACTATTTGAATATGCAGATAGCTGCCGGTGTAAATGCCGTACAGATCTTTGATAGCTGGGCACAGGCATTGGCTTGGGATGACTATAAAGAATTTTCGCATCGTTATATTACAGAGATCATTAGTAAACTGAACAGGAAAGACATACCGGTTATTTCTTTCTGTAAAGGCAGCTCTGTTTTCGCACCTTTAATGGCAGAAGCTAAACCTGACGTGATCTCTATTGATTGGAATGTTGACTTGTTGGATATTAAAAGGCGTTTACCACAAGGCATAGCTGTGCAAGGTAACTTGGATCCGCATATTTTGTATGCTGATAAAAAAGTGATCAAGGAAAGGATTTATCGCCTGTTTGACCGCATGAAAGGCGAGAACGGTTTCATATTTAACCTGGGTCACGGTATTATGCCGGATATCCCTTTTGATAATGTGAAGTATGCGGTAGAAGTGATAAAAGAGTATGCCCCCTAACCCCCTGAAGGGGGAACGATAGCGGCGCGTTTATATAAATTAATAAATAGATACTTCAAAAAACTCCCCCTTTAGGGGGTTGGGGCGAATGTACCAATATATATTAGCTATACACATCATATTTGTAGTCTGCTGGATGGCGGGGCTATTCTATATGGTGCGCCTGTTTATTTACCATACCGAAGCGCAGGATAAACCCGAACCTGCACGCACCATTCTCTCAGAACAATTTGAGTTGATGGAGCGTAAGTTGTGGTGGATAATTGCAACCCCGTCTATGTACCTGGTATTAGCTGCCGGCATAAGTATGCTTTGTTTAATGCCTGCCTGGTTACAAATGGGGTGGATGCATATCAAACTATTATTTGTAGTAGGACTAATAGCTTACCATTTTATCTGCCAGTATAAAATGAATCAAATGCGTAAAGGTATCTACAAATGGACCTCTATCCAACTACGCCTTTGGAATGAATTGGCAACCCTATTATTATTCGCGATAGTATTTTTGGTGGTGCTAAAAAGCTCTTTAAACTGGATATTTGGCGTTGTGGGGATAATCGCTTTCTCTTGTATCTTGATGGCTGCTGTGAAGGTTTATAAGTATTTTAGGGAGAAGAAATAGTTACATTATCTTGCCTTCATGTAAAGTATGAATTGGGAAAATCAAATCGTAATCATTCCAGTTTAAGTTTCCGTTTACAATTTCAAATTGATTAAACAAATCTGCATCTAAGTATTTTGAAATAGATGGATGTAATGCATTTGACAGGAATGGTCTAAAATCTATTACTTGGTTGCTTCCATCATTAAAAAAAACTTCAATGATGTTTCCAGTAATATAATTAGCCCTTGTAATTTCTATTACATCAATAGCTTCGGCTTCATTATATTCTTTAACGATTTTCATTTTAATTTAGTGATTTTTTCGAACTCAATATCTTTATGGTAGACGAAATAGTCAACCCATTTTTCGACTATTTTGTTAGCATAAACTTCTAAAAAATTTCAAAATCTTTTAGCTTACTTCCTTTTAAAGGTTTCCTATCTTTTACTAATTTAATCCTTATTTCTGAAACTTTGCCATTTATAATGTAAAATTCAGCTTTGCTCTCAAATTCGCCGTGTGTGGCATGAACATGAATTGGTTCATGTTCATTAGAGTAAAAGAAAAGTATTATACCTAAGTATTCAAATATCTTCGGCATGTTTAATTGTTTATTAATTTATAAACTTTTACTTCTTCTCCTCAATACTAACCACCACACTTGCCCTGTCACCTGAACTTACAACCGGGTTAATACCTACGGTCATTAAAAACTTGCCGGAGTAAGTGCCTGTTGGTATTGATGAGTGCTGGCCCTGCATCATATTAACTTCCTTAACAATATACATTTTATCTGCCTGCAAACCTTTTAAACAAATCGGTTTAATGGTGCCGGCTCTGTATCGGTTACTTACCAGGTAATTAAACATAATGGCTTTGCTTTGGTTAGGGTCTACATACATAACCGATGCTACGTCGTTTTTCCACGGGTCTTGCAGGCGGTATTGATCGCCGTGCCATATCGCTTCAGAATTTTCTTTGTACAATTTAATAGCACCCTGGCAATAGCTCAACTCATCAGCGCTTAATTTGCTTACTACAATATCAAATCCCAGCTTCCCCATCATGGCCACATCTGTGCGGAACTTGATAGGTTGTTTACCCCAGTCGGTAACATGGTTTGAGCTGGTTAAAGCGGGGTAGAAGTAAGAGTATTCCCATTGGATAAACACACGCTCCAGCGGATCGGTATTATCGCTTGGCCAATATTCTGTAAAGTATTTTAACGCGCCATAATCAACACGGCCACCGCCGCCAGAGCAAAGCATGATAGGCACTTTTGGATATTTGGCCCTTACACGCTCTAACACTTTATATAAGCCAAATACATAATCGGTATAAAAATTACCCTGGTTGGCTATAGTCGCAGAGTAAGCGTTGAAGATAACTGAGTTACAATCCCATTTAATATAGGCCAGTTGCGGGTTTTTGGTGAAAAGATCATCAACAATTCCATAAACAAAATCCTGCACTTTTGGATTGGTTAAATCAAGTACCAGTTGGTTACGCATGTAATATTCAGGACGTTGTGGTTGTTTAACTACCCAATCAGGGTGTTTTTCGTATAGTTCACTTTTAGGGTTCACCATTTCAGGTTCTATCCAGATCCCGAATTTCACACCGGTTTCTTCGGCGGTTTTGGTTAGGTAGGCAATGCCATTAGGTAGTTTGGTCTTGGTCACATCCCAATCGCCCAGGCCTGATCTGTCGCCATTTCGTGGATATTTATTGCC
>JAZKCG010000049.1:0-73569 GCA_040388175.1 Bacteroidota bacterium | reverse complement strand
ATATTTCAAAGCTAATTCTGTTACCGAATTACTTGACCTTTACAGCAATGACGCGGTGGTATAAAAGAAAACAAAAAAGCCGCTCAACGAGCGGCTTACTAATATTATAAATTCGAAATTGAACATTCGAAATCCGAAATCATCCTACGTATCTATTCTCGCGTACTTCGCGTTTTTCTCAATAAATGCACGGCGTGGTGCAACCTCATCACCCATTAACATGGAGAAAGTATGGTCGCACTCGGCAGCGTTTTCAATGCTGGCTTGTTTAAGTGTACGGCGAGCAGGGTCCATAGTGGTTTCCCATAATTGCTCGGCGTTCATCTCGCCCAAACCTTTGTAACGTTGTACGTGTACACTGTCTTCTTTACCGGCGCCTTTTAGTTTTTGTATAGCCGCCAGGCGTTGGTCTTCTGTCCAGCAATATTCAAATTCTTTACCTTTTTTAACCTGGTAAAGCGGCGGCGATGCGATATACACATAACCCGCCTCGATCAGCTCCTTCATATAACGGAAGAAGAAAGTAAGGATCAGTGTGGTAATGTGCGATCCATCCACGTCAGCATCCGTCATGATCACAATTTTGTGGTAACGTAGCTTAGTTATATTTAACGCTTTATCATCCTCTGGTGTACCTCGGCTTACGCCCAAACCGGTAAACATATTTTTTATCTCTTCGTTCTCGTAGATCTTATGCTCCATAGCTTTCTCTACGTTAAGGATCTTACCTCTTAACGGAAGGATAGCCTGGTATTCGCGGTCGCGGCCCTGCTTGGCAGTACCACCCGCCGAGTCACCTTCGACAAGGTATAACTCGCATAAAGCCGGATCGCTGTTAGCGCAATCAGATAGCTTACCTGGCAAGCCCGATCCGCCCATTACACTCTTGCGCTGCACCATTTCGCGTGCCTTACGGGCAGCGGCACGGGCAGTAGCGGCCAGTATAACCTTGTTCACTATCATGCGGGCCTCTTTAGGGTGCTCTTCCAGGTAATTACCTAAAATTTCGCCTACGGCCATATCAACCGCGCCCATTACTTCGTTGTTACCCAGTTTGCCTTTAGTCTGGCCTTCAAACTGAGGTTCTTGTACTTTTACAGATATTACAGCGGTTAATCCCTCACGGAAGTCATCACCGGTAATTTCTATCTTCATGTTCTTTAACAAGCCTTCTTTATCAGCATAGCTTTTTAAAGTACGGGTTAACCCCCTGCGGAAACCTGCAACGTGGGTACCACCTTCAATAGTATTGATATTGTTAACGTACGAGTGTACGTTTTCTGAGTACGTATCATTGTATTGCAAAGCCAGCTCAACCGGGATGCCTTGTTTTATACCATCCAGATAAATTGGCTCAGGTATTATCGCGGTACGTGTACCATCTAAAAACTTAACAAACTCGCTCAATCCACCGGTCGAGTAAAACTCTTCCATCGGGAAACTTCCGTCCTCTTCGGGCTCACGCTCATCTGTCAACGTTAAGCGGATACCTTTATTTAAGTAAGCCAGCTCGCGTAAGCGGGCAGCCAGTGTATCAAATTTATATTCGGTTGTTAAAGTAAATATCGTAGGATCGGGCTGGAAAGTTTGGGTAGTACCGGTACGGTCTGATGTGCCAATCTCTTTTACTTCGAACAAAGGCTTACCTTCAGAGTATTCCTGGGTAAACATTTTGCCTTCGCGCTCAACAACGGTTTTCATGTGGATTGAAAGCGCGTTAACGCAACTTACACCTACACCATGCAAACCACCCGATACTTTGTAAGTGTCTTTATCAAACTTACCACCGGCGTGTAAAACGGTCATTACAATTTGTAGTGCCGATACTTTTTCTTTAGTAGTGATACCTGTAGGGATACCACGGCCATTATCAACAACGGTTATAGAGTTGCCTTTATGGATAGTAACATTTATAGTATCGCAGTAACCGGCTAAAGCCTCATCAATAGAGTTATCCACAACCTCATACACCAAATGGTGCAAGCCTTTTACGCCTGTATCGCCAATGTACATGGAAGGGCGCTTGCGCACCGCCTCTAAACCCTCTAAAACCTGTATATTATCTGCTGAGTAATTCGATTTGTCTATATTTTCTTCGCTCATATTTTGGTTAAAACAATAACTCACAAAAATACGCATTATATAGCATATAAACACTACTGTTGATAAATTGAATAGGACGATTTACCCTCTTTACACGAGGTGGTCGAGCAAAGCAAAGACCGGGTGAGTACTAATGAAGCGATATTACCGTCAATACCTGTCGGCGATTACACACCCCGACTAAAGCGATACCAATCAGTATCAAAAAGCCTTTAGATCTATGATTTAAGTACTTTTTTTATTTCAGCCCAAGTTATTCAAGTAAAACAAAAGAAAATGAGACCTATTCGGTTACTTATTTTTATTTCTTACGTCTGGGTCACCCACTAATAACAACTAACCTATAGTCAATTAATTGAATATTTTAATTCGACTGTTTTTGATACCGTTTGACACCTCTTTCTATGCAAATTGGTGACCCTTTTTCAAAGGAGGTATCAAAAACCATTCAAAACAAGCTTTTGTAAATTATTAATTGAATGGTTATGAATAAAGCTAAACTTGCCGATTTATGCAACAAGCACCCTTCTGTTTAGTTTGAAATATAAGATGGCCCAATGTTTTAATGACTTATAAGTCATATTTGCAATTATCGGTATTGCAATATTGTGGTTTTTTTCTACTTTGGTTGCAACCAATTATCTACCAATAAAAAATTTTCCGGATAGCGCAATGTAAATTGCAATCAAACCAAATTTTATTAACCAAATACCTATAAACCTATGTTAAAAAACAAACCAATCTTATTTTTAACCATCATTCTTAGTGTGCTGTTGTTTATACCAAGCTGTACTAAAAAAGAAAGTGTGCAACCCAATGTTGTCGAAATGACGTTGGACAAGTCGAGTGTATCGCTACTACCCAATGGTAGTCTAAGCGTTAACATAACAGCCGGCAATGAAGGTTATACGGCGGTATCATCAAATGAAAGCGTGGCCAAAGCTACTATAGTTGGCAATGTTATTACTGTAACTGCAACAACCACTCAGGATAAAGCAAACGCGGTAATTGTAGTTACCGATAAAATGTTTAAAAGGCAAAGTATTGATGTTACCGTTGCCAAATTATTTGAACTGGCATTAAGTAAAACTACAGCGGCATTAGAAGTTGGGGTAACCGGAAAGAACGAGCTTATAGTGAACATAAATACTGGTAACGCAGGCTACAGTGCTGTGGCGATAGAAAACACTGCTGGATTGGTTGAGATCAATTCAGCTAAGATCGAATCGTATGCTAAGTTTACTGTAAAAGCTATTGCGGCGGGTACAGCTAAAATAAAGGTGACTGATGCTAAAGGCAACGAAGCTATTTTAACGCTAACCATAACTGCACCTACAGCTTTAGTATTAAGCAAAACCAATCTAACCTTAGCGGCAGTACAAGGCAGCGAAGACATTACGGTTAGTGCAGGTAATGGCGATTATATATTAACTGTAGCTAATCCGTTGATAGCGAAAGCATATGTAAAAGATAATATCATCACCATAAAAGGTAAAATAAACGGTACTACAACAATAGCTGTTGAAGATAAAAAGGGCCAGAAAGCAACCATCACCGTTAAGGTAGATGGTGGCGCTTACGCCATGAACTTTAGCGATCAGTATTTTGGGTACGCTAACTTTGGCGATATTGCTATAGTTGATGCATCGGTAAAAGCGCTTAAGCAGGTTACGTTTGAAATGACCTGTAAGATTGACGGCTACCGCGGGCTGCAAACCTTTATGGGCCTTGAAGGGCATTTACTGATAAGAGGCAAGAACGACGATTTCAGACCAACGCACCCGCTGCAAATAGTTGGGTTGGGCGATAAGATCACATTAGAAAGCACATCGAATTTTAATTTGAACCAATGGATGAACATTGCCTTGGTGGTTGATTGTAACCAGACGGATATAAAAGAAAAGTATAAGCTATACATCAACGGTGTACAGGATGTGCTGGTTGTTATAAGACAGGACGAAACTCATACCGCAGTTAACCTTACTACCAGTAGTGATGGCAACAGGTTTGAAATAGGCCGCGCCTATGGACAGGATTTCAGGGCGTTGAAAGGTACTGTATCAGAAGCACGCGTGTGGACCGTAGCACGCACAGCTCAGCAAATAAAAGATAATATGTGCGGTTTAACAGGCGTAAACACCGGCCTGCTTGCCCGCTGGGATTTTACAGCAGGAGCCGAAACCGGTTATATACAGGATAGTAACGGCGGTAAATACGAAACCAACCTTATTATAGCTAACGCTAAATTAGGTGGAGACTATACCCAGCTTAAGGCCCCGGCTAGTGTTTTTGTAAGCAAAGGCTGCCCTAACTAAACCATGCAACTGTTAAATTTTTAACTCAATAGAACTTATAAAATGAAGATAATATCAAAAATATTTGTGCTGTTAATGGTTTGTTCGGTGCTGCTGGTATCGTGCAAAAAAGTAACAGAGATAATGATGCCCGAAGATTCCGTTGGCAAATCAATAGCGCCGGTTACTAACCTGGCAGCTAAAGCTACAACCGAGGAGAACGAAATTGAAGTAAGCTGGACAAACCCTAACGATGACGCGTTACTGAAGGTATCGGTTTCATTTATACCTACTGCTGGTGGTGTTAAAAATACGCCTAATCCGCTTATTTTAGACGCATCCAGGGGCGCCAGCCAAAAGACATCTATCTTAGTGCCTACAATAGCTAATTATACTATAACCGTTGTGGCTATTAATAAAGCCGGGGTACAATCAACCCAAAGCAGCGTGCAGGCAACGCCTTATTCGCCAGATGTTGTTCCTGATGTTATCCCTATCTCGTTAAGAAGAGCGGATACCATGATGACCTCGTTGGTGCAATTGTACCTTGATGGTAAAGCAAGAGACATCTGGACGGCCAACTATCCGTTTAAAACCGGTTTTTGGGATGGCGCAGCTGTAATATGGGGTCATGGCGGTGCGTTTTCGGGCTATGCGGCTTTAAAGGAAGCGTCAGAATTTTATCCCGCATACAAAAACAAAGTAGCCAGTTTATATGATGCCCGTTTACTTACCGGTATTGATAAATTCAGGAATAAAAGAAATGGTGCTGCCGAAGCTTATGCCGTATACCCCGGTACAGGCGATGAGCGTTATTTTGATGACAATGTTTGGGTTGGCTTAGATATGATTGACCTATACGTGCTAACTAAAAACGCCGATTACCTGAGCAGAGCTAAACTGGTGTGGAACTTTTTACTAACCGGCACAGACAATAAAATGGGCGGGGGGGTATATTGGAAAGAAGGCGGTAATTCAAAAAACACCTGCTCAACCGCGCCTACAGCAGTTTTGGCGGCAAAACTATACCAGGCCACAAACGAAGCAGCTTACTTAAAAAGCGCCAAGGACCTGTACGCCTGGACAAAAGCTACCTTGCAGGACCCTGCCGATTATCTGTATTGGGATAACGTAACCTTATCAAATGATAGCGATCCTAATTCGAGTTTAGTGATAGCCAAGTCAAAATTCCCATACAATTCGGGCCAACCAATGCAGGCTGCCGCGCTGTTATATAAAATAACAGGCGATGCGCAATACCTTACCGATGCGCAAAATATTGCCAAAGCTGCTTATGCAAAATGGTTCGTTCCGTTTAACTCGTACACCCTGGGCCAATCGTTCAGGATATTAGAGCCTGGGCATGTATGGTTCCAGGCTATTATGTTCAGAGGTTTTATTGAGCTATATAAAATTGATGGCAACAAAACCTATGTAAAAGCTTATCAAAAAACTATGGCTAACGCATGGCTGTCAAACGCGCGTAACCGTACTACCAATTTGATCAATAGCGATTTTAGGGGAGGGACAACACAGACCGACTTTGATATATTATTTGAAGGTGCTACTTTAGAAATGATAGCCCGCCTGGCATTGTTGGAGCATGATGGATTGTAGCTTCAGGCAGATACTATTCAGTCACAAACACAAACGGCTACCTGGTGAAGGTAGCCGGTTGTGTTTGTGACTGAATAGTATCTGCCAAATTGTTTTGTAACCTACTTAGAATATGACCAAAGCAAATGCAATCGCCGCTATCGCCACAGAAAATAGGAATAGAACGGGAACACATAGGAACCATTTTAGAGAGCTTCTTTAAAGCCATAACCTCATCCCTTGAAAAAGGCGAGGATGTATTTATCCGTGGCTTTGGCTCCTTTAAGGTGAAAAAAAGATCGGCCAAGATCGGCCCGAACATTACGAAGAATGTTGCTGTTGAAATTCCTGCATGTTATATTCCTCTATATTAAGCCGAGCGATGACTTTAGGGACAAAGTAAAAACGGCAAATCAATCCTTTTTGATGCGTTTCTATCCTTTAAACTATATCATAAAAGTTGTTTTATTAATTCAAAAACATTCATTATAGTTGCATAACAAGTTCATTGACTATCACTTATACGGATAAACAGGTTATAAAAATCACCAAACAAAAGCACATTAAATGGCCGGATAATCGTCCTGCCATCCCAACTACATTACACTGGTCGGCCCTCTCTTCGCTTTCGGCGGAAAAGAGTGATGGGGAAAGGTTTATATTTTAATGCGGCTACCATTATTTTTTACGGACTGATTTTCGTATTTTTGTAGATACCTGACGTTTCTATTTCCGGCGCTGTTTACGATCGTTTTTTGCTTAGTGGCAGATAAAAAATCAGCGAAAAAATCTAAATAAAAATCACAAACAGCTGACATGCTGAATGTTAATTAAAAAACTCACTACCGGCATTAGCGCCAATGCCCGGAAAACACCAAAAATTACTACCGGCATTAGCCTTAATGCCCGAAAAACAACCAAAATTAATACCAATTAAACCACTAATGCCCGGCAAACAGCTAAAATTACTACCGCCTAAACCCTTAATACAGGTGTGAATACAAGCCGGGTAATTGATTAGGATAGTTAGTACGAAAGTTTATCTTTGTGAAAAAATTTATTAAAAATAACGACGTGCTTAGCACTGTCAACCATCAAAAAAAACAAACCATTTTAAATGAAAACTACGGGTTCTATTTTAACAAAAGCCACATTAGGTTTATTAGTTGCAGCAAGCGTTGTTGCTTGTAATAATAAGCCTGCTACTTCACCGGTCGCAGCAGCATCTACTACAACAAGCGCATCAGATAAAGGAACAACAGTATATATCAATGCTGATACTTTATTAACCAAATATGATTATGCTAAAGACATGCAGACGCGCCTTAATGAAAAAGGTAAAGCCGCAGAAGCCGAAGTTACTTCAAAACAACAGGCACTGCAACGCGAAATTGCCGAATACCAAAAAGTAGCCGGAACTTTAGCTGCCGACAAACGCCAGGAAACCGAGCAACGTTTGGGTCGTGAGCAACAAGATTTTCAAAGATATCAACAAAGTGAATCAGCTGCTATCCAGCAAGAACAAGCGGTTGAAACCAACAAGCTTTTTCAAAAAACAGCCGATTTTGCAAAATCATACGCTAAAGAAAAAGGTTACAAACTGGTGTTAACCTATTCAAGATCAGCACCGGGCGTATTGTACGTAGACCCAAGCCTTGATATAACCGCAGAAGCGCTTAAAACATTAAACGACGCTTACGCTAAGGATAAAAAATAAGCGAATGTGCGGATATGCACACCGATAACTATCGGTGGCGTGAATGTGCAGATGCCAAACGATTTAATTTTAATATTAAAAACCTCGGCTTTAAGTTGGGGTTTTTCTTTTAATGGCAGGAGATATATTCCTGCCTCTTGATTCTTAAATCTTGATTCTGATTATGAGCAACCACGAAAAATTTATGCGGATGGCTATAGACTTAGCCGAGTATAATGTTAAAGAAGGACAAGGCGGCCCGTTTGGTGCCGTGATAGTGAAGGACGGCATGGTGGTGGCCCGCAGCGCCAATAGAGTTGTACCCACTAATGACCCCACGGCTCATGCCGAAGTTTCGGCTATACGCCTGGCCTGCCAGGAACTGGAAACCTTCAGTTTAGCCGGATGCGAGATCTATACCAGTTGCGAACCATGCCCCATGTGCCTTGGCGCTATCTATTGGGCAAGGATAGATAAGATCTACTATGCTAACACCAAAGCAGATGCTGCTGAAATAGGTTTTGATGATCATTTTATTTACCAGGAGTTTGACCTGCCTATGGCAGATCGTAAACTACCTGTGGTGCAACTAATGCGCGAGGAAGCTTTGGGGGCATTTAAATTGTGGAGTGAAAGCGAGGGGAAGACGGAATATTGAGCCCCACCCAAACCCTCCCCGGTAGGGAGGGCTTTAAATAGAACGTTAATAAAAAAGTCTCCCTTACCGGGGGAGATTTAGAGGGGGCTTATTCAACTTCCTTTTCAAAAAAATCGTCCTGTAATCCATCAATCTCCCGTCTATCTCTTTTAGTAGGCCTACCTGTTCCCCTATCCCGTTTTAATACCGGCGCCTGGAACATGGATTTAAATGCAGGTGTTTGCTCAACCGGTGTAATGTCTTCGTAATAACCAACCGCTGTTTTGGCATCGGTGCGGCTTTCTAATAAGCCAACTACCCTGATCACTTTGCGGTCCGGTCCTTTTGATACCTGATACACTTCGCCCAGCTTAACTTCGTGCGATGGTTTGATATTATTACCATCCAGCTTAACCCGCCCCGCCTTACAGGCATCAGATGCCAGTGTACGGGTTTTAAACAGGCGGATGGACCAGAGGTATTTATCTATTCTAAGTTTTTCTTTTTCCGGCATAATGATCAGTTGACAAATTTACTAAATTACCTGTTAACTCACCCGGCTTACGCTATACGATCAACAATTATCAAACAAATCTCCTTAAAATTTCTTTAATTTGTCGAAAGTTTAAATATACCGATGCAAGATCTGAAAAAATTAATTGAAGCGGTCTGGGAAGACAGGACCTTATTAGGTTATAAAGAATATACTGATGCTATTGAAATCGTTATTGAGCGCCTGGATAAGGGCGAAATACGTGTTGCCGAACCAATTGGTACACGCTGGCACAATAACGAGTGGATAAAGAAAGCAGTGATACTATACTTCCCTATCCGTACTATGGAAGAAATTAAAGCCGGTCCGTTTATGTTCCATGATAAAATGAAACTAAAGACCGACTATAAGAAAACAGGTGTACGTGTAGTGCCGGGTGCTTCTGCCCGTTACGGCGCTTATCTGGCCAAAGGCGTTATCATGATGCCAAGCTATGTAAACATTGGCGCTTATGTTGACGAAGGTACAATGGTTGATACCTGGGCTACTGTAGGCTCATGCGCGCAAATAGGCAAGCATGTGCATTTAAGCGGTGGTGTAGGTATTGGTGGTGTATTAGAGCCGGTTCAGGCTTCGCCGGTTATTATTGAGGATAACTGCTTCCTGGGTTCGAGAGCCATTGTTGTTGAAGGTGTACACGTAGAAACCGAAGCTGTATTAGGTGCTAATGTGGTTTTAACCGCATCGACTAAAATTATTGATGTTAGCGGCAGTACTCCTGTCGAGTATAAAGGCCGTGTACCGGCACGCTCGGTAGTTATACCAGGCTCTTACACTAAAAAATTTCCTGCCGGCGATTACCAGGTACCCTGTGCACTGATCATTGGCACCCGTAAAGAATCAACAGACAAAAAGACATCGTTAAATGATGCCTTGAGAGAAAATAACGTTGCTGTTTAACAGTTTTGAGTAGTGAGTTTTGAGTGATGAGTAGTTAAACTCATACTAAAAACTCACCACTTACAACTCACCACTCAAATGAAGATACTTGTAAGGTTGCCCAACTGGCTTGGTGATGTTGTGATGAGCACAGCGTTCATTGGTGCGGTCAGGCAACTTTATCCATCCGCCCAGGTTGATGTTATTATCAAGAAAGAGCTACGGCCAATAGCTTTGCTTATACCGGGTTTAACCCAGATCCATTCATTTTCTAAAGACGAATATAAAGGCCTTGGCGGTGTTTATCGTTTCGGAAAAACGCTGCGTACAGAAAAATACGATATCTTTTTCACCCTGCCCGATTCCTTATCAGCAGCGGTAATGGGTAAGGCTACCGGTGCTAAGCAACGCATAGGTTTTAGCAAAGAGGGTGGCTTTTTTATGCTGACCAAAGTTTGCAAAAGACCTGCAAACATTCATAGGGTGGATGAGTACTTGTCTATATTAGAACAGATGAGTGAAATGCCCATAACCGGGCGTAAGGTTATGCTTGAGCCAAAAGAGACCAAGCCTAACAACCTGGTGTTGATCAACTTTAATTCGGAAGCCGAATCGCGCAGGATGCCGCCGGGCTATGGTATTAACATGATTAATGTCTTGGCCGATACTTTTAAAGATACCTTATTTGCATTTATTGGTTCGCCAAAAGAGGCGGCTTTTATAGACCAGTTTATGGTGAATGCAGACAGCAAGCACCAGTTTCAGAACTTTGCCGGCAAAACAGACCTGGTAGGTTTAACTAATTTAATGGCAGGAGCCAAAGTATTATTAAGTACCGACTCGGGGCCCGCACATTTGGCTAATAGCTTGGGCACACCTGTTATTGCCTTATTTGGTGCAGGGAATGAACATAATACCGCGCCTTACAACAAAAGCAACTTAACCGTACTGCGGGCCGGCCAATTAAATTGCGAGCCTTGTGTACGCAATACCTGCCAATTATATGGTATACCCAAGTGCATGAAATTATTAGACGAACCAAGAATTATTAACGCCCTGAGCCAATACATCAACCATGCTTAAAGACGAAATTGCCAAAGCACTTAAAGTAGTTCAGGATGGTGGCATTATCCTCTATCCTACCGATACCATTTGGGGTATAGGCTGCGATGCCTCCAATACAGAAGCTGTGCAAAAGATCTATCGCCTTAAACAACGCAGCGAAGCCAAAAGCATGATCATTTTGCTGGATACCGACAACAAACTGGCCAGCTACATACAGGAAGTACCTGAACTGGCCTATAACCTGATAGAATACGCCGAAAATCCGCTAACGCTTGTTATGCCGGGTGCAAGAAACATCTCGCCGGCTTTAATAGCCGCTGATGGTAGTGTGGGTATAAGGATCTCATCGCATCCGTTTTGCCAGGGGCTGATACAGCGTTTACGTAAACCATTGGTATCTACATCGGCCAATATCAGCGGCAAGCCATCGCCGCAGTACTTTTCGCAGATAAATCAGGAGATCATCGATGGGGTTGACTATGTGGTGGATCTTGACCAGCACAGCATGGAGATCAAGAATCCGTCAATCATTATGAAGCTTGCTCCTGATGGTAAGTTTGAGTTTTTAAGGCGATAATCTTCTGTAGCGATGGGTTTTAAACCTATCGCTACAAACAAGCCTTCAATTTATTTTTATCAATTACGTAATAGATGTTGATTGACAATTCACTTATTTCAACTATCAATGCCCAAATGATAGCCATACCAGCTGGGAAAATTGAGCTTAGAGATGACCGCATAAAGCAACAATGGGAGGTTGAACTGGAACATTTTTTATTAGCAAAGTTTACGATAACACAAGAACTGTATTCTGCAGTAACCAACCAGTCGCCCGCAACTTTCAAAGGAGATCAAAACCCGGTCGAAAACGTATCGTGGAAAGATGCGGTAGCGTTTTGCAATTCATTATCGGCAAAAGCAGGGTTACAACCTTGTTATATTTTGGGTGTCAATGAAAATGAAATATCATTTAATGATAAAGCCAATGGTTATCGCTTACCCACAGAAGCCGAATGGGAATATGCTTGTAAAGCAGGCACTAACGCGGTTAGGTATGGCGAGCTTGACGATATTGCCTGGTATAAAGACAATTCAGCCGGAACAACGCATCCTGTTGGTATGAAAACACCTAACGCATGGGGACTGTATGATATGCTTGGCAATGTATGGGAATGGTGTTCTGATATTTATGATGAGACAGTGTATGGATCGTACCGGATAATCAGGGGCGGCGGCTGGTGCGATGAAGCACGTGGATGTATGGCTACAAATCGCAGGCGTAGTCATCCTCTTTCATTCAAAATTGATGATTTAGGGTTTCGAATAGCCAGAAATTTGGATAAAAGCAACCCAGCCTGAACCACCAACTGCCAATAATTTCCTTACTTTTGCATCGTTCCCCCGTTTACAAGTATAAATGAAAGCGCATCTAAAACATCACGTCTTTACCGTTATATCAAAGCTTGCAGGCCAACAAAACCTGCAGGTTTATGCTATTGGCGGTTTTGTGCGTGATATTTTTTTACATCGCCCGTCAAAAGATATTGATATCGTTATCATTGGTAACGGTATTGACTTTGCCGAGGCTGTTGCCGCTAAATTGAAAGTTAAGTTGGCAGTATATAAAAATTTTGGTACCGCGTCTTTAAAATACCAGGACCTGGAGGTCGAGTTTGTTGGTGCCCGCAAAGAATCCTACCGTTTAGATTCGCGCAAGCCTATTGTTGAGAACGGTACGCTGGAAGATGACCAGAAGCGCCGCGATTTCACCATAAACGCCTTAGCTATCTCTTTGCATCCCGATACTTTCGGCGAGTTGATTGATCCATTCGAGGGGATCCGTGACCTTGAGCAAAAACTAATAAGGACACCACTTAACCCTATCGAGACTTTTTCTGACGATCCGCTGCGCATGATGCGCGCCATCCGGTTCGCGTCGCAGCTAAATTTTAAGATAGACGAGGTAGCTATCGAAGCTATAAAGAATAATAAAGATCGCATCAGCATCGTATCGCAGGAACGGATA
Organism: Bacteroidota bacterium; assembly: GCA_040388175.1. Taxonomy (GTDB): domain Bacteria; phylum Bacteroidota; class Bacteroidia; order Sphingobacteriales; family Sphingobacteriaceae; genus Mucilaginibacter. The sequence continues at coordinate 60,720 of JAZKCG010000049.1, read as the reverse complement.
ACCGACGAATTGAACAAGATCATCTTATCGCCTAAACCATCTATCGGTTTTAATTATTTGTTCGATACCGGGCTGCTGCATAAGATATTTCCGCAGATGGTAGCGCTCTACGGTGTCGAGTACATTAACGGCAAAGGGCATAAAGACAATTTTTACCATACCCTGCAGGTACTGGACAATATTTGCGAAACTACTGGCGACCTTTGGTTACGCTGGGCTGCGATATTGCACGATATTGCCAAACCGCCTACCAAGCGTTTTGAACCGGGACACGGCTGGACGTTTCATGGGCATGAAGATAAAGGCGCGCGTATGGTTCCCAAGATCTTCGCGCAGCTAAAGCTACCGCTAAATGAAAAAATGAAGCAGGTACAAAAACTGGTGCAATTACATTTAAGGCCGATAGTATTATCGCAGTCTATTGTGACCGATTCGGCGGTGCGCCGTTTGCTTTTTGAGGCAGGCGATGATATTGAAGGGCTAATGTTGTTGTGTAAAGCAGACGTTACTACCAAAAACGAATACAAGGTTAAAAAGTATCGTAATAATTTCGAGCTGGTTCAGCAAAAATTAAAAGATGTTGAAGAGCGTGACAATATTCGTAACTGGCAGCCACCTGTTACCGGTACGGATATCATGGAACTATTTGGCATAAAAGAGGGTCGCGAGGTGGGTATTATCAAAAATAAAATACGCGAAGCCATATTGGAAGGCGAAATTCCGAACTCAAAAGCGGAAGCAATTTTGTTCACAATTCAAAAAGGTGAAGAAATTGGCTTAAAAGTTGTGGCGAACTCAAACACAAATTAAAATATTATTTTTACCAAAAATTTCTACTACAAAAAACACAATGGCACTATACAGGTTTAGAGTTACTTTTGAGGATTATGACGATGTAACAAGAGAGATCGATATTAAATCGACCCAGACATTCGAGGATCTTCATAGGGCTATACATCAATCAACAGGTTATAACGCAGAGTACTCGTCTTCATTCTATATCAGCAATGACCAATGGATAAAAGGCGAAGAGGTTACTTACCTGCCTAATCAAAAAAGGATTGACCGTGGTGTAGCTTTAATGGAAAAAGTAAAGCTAAGCAGCCGTATTGATGATCCGCATCAAAAATTCTATTATACTTTTAATTTCGACCGCCCGTTTGATTTTCATGTCGAATTAATGAAGATCATTTTAGATGAAACCCCGGGCGTTACTTACCCTGCTATTATCAAATCTGTCGGCGATGCGCCAAGGCAATTTGTTACCGTGGCCGACGCCGAAACTGCTGCTACAGCCGATACAGGTAATGATTTTGACTTCCTGAATGAAATGGGCATGAACCATGAAGATACCGAAGATTTTTCTGAAGTAGATGAAACAGGGGAAGCGGTTGTAGATGAACATGAAGCAGAGGAAGAAGATGAATTTGGTAGCGAATTTGCCGACGACGAAGGATTTGAAGATGACAGCAAATCGCACGAGGATTATTAAATAGAACATTAGCTGTCATTTCGACCATCGGGAGAAATCTATACAGGACAGGTCTACGACTTTTAAATGTATAGATCTCTCGCTACGCTTGAGATGACAGGTTTATATTTATCTTAGAGATTGCGTTTATATATTAATACCGGTGAGCCACACATCTCAAAAAAACCTAATAGTAATTCTTGGTCCTACAGCCTCAGGTAAAACCACGGCGGCTATACAGTTGGCGCAACAATATCAAACCGTAATCCTTTCGGCAGATTCCAGGCAGTTTTATCGCGAGATGTCAATAGGTACAGCCAAGCCTGATGCCGATGAACTGGCGGCTGCTAAACATTATTTTATCAATTCGCACAGTATAACAGAACCTTTCTCTGTAGGCGATTTTGAAAAACAAGGATTAGCCTTACTGAATGAACTTTTTAAAACCCGTGATACCGTAATATTGGTTGGCGGATCCGGATTATATATTAAAGCCTTATGTGAAGGGTTTGATGATATACCACAGGCTGATACTGCCATAAGGGAACAACTGAATCATGACTTTGCCGAGAAAGGTATAGAACCGCTACAGGAAGAGTTAAAATTAGCCGACCCTGTATATTGTAAAGAAGTTGACCTGAATAACCCACAACGAATTATAAGAGCATTAGAGGTATTCAGGCATACGGGCTTGCCGTTTTCTTCGTACCGAAAAGCTACTATTAACACCCGCCCCTTTAACATCCTGAAAATTGGATTGGATATGCCACGCGAGGTACTATACAACAGAATTAACCGGCGTGTGGATGATATGGTAAACCTGGGATTGATTGATGAGGCTAAGTCGCTTATAGCCTACCGGCATTTAAACGCGTTAAATACAGTAGGCTATAGTGAACTTTTTGATTATTTTGACGGTAAAACTGATCTGAACAAAGCCATTGACCTGATCAAGCAAAACACCCGTCGTTTTGCAAAAAGGCAGTTAACCTGGTTCAGGAAAGATCAAAGTATCCATTGGCTTGCCCCTGCCGATATCCGGCCGGAAACTATTGCCGGTCTACTTAATAAGGCCCAGTAAATATTGGCCGTAACCGCTTTTTATATATTTTTGAGAGATAGCCTTTAATTGCTCTTTATTGATAAAGCCCATACGGTAAGCGATCTCTTCAATACAACCGATCTTGGTATCCTGGCGTTTTTCTATCACACGTACAAATTCGCTGGCATCGCTTAAGGAGTCAAAGGTCCCGGTATCTAACCAGGCCGTTCCTCTATCCATAACACCAACCTGTAGTGTGCCTTGCTCCAGGTAATATTTATTTACATCGGTAATTTCATATTCGCCGCGCGGCGACATCTTTAAGTTCTTAGCGATCTCTACTACGCTGTTATCGTAAAAATAAAGGCCCGGTACCGCGTAATGCGATTTTGGGTTCTCTGGTTTTTCTTCGATAGACAATGCCTTAAAGTCATCATCGAACTCAACAACGCCATAACGCTCAGGGTCGGCAACCGGGTAAGCAAAAACAGCCGCACCGGTTACGTCATTAAAACTACGTACCAGTTTACTAAAACCACTTCCGTAAAATATGTTATCTCCTAACACCAAAGCGGCTTTGTCATTGCCTATAAATTTTTCGCCTATCACAAAAGCCTGTGCCAAACCATTAGGTACCGATTGTACAGCGTACTCAAAATTACAACCTAACTCTTTACCATCGCCCAATAAACGTTTAAAGCTTTCATTATCCTCTGGAGTGGTAATAATTAAAATGTCTTTAATATCAGCCAGCATTAATACCGATAAAGGGTAATAGATCATCGGCTTATCATAAATAGGCATTAACTGCTTACTTATGGCACGCGTTATAGGGTAAAGCCTGGTGCCAGATCCACCGGCTAAGATTATTCCTTTCATATATAAATTAAGTTATTGTTGAAGTTTGCCTATGCAATTTGCCAGGCTATCTCTCCAGTAAGGTATTTCTATATTAAATGTTTGTTTTGCTTTGCTTTTATCCATTACAGAATAGCTTGGGCGTGTGGCCCTGGTAGGGTATTCGTCTGTACGGATAGGTATGGCTTTAACCTGTGTTGCTGATATATCAAATATAGCCCGTGCAAAATCAAACCATGAAGTCACACCTTCGTTACTGTAATGATATATTCCGTAAGCAGTGTTCTTACTGCTGATAACCAGTAAAATGAAACCGGCCAAATCAATAGCATAAGTTGGGGTACCAACCTGGTCGGCAATAATTTTAAGTTCATCGCGCTCACTACCCAGCTTTAGCATGGTTTTAACAAAGTTGTTGGCATATTCAGAATAAAGCCATCCGGTACGGATAATAAAGTGTTCTTTCAAATTTTCAGCAACAGCCTTTTCACCGTCTAATTTGGTTTGGCCATAAACGCTTATCGGGCTTGCCTCGTCTGTTTCTATAAGCGGATGGGCCACGTCGCCTTTAAATACAAAATCTGTTGACACATGAATCAACACTGTGCCTTGTTTTTGACATTGTATGGCTAAGTTAGCCGCGCCTGTATTGTTTATTCTTTCAGCAAGATCACTATCGTCTTCCGCCTTATCCACAGCGGTATAAGCGGCGCAATTAATTGCATAAGCTGGTTTGTGCTGTTCAAAAAGCTTACTTAAACCTTCTGTATCTAAAATATTAGCTTCTGATTCCGGGGGGAAAACAATATCGGTTACACCCTGTAGGGCAGCTACATTCTTTAGGCATTGCCCTAATTGGCCCGAAGCCCCGAAAACAACAATAGTACTCATTATGATATTTTTAGCAGAGCAAAGATGTTAAATTATACTTAAAATTTAGCGTATTAATCGCTTTATTGTTTTTAATAATATAGACGCGAGCTGCCTCTGTACAACATCTTCAAAACCCAACTTATTATTATATTAAAATTAGCTTAAATTTGCCCTGCTATCAATCTGTAAATTTGAAACAACATATTATAACCACTTGTAAAAGGTCAAGGATAATATATATCCTGTCTAACTTTCTTAAAATGATCAACCAGTAAAAATGCCTAAACAAGTAGCGTTAATTCTGTTAAACTGGAATACCCCCCGGCATACAATCGACTGTATTTTATCCATACAACAGTATTGCGACGCTCAACTATTTGATATTATTGTGGTGGATAACGGTTCGACAGATAACTCTCTAACTTTACTGCAAAATCAATTTCCAGGCTTAATATATATCGACAATAAAGAAAACCTGGGCTTTGCCGAAGGAAATAACAAAGGCTTAGCATACAGTATTGATAAAGGTTACACTTATTCATTGGTAATGAATACCGACACCTTAGTTGATGAGGATATTGTAACGAAGCTAAGCCAACATTTAAACACTTATAGCCAGGCTGCGGCTGTGCAACCGGCCATATATTGGCTGCATGACAAAACCAAAATTTGGAACGGCGAAGGTACTTTTAATGCTTTTTTAGGTAAAACCCTATCATCAACAACCCTACCTGATCAAAGTGACATCAATAATCATAAAACCGTTGAATGGGTAACCGGTTGTTGTATGATGATCAGGAATGCTGCATTGGTAACGAATGGAGGATTTAATAAACGTTTCTTTTTATATTATGAGGATGTTGAATTGTCCTTCCGCCTTCGCGGATCTGGTTATGAACTGCACTATTTACCATCATCTAAAATGTGCCATGAGGCCGGTGTATCTGCTAAAGTAGAGAAAAAGGAAGGTTTTTTAAGTCCGGTCATTCACTATTACATTAGTCGTAATCATATCTGGTTTTTAAGGCGATATGGCAAACCACTATGCTACCCTGTTAACATAGTTTATAACGGGGCTTATTACCTTTCCTTATTAGCCTATTTTACACTTCGCGGACGGTTTAACAAAGCAAACTACTTATTAAAAGGTTTAACAGAAGGTCTTTTTACGTCAAAAAACTTAATTTGGGATCCAAACAATAGTAACATACGCTAAACATGTTCATTTTTACCCTCATATATCTCTTGTCATTCTTTATGGCGTTAAGAGAAATTTATAATGGCAGGACCGAGGGGGTATTGATATTCTTTATTTTTGGCTTATCCATGTATACCACGGCAATGTCGGTGGCCTTCATGCTGGGGTTAAAAGACCTTATCCCTGTGTTTCAATTTTTCAAGGAGTTCCTGGTATTAAGTGTATTAATTTTAAACATCGCGGCCTTAAAATACCGGCCACGGTTCCATCTGATAGATTATGCTATCCTGGCTTTTTTTATCTATACACTCCTTTATGCCATCTTACCTATAGGCGAACAAGGTTTCGCGGCGCGGTTATTAGCTTTTAAAAGCACGTCATTCTACGTCGTAGTATATTTTACGGGTCGGTTGTTTGACCCGAGGTCTATTTATATCAACAAGTATTTTAATTATATTATCATATTGACAATAGCTGCAGGTGCCGTATTAATGGCGGAGGTATCTATGCATCAACAATTGCAGACCCTTACCGGCTACACCGAGTATTGTTACTATTTCTTTAATATAGAACCCAGCGGCATTTTTGGCCTGAGCACAACTTTCGACTCTGACAGTGGCTTACGCCGTTTTGCCAGTTTTTTTAACAACCCACTTGAACATGCCGCCGCTACTTTATTGGCCCTGGCATTCATAATGGCATTGTATACCCGCGACGATAATAAATTTAAACCAACCAACATTGGTATGTTGGCTATAATTGCATCTTTCCTGTCTATAACGTTCGCCTTGTCGCGTGCCCCATTGGCTGCCTACTTTTTAATGATCTATGTTTATGCATTGATCACTAAAAAGAAATATATTACCAATACGGTACACGCTGGTATAGCACTGGTAGCTATCTACCTAATCTATCTGTTCACGCAGTTTGAAAGCAATAACCATGATGGCCTTATTGCCGTTTTAATGAACACGGTTGATTTTAGCGACCCTTCAAGTGTTGGTCACCTGGTGCAGTGGGTTGAAGGCATCGTGGCTATGATAGCACATCCTCTTGGGCTGGGGCTGGGTACATCAGGCCGGGTTGCAGGTTCTTTAGGTGAAACCGTAGGTGGCGAAAATCAATTTATTATTATTGGTGTACAGGCAGGCATAATTGCCTTACTTTTATATTTGGCTATCTTTATACTATTTGTAAAAACAAGTTGGAAGTGGCTACCTAACTTAAAAGGAAAGGAAAAGAAAGTATGTATGGCTGTTTTGCTGATAAAGGTTGGTTTTTTTATCCCGATGTTAACGTCCGAAGTAGAATCATCATCTTATCTTTCTTATATGGACTGGTTTTTTTCCGGCTTGTTTATCAGCATGATAATGTATCCGGTCGCACCTCAATTACAAACTCAAAATGATAATTGAAAAGCTTATCAAAATATTAAAGAACGACCCTAACTATAAATGGGAGAGCGCCTACACCGGTCGTGATCTTTTTAGTGTTACATGGGTAAGATTCTTTCAGATAATAAGAGGTCTTTTTGTAAAGCCTTTTTTAAAAAGATCTGTGGGCTTTGTTTTTGTAGGCACGGGCGTAAAAATAAGACATGGCTACCAGGTAACTGCCGGTAAAAATTTGATATTGGACGATAACGTAAGTATAAACGCCCTGTCTATTGATGGTATTAAATTTGGTGAAAATGTTTCGATAGCGCGCGACTCAATACTTTTTTGTACTGGCATTATCGCCCAAAAAGGAACAGGTATTACCATTGGCGACAGGACCGGCATTGGTGCACGAGCATTCTTAGCCGGACAAGGTGGCATTACCATTGGTAGTGATGTTATTACCGGGCCTAACATCCAGATCTTTTCAGAGAACCATATTTTTGCCGATCTCACTCAAACTATAAAAGCCCAGGGTGTTGCCAAACAAGCAACTGTTATTGGTAACAATTGCTGGCTGGGTGGTGGTGTAACCATTTTAGCCGGGGTAACTGTTGGCGATGGCTGTGTGATTGCAGCCGGTAGTGTGGTTACCAAATCTGTACCACCAAACTCAATAGTAGCAGGAGTACCGGCTAAAGTTATAAAAAACAGGGAGGCGGTTTAAGCAATGTCCAAACTATTAAAGATAGCTGTCGATGTGCGCGACCTGCAAATAGCCAAGACAGGCACCCGTACTTATCTGGAAGAATTATGTAAAGAGTTCAGAAAAATGGAGGGAGATGATATCCGTTTTTATTTTTTGGATACACGCATACCTGTTTATGGAGGGAAGCATAAAATATTAAAGCTGATAGAGCATGCTCGCTATCAGTTATGGAAACAATTGGTACTTCCTTTAAAAGCTTTTTTTAGAGGGTGCGATATCGTTTTTTGTACAGATAACTTTGTACCGTTGATACATTTGGGCTATAAGACCATCCCTGTGTTTCATGATGCTTTCTTTTTTGAAACACCACAAAATTATGGCAGGCTTTGGTTATGGCTGTATAATAAAACAGCTGTACCGGCCGCAAAAAGATCACCTTTTGTAATCACTCCTTCTGCCTGGTCAAAAAAGCAGATAGCTCATTACACAAGCATTGCCAATCACAAACTAATGGTTGTTTATGAAGGCCCAAAAACTTTGAATTATAACGGTGGCATTAAAGAGGCCGATCCAATCTTAAAACAATTTTCTATAGTTAAAGGGACCTATATTTTACACGTAGGATCAATGTTCAAAAGGAAAAATATCCCTATGCTCATCCGCGCTTTTGCTCAGGTAAAAACCTCGGGACATCCCCAGCTAAAATTAGTATTAGCGGGACCTGCGTCATCGCCCGCTGTAGACAATGACCACCAGCCTATAAAAGCTGCTATTGCCGAAACTGATCTGCAGAATGACATTATATTAACCGGTTATTTGGATGATGCAACATTAGGACTGTTATACAATAATGCTTTAATGTATGTTTTCCCTTCAGTAAATGAAGGATTTGGCATACCGGTGTTAGAAGCTTTTAATCATAATTTACCGGTACTGGTTGCTAATAATACTTGCTTACCAGAAATTGGCGGCGATGCGGTTATACAATTTGATCCTTACAGTATCGATGATATCAATTCAAAAATAAAAATGGTGTTGGACGATAAGATGCTACGGAATGATATGATCAGTAAAGGCGTTGAACGTCTTAAACTATTTTCCTGGCATAATACAGCTTTACAACTGATTGATATTTTCAAGAAGGTCGTTTAACTGTTTAAAAACACCTCTACGTGTTCGTCGGCAACTTTCTCCCAGTTAAATACACTTAAAGCGCGTTTCTGCGCTTTCTCAGCAAGGATTAGCATTTCAGGATAATTATCCTCACAGAAGTTAATCTCTTCAGTTAATGAGCCTATATCAGCCTTTTTAAACATACGGGCAGTATCTAAAACAGCATATTGATTTTCTTCTATATCGCTAACTATCAGTGGCACATTAAGCCCCATGACCGTTAAAACGACAGGTGATAACCCTTCAACGTCCGAAGGCTGTATATAACAATAGGAATTAGCCATTAAAGTATTGGTATCATCGCCATACACATACCCCGGAAATATTATTTGATCATTGGCCAAATTCATTACCTGTTTTTCATAATCAGATGGATTAGGCGATCCGCCTATAAGCACCAGTTTTTTAGTTGATTTGGAGTTTTTAAAACCGGGTATCAAATAATGCAATCCTTTATCAGGAATAAACCGACCTACGAATAAATAATATCCACCCTTTTTAAGGCCAAGCCTTTTTAAAATATCAGTATTGGCTGTGCCTGGTTCAACCTCACTACCAAAAGGTATAAACTTGTAGGTTTTTTTAAATTTATCTTCGAATAATTTTTTGGCAATAACATTATCAAATATTACCTCGTTGGGTAAATGCGCGGTAATGTAAGCTGACAATTTTAAATAGAGTTTGCCATACCAGGGCCACTTGTCACGTTTCCAGTCTACCCCATCCTGGCTAATAAACACTTTTTTGCCAAACAAACGCAAGGGCAGCGCCCATATACTATTGCCCCCATTTTGTATATGTACAATATCGGCCGTATTATTAACAATAATATCAAACGTACATTTAAAGGAATGCAAAAGGGTGTCAAGTCCTTTTCTGGAAGATGTTTTAAAAGTTTTGATCTTTACGCCTTTGTATTCATCAACATTAACAAATACCTCAGGATACCTGCGGTTATACGCAACAACACTGTGCCCGCGGTTAACTAATCTGGGGAATAATTCGAGTGCAAATTTATCCGCTCCCGCGGCACCTTTTGTAGGCGGAATAGTCCTGAAGCCAAAAGCAGCAATACGCATTTTCGAAAGTAGATATTTATACGGTAACGTCTTCTTTTACCGGATAAATATTTTTTTCATTTAAATGGTCCAGGTAGTAGTCGTTTATATATTCTTTTAACGCAATTCTCCAATCGCGCATAATATTCATGCTTCTCAGTTCCAGTTTTTTATTGATAAGTCTTTCTGACGGAGGTCTTGGTGCAAAGTAAGTATCCTTAAAATAACTTGAAGGAACTTCATTAACAGTAACCTCATTATCTAAGCCCAGTATCTTCACTAATTCTTCTGCTACCTCATACCTGCTGGTTTCGCCATTACAAACCATGTTGTATAGTCCCCAGTATTCTCTTTCCAATAATAGTTTAACGTTTTTGGCAAAATCAACCGTAAATGTTGGGGTGCCATCTTTATCATTAACAACATGCAGATCGCGTTTTCCGCTGGCTAATTGCTTAACTAATTTGTTAATGAATTTTTTATCTTTTTCAGGCCCTCCGCCCATCATCCAACCGGCACGGCAAATAATATAACGGGAGGCGTTTTCACGCACATAACGCTCGCCCATGTACTTTGAGCGCGCGTAATGCCCCAGCGGATTAGGTTCATCCCAATCATCATAAAAATCTTTTGTACCATCAAATATGCCGGCAGTACTTATATAAAGCATGGGGATATTTAATTTATTGGCTATAAATACCGCATTTTCAACAGCGGTAGTATTGGTAAGATAGGTATCGTCTAAATTAAGTTCGCAGTATTCAAGGTCTGTGTAGGCCCCTAAATGAAAAAGGTAATCGGGTTTAAAGGACTCAACATCTCTTTTATAAGCATCAAAGTTTCTGAAATCCAGAAAGCTAAGCCACTTTTCATTTACATCTTTGTCTGTACATTTAACTTCGTAGTCATCTTTAAATATGCGGTAAAAAGCTTCTCCAAGCATTCCACCTGCACCAGCAATGTAAATTTTTTTCTTCATATAGACGTTTAGACCGTAATGGCAACACCTGGCAGATGTTTAATTTGCCTTAAAAGTATTAAATACTTCATTTTTCCAAAATTAACCTTTTTTGAGGCATTACCAGTATATTTTTTAAAAATTCACTCAATATTTTAAATATTTGATAATAAATTAAAAAAATGTCGATTGTTTAGTATAATGAATAAATAACTATTTATGAAAAACCAGCCTAATATGCTTATACGTTTTGTTTATAAAATATGTTTGTCAAAATAGCTGTTTTAATAGTTTGCTTATTAATTACAAATGAATTTTGATTTTGTTTGTTTTATTAATCATAGTTATAATATCCTTCCATTTACAGGGTAAATAATTTGATATGGAGCAAACAAGAGGCAACGATTTGAGTTGTTGTTATTAATAGTTAACTTCGGCCTTTTTATACCATAAATTCAAGGCAACACCCCGTGTGTAGTAATAAAATGAAAGTAGCCTTTATTGTAAGACCTAATTTATATGAAATAGCCGGAGGCGATACCGTACAGATCGATCAGACAGCCAAACAATTAATAGCAATTGGCGTTGAGGTTGATATTCTGACCTCGAATGATATCATAGCTTACGAAAAATACGATCTGCTTAATTTCTTCCACATTACCAGGCCGGCGGCCATTTTATATCATAGTAAAGCCGCTAAAAAACCATTTGTAATATCTACTATCCACTGCCTTTATGGCGATTATTACAAGTACAACCAAAAAGGTATAATGTCTTTTTTTGTTGATATACCCGAAGACAGTAAGGATTATTTTAGAACTGTAGCGCGTTGGGTACTTAGAAAAGAGCGCTTACCTATAGGCAAATACTTGTTTACGGGCCATCGCAAAAGTATGGTACAGGCATTAGAGACCGCAAATGTTATTTTGCCTAATTCGTTATCAGAGTTAGATCGTTTAAAAAAACACTATACGCCTAATGTTAAAGGATTGGTTGTTACTAATGGTATTAATTCTGAAAAATTTCCATTCGATCCGACCATAAAAAAAGATGCCAATATGGTAATTTGTGTGGGACGAATTGAGAAGCGAAAAAATCAGCTTAATTTAATCAAAGCCTTAAATGGTACCCCGTATCAACTTATACTTATTGGGGCCGCTTCGCCAAATCAAAACAAATATTATCAACAATGTCGTGATGCAGCCGGGCCAAACGTAACGTTCCTTGATAGGATACCGCATGAGGATTTATTAAAATATTATCAATTAGCTAAAGTACACGTATTGGCCAGCTGGTTTGAAACAACCGGTTTAAGTTCTTTAGAGGCAGCTATTATGGGCTGTAACATAGTAATAACTGATAAAGGCGATACTTGGGACTATTTTGGTGATGATGCTTTTTATTGTGATCCTAAAAGCCCCGACAGTATTAAAGCAGCGGTTGAAAAGGCTAATAAAGCTCCGTTTAATGAGGCTCTGTTTAATAGGATATTAACCTTACATACCTGGCGAAAGGCGGCAGAACAAACATTAGAAGCCTACCAACTATCAATAGATCATAAAATGACCGGTAACAGATCAAAGCAGCTACCTAATTGCTGATAATGCATTTAATCTGCCGAACACATATCGTTATGATAGCCTGGATTCGTAATGGCTGTAACACCATATAATATTTTATATTTGCATTACTTAGATAAACATTAATTTTTCATGCGCATTAAATACTTTTTCTATATATTATTCTTTGGTTTAGTGATAATTACACGGCAGAGTACGGCTCAAAGCTTATCGGCTGGTAATTTGAAAGATATGAAAGTAAGCGAGGCTACAGACGAGCAAATAACGCAGGCCTGGAAAAAATTGCAAGACTCAGGGCTATCTGAGGACCAAGCTTACAAATTGATGGCCCAAAAGGGCGTTCCGCCTGATGAGGTGCAGGCTTTTAAAGACAGGGTAACCTTACTGGGATTAAATAAGAAAGCAACCGCCAAGTCTGCTCCAACAACAGAAAAACAGAAAACCGGAACACCACGGGACATCAATGACCTGGTCGTAAAGCCAAAACCGATAGAACATCCTGTCATTAATACAACACAACCACCTTTAGAGGTTTATGGTTCTCAATTTTTTAAACAAGCCGTTACTTTCGAACCCAATTTTTCTGTAGCAACCCCTAAAAGTTATGTATTGGGTCCAGGCGATAAAGTGCTCATTTTAGTTACCGGCTTAAACGAAAAAACCACTGAAGCAAACGTATCTCCTGACGGGAACCTGCAAATACCATTGGCGGGTATTGTTTATGTAAACGGTTTTACTATTGATCAGGCTACTACACTCATCAAAAATAAATTGGAGAAGGTCTACCCGGGTTTAAACTCAGGTCAAACCCATTTAATAGTAAATTTAGGGAGTACGCGTAGTATCAGAGTAACCGTAAAAGGCGAAGTAAAAACCCCCGGATCATATACGTTATCTTCGTTAGCTACTTTTCCAAACGCGCTCTATAATTCGGGCGGCCCAAGTGCAAATGGTTCATTAAGATATATTAAACTGATCAGGAATAATAAGCTTTATAAAACCATAGATTTTTATAGCTACCTACAAAATGGGATACAGGATGGTAATATCAGGTTAGAAGATCAGGACGTTATTCAAATACCTGTTTATAAAAAAAGGATAAGTATCAGCGGCGAGGTAAAAAATCCGGCTATATATGAGCTAAAAGATGACGAACACTTAGATGATCTGCTCAAATATGCCGGTGGCTTTACACCAATTGCTTATACTGGCATTGCAAAGGTTGATCAGGTTGATGATCTGCAACGCGAAGTAAAAGATGTGCCTGCTAATCTTTTCGCTAATTATACACCACATAATGGCGACTGGGTAAAAATAGGCGCTATTACCAATCGTTATACTAACCGGGTAGTGCTTGAAGGATCTGTTTACAGGCCTGATGTGTATGAACTAACCGCAGGCCTAACCTTAAGCCAGCTTTTAAAATCAGCCCAGGGATTAAAGCCCGAAGCGTATATGGAACGTGGTTATATTAACCGTACACTGCCTAATTTGGAAAAGATACAGTTATCATTTAAACCTACCGATGTTGTAAATGGACAAAATGATATCCCTCTTTTCAGGGAGGACACAGTAGTAATTATGGACCGTGAAGCCTTTACACCTAATCAAAAAGTAACAATTAGCGGTTTTGTAAGACGACCATCCATCATTACTTATCGCAAGGGCCTTAAATTAGCCGATGTAATAGCTATGGCTGGTGGATTTGTAGACGAAGCGGCAGATCATCATATAGAGATAAGCAGGGTCATCAAAAACGGATCAGACAGTGTAGCCAACCAACAAGTAAATACTTTTGTTGTTGATATGAGTAGTAAAATAGCTGCTAATAATGATGTCGAACTTGAGCCTATGGATGTAGTAAATGTTCCGCGCTTAGTAAATTATCGGGCCTTAGGCAATGTTATGGTTAAAGGCGAGGTTGTGTTTCCGGGCAGTTACCCGGTGCAAAGAAGAAATGAAACTGTAGTTGACTTTTTACTAAGAGCCGGCGGCACAACGCCTTACGGCTCTGTCGAAAATACGCAAGTTTACAGAAATGGTATACGGGTTAATGTTGATCTAATCACTAAAAATAATATCCCTGAGGCTAATAAAAATATGATATTGTTGCCGGGCGACAGTGTTTACGTGCCGCGTGTTATTTCGTATGTTGAAGTATCGGGTGCGGTAAATAACCCGCAATACATAAGCTATAAAGGCCGCAGTTTTAAATACTATATTAACTCCGCAGCGGGTGTTACCCAAAACGCCAGGTTGAAAGGCGCCTACATTCAATACGCTGACGGTTTGAACCAACCGATCAGGCACTTCTTATTTTTCCGTCGGTATCCGGCGGTAAAACCTGGTAGCAAGATCGTCGTCCCTGAAAAATTGGCGAATAACAAGTTCCCGATAGGTTTCGGGGACGTGGGTAGTATAGCAGCAGCATTAACGGCATTGGTAAGTATTGTAGCTATTTTACATAAATAATATGAGTCAGGAAAATACGCAATACCCTTACGAGCCTGAGTTCTCTGTTAAAAAACTGATCAATGATCGCATTGCAGATATCAGGTATGTTTTGCAATTTAAAAAAGCGCTTGCGTTGGTTTTGATAATTGGCGGATTACTTGGTGCATTAATTGCATGGTCATGGACACCGTCTTACACTGCTCGACTAACATTTGTTATCGACGATTCAAAATCAAGCGGCGGCGGCGGATTGTCTGCTTTAGCTGGTTTGGCCGGAGTTGATCTGAACGGAATAGCTGGAGGTAGTGGCGTATTAGCAGGCGATAACGTACAAGAATTAGTTAAAAGCCACAAACTGATACAAGCCACATTAGAAACAGCCTATGACAGCACCCAAACACTTGCAGACAAATATGCAGCGGTAAATAAATTGAACAAAAAGTGGCTCAAATATAGTACTGATGGAAAGATCACACGTTTCCCGTTAAATGGTATTCATAACACAAGGCTACAAGACAGCTTACTACATGAAATGACCGATCTGATATTAGGTGGTGATTTTGGCATAGCCAAAACCGATAAGAAGCTTGGCTTTTTTGAAGTAAATACCACTATGAAGGACGAGAAACTGGCACAACTTTTTTGCACCAGATTGATCAAACAATCTACCGATTTTTACATCAGCACAAAAACACAAAGATTAAGAGATAATGTAAATCGTTTACAAACACGTGCGGATAGTATTGGTGCAATTCTTAACCATAAGACCTATGCTGCTGCTGCCGCTAACAAAAACATATTAGACCTCAACCCCGCCTATACAATACCCAGCGCTAACGTCGAGGTAAATGAACGGGATAAGATAATGCTATCAGGTATTTTTTCTGAAACAGTAAAAAATCTGGAGGCCAGCAAAACCATGCTTGCTCAGGCAACCCCTACTATACAAGTTGTCGATGACCCCGAGTTACCCTTAAAGAAAAATAGGCTCAAATATTCTGTCGCTATTCTCACCAGCTTTGCTTTATCTGTAATGATCTTCTTTTTTGCAGTGATCGCATTTAGAAAACCTGACAATTTGAGGTAAATATCGGTGAATTATAATTAACTAAAATTTTGTTTTGCGCTTAAACTCTTTGACGATCTTTCTGAAAGCGATCTTCTTGTAGATATATGGTCGTCCTTCTAACTTTAAAAACGCTTCAAAATATTGCTTTTTTTCTACAGTTATTTCAGAAGCATATTTATTATAAAAATTCTTTACAGTTTCAAACTGTGGCTCAAGAAAGCTATCTTTTCCCTTAATAGCATCAATTAACTGATTCAGAGTACTTATATATCGATTCCTGGGTTTGGTGTCTACAGCAATGCTTAAATTAGCGCTATGCTTCTTATATCTAACCAGGGGGGCATTAATAGTAGCAGCCTTTCCAAATGTAAAAGCTACCAAAGCTATCCAGCCATCATGATTTAAGCGTACATTGTTGGGTATATCAACGAATAGTTTACTCAGGGCCTGGTTCATCAACACTGTGCATCCGTTCACAAAATTACCAAACAATAGGGTTTGCAAATTATGGCAATACTTATCTTGTCCTAATTCATTACGAAAAGAAGTGTTCAGTATATTTTCATTCTTGTCAACAAATAACAGATCCGTATACACCATGCAAGGATATTGTGGGCTATCAATAGTAGCTAATAAAGCAGCACTTTTTTCCAGCTTATCAGGCATCCATTCATCATCCTGATCAGATAGTGCTATGTAATTGCCTTTAGCCGCAAGCGAAACTGTTTTTTTAAAATTATCTATTAGGCCCAGCCGTTGAGGATTGACTACATAATAAAGCTGCCCCTGTTTCTTGTATTTTTCTAAAATAGTAATTGTGTTATCGGTTGATCCATCATCACAAACAATCAACTCAGCTGGAATTAACGTTTGGTTCAAGATAGATTTGATCTGCTGTTCCAAATAATTTTCACCATTATAAGTGGTCATTACCACAGATATCTTCATTGCTTATTTTGCTTTACAAGCTTTAATCTAATAAAACCTACAATATCATATACGAAATTATTGCTGAACAAAAACAACTGGATTGATATGTAAATAATAGCACAAGATATAACCGAAAGTAAAAGCGTGTATACCAACTGTAATGACATTTGTTTTATAAACCATACAAGAGGGATAAATAAGATGGCACTTATAACTGCCTGGGCTAATAATTTCCATTCATAATTAAATGAAAAATACTTTTTTATGAAATAAAAATACAATGCTGTAACAACAAGTTCAGCACTTACATTGGCTACAGCCGAGCCGACTTCTTTATAAAACGGAACAAGGCAAATATTTAAAACAACACTTACAACAACCCCGCCCAACACACACATAAACATTTCTTTGTTATGTCCGGAGGGTACAAGGATCATAAATAATAAAAAATGTGCAAACCCTATTATCAATGGTAATACAGAAAGCAATCGCATACTGTTTGTAGCTGGTAAAAACTCTTTGCCGGAAAATAGCGCAATAAATTCGGGGGCTAATACAGCCAATCCAAACACTACGGGCACAGCAAAAAACATTATAAACCTAAATGCCTTGCTTAACGTTTCTTTTACGCCGTCCATGTTTTCGTCAGCAAAATCCTTACCTATTTTAGGAAGTAAAATAAAGTTTAACGATATGACAAATGGTATACTGATCTTACTCAGTTTAACAGCAGCTGTATAAAGGCCGACAGTTTTTTCATCTGACAAAAAACCAAGTAAAACAGTATCCATATCAGTATACATACTTGCGGCAAGGGTTGTACCCAATATAAGCAATAATGGTGTTAAGTGTTTTTTAAGTTTCAAGCCTGAAAATATAAATCTTACTTTATTTTTTAATAAAAACAAGCTTAAAATATTATTGCCCAGATAGGAGAACATTAATAAATAAAGGTAGATCTTGAAATCACTTCGCTCCTTTATTAAAAGATATAATAAGATTAAACCTATTATTTTAAATGCAACAGACCGTAATGCGATGGCCCTAAACTCTTCCATACCAGAGTATAGCCATTCTATATTGGTAAAACCGAGCAAAATCAAAAACATGGCTCCCAGGTACATCTCCCTGTTGACAATAAAATAAGGAAAACTATAAATTACAATTAGATATATAACTGACAAACTTATACACGTTAAAATATAAATGCTTATTAGCTCTGAGAATACACGTGAGCGTCCATCCGGATTATCTTTATAACGTGCAATTTCTTTCATTCCATATATTGGAATACCAAGGCTGGCTATTAAAGCAAAATATTGGGCAAAAGAAAATACAAATTGAACTTTACCAATACCTTCAGGACCCAAAATACGCGAAACATACGGAAAGCTCAGTATTGGGAATAACAGATTAGTAAGCGTTAGCAGTAAATTAAAAAAATAATTTTTTGCCATATATAACTTCGCTTAAAATCTATAAGTTATCCCTAATTCAGCATGAAGATTAAAAACACTATTGTTTGGGATATAATATAAAGAAGGATCATGATTTTTTAAAACCCATTCATAATTTAATGATTTTATCCCCTCAAGCTTAGCATTGAATAATAGGTTTTTATATTCCCAATCACCCAATAATGCAAAACCAAGGTCAACCCAGTTTCTGCTATTGCCATTAATTGGCGGCAAATTAGCTTGCATAAAATCCACATCATGCTCATATCTTTCAAATTGAAAGCCGATCTTCTTTAATCCATTTACCCAGCTAACATCAAACGACTGCAAATTCCCTCCGGATCCGGTACCAGCGCCAATTACCTGACCCTCATTGGTCATTCCTTGTGTTACCTGGCTATGTATATACCATCCACCAGCATCTCTTACCAATCTATCAGGAGACTGTGATAACTGCGTTATTTCCGTACTAAATAAAATACCCTGACCTTTTTTGTTTGGCAGATCTATAAATTTACGTATACCAAAAACATACGCTCTTGAATGCTCCGGAGACCCAATAAAATCAGCCCAATTATAAGAGTTATCATTTAAACCATAATCAAAATAGATCTCTGCTTTTGCATGAGTAAACAGCCATCTCGCATAAAAAGAGGTTACTTGATCACGTGGGAAAGCATCTCCTATAGTATTAAACTTTTGATACCCAGTAAACAAAGGCATATAGCCACTAAATCCTTTTACATCGCTATGGTAGGCATCAAAAGCCCTGGTTAACCCTATAAATAGGCCTGGCACCCATTTGGGTTGATAGTTAAAATTAAATCCTGAATAATATCTCCACTCATCTGGTTTAACGATATATATATTATTACCTGTAGATGTAGTGGTTACATTAAGTGGGGATAAATTAGAATTATTAAGGCGCGCACCTATTATTTGTCCTTCAAACGAACCAATAATGGTATTGATTGGTCGTACCGTATTAATAGTAACGTGTTTAAAGCCGGGCGCATTGTTAGTCAATAATAGCGAATTACGTATACCCGGTCCCCACCATATATTTTCATTAGATAAACCCATTGAAACAGGGCCAAATGTAAGTCGGATACTGCTTTGACCTAATGATGCTTTATGATATGGGCCATTCCCAAATCTTTCCGGCGCATCAATGAAATTATGATAGCCATAATAACTGGCTAAGTCCTGATCATTGTGCCCGGATGCAAAACCCTCAAAAACTGGATTTACTGCATAAACATATTCTGGGCGGAACTGAATACTAAGGGGGCCTATCTGTGTAAAAAAGCCACCGCTTATTAAGGTCTGGTAACCTTTTGCAGGGATCATTAAACCGTCATTCCAACCATAAGGGTGATCTGAATTAAACTGTTGCTGCCATGTAAGAGGTAATATCATAAATTTACCTGCTCCTTTAGCGAAGGTTATTGTACCCGTATTAGCTTTTAAAGTACTGTCAGGGTCATATACATCAGCTATTTTTGTTGAAATAATAGGATAAATAGGCCTTATAGCAAACGATATTGTTGAATCTATCTTCCCTAACAATTGTAAGCGTCGGTAATAATCATCTAAAACAGGTGTACCAACAGGCAAAGATTGAGAATGTACTGTGCTATAAGACAAACAAATGATGATAGCTGCACTTATTTTTATAAAGATAGTTTTCATGGTTCTACTAAAATCTATAAGTTAAACCTACCTGCATCTGTAAATTAAATGCTGTTTTACCGCTTACATAGTACGGATCGCCGGGGGCTAAATTTAGCGTTGGATCAAGATACCACTGATAATCTAATGACTTTATGCCTTGCAGTTTAGCATTAAATATAAAATTTTTATAGTTCCACTCGCTGTTAAACGCCATACTTAAATCTACCCAATGGCGTCTCCAATCCTGGGTATCATGATACGCATAATAATAAAAATCATCATCATGAAGATATCGTTCTATTTGCAATCCTATTTTTTTCAATCCTTTTACCCAACTTACTTCTAATGATTGTAAATTCCCTCCAGGTCCTATTCCTGCCCCAAGTTCTTGTCCCTGGTTTGTATAGCCTTGTCTTACATTTTGACTTACATACCATTCCTGTCCTTGCAATACTTTTGATACGGATGTTTGTTGCAATTGCATTACCTCTACCCCTATCAATATATTTCCATCCTCAGGTTGTTTAAGCGGCAAAAGTTTTCGCAAACCAAATATATAAGCACGCGAATCATTAGGTGCTAATATTTGTTGAGTCAGATCCTGTGTATTATTATAATGCCCCCATTCAAAATACACCTCTGCATGCTCTTGCGGCCAAATCCAACGCATAAACATAGAACTTAGCTGATCTTTTTTATTAATAGGATTATCAGGAGAATTGATTTTCTTTACGGTAGAGAAGAAAGGCAGATAATCTTTTATGCCACTTAGATCTTTACCATAAGATTGTTGGCTCTGATCCATACCTAAAAACAGACCAGGCACCCATTTAGGTTGCCATGTTATAATAAACCCTGATAAGTACCTCCAGTTAGTGGGTTTTGGCACATATAAGTTTGTTCCAAAGTAGGTTGCATCAGGTTCTAATGGTGCAAATCCTGAACTTTTTAAGTTACCCGCTATAAGCATTCCTTCAAAAGATCCGATAGGCGTTTTTATAGGTTTTAGTGTGTTTAGTGTCAGATGCGGAAAACCGGGGGCAGTATTACTCATTAATAATGAATTTCTGATACCTGGGCCCCACCATAAGTTTTCTGTAGATATCCCTGCAGATAATCCCTTGTAATTTAATCTAATGCTACTTTGTCCCCAGTATATTTTACTGTATGGTTCGGTACCAAATCGTGCCGGCAGGTCTATATTATTATAAATATCGTAGTACCGGGCAAAAATAGCATCATAATGATCCTTATTTAAGGTTTGAAAATTCGCATTTTCTGCTCCTACAAATTCTGGTTGTAATTGTATGGTCAAGGGGCCGTATTGCGCAAATATCCCTACGCTTATTAATGTTTGAAGCCCTCTTGCGGGTATCATAGCACCATCATTCCAACCATATGGATGGTCTGAATTACCTTGAATTTGCAGACTAAACGGTAAAAAAACGGTTTTTAATTTACCATTTTTGCTTACCCAAGTACTATTTGTATCGAGTCCACGCTCGGTACTATCTGGAAAAAATGCGTTTTTTTTTATACTACTAGGAAAGAGCGGCCTTATAGTAAAAGAAACGGAGCTATCATTTTTACCCAACAATTGTGATCGTCTGTAATAATCTTCAAGAGCCCTTGTGCCAACAGGCAATGATTGCGAATAAAGATCAAGTTGCCCAAATATCAATAACGTACTTACTATAAGTATTACCCTGATGGACTTCATAAACTAATTGCTTTAATGATTATATTATCTACAGACCAGCTTTCATCACATTTTTGGTCAGTAGATATATTTTCCTGAACTAATTTATCCAAGCACTTTAATACTAAAGCATTATTTGAATGCGAAAAGGTTTTGGTTATTTTATATAAGGTAGTACCATTGGGGCCTGCCATGCCACAAATACCGGGTAAATCAGTTCTGTACGCCCCTGTTTTAGGGTTGTTATAATTATTAGGATAGTTAAAGGGATAAGACTGAGGCAAACAAAAATTTCCGGGCACACATGCCGCGTTAGAAAATGTAGTATTTATATACATATTATTATCAACCACCATCTGCCAGATATCTGGTCCATCTGGATATTCTTTATTACCATCCCAACTATCATGAATGTACAGGTCAAAAGAAATACTGATCAAATCATGCTTAGGCAGGTTATTTAGAGTTAAACTAAAACCGCCTTTATTATAATTACCCAATACTACCGAATTGTTATATTGGGTAATTACCCCATTAGTAATACCTGATAGATCATTTTTTTCGAAATCATTTGCATAAACCTGTAATTCAGATTTTGTTTGATTTTTACAGGAAATATAAAAAAGAAATATAAAAAATATGGAAAGTAGCGCTTTATTCATTTAAAAGTACTTGGTGAGTCATTATATCTAACTCTTCAAAAACAGAATTATTACTTTTAAACTCATGCACTATTTGTTTCATAGATCTAACAACTTTCATATCGTCGTTATCTTTTGCATGTGCAATCAAAGCATATATCTGCCCTTCTACCTGATTGAATAAATATTCTCTTACCTTACCTATCATTATTTTCTGATGATGTGTTGGCATGGTGTTTTCATGATCATTAAGTAATTCTTCAAATAATTTTTCACCCGGCCTTAAGCCAGTATATTCTATTTTAATATCCTGATTAGGCACTAATCCCGCTAAACGAATCATGCGTTTGGCTAATTCAATGATCTTGACAGATTTACCCATATCAAAAATATAGATCTCGCCTCCTTTACCCATGCAACCTGCCTCTAAAACCAACCGGCAAGCTTCAGGAATAGTCATAAAATACCTTGTTATTTCAGGATGAGTTACAGTAACTGGTCCACCTTTTTCAATTTGCTCTCTGAACCTGGGTATAACAGAACCGTTCGAGCCGAGAACATTGCCAAATCTCGTAGTTATAAATCTTGTATTTGAGCTAGTATGATTTAAATGACTTAATCCATTAGTAAAACGGTAATCTTTATTACTAATTGACCTATTCAATGATTGCACGTAAATTTCTGCTATTCGTTTAGATGCTCCCATTACATTGGTGGGATTTACAGCCTTATCTGTAGATATCATTACAAATTTTGAAACGCCATATTTTACGGACAGGTCAGCAATAGTTTTAGTACCTAACACATTAGTTTTTACAGCCTCTGCGGCATTATCTTCCATTAAAGGGACATGTTTATAAGCAGCTGCATGGTATACATAATGAGGCTTATAAGTCTCAAATAAATGGATCATTCTTTTTTCATCCTTTACATCGCCAATAAAAGCATGAAAGTTTGCCTCAGTGTTTAATTCTTGCATTTCCAAATACAAGTGGTGCAGACCTGTTTCTGACTGGTCGCACATAATGATCAGATCGGTATCGAATTTTATTAATTGTCTAACTATTTCGCTTCCGATAGACCCAGCAGCACCTGTTATTAAGATACGTTTTCCTTTAAGTTCTTTTTGAATGTTAGCAATATCAATCTCGATAGTTTTTCTGTTTAAAAGATCTTCAATATTGATCTTTTGTATTTGTGTCGATTGCAGTTTACCGCTAGTCCACACATCGTGCGAAGGGATACTTAGCACCTTAACATCATTTTCTAAACATATATCAACTATTCTATTTTTATGGTCAATAGGAATAGTAAACGATGCGAAAATAATTTCATCCAATTTATGTTCTTCTATTAATTGCGGTAAATCTTTAGCATCAAGTATAGATATTCCATCAATAGTTTTGCCTACTTTTCTTTGATCATCATCCACAAAAGCCATAATGTTTTTATTGAACTTTTGATCATGATCAAAAGTTCTTTTTGCAGCAACTCCAGCCTCGCCAGCACCGTAAATAATTATTCTTTTTTTATCAAGTTTCAAATTTTTGATATACAAAAAGAAGTACTTCACAAATATCCTGTAAGTTACCATTAATAAAAAGCAAGTAAGGCAGTTAATAACTAATATACTATTAGATATTAAAGGTGCTTTATCGAATGCTATCAAGACCACGTTTATCAAAAAGAAAGCACTATTACTTAATAATAGTGCCGCCAAAATCCTAAAAGAATCCTGAGCGCTTGTGTATCTTATAATACCGGCAAAAGTTTTTACACTACAAAATACGATAGTGCTTAGAATAATTGATATCAAAAGATTTCTGTTAAATTCAGCATGGTTTAAACTCGAAAATTCAAAATTTGATTTGATCAAATAAGCCATTGTAAGCGATAGAAAACTTATAGCTAAATCAAGTGAAAAAATAAGCCAGCGAGGGACTATGTTAATTTGATTGAATAGGTTAGTAGATGAACTCATGGGTAGATGATTATTACTACATTTTGATAGATGTTTTTATAACTGGAATTAACAAACTGACAAATAAACAATAGTATTTTTGACAAATTTATTAATTAATTGCAATAATTATTAAATATTACTTATATTATATAAATATAGTTTTTTGTTATACGAATAAAAAACTATATGGTTTAAATTTAATTGAGGAAAGCAAACATATTAACGAACTTGTAAAATCTATAATGCAAATTCTTGGTTAATTGTTTTAAATTATTTAGAGTTATTTTTTTATTTAACGTGAGTTCGGGTTAAGCGGCTAAAAGCAATTGATTGTCGTTCGTTTCAAAAACAATATTTAAGGAAGGCTTTTTAGGGAAGAAGTGATAAGCACAAAGCGCTCCCATAGTGTTCATCAAAAAGTTATTAACCGACCGATGCCTGGTATGCTGCAACTTGCAGATGTTTTTCAATTCATCGTTCACACATTCGATTATTGCCCTTTTTCGAAGCATAATTTTGTCCGCCTGGGAGATATTAAAGTCTTTCATGTTTTTGCGTGATTTGGTAATCATCTGGATACCGTTTCCCCAAAGTAACTTAGCCAGTGCTTTGGAAATGTAGCCTTTATCGCCAAACAATTTACCGAATATTTGTTCTGTCATCGAGGTCATCAGTTTTATATTTCTATCGTCAACATTGCCTTTTGTAAGGTAAAAAGATAGTATTTCACCTTTGTCATTGATGATCAGGTGTAATTTAAAACCATAAAACCAGCCTAGCGAACATTGTCCCCGTTCTGCTACCGAAGCAAATACCTTATGGTTATGGATGCGCCGATTATGACACACTTTGATATGCGTGGAATCGATAAAGTTAATGCCGCGGGATTGTCCCAGGCAATTCGTTTTCAGGAACAACATCATCGGCACGGCCACCCTTTGTTGTAACTCTACAAAACGATTATAGGATACCAAACCGGGAAAATAATCTTTGAAGTACATGCAGATGTGCGCTAAATAAAAGTGCTTAAGATTGGTACAATGACCGCTGTGAAAGGCGATCAGAATAGTGATGATCTCACTGTCTGCCAGTGATGCTTTTCTGTCCCGAACCTTATAATTACCTGCGTCAAGTTGATGTTTAGCAATCTCGGTTTCAAATTCTTTGCAAAAGTCATCCACCTTAACGAAAATTTCTATAATTTTATCTTGAGTAAGCATATGATGTTGTTCTTTAAATTCGACACTTAAATATAACAAATTATGCTTACTTATTGATAATCAAATAGTTAATAAAATATAACTGGCGATTTTATTTCAACCTTATCCCGAACTCACGTTATTTTATTTAGCAAGAAGACAAATTAAATGCTAAAAAGCATTTTCATCGCCTTTTATAGTATTCCATACCGTAAGAAAAATAATTTTAAGATCAAGCAAAAAAGACCAATTTTCCAGATACCATACATCGGCTTCGACCCTTTGTAACATGGCTTCGGTAGTTTTAGTTTCGCCTCTTAATCCGTTAGTTTGGGCATAACCGGTAATGCCCGGCTTTAAAAAATGCCTTACCATAAACCTGTCTATTAATTGCGAGTATTGTTCTGTATGACTGATCATGTGCGGCCGTGGGCCCACAACAGACATATTACCGATAAATACATTAAAAAACTGCGGAAACTCATCTAAACTCGTTCTGCGCATAAATGCGCCCAGGCTGGTAACCCGCTCATCAGTACGGCTGGCCTGCTTGCTGTGGGCATCCTTATTTACCCGCATACTCCTAAATTTATAACATTTAAACGGGATATTGTTCCTGCCGGACCGTACCTGTGTAAAAAAAAACGGGCCCGAAGATTCCAACTTTATCAAAATAGCCATAAGCGGCAAAAGCCAACTTAAAATAAACACGATGACAAATAAGGAAAATACAATATCAAACAATCGTTTTATAAAGCGGTTTAACATACTTTCAAGGGGCTCGGGGCGTACAGATATTACCGGTATATGGTCAAAATTCTGTACCAACATTGCCCGCTTTGAATTAATATAATATTCAGGTATGATTTTAAAACGTATTAAATGATTGTCAGCATCAAGCATTAATTTTTCTATTTTATTGGAGGCCGATGTGGGTAACGCGCAAAATATTTCGTCTACCTTATTTGCAATTACATACTCAATACAATCTGAGACCCGGCCCAGGTATAATTCACGCTCATCAACATTAGTTGGCTCGTCGTCAAAAAAACCTAATATTCTGTATCCGCTATGTTTGTATAGCCTGAAATATTGAAAGACGTCCTTACCAATGCGCCCGGCTCCAACAATAACTATGTTGCGCGAATCCATCAATAAATTACGTTTACTTTTCCTGATCGCCAAAAATATAAGCTTCCACACTCCTATTAAAAACCCGAAAAATATTAGTGCGTAGAACAAGTATTCGCGTGTAATTAAATAGGCCTGTGTACCAATTATAATTATTATGGTAAAGCATATCAGCGAAACAAATAATAAATAGGTCTTAAACACCCCCTCATAGGTACTTATTGAATCTTTATTCAATACCCGCTCATACAAACCGGTAATATTTGTTGATAACAACCAAATCAAATTAAAAATTAAAAAAACCGGCAGGGAGCTTTTATTAATTTTTTCTAAACTATAGGAGTTATAATGTATGAGATAGGCTATAACCATACTGATATTTAGTATGGTATAATCGATAAAAAGATTTATTGCCTTAATAAATGTAGCGTACCTATAAATCATTCTTATCTATACTTGTAAAAACGGCTGTGGTATTTTGTGCTAAATTACATAAATTTATGCAATGTGATAATATCACCATAGCTATCAAACTATTTTTAATGATGGTCTAATATCATGTGCGCGGGGTTAAAAGCCGCTGCCTGCCTTCCATTTTAAATCTGATCAATAGAAATATAATGGCCGCAATAAAGATGAATGCTACCAGGTAAATAATGCCCTGAGACAAATAACAAACCAATAGCACGTTTACTATTACCTGAACAAGCATATATAAAGCAGCGACTAATAAGTGGGGTACTTTGCGCTCATTTGCTAAAAACTGATAGTAATGGCTTCTGTGTGCTTCAAAAACATTTTCTTTTCTTAATATCCTAAAAGCAATTGTGGTTACAGCGTCGAGCCCATATACTAATAACAAAAGCAAATAATTTATGCTGCCTGTTTTAATCATTAACTGCAAAAGAAAAAAAAGTATAATAAAAGCTAAACTTACGCTGCCTACATCACCGGCAAAGCATTTTGCTTTTTTACGAAAATTAAAAAAATTAAATACCAGTATTGCTATAATGGCCATTAACAAATACTTCTCTTCTGTAAATGCTATGTTAAACTTATTTATATAATAAAGTGTAAGTAACGCTATTAGCCCATAGCCACCGGTAATGCCATTAATACCATCCATAAAATTAATAGCATTAATGGTTCCGATAACAAATATAAAAGCCAGCAATATCCAATATAATGGTAAGTTATAGACACCTAACTGGTAAAATAACAAGGCGACGGCAGCCAGGTGAAAAATGATCCGGATACGGTTACTAACCGTGTTAACGTCATCAATAAAACTTATCAGACTTATTAAAAACAGCCCTGACAAAAACCAACTGTATTGCCACCCTGTATATAATGACCACAGTAATAAGGCAATGCTAAAAATTATACCGCCACCCCTGATGGTTATATTAGTATGTGAGCTACGATGGTTGGGATGATCAACGATATTGTATCTGTCGGCTATTTTGAAGTAGGTTAGTTCAAGTGCAAAAAATATAACGAAGAAAATTAAAAGAGTAAGAAAATCCATAATAAATCTTAAGAGTTATTGGTTATGATCTTAGCAAAATACTTCATCAATCCATCCATTAATACTGTATTTATTTAGTATTGTATAATCAGCTTTATCAAATGGCTTGTTAATAAAGGTTTTGTCAATTTTGGGGCTTTCTCTATCTATTACCAGGATATTATTTTCATTATAAAAGTCATATTCCACCACATTTTTATTTGTAGTAATCAGTTTTCTTTGCACTCCAAGTGCTTCAATAGTTCGCATTGTTAAACCAACTTGCTTAGGGTGATTAATATCCAGGATAATTTTAGATTTATTCATAAAATTAGAATTATCTTGATGCGAAAGCGATTTAAAAAAAACCTCGTTATATTTAATGGTACTAAAATCCCTATTAAAAAGCTTTTTAAGCCAAAATAATTTTTTGCTGCTTAAAAAAAAATACAGTTTAATATTCATCCCTGCAAACGCAGATTTTATATATTTTTCTATAAACTTATATCGGTCGCTATGTGCTGTACCAATAAATAGCAAATCATAGATAATCTTAATATCTTTTTTTTCTTTGTAAATATCTATGTAAAAAAGAGGTCTGAGTTTTAAATTATATGTGGCAGCATCTTTAGAATCAAATGTTAAAACAGAATCAAACTGATCAAGTAGTTCAACAGATTGTTTATTATCAAAAGAATCCCACATGTATAAGATAAACTTTGATGAATTAAATTGGTCTTTAATTTTTCTTAAACAAGTTTTCGTTAACGACTCGGGAGATATAAATAAAATATAATCAAAATGTTTACTCTTTATTGAGTTTAAAATTCGATCATAATATTTTTCTGTAGTATTTTTTACAAAGTTTTTATTTAAACGAATTAAAACTTTGGTAATAAAAGAGTTTGAAGGCCTATCATCGAGCCAAATAACGTTAGCACCTAATTTTTCAAGCGCTATTTTAATTTCCTTTTCATAGTTAAAAAATTGAGGGGAAAAAAAAAGTATTGATTTGCCTGATACATTACTCATAATATTATTTAAACAGTCCCCTATCTTTCATTTCATTAATTGAACTATTATAATTATCTCTCTCTATTTTCTGGTTATTTACCCATGATGTAAAGTTTTTTATGCCTTCCTCAAAAGAAAATTCGGGCTTAAATCCCAGTTTTGACTGAATTTTTTTAAGGTCGGCAAAATTGTGCCTGATATCACCCAAGCGATAATTTCCACTTGTATTAACAGGAACATTAACTCCATAGTTTTTTATTAACAAATTAGCAACAGTTATGATATTTGTTGCAATACCCGTGCCTACATTAAATATTTCACCATTGGCCTTATCATTCTCAATACCTAAAATAGTAGCATTTACAACATCATCTATATATACAAAATCCCTGGTTTCTTTACCATCTTCAAAAATATTTATGCTATTGCCATTTTTTATTTGAGTAGAAAATATAGATAAAATGCCCGTATAGGGATTTTTTAATGATTGCCCCGGCCCATATACGTTTTGATAACGGAAAGCCACTGGCGCTATACCGATAGTTGGACAAACGGTCATGATCATTTGTTCCTGATTTTGTTTGGTTATCCCATAAACTGATGAGGGATGAATTTTTGATTCTTCATCTGTAGGCATAAGCTCCAAAGGATGTTTACAATCGGGATATTTTACTTCAAAATCACCTTTATCCATATCGGCAGATATTCGATGCTTAGGATAAACAATACCTTGCTCTACACATTTATATTTACCCTCACCATAAATTGAACGCGAAGAAGCTATTATTACCTTTTTTACGCTGTGCTTTTGGTTTGTCAGCAAATCTAAAAGAATAGCAGTACCGTTAATATTGACATCCACATATTTTTGTATCTGATACATGGATTGGCCCGTTCCGGTTTCAGCAGCCAGGTGCACTACTATTTCCTGATCTTTTAAGGATTTTTCCCAATCCTGTTTTGAGGTTACAGTACCTTTTATGAACTTAACTTTATTTTTTATATTGATATATAATGGTGATGAACTATCAGGATCATCACCATGGATTTGCGGCGATAGGTTATCAAGGATAGTGACATTATAGCCCTTTTTGATAAGTTGTAATGCAAGATTTGAGCCTATAAACCCGGCCCCTCCGGTTATTAATATATTTTTCATTTATTGAATTAGTATTTCTCCCACAAAAGGCTGTCAAAGTTGTACTTTTTTATTGGCTTTGCAGGCGATCCTACTGCAATTACATTAGCCGGTAAGTTTTTTGTAACCACTGAATTTGCGCCTACTATTGTTCCTTTACCAATAGTTACCCCGGCTAAAACTGACACCATTTCGCCCAGCCAAACATTATCTTCGATTTTAACATTTTTTGAAAACAGGGGCCTATCTTTTGGAATACTTCCGGGATTACTGTCATTTTCATCTCCGCTGTAACTTCCATGCGAAGAATCAGATATATATACTTTGCTGGCAATTAAAACATTATTACCAATTATAACGCTCTTAATACCTGTTATATGCACATAATCATTAATTTGAACATTGTTGCCTATTGTTATCGTTGTAGATTTGCCATCTTCCGGATAGGCCTCTAATCTGCACCCTATACCTGTTGTGAAATCATTTAAAACTGAAATAAATTTACGCCCCCTAACATCAAAAGGAAATCGTATCAATCTCGCTTTCTTAAATAACAATTTGGTCCGTATAACGCAATAGATCATCCACAACAACTTTAAAGGATGATATCTTTTAATCAAAGACATTTTTTTCAGGCTCTTTTAAATAGCAATATTAGCGAATAAATACGGTATGTCAGTTTTCCAAAAAGCGTATTTCCGCTTTGTATCCCCCCATTTGAAGCATTACCTATATGTCTTCTATATTTTATTAAAGGCTCATTAATAATATTTACCTTATAATAAAATTCACCAACTAACGTCAGCCAGTAATCATGAGGGCATAAAAATTGTTTTTGAGGAAATGGAAGTAACTTTTGTAGCATTTCGCGCTTAAATGCCATACAAGCGCCTAAATATCTGGATTTGTAAAGATTATTAAGCAATCCGCTCCGATATCCCCTTAAAGAAAAATAAGTGCCCTCCAACTCATTTAAGCCCTCATCCACAAATTGTGCGTTGCTAACCACCATCGTCGAAGTTTCTAAGCTTTTGATCATTTTAGCAACTTTATCATCCATCCATACATCATCCTGATCCGAAAGGAAAATGACATCTCCTCTGGCGTTTATTATTGAATTTTCAAAGTTCTTACTATAACCTTTTTCTAAATTATTAACAATAATTCTTATCCGCTTGTCTTTAAAAGTTTCAATTACTTCGATCGTACTATCTATTGAGCCATCATCAGATATAACTATTTCATCATTTAAGCTTAGCTGCTTTAAAATTGAGCTTAGTTGTTCTTTAATATATTTCTCTCCATTATAAGTGGCAATACAAACAGAAATCATAATTTATCAATATATAAGTAATGGGTACTTAAAGCTTTGTTTATCATAGTTAAATCAGATTTTTCAAGGTCATATAAAAAAATTCTTTCTCTTTATACGAACGTTGTTCAATTAACCTTTTTAATAGCCTAAGTTTAAAAACCAAATAACTAAAAACATTTTTTTTAGAAAATATCTTTTCTGAATCCAGGATCCTGGCATATCTATCAAGTGAAACTTCATTTTCAAAAGAATTAACAGATAGATTATGGTAAATTGTAGCATCTAATAAAAACACCCTTCTATTCGCCGCTGCAATTTCAGAGAAATACCAATGATCAAGCATATCCAATGAAAACCTGCTGTCAAACCCACCCAATTCATCTATATACTTAACTGATAAAAAAGTACCGGAATTAATGCCGGTAATCTTTTCAGCTAAAACTCCCGCCTTAACATTTTTATACGTACGAAAAATTGCCCCAAAATAAATTTTTATGGGCGAAATGATTTGGCTTCCTCCCGGAGCTAAAACTTTAGGAACTGCGCAAACAACATCATTGGCGGCTATTATCGGCTCAGTATTATAAAATACATTCAAATAATCAGAGGGTATAAATGTATCCTGATCTAATAGTAACAGCCAATCCAGATCTTTTTCTTTTGCTGTATCAATCCCCGTATTGTATGCTTTACATAATCCTGAATTTAATTGGTCATGCAAATGCGTAATCAAAATATTCTGCTCATTTTCAATTGGATGCGGGCATGCAGCAGGGCTATTATCATAAACCAACACATTTACCGGCTCTTTTAGATCATAACATGCTTTTTTAAGAGATTGATAAGTTGAAGATTCAAGAAGTTGCTTTTTATATAGTACTATAATAATTAAAAGCTTGCTTTGTTCTTTCATAAAACGCAATTGTAGCCCGGCAAATTTAAATCATTTTATATGGCAGCATATATTTTGCATAATATATATTAATTACAAATACCAGAATCACATACATTACAATTAATGTGGTAGACACATATTTTTCTTTTAGAAAATAGAAAAGCATCGGAAATAAACAAATATTTACAACTCCTAAATATTCACTGATACGGAATGACAGAACCGGGAAATCAAAAAATACACTACTTGCCAAAAAACCAAAACAACTGATCTTTAAAAACAAAATGAAATATTTGTTTTTCGTTTCCAGATAGGCCGCCTTCCAGAGGAATAAGCTATTGAATAACAAAGAAGATATGGAAAATATATTAAAAAAATTTATTTTGTTTACGTCTCCATTGTCAATCAATGTTTTATACATATTTAGCTTTTGAAATATTGGCAAACTCCCTCCCAATTTAAACAACAGATCAATTGTGCTCACTTGTAAAAACACCATTATAATGCTTATAATAATAGCAGTATAATATATTTTCACATTCAATTTTTTAGGGTTCAGGAAATAAAAAGGGATACCTATAACTGATGTATAATGAAATGTTGTTGCGAAAAGGATGCAAAGACCAAATTTTTTAATATTTCTTTCCTCAATGTATTTTATACTGTATAAGAATATACCGGATGCTACCCCCACCCTTATTTGTGTCATTTCATGCAAAAAAAAGTAGTTGCAGAAATAAAGCAATAAAGACAGGAATATAAAATTTGAAGTTTCTTTTATAGCCTGTGATTTAATAGTTAAACCAAGAAAGGCATAGATAATAAAAACAAGATAGCTGTTATCTAAAAAAAAGTATGAAATTTTACTTATTACATAATATGCGGGCTCTAAAAGAACCCAATCATACTTATTTTGTACAATCGTGTTGTAATATTCAAGATAGTTGTCATAGTCATGATCTACCCCCGCACATCTAAATGCAGCAACTAAAAAAAGAACAAATACAATTGGCCAAAATAAAAGAACATGAAATTTCTTTTTTATCAGTATAGAGCTGGCTGAAAGTAATAGTACAATTCCGAATAATATTAGATAAAATATCATTTATTGAATATCTTTTTAATGTACCATACAAATAATTTACGGGCACAAATACTTACTGCATTTGATGCAATGGCGACCTATTAATTATGGCGAATATAAAATCTTGTCTTTAAAATTGATCTCCCCGTTTTTCTTTAACAAATCTTCGGCAATAGAAATATTTTTAAAGCTTTTAGTAGTTGGTTTTTTAACTAATTTATCAAATTTATCTAATGTTAAAAATTCAAAACCATAGTTTAAATAATCGCCAATGTTAGGCGCTAATACAATGGGTACTATACCGTATGAAAGATATTCAATTAACTTGGTAGGGCTCGCTACCTGATTCACAATATTATCGTCACGTAAAAGAAAGCCAAAGTCGGCTTTTTGATAAAAATCAATTAATTCTTTTGGTTCCACCATTTTTAGCTGCAGGTTTTCCCGGTTGATCTTCCGCGCTGCAATTCTCTTATCAAACTCTTTAAGTTCAAGTGACAGAATGATGTATTTAATATTATTTGCCTGGTTTTGTTCAATAGTATCAAGCATTAGATCAATTTTTTGCCATGATGCGGCGCCCCCTGAATAAATTACAGTAATAGCACTATCAGATTGATCTTTATTATAATCTTTAAAAGAAGAATTTGGGGATAGGTTTGCGGGGAATATATTATATAAAATAAATTTGCCTTTAAAATTGGGGTACTTATACCTAAAATATTTTTGCATAGTATTAGTTACACAAATAACAGTTACGTTATTTTTTGTAAAAACAAGCTTTTCAACAAAAGCCATAAACCAAAAAGACAAAATATTATTTTTAAAATACTTTATTTCTTCAGGAACAACCCCATGCGCATCTAAAAAAAATTTGCCTTTGTAAAAGGGGATCAAGAACCAGATATTTTTTAGCAAATAAATTGAATGAGAATAAACTATGGGTGAAGAGAAAAAGATCTTGATTATTTTAAAAAAGTGTAAAAAAAGATTTAATTCATACACTTCCAGCGTATCAGTTACATTATGATATTTCTTGAAATTTTTACTTAAAGATATATACAAGTAGGTCCTTGGATCATCCTTAAAAAGGGCATCAATAGCCTTCATTCTGCTGGTTACTCCATCTGTTTTATATCTGTCATTCGGAGCAAGGGCCAGAAACAATATTTTTTTACTCATTTAAAATGTGATTTATTATCCTGAGGCTCGCATTACCATCCCCATAAGGGTTGTGTTTTAAAGACATCTTTGAGTACTCTGCGGCATCGTCCAAAAGTAAGGTTGCTTTGGTTACAATGTTGTCATAGCTAGTTCCAACTAAAATTACAGTTCCCGCCTCGATAGCTTCGGGTCTTTCCGTGTTATCCCTCATAACTAAAACCGGCTTTCCTAAACTCGGCGCTTCTTCCTGTACACCTCCGCTGTCAGTAAGGATAATATAACTTTTAGACATTAACCATACAAAAGCCGGGTAACCTAAAGGTGATATTAGCCGGATATTATCAACATCCTGTAGTAATTCATAAACCGGCTTTTGCACGTTAGGGTTTAAATGTACCGGATATATGATTTGTACATCTTCTCTGGTTGATAGTTTATTTAATGCCCTGCATATATTCAGGAAGCCATCGCCGAAATTTTCACGCCTGTGGCCGGTAACTAAAATTAGCTTCTTGGTTTTATCAATTATGCTTTCAAGAAAATCAATTTCACTATTTACATATGAAATAAGTTTATTGTTGGCCCAAATTAAAGCGTCTATAACGGTGTTAGAGGTTACTACTATGTTTTCCTCAGGAATGTTCTCTTTTAACAGATTTTCTTTTGACCTGGTTGTTGGTGCAAAATGTATGTCAGTTAAACGCCCGGTAATTTGGCGATTCATTTCTTCCGGAAAGGGCGAATATTTATTATAGGTCCTTAAACCCGCCTCAACATGACAAATTTTTGCAGACGCATAAAAAGCAGCTAATGCAGTTGCAGTAGAGGTTGTAGTGTCTCCATGAATAAAAACATACCCGGGTTTTATTTCTTCAAGAATTGGTTTTATACCTAAAATAACATCTGCAGTAATTTGAAATAAATTTTGCCCTGCCCGCATTAGGTTTAAATCATGGTCAGGTTTTATTTCAAAGAATTCAAGAACCTGATCAAGCATTTCTCTGTGTTGGCCGGTAACACAAATAAACGTGTCAAACTGCTCTGTATGTGTTTGAAATTGCTTTATTAAAGGAGCCATCTTTATTGCTTCGGGCCTTGTACCAAAAACAAATAGCACTTTTCTCTTACTCATTTAGTTTTTATTATCCATTACGGTTTCTTCTAACAGGACTTTTAAATAGGCTGTTCCATAAACAATATCGGGTTCCATATAATTCCCTTCGCCCCACTCATTCCATGATTTAATAAACGCAATGCGTTCTTCCACGGGCTTCTTTTCTATCTTTTTAAACACGTTTCTAATATGCTCCCTGAATAATTCGGGATCACAATTTTTATATACTATGCCACCAAGCCTGCTTCGCGGTGTATGATCCCAGTTAGGAATGATCGATGGTATCATATTACGGTCCGAGTCTTCAGGCCCAACAAAGTACTTCATCGCGTCTTTATACTCAAACACAAAAGGGCGCTTTAACATCTTACGTTCCACAAATTGTATTGCTTTACTTATAAAGCGCCTTTTTGTTCTTACATAATCATGCAAGCGCAAAATGTTAACCGAATCAAACCCTTTTTTTAAAATTTGATCTGCCTTATTTATTTCAGATGTTTGCCCAACAAAATAGATTCCCTCAAGTCCATTTTCTTTTGCCAGCTTTTGCCATAAATTAATGAAATTTTCCATATCAGGAAACTCCAATGGCTTATATATCATAAATAGCGGCTTATCATTAACCCTAATATATCTTTTGTCTTTAAAAGCGGGCAGCAATGTTTTAAAATGTGTAATATAATCCTCGTCACCCGGATATAATTGCTCTTGCAATATATTATTTACACTTGTTCCTTCACTGTTCCAAAGTTTAGCTTCCCAGCTATCATTAGCCCATGCTAAACAAAACGGAAAATCAGGCTCGCCACTGGCAACCACCTCATTAAAGGGCGTTTCCAGCAATCTTTTACCATTTCCAAACCAATAATGCCAATAACAAAACCCTTCTACTCCATGATCACGTGCCATTTCAGCTTGCGCTTTACGCACTTCAGCCAAGCGCAGATCATAATATCCCAGGTCGGCCGGAACACGTGGCTGATAGTGCCCCTTATATAGTTTTTTTGCTTTTCCAACATTTGTCCATTCGGTAAATCCTTTTCCCCACCACTTGTCATTTTCAGGAATTGGATGAAATTGCGGCAGATAAAATGCAATAACCCTCCCTTTCTTTTCTATTGGCATAAATTTCTTAAAATTACTATTACTTCCTATTCACAATTTAATGTTCACTATTAAACAACTATTTTGTTGCTCTAATTAATCCCCTGCGCAAATATGGGGGTTCTAAATTAAATCCATGATTATAGAAAATCATATATCCGTTAGATGGAGATACACTGAAACCTATGTTGTTTAACAATTCAGCAAAATGCTTTTCATCATTTTGCTGGTGATAAGTACATAACGCAACCTTTACGCCCTTTTCATTTTTTAGCAGGTTTTCACAACCTTTTAACACCACTTCCTCTGCCCCATCAACATCAATTTTTAAAAAATCAACACGCTCCTTATCTTTTAAAAAGAAATCAAGCGAAACATTTTCACTATCATTCTTATCTGATACATATTTATTAATAATGTTAACTTTTGATTTCCAGGGTGCAAATGTTGCCTCTAACGCCTCGATCCATTCTTCATTGGTTTCAAATAAATATATTTTTTTTGCTTTTTCAATAACGCTTAATGAAAAATTCCCTTCCGCTACTCCAATATCAGCAATTATACTATCATCACCCACATAAAAATTATCTGTCAAATAAAGGTGAGGTGAACGTATGTCTTGTTCGATCAGAAGAAGATTATAATAAGATTTTATCATGCTTTGATCCCAGCTTCGTTTAAAATATAAACGTTTATTATCAAGAAGCACATAGTTCATATTCAGGGTATTATCCTTATATACCTTAATATCTTCAGGGTTGTACGTAAATTGATAATCATAAGGAAATGTGCATACCTTGTTATTTTTCAAATAATCAATAACCTGCAATTGCTCATCTGTGATTTTTTCTTTGGGTAGCTCAGAAAAATATCGTAATATTTTTTTCCGAAGTACTTTCAAGTCATAATTATGCCTGATCTCACGCATTTTTACCCGAAAAGAATAGGGTAAAATACTACGATATAACTGTTTTAAAAATTTCATCTTTTATAAAAGTTCTTAATTAATTGAATCCAATTGTCTGAACATCATTGTCCATAATATTTTGCTAAGGTTGATACTTTCTTACCCGCAATAGCTTTAACAAGATATTTAAATATTTGATTTCTATTATTTACAGGCATATTAATAGTTTTTTTAGGATACCTTAATAACCAACCTATTAATTGAATTGCAGAAAACAAATTGTATTTGTTTGAATTATTGCTGTAGCCTAAAATATAATAATGCAGTAAAATCCACCGCAGTTCATTCCACTGTGCTAAATTTTCCCCGCCCAAATATCGTCGTATAGTATTAAATATAATGAATATACTTTCAACACCTGCATTGTTTGAACCGGCAATAAAAACAACGGAATATAAAACGTCTTCGATAGAATGATTAGAAACAATTTGATTTAAAAAAGCCGCAACCTCTTTTTCGCCCGTATTATCCCGGTGTTGCCTGGTGTAAATTTTTCGATAAATATTTTCCGGTATTGAGGTGCAGGTTAGCTCCTTCTTGCTGATGCTTATTATAAAATCAGTTAACCGGTCATATGGAGAGCGACCATTAATGTCCAGTATTTTTCGAATAATTTTGTCAGATTCAACAAAAGTATTTTCTTTCAGCCCGGTGTTATTGAGCAGCGCATCAATTTTGCTTTCAAGCTCAAAAACCGAATGTATCCTGTTTATATTAAAATCAGGAATGTTTTCCTCCCATCCAGGCAAATCATACACCGCGTTATTTAGATATATAACCGGTATTTGGTACAGCATTGCTTCAAGCGCAGCGGTAGTAAAGTTATTTATCAACAAGCAAACATCACTTGCTTCGATCGCTTCATCTAATGTTGCATTTTCCAGAAAAACAAGATTAGGAAGGTTTAAGCTATGTAATCTCCTGTATATTTCATAATAATCATAACTTGGATGAGCCTTAATAATAAAAGTTAGATCTTTTCTTGTGATAACCAGCTTCAAAAGTTCATCAAATGCCTCTCTGTGTTCTTTGGGATTGGCTATAGGCGCAGAAAACCCCGAGTTTATAGCAGCTGTAACTATTAACACAGCAGGACAATTATGCCGTATCCTTATACGGCGTTTTGCTTCCTCATTAATTTCTTTCTGACCGGATGATAGTTTCTGAGTATATTTTTTGTATTTGGCTTCATACCGGATACAGCCAATTTTTAATAATTTACTTTCATCTTCTCCATATAGCTTCAGGCAGGTAACATCCACATCATTCCAAACCAAAATTGAGTCTGAGTCTCCAATAATACCCTTATAACCAAGCCTGTGCCCAAATCCTCCATGCAAAAGCCCAACAGTTGGGATATCTTTTTTCTTGCTTAATGCCACAAAAACCCGTTCAACAGTAAAAGCTTCATGGCCAAGTATAATTACCGATGGCTTTAATATATCAAGTACGGTTAAAAATATGCTTGCATATTCAACAGAAAGCTCCATTTCATCCCAAATACGCCTGAATTGAAAATTGAGATATTTGTTTGCAAATATCTCAGGATAACTACCATCATACTTCGCGATGTTATCATTAAATATCTTCCATGCATATTGAAGCTGCTTGCTTATATTTAAGCTACCTTCATTTTTAAAACCATGATGTTTTAAATCCAACTTCGCGATTGAAATAACTTGCCAATCATCCATTTTTTCAAAAGAGTCTTTAATATCTTCATGTTCGCTACCGGCCATTGTATCATAAATAACCACGGCAACTTTATCAGCTATCGAATTTTCCCGGTTTAATTGGGTAGCTTTTACAGTACTAAACGGTGAGCGTTTACGGGGAAGGGTCCCAGCAGAAAGAGGATAGGTAGACTCAAGCTTATTGATCTTCACCTCATACTTATCTGCCAACCAAAAAAGTACGGCCTGCGAAACAGATCTGACTGCCCGGTGTGTAGGCGCAGGCCCGGTTCTGATTACTGCTACAGGCGGCAAAAAATATCCTGATATGATTTTATCAGGGTATTTTTTAAATATTCTATCATAAACTACTTTAGCATTCAGGGCGGCTTCAAAGGGATAAACAAGTTCTTGCGATACGCAATTGGATAAAGCAAAGCCTTCATACACTGTACTTACTTTATCTTCGTCCCACCATTTGTTTGCAATAATATTTGCCAGTTTGGCATTTTGTTCAATATCGGCGGGTTCTAAAAATTCCCATTCGTCTATAAAGGATATGTGTAACCGCTCAAGTTCAGATGCAACTACAATATCTCCTGTAATGGGCCGCATGTTTTCAAGCAATTGCGGTTCGCAGTTTAAAACATATTGTAATTGTGAAATGTCTGTAAAATATAGAAGCTCCATTTTCCTATAACTATTCTTAAATAAGAAAGCAATAACTACCCTTTTTGGGGTATAATGCTCCCTATTAAATTTTTAATAACAATTCGAATATTTGATGAAGCAAAATATTGTAAAATAAAGCTTATTAAAATACATATGCCTGTAGTACCAAGAACAATAAGCAGGTTGATTTTTGATTTTTCATGTGGTAGATATTCAACGGCAAATGTAAGTATTATAACTAAAAATAGCAATGGAAGCATGATTGGATAAAATGCCTTCCGGAATAACATCATAAGTGACATATCCAGATATTTTGCCAAAATATAAAAATAATAGATCTCGGCTATGGATATTGCAATGAACTTAAACAGACCAAAAGACAATAATCCCCAAAAAGAGTAAGTGCTTAAAACCCCTATCCAATAAACCAATGGCTGAATTGTAGCAATAACATACATTTCTTTCATTCTTACCTTAACTATGAGGATCATGCTTGCAGGGTAAGAAATAAACGACAGGGTAAAAATCAAGGCAAACAATCTCGCCAATTCAATGCTTTCAGTATAATTTACCCCAACCCACGAAATAATAAAGAGCTTTGCAACCAGTACGAATGCAATTGTTGGCAAAACTACAAGGGGGGCAGATAAACAAAATAGCTGAAGACAGAACCTCTTAAGCCCATCTTCATCCCCATTACCAACAAAATAATTAGCGCGGACATTAAATGGCGCGAAAAGAATTCCATATATTGAACGGAAAAGTGTAGAAAAAGAGAGTGCAATAGCATAGATCGCTACTTTTTCAACACCTATAAATTTTCCAATGGCGAATTGATCAATTTCGTAAAAAAGGATCCATAGGATCATTACATATAGCCCTGAATAAGCAAGACCATTGGCTTTTTTATAAATGACCGAATTAAAACGTATATAACTTAACAGTTGACCTATATTATAATTATATTTTTTATTGGCCAACCAAATACTAACAAGTACTGCGATCAAATTAATACTTTGAGAAAAGAAAAAGTAAGGTATAATTCCATAACTCCCGCTTCTGAAAAAGTAAAATACAGAACTAATGGTTATTATACTTCCAAAAAGTGATACGCGCTGGTTTATATAACTATCTAAACGGATATCAAAAATCATTGATACCATTCTTTGCAAAACAGTAACCGGGGTAAAACCCGCAAGAATAAACAACAGACTGGATGCTATGGAAGTTTTATCTTGTGTATCTAAGCCTTTTATAAGCTCTTTAGGATTAAATCCAAGATATAAGAATATTAATACACAAA
Source organism: Bacteroidota bacterium (assembly GCA_040388175.1). Taxonomy (GTDB): domain Bacteria; phylum Bacteroidota; class Bacteroidia; order Sphingobacteriales; family Sphingobacteriaceae; genus Mucilaginibacter. The sequence goes on along the minus strand of JAZKCG010000049.1, from coordinate 19,257 downwards.
GCGATGCAAAGATCAGTAACACGAATGTGCCAAAGCCAATGTATTTCATTTCTTCGGTACGTTCATTTCTTGAGCAGCACTCTGCAGCGTATTTTTGACCCGCGCTCAGAAAACCCAGGTCAGCATAATTCAGAAAAATAGTTACAGAGATACAAATCGAATAAATACCGTAAATTGATGGTTCCTTTGTAAGATAAGGTACCACAATAAACATAGAAAGGAAACGCAATATAAAAGCCGCTCCCTGCCAAAAATATATTTTCAAATAATTTAAGTTATACGATTTATTGGTCAAAAGTTTGGTAGTTAATATAGTAAATATTATTTGTCATGAATATTAGCACGTTACGGTTTATCCCAGTTAACTAAATAATAGTTAACTGGTTTAGCGTTAAAGCTTGTTTTAAAATCTCCCCTATTTGGAGAGTTTATACCTACAAAATCAACCCCTAAACATTTTCTTTCCATACATCTTTTTATATTTTCGAATATTAAAAATGTTCCCGCACCTGATTTTCGATATTCAGGATCATTTGCACCAAACAAATAATAACCGTAAAGTTTATCATAAACAAACAAAGACGCCGAGGCTGCAGTTCCGTTTTTATCATAGCAAACAAGTATCTCACCAAATTCCTTTTCTAATGCATTTTTAGAAATGCTTAGTAATAACTCTTCATCTTTTGCAGAACGCACCATGTTTTGCCGGTCAAATGTCATTGCATGCAGCCTGTTTAATATTTCAATATCATTTGTTTTTTCCGCATAAAATCCTTCCTTGAGGGCTTTTCTGTATTCTTGCCTGCGAACTGATCTGGTCATGGTTAGATAAGTATCGAAGTCTGTAACATGCTCTAAATTTAGTATCCCAGTATATCGCAGGTCTATATTAAACATACCTTTTTCAGGTTCATGATAATGAAACCACTGAAAAGTACGTACATCTTCAAACGTGTGCGATAAACAAAAAGATATCCTTGTTAGTTCCTCCTTCATAGCATCTAACAAAAAAGTTAAATTACTTATTAACCATGAAGAACGTTTGTGAAAAGGCATTTCAAAAAATTCATTACAGCATAAAACTCCCTGGTAAATAGTAAATGGGTATGGCGCTTTTATTATTTGATCCGCATTTTTTAAAACTATTGCCCCAAGTTGTATTTTTTCATTTGCTTCCAAAGTAATTAATTCATACTCTGTTAACATGCTATCAAGAAATGCTGTATAACAAAATATATTTGCCTGAGGTGAAGCAGAAACAAAATCATCCCATTTTGTTTTGTTCAAACATGTTTTATATATCATATTATATACTAATTGTAAACAAATACGGTAACGTCACATCTTTCATAATGATGGAACACGGTTGTTTTGGGTGATAGCTTTTCAATACAAAATTTTAAAATATCTACAGGGTCGTGATATGCCATCCCATCATCATAAAAACCTGCATATTTTGATATAAAATTAAATGCAATGCCCTTCTCAGCTAACTTATAGGCTGTAGATATTAAATTGTAAAGCAATTCTGATGAATTTTTTATGTTATTATTAAACACTCCTGAAATCAATACATAGTCAAATTTATCTACAAAATCATCTTCCAAAAGATCAAGGCAAAGAAAGGTAGCATCCGGGTATTTATTTGATGCAAATTCAATTAATTCAGGTACAATATCTATACCCGTGTAATAACAATTAGTGTATTTTTTCTTTAAAAAAGGATAAAAATCACCAATTCCGCATCCTATCTCCAAAATCCGCATGTCTGTTAATGGTGCAATTTGCGACAACTTTTCAAACCGGAATAATTGCCCTTCTAAACTCCATTGCCCAACAGCGGCACCTTCCTTATGTTCAATAAATAGCTTTCTGTAATTTTTTATAACCTTATTTTTCTCATATCTGTTTTTAGACATACTAATGGCTTTTGAGATTTGATATAATAGTTGTTTTATTTACAATAGTACCTATATTTAATTCAGCTATAGGATCATTTTCAATTGATTTATTAAAAAACCGTATAACCGGCTTGTGCATAATAGCGGCTTCTATAAGAAATGAGGAAAAGAACCCCATCACAATATCTGCATAATAAATGCAGGTATTTGTATCTATATCATTAGCTAATGGTTTAAATATGGTATGATCGTGGATCACCTTATTTAATTCTTCCCTGTTTTGATTTGGATGTGCTTTTACCAGAACAATCCAATCTTTCAGTTCAATTTTATGTTCGTCAAATAAATTTACCAATTCTAATGTTGCTGAGAGTTCATCAAACCCATAAATGTCTTTTCCGTTTATGTTTGAAAGAGGATCCGGGGCATACACTAAAAGCTTTTTATTTTTATTGGTCAAACCAATTTGACTGATGAAATTATCTTTACTAACGGCGGGTTCCCAATTTGACAACCAATCATGATAAGGATTTCCACTAATAACTATTTTATCCTCATCAATCCCTTGTTCAATTGCCAATAGTTTGGCCCGTTCATCAATTACCCATACTTGGTTTGGCAATACTATTTCACCAGCTGCATCTTCAAATCTCTTTAAAATTGATGTCCAATGATCAACAAATGAGTAACAAGCAATTGATCTTTTTAGCGCGATTTTTATAAACTGTTGTTCTATATCAGATCTGTACGAAGTTGCTGTAAAAATAAGCTCTGGCTTTATAGCATCTATAAAATCTTCAAAACCTTGCGTTAAAATCTCAACAGGAGTGTTAAAATCTTTATAAAAAGAGTGTTCTCTATCTGATATAGCAATTACATTTGTTAGATTACTTTCTTCTATAAGTGCTAAACAAGGCTTGGCCCCTCCCGGATCACTGAAAACAAAAACAATTTTGCCTTTATGCTTTAACCGCTGCACTTTTCAATTCTTCAATATTGTCAAAAACTTTTTTAAATGCATCTGCAACATCCTGCATATCATTTTTTCTCATGCCGGGGCGCATAAATTCATGTGTAAACAATAGTTCAAAATGCATTTTTTCTGTAACAGGGCATAATCCTTTTTCATAGGATATATCGGCTTTTTCAACAGCCGGATGGTTAAATGCCCAAGCAGCTTTTTCCTGAAAAATGGGCTGTAAATACAACGGTTTAACATAGCCGGCTCCAATTAATGGTGTTGTTTCCCGCAAAACTGCCGATGGTATTTCGCTCTTTAATGCATCTACAAACGTGTTTCTTTCAATACCGGCAATTTCACTATTAAATTTAATAGGGTGCAAATAATAGGTATGAACAGAGCCTTCGCTTAGTTCGGGTTGTAACTCAAGCGCCTTATATTGAGCCAGCTGCTCATTTAAAAATTTTACGTTGTTGATTCTCTCTGCTAACAGAGCCGGTAATTTTCTTAATTGCTGGATGCCTATGGCACATTCAATTTCAGTCATTCTGTAATTATAGCCAACCATGTTGGTTAAATCTGTTATACCCTTAGGGCCAACAATATTTTCGGCATGATTACGTATCATTTGGCACCGCTCAATTAATTCTTCATTATTTGAAGTAATAACACCGCCTTCGCCTGTATGTATATGCTTATGGTAGTTAAGGCTAAAAACCCCCAGGTCTCCTATTGTACCTACAAATCGCCCCTTATATTTTGCCATTGGTGCCTGTGCACAATCTTCAACCACATATAAGTTATGCTTTTTTGCTATCTCCATTATCCTATCCATATCGGCCGGGTGCCCAAAAATATGCACCACCAATATGGCTTTTGTACGGGGTGTAATACGCTCTTCAATGCTTTTTGGATCCATGCAAAAAGTAACCGGATCTATATCAGCAAAAACTGGGATCCCGCCGTATATTAATGGAGCAACAGCGCTGGCCGACATAGAATAGGGCGAAACAATAACCTCATCACCTGGAGCTATACCAATTGCCCCCATAGCTGTAAATAAACCAGACGTATTTGAATTAACAGAAACCGCGTGTTTAATCCCTAACGCTGTGGCCCATTCCTGTTCAAATAACCGCACGTTGGGCCCGCCTAAGAAATCAGCATGGTAGGCCCCCAGAAATTGAGACAGGTTGCCTGTATCCAATACTTTCATTACTGCTTCTTTTTCTTCTTCACCGATGGTGTTATAAGCCGGAAAAAGTTCCGTTCTAACTGCCTTGCCACCGTTAATAGCTAATTTTGCCATACTAATTATCTTTGTATCTTAACATTTTTTGATTTAGCGTAACAGCATTAATAAAATTGTCTTTATTAACCCGTCCCTGCTTTAAGTCAACCGCATAATCTATTACATGTTTCATGTAATTTTCTAAACAATTATTTCTTGTGTGTTCTGCCTGTAATATTAATGGTTTTAGATTACCATCAGTTTTTTCTGCCTTTAAAATCTCAATTATATTTCCCGCGTTTTTTACAACTATTTTATGATAATTAAAGTAAAGATCAATTTCAAAGTGCGAAAAATTTACATTACTCAATCCCTGAACATTAAAATTCACATCTCCCCATAAAGCCTGAAGAGATAGCGTAGGATCATCAATAAAATGATCTGCAATCAAATTAAACCGGTTAATATGGCTTAAGTCAATATCTATATCTGTTAAATAAGCTATAAGGTCAAATGCATGGCTACAATTATTAATGAACCCTCTTTGGTACCTGATACTAATATTTGTCAGTTTTTCAAATGGTTTAATAGAGGATATGAACTGTTTAAGTTCCATAAATGGCGGTAAAAATCTACGCATATAGTTTATTAATACTTTCGAAGTATTAATTTCATAGATACTTTTTATTTGCTCCAGATCTTCATAGTTATTTGAAACTGGTTTTTCGCAAATAACAACATTTACTTTTGCAGCCAATGCCATTTCCAGAAAATTTAAATGGGTAGCTGTGGGTGTACAAATACTTACAAAAGTAAACTCTTTTAAAACGTCAACTTCAAGTGAATCTATAATCTCACAATTGTACTTATCAGCAACATTTTCAACAAGTGAGCGGTTTATATCATATATATGCAAACTCACTAAAGGATTTAGATACCAAGCTTTTACATGACTTTGTATTTCATTGTTATGCATATCATATTGTGCACCAATATTACCACAACCTATAACTAATGCTTTATACATCTTTATCTTTTAATTTGTTTAAAAGATAGGTATATTTTATTTCCGCAATTTTCCAATCTTCTTCATTATCAATGTCCTGCACTTCAGATTCGGGCATTTCATAAGGAATGGTAAAATCAGTAAACAATTGTTTGCTTTGTAAAAAGGCTTCTGTATTAAGAAAATAAAACTGGCCGCAATCATGATATGCCGGCGGCAAATCCTGTGACCTGCTTAACATATGTTCGGGCCAATTCATTTTTACCATTCCGTTTTCTATTTTAAATGATCTTAAAATAGGAAAACCGAAGCTCACTACCGGCACAAGTGTTTTTGCTTTACTTTCAACCAGCTTATTATAGGCATTATTAAGTTTTTGTGCGATAACAAAGGGGGCCGTTGGGTAAATGCAGCATACGTATTCAAATTCAATACCTAATGATTTATAGGAGCTTAATACTTCAGTAACCACATTGGCTGTAGTAGCATTATCATTTGAATTGTCTTTAGAACGCAAAAACGGAACTTTTGCACCCAGGCTAAGCGCAATACTGGCTATTTCATCATCATCTGTTGAAACCATAACTTCATCAAAACAACCAGCTCCGAGAGCTGCATCTATCGAATACTTTATTATAGGGCTGCCCAAAAAATCTTTTATGTTTTTCCGGGGAATGCGTTTACTTCCTCCACGTGCTGTGATAATTGCTATACATTTTGACATACAATCAAATTAAATTTTAAACAGGCATTAATTGCCCATATTAAATAACCCGGTTAATCAATTTTAATACCCTGATCAAATCAAATCAAAAGTTAGCGGGGTGCCGCGTTTAACTGCTCTGTTGATTTTTTTTCCGATCATATTCTCAAAATATTGGGGAGAGAGGCCTAAACCTGGTCTAATTATCCGGATGTTATTTTCTGTAAAAACATCACCCTCCTGCATATCTTTTACAATATAAATAGAGCGCTTAAACGTTAAGCTTTTACGCTCGGCATCCATAATACCATATTTCACATGTCCTAATCCCAAAAAAGCTCTTTCAGATTCTTCAACCAGCATTTTAAATTCAGCCGGCTCTAATGAAAATGCAGAGTCTACTCCGCCTTCGGCCCTGCTGATTGTAAAGTGTTTTTCAATAACTCTGGCACCTAAAGCAAGTGATGCTACAGATACACCAATACCAAGCGTATGATCTGATAACCCTACATGGCAGTCAAAAAGCTCGGCCATATGCGGTATGGTTAAAAGGTTGGTATTTTCGGGCGTAGCCGGATAGGTGCTGGTACATTTCAGTAATATCAATTCTGTACATCCGTTTTCCCGTAAGGTACGCACAGCGATTTCTATGTCTGCAAGTGTAGAAATACCTGTCGACATGATAACCGGTTTGCCGGTTTGTGCCACCTTTTTAAGCAACGGAAGATGGTTGTTTTCAAACGATGCTATTTTATATACCGGCACATTCAGATCTTCTAAAAAATCAACTGATGTATAATCAAAAGGTGTACTAAAACAGATCAATCCTTTTTTCCTGGCATGGGCAAAAAGCGCCTCGTGCCACTCCCATGGTGTGTAAGCTTCCTGGTAAAGGTCATACAGGCTCCTGTCCTGCCATAATGAATTAGGGTCAGTTATTTTAAATTCATTATCAGATACATCAATGGTTAAAGTATCGGCAGTATAGGTTTGCAGTTTTATAGCATGGGCGCCCGTAGCTGCTGCCGCATCAATAATAGATAACGCCTTATCAATTGATTGATTATGATTGCCACTCATTTCGGCAATAATGAATGGCTTATGATCTTTACCTATGGTATATTTATCTATTTTAATTGCTTTCACAAAAAATGTCCCCCACTACTATATTTATATTATGTTCAATTTCAATATCCGTTAATTTTACCGCACCATTAGGTGTTTTAACCACTATAAGCTCATCAATGCTTATAATTTTTCCGTTAGGATCTGTATCAAAAAAGCCAAGGTTACTAAATTCTATTTTATGAATAACAACCTTATTGTTTTTTATATATGAGAATGCTCCGGGGTAAGGTTTAGCTTGCGCTCTAACCCAGTTTTTTATCCTCTCCCTTTGCCAGTCCCAATTTATCAATCCATCATCAGGCACTCTTTTCCCAAAATAAGTTGCCTCCATATTATTTTGTGGTAACAAATTTACCAAATTGTCTTCTATCATAATTATAATAGAAGATACAATGTCGGGATACCTTTTTTCGTATTTTTTTAGAATATCTGCCCCCGTATCATTTTCATCAATTAAAATTACTTCCTGATACAGGATATCCCCTTCATCGCATTCCCCGGTCATTAAGTGCGCTGTAATACCTGTTTGTTGTTCATTATTAATTATTGCCCATACATGGGGGGTACGCCCCCTGTATTTCGGCAATAACGACCCATGAAAATTTACAGCAAATTTTCGGGGATGGCCATATATTATACTATTAACCAAGTATAAATAGTTAATAGATAACAATACATCAATATCAAATCTTTTTATAAATAGTTCGGCCTTTTCTTTTCTGGGGTTGCCAATAAATACAGGAATATTTTTTTCAGTGCAAATATTAATTATTCCGGCAGAGTGCTTATCCGTATATACAAATTCAAGCGCCGTGCTTTCAAGTAATTTTAATATACAGGTTAACCCTAAATTACCACTTGCCAGTACACCTAACTTTAGATAGTTCATTTTACAATAATTTAAATTCTTTTAACAGCAGATGATCAGACAAGTTAGCAGTTGCTATTTCCTGGTTCCTGATTATATTTTGAACTACATTTATTGAATTTATATTATTTAGATGCATACTTATATCTGCTATAGATATTGAATTAAGATCACCCATGTTTATGGCGCAACCATTTTTCACCAATTGCTCATTTATGGCCTGTTGGTTATCAATCACTGTGCCCGTTAGGAGTCCGCTTTTAACACAACAAACCTCTAATGAAATTGAGCTTGACGGGCATATGGATATCTCAGAAACAGCTATCAATTCTGTCATCCGTTCGGCATTAACATTTATCTCTAATAAAACAGACAGGCTATTACCCTCAGTATCGATCAATGCTTTAATTTCATCAATGTTTTTATAGGCATTGCCAACAACCACAATAATATTTTTTGCAATTTTTGCTTGAATGCATGCCATTAAAGCCTTCATTGTTATACCAAAAGGGTCGGCTCCTCCCATGCAAATAAATACAGTATCTATTTTCTTTACTGTTTTTTCTTTATGAATGGATCTGATAAATTCTTTTCTTACAATCAGATATTTAAATCCGGTTAAAACTTTTGTATAACTTTCTGTTACATACTGTTTTTCAATAGTCTCTCCGCCATGATTTATCACCAGATCAGCATAATAATGAAAATTGGCCAGATCATCTATTACAACAAGCTTTTTAACAATGCGTTTTATATTGATTTGGTATTCTTCTTTAAAATTATACCCATCTACTACTAAAATATCATCATCATTTAATATTTCTGATAACATTGAGACTTCTTGAACCTGATCAGCACTATTTAACTCAAAACATTGGCATATTGAAGTAATTATTTTCCTTTGTTTATCATCAACATAATTTGAAATAAATAGTATATGATAATTGTTTTTTAGCATCTCAGCTAAAGCAAGGCACCTGAATATATGCCCCATACCTATGGCGCTATTTCCATCGGCCCTTAAAACAACTCTATTTTTCAAAAAAACTATTAATTCTATTGATCACAAAATCTTGCTCGGCATTAGTTAAAGTTGGGTACATGGGCAAGCTGATGCATCCTTTGTAATATAATTCAGCATTTGGCATATCGCCCTCTTTCCAGCCAAATTGTTTATAATAAGGCATCAAATGGCACGGTATATAATGTATCTGCGTAAAAATATTTTGTGTGCGCAAATAATTATACAAGCCTACCCTGTCTTCTGTTTCAATAACATACAGATGGTAGGCATGCCCTTCAATAACACCAGATTGACCTTTAATGTATGTTTGATCTTTAAAAGCCTGCTCATATTTGCCGGCAATATGTTTTCTTTTTATAAGCCCTTCATCAGCCCTTTTTAATTGGCTTATACCTAATGCCGCCTGAAAATCTGTTAACCGGTAATTATATCCTAAAGTTTGCATTTCCATGTACCAGCCAGGATAAGTTTCAGCATCAGGCGCCCCGGTCGCAAACTCTTTTGAATTAGCGTATCCTTGTTCGTCCTTTATTATGCCGTGGGTACGTAACTGCAAAAGTTTCATATATAATATTTCATTGTTGGTGGTTATCATTCCACCTTCCCCACAAGCAATATGTTTTACCGGGTGAAAAGAAAATATAGCCAAATCGGCATAATTACTATTACCACAATTTTGCTTAATACCATTACTGTCAATAAAATAACCTCCCGGCGCATGGCATGCATCTTCAATGATCCATAAATTATATTCATCTGCCAGTTTACGAAGCGCTTCCATATTTACGGCCCTGCCCGCAAAATCAACCGGTATTATACCTTTATAGGTTCCTTTTGGCGCACTTTTTAAAGCTTCTTCTACCTTGTTAATATCTATCAGATAGCTACCGGGGTCAATATCAACAAAAGTTACTTCGCCTCCACAATAACGTATACAGTTTGCAGATGCAGCAAAAGTAATGGGTGTAGTTATTACCTTATCATTTTCGGCAACGCCTAAGGCCAATGCACATAGGTGTAAAGCCGCCGTGCCATTAGCTACTGCAACCGCGTATTTGCACCCAATATAATTTGCAAAGTTTCGTTCAAACTCCAATATCTTAGGCCCCTGTGTCAAATAATCTGACTGTAAGACCGCAGTTATTGCTTCAATATCATCAGGCGTAATATTTTGTTTGCCATAGGGTATTGGTTTATTGCTCATTATATTCAAAATTGGTATCTACGTGTTCTTTAATTAATTTTCTTAACGTTTCTACTGTTTCCCAATCTGTATTATCCCCTGAATTATAAGCGAATCCTTCCTCAACTAATTTTGCATTAAATATTTTTTTAAAGTCTTCAAGGTTCCAGTGATGCGTTGATGGTAAGATGGTATAATATTTACCCAGATCATACGTGTAAAATGAGTCTGATGGTGTAATCATTTCTTCATGTACTTTCTCGCCCGGGCGTATACCCACAACTATCTGTTTGCAATTTGGGGCAATAGCCGTTGCTACATCAGTAATTTTATACGAAGGTATTTTAGGAATAAATATCTCCCCTCCCCAGGCATTGCCTAAAGCATGCATAACCATATCAACCCCACCCTGTAATGATATGTTGAAACGTGTCATATTGGGATCTGTGATGGGCAATTTCCCCTCTTTTCTTTTATTGATAAAGAAAGGTATGACCGAACCATTTGAACCCATTACATTGCCATACCTAACCACTGAAAAAGTTATTGGATTATTTCCTCTTATGTTATTTGCAGCAACAAAAAGCTTATCAGAAGTTAATTTAGTAGCCCCATATAAATTAATTGGCGCACATGCTTTATCAGTTGATAATGCTACAACTTTTTGAACATTAGTTTCAAAACAGGCATTAATTACATTTTGTGCTCCGTTTATATTAGTTTTAATACATTCATCGGGGTTGTATTCTGCAATAGGAACATGTTTCATTGCAGCAGCATGAATAACATAATCTACCCCTCTGAATGCCCGATTTAACCTTTGGCTATCTCTTACATCTCCAATAAAAAATCTTAATTGCGGATATTCTTTCTCAGGATAATCTTGAGCCATTTGGTATTGCTTTTGCTCATCTCTTGAAAAAATAACTATTCTCTTAACTTTAGGATGTTTGGTTATGATTTCTTTTGTCAGGGCCCTGCCTAATGAACCGGTACCGCCCGTAATTAAAATGCTTTTATCACTTAGATCTATCATTACTATATGTTATAATAATTAATATATTTCAATATTATATATTCAATTGTTATTGTATTAGCTAATAACTATTAAAAGTTATTAGCTGCTAAAGATTATTATTGATCGAATTAATTACGACATAATTTCTTTAAAAACCTTTTTTATCAGGAATAAAATCATTGCTAATAAGGCCCCAATAAACCCACCGATAATTAATCCCTTAAATTTCCCTACTCTTTCTTTTTCTAAAGGGAATATCGGCCTGTCAATTATTTGTATTAAAGGCGTTTCTTGTAATAAAGACATCTTTGCAATTTCCAGGTTGGTTTTTAATTGAACAAAAGTAGCACTGTTTGCCTGTACATCGATTTGCTTACGCTGTGAGGGCACATGTAATACCTGAAGAAGCGGGTTGGCATTTGGGTTTACATCAGTTGATATAGCTACACCAGAAATTGCTTCGTTTAACGTGCTTTTAACAGAATCTGATTGCTTTTGTAACATGGCTACATTTTTAGCAGCCTTTTCTGTTTTAGTTTGTATATAAAAATCTGATACTACTTTTGCCAATGTTTCTGTAAAATATTTCGAAAACAATTCATTAGGTGATTTAACCGTTATCGAAATAATACTTAGCTTTTTATCAAGTTTATCAACAATTAAATTATTTTTAATTATAGCCCCACGAAAATCACCTAATAAACTATTCTGTTCTAAAGTAAAATTGGCCCGGTTCGCGCCTGGTAAAAAATGGATATTTGCATATAGTGGTTGTTCTTTCCAGCTTTTACGCAGCTCGTTAAAGTCGATATAGAATTCAGCTAACGTTTCTTTTTTCCCGTTAATATCTACAACGGTTAGCAATGTTTTCTCTATCATAGAGCGCGATTTCATCAGTTCCAACAGGTTATCGCCTGTAAATTCACCTCCAACACCGCCTCCTCCCAGATCTATTCCAAACTGGCTCGCTAAACCTAATGCGCCACCTATACCGCCACTGCTTTTCTCGTCCTGTACTACAAAGCTTAATTCGGCTTTATAAAGCGGTTTTTTTACCCATGCATATGCTAATCCAATAGTTCCCCCAATAATTCCCGCAATTAGTATTATTATCCATTTAGATAAAAGAAAAAGCCAGCATTCCCTTATTTTTAAAATAACCTCTTTTAAAGAAATCTCTTCTGAATTGTTTAAGTCAGCGCTTTGATTTTGTTTATCCATAATAGTTAATAATCTATTATTTATTTAAGCTTAATATACCCAATATAATAGCACCCAGTGATGCTAATCCTGTAGTAAAGCCTAAAATTAATTGAGCTGTGTTATTTACACTTACAGGCTTTTTAGGCACATATATTTCGCTGCCGGGCTTAACTTTGGGGTGACTATTAAAAAACAGGAATTTAGTTGTTCCCTTAACCGTCCCATTAGGATAAACAATATAAGCTCCGCTTTTTAAGGCTCTTGCAGAAAATCCACCTGCGTTTAAAACATACCCTCTAAATGATTTTCCGTTGGCGTAAACTACCGCGCTTGGATAAAGCACCTCGCCATTTACCCTAACCAATTGCTGCTGCTTAGGTACACGTAAAACATCCCCGTTTTCGAGTATCAGATCTTCACCTTCACCAGGATGTTGTAATATTTTTTTCAGATCAATACCTACAAAATTATTTCTTAACTGCGTACTATCTGTTGAAGTTTTAAGAGAGTCTTTATCCTTTGCTGAATAGGTTCTTTGAAATTGCTTTAAGCGTGCATCACGCTCTTTATTTAATTCTACCGTATCTACCTTATTTTTATCTATACCCAATACTGCAGTATTATCACGTTTTAAACTGGCGCCCTCAACATCTGCAGACCCGGTTAATCCGCCCGCCCTAGCAACTAAGTCTGAAATTTTTTCGTTTTTCTTCTGAATAGTATAAAATCCCGGATAAATAACCTCGCCTTCAATCTTAACCGTTTTTTGGGTTTCATACCCGGGCAGGCTATAAACAGATACAATATCAAATGGCTTTAATGAAAAATTTATATCCTCAAATTTCAGGTTGGCATCAACATTTACACTAAATACCTGTGCAACTTTGCTATTTTTTGTAGTGGGGTCACTATCATACACCCTGCGTGATACTTCAATACGTTTGGCGCTGGCGCCTTCTGCAAAACCACCGGCCTTAATGATCAGGTCGGCCACTTTCATACTATCTGCGTAGGCAAAATCACCGGCCTTTCTTACCTGCCCTTTAATGGTTACCTTATATTTATCGCGTAAATCAAAAACAGAGGTTATGGTTACGCTGTCTTCCCTTTGCAAAGCAATATCTTCCGATGCTTTTGTTAAGGCATCCTTCACATTAAATGATAATTGCTGTGTTGTATTGTCGAGGTTAAGCCTTATTATACCTCCACGCCCTGTAAAAGCATCTTCCTTTAAGCCTCCTGCATTTTTTATTAATTGCGAAATAGTTAACCCATTCTGTAACTCAAACTCACCTGGCCTGAAAACTGCTCCTTGGATAATTACCCGGTTTTCAAAGCGGTCAAGTATCCTGTCAATGGTAAATTTATCTCCGCGTAAAGGTGTATAGTTTTTATAATCCTTTTCAAAAACGTCCGCAATTTTGCGCTGGCGTTCGCTTGATTGTACAACTTTTACACGGGCGGTATAGGCCTGATCTGTAAAACCACCACTATAATCTAGTATATCCTGTAGTTTCTCGCCCGATAATGTTTCAAATATTCCAGGTACTTTTACCTCGCCTTTCAATTCAACATGAATGTCATAGGGCGGAACAAATACAATATCCTGATCGCGAAGTGCAACATTATCCTTTTGACTACCGTGTACTAATATATCGTACAAGTCAAGATGTCTTATCACTTTATTATTTCGAATAATAGAAATTTTACGAAATGAACCGATATCATTAGGGCCTCCCGCAGCATACAAGGCATCAAACGCGGTTGAAAATGAGGATAGTGTATACGTACCCGGTTTAATCAGTTCGCCCTGTAATAACACATTAATACTGCGTATATTACCTAAGCTTACCTCTACGTTTGTTCCCTTGCTAATAGCATAATTATTTGCCGCCAACCTGTTTTTTATTGATGCAGTTGCCTGTTCAATGGTTTTACCGGTAACATTTAATATGCCAACACCCGGGATATTGATACTTCCTTCGGGTGATACCGTAAGGTTCCAGTTAGCTACCGAATTACCATAAACATTAATACGTAATTGATCATCAGGGCCAACAATATAATTAACAGGCGTGGCTAATTTTAAATTGGGTTGAAAAGTATTTGCCTTGCTGTTTCTAAAAAGCATTGCTCCAAATACTTTAGATTGATTAGTAAAAAGAGTTGTGAAATTGGTCTGATTTGATTGGCTATCGTTTTCTCGTGAACTGTTTTTCCTAACGAATTGGTTATCAATAGTATCAGCGCCTGTAATGTTGCTATCCTTTTTCCGAATATCAGTTATCCTTGATTGTAAACGCTGTGCTTGACTAATTGATAGCCCACGGCTTTGAGCCATTTGTAATAATTGGCTATCACTTAATCCCTGCGATTGTGCATTTTGTAGTACACCTTTTAATTGAGCATCAGAATAATCATCAACATTAAAGTTAGATAAATTTTGAGGAAGCGATTGAGCTGATACTGAACTATATGCCAAAAAGCATATAAACACAATTAATACAGAAAAATAAGTTTTTATATTATACATTATTTATAATAATCGCAATGGTTGTTATAATATTTGCAACTTGAGATAGATGAACAGAATGCGCAAAAATAGCAAATTAAACTATTTAATGACATTTAAATAACTTATGTTATCGTTGACTGCTGCATCAACTACCAGCTAAATATCAAACCATATGCTTTTCTAAAAAATCTTTATAAGCCAATTTAATACCGTCTTTCAAGTTAATTGTGTGTTTCCAGCCCTTATTATGTAATTTACTTACATCCATCAATTTTCTTGGTGTACCATCTGGTTTTGTTATATCAAATTGGATATCGCCCTGATAGCCTACAATATCCTTAATCAATAAAGTCAGCTCTTTAATTGAAAGGTCTTCGCCTGTGCCAATATTTACCAGGCCTGCTTCATCATAATTCTGCATCAAATAATAACATGCGTCGGCAAGATCATCAGCAAACAAAAACTCACGTTTTGGATTACCTGTTCCCCAAATAGTTACAGTTTCAGCATTTTGCTCTTTTGCTTCATGAAATTTTCTGATCAAAGCCGGCAAGACATGAGAGTTTTGTGGATGGTAATTATCATTATAACCATACAAATTTGTTGGCATAACAGAAATATAATTACAACCATATTGAGCACGATAAGCATCGCACATTTTTACACCGGCAATTTTAGCTATGGCATAAGGTTCATTGGTATCTTCTAACAAACCCGTCAGTAGATATTCTTCTTTGAGCGGTTGGGGTGCAAGCTTAGGATAGATGCAACTTGATCCTAAAAACATCAGTTTCATTACACCATTTACAAATGATGAATGGATAACATTATTTTGTATTTGTAAATTCTCATATAAAAAATCTGCGCGGTAAGTATTATTGGCGATTATACCTCCAACTTTAGCTGCTGCTAAAAAAACATACTCTGGTTTTTCTACTTCAAAAAATTCTGCCACGGCTCGCTGATTGCGTAAGTCAAGTTCATTCGAAGTACGGGTAATAATATTATTATAACCTTCTTTTATCAACTTACGGTGTATAGCTGAACCAACCATACCTCTATGTCCGGCTATATATATTTTAGTACTCTTATACATTTAATCTTAAATATAATCCATTTATTTCTTCCAGCGTAGCCACAGCACTTCCAAACTTGGCAACCACAATTGCAGCCGCACTGTTTGCAAAATCACAAGCATCTGATAATGATAGTTTATTTGCTAATGCAAAACTTAGAGCGGCAATAACAGTATCACCTGCTCCGGTGACATCATAAACATCAAGAGCCTTAGTTGGTTTTTTTATTAATGTATTATTATTGAAAATTGCTATACCGTCTTCTGATAAGGTGATAATTACTGTTTCGCATGCTGCTGTATCAGCGATTCTTCTGCACGCCTCTTCAAGCGTGTTGTCATTAATTATATTTACTCCTGATGCTAAGGAGGCTTCCTTTTTATTGGGTTTTACCACGGTAACACCACGATATTTTGAAAGATCCTTATTTTTAGAGTCAACAATGGTAATTACCTTATTTTCATTGCATAATGCAATAATGTTCTTCACCAAATGATCGCTTAATACTCCTTTGCAGTAATCAGATAATATCACTGCATCCAGTGTTGTTATTTTGGTCTTTAAAAATTGAAGGATATCATCGGCAATAGCATCAGCGCAATAAAACTTATCTTCTTTGTCCAGCCTGATTAATTGATGCCGGTTTACACTAACCCGTGTTTTTATAGTTGTGCGCCGTTGGTCATCTTTTACCAGATAAGAAAAACCCGGGCTTATTTTTTGCAACTCATCTGTTACTATCTGGCTGTTATCATCATTACCACTTATACTTATTAAGGAACCTTCGCTGCCAAAAGCAAGCAAATTTTTAAGAACGTTACCAGCTCCACCTAAACTATAAAACTCGCCAGATACATCAACAACCTGCACAGGTGCCTCGGGCGAAATACGATCACAAGAACCATTTATATAATGGTCAAGCATCATATCACCTATTACACAAATTTTTACTTTTTTATGCGCTTCGAAGTTATATAAGGGCATTAGTTTGTTATGAATTTTAAAAATACAAATATCGATAATTAAATATCATTTAAGCCTGGCCCATAGTACCGCCAAAATTCATGGGAAAACCGGAGGGTTCTTGTTGTATTTTAATACGGCCATTTGCTGCTTCGTATTTTTCAATATTATCTTCTAATGCCGTTAACAATCTTTTAGCATGCTCAGGAGTGATAATTATACGCGATTTTACTTTGGCTTTGGGTGTTCCCGGCATTACTCGTACAAAGTCAAGCACAAACTCCTGGTTTGAATGGGTTATAATTGCAAGGTTTGAATAAATACCTTCAGCAATTTCTTCAGAAAGCTCAATATTCAATTGATTTTCGTTTTGTTCTTCCATGGCGCTAAAATAGCAAAAGCCTTCCGTTTTTGCGGAAGGCTTGCTTATTATTATTTTGCCTAATTAAGATTAAGCTTCTACTTCTTCAGCTTTTGAAGCCATTAAGCGATCAAATTCTTCCTGTGAACCTACACGGATATTTTCGTATTCGCGTAAACCTGTTCCTGACGGAATTAAGTGACCAACAATAACGTTTTCCTTCAAGCCAAGCATATTGTCTCTCTTACCTGCAATTGCTGCTTCGTTAAGAACTTTTGTAGTTTCCTGGAACGATGCCGCAGAGATAAACGATTTAGTACCTAATGATGCCCTGGTAATACCTTGCAACATTGGGCTTGAAGTAGCCGCGATAGCATCGCGCACTTCAACTAATTTCAAATCTTTACGTTTTAAAATTGAGTTTTCATCGCGTAACCTGCGTACAGATATGATCTGACCTGCTTTTAAGTTATTTGAATCGCCTGGTTCTGTAACAACCTTTTTGTCAAAGATATCGTCATTTTCCAGCATGAAATCCCAGCTATCAACAGCTTCTTTCTCTAAGAAACGGGTGTCGCCAGCATCTTCGATAGCAACTTTCTGCATCATCTGGTGAACGATAACCTCGAAGTGTTTATCATTGATCTTCACACCTTGTAAACGGTAAACCTCTTGTATACCATTAACCAGATACTCTTGTACCGCTGCCGGGCCTTTAATAGCCAGGATATCAGCAGGTGATATTGAACCATCAGATAACGGCATACCAGCTTTCACAAAGTCATTATCCTGTACAAGAATGTGTTTAGACAATGGAACCAGGTATTTTTTAACCTGACCGTCTTTTGATTCGATAGTGATCTCACGGTTACCACGTTTAACACCACCTAAAGTTACCACACCGTCAATCTCGGTTACTACCGCAGGGTTTGATGGATTACGTGCTTCAAATAACTCCGTTACACGAGGTAAACCACCGGTGATATCTCTTGTTTTACCTGATGAACGAGGTATTTTAGCGATGATCTGTCCGGTTTGTAGTTTCTCACCTTCGTCAACCGCGATGTGTGCACCTACCGGGATATTGTATCCTTTAATTACGTTTCCTTTATTATCAGCAACCTGGATAGCAGGGTTTTTAGTTTTATCCCTGGTATCGATAATTACTTTTTCACGGTGACCTGTTTGCTCGTCAGATTCTTCACGGAAAGTGATACCCTCTAATACAGCTTCAAACTGTGTAACACCGGCAAATTCTGATATGATAACCGCGTTGTACGGATCCCATGAACAAATACGGTCGCCTTTTTTAATTTTAGCGCCATCTTTAATGTACAGGTATGAACCGTAAGGGATGTTGTTGGTAACAATAATTTTATTGCTTCCTTCTTCAACTATACGGAACTCGCCAGAACGACCTAATACTACATCAACAGCACCATCTTCGGCAGTTTGATAAACAACGGTACGTACGTTTTCAAACTCAATGATACCATCAAACTTAGCGTTAATCTGTGACTCGGCAGCAATGTTTGACGCAGTACCACCCACGTGGAAGGTACGTAACGTTAACTGTGTACCCGGTTCACCGATTGACTGCGCAGCAATTACACCTACAGCCTCGCCTTTTTGCACGCGTTTACCGCTTGCTAAGTTACGGCCATAGCATAATGCACAAACACCACGTTTACTTTCGCAAGTCAATACCGAACGTATTTCGATACCTTCTAACGGAGAGTTTTCAATTGTTTTACCAATCTCTTCGGTAATGTCCTGACCGGCTGACACTAACAATTCGTTAGTGATAGGATCAAACACATCGTGTAAAGAAGTACGGCCCAAAATACGATCGTATAATGGCTCAACAATATCTTCGTTATCTTTTAATGCGGTAGTGTAGATACCTCTTAAAGTACCACAATCAACTGTACCAACAATCATATCCTGGGCAACATCATGTAAACGACGGGTCAGGTAACCAGCATCAGCTGTTTTCAATGCAGTATCGGCTAAACCTTTACGTGCACCGTGAGTTGATATAAAGTATTCTAATACTGACAAACCTTCTTTAAAGTTTGAAAGAATAGGGTTTTCGATAATTTCGCCACCAGAACCT
>JAZKCG010000048.1:0-1682 GCA_040388175.1 Bacteroidota bacterium | reverse complement strand
GCGAATATCTATGCGTGAGATTCTATCCCCCCCCCCAACTTTCAGACTGACCCTATATACCCTTGCCGGTGGTACCTGGCAAATGAAAACTAAAAAAGGCTACGTCTGCGAGCGTTGGACAAAAACAAGCGTAACAGAGTTGCGAAGCATTGGCTTTAAGGTTATCGGCGCCGATACGATCATTGAAGAAAAGTCCGTTTGATCAAAAAAGGTAATGATATCTACTATGTGCCAACAGTAACAGGGCAGAATGCGGGCAAGGAAGTTCTTTTCGAGCTAACCAGCACAACTAATGGTGAATACATATTTACTAATCCTGAACATGATTTCCCGCAAAGAGTAGTTTACCAATTCATTACGGCAGATTCTTTGCATGCTTATGTAGACGGCCAGTACAATGGCAAATTTGTTAAGCAGGATTTTCATTATAAGCGGGTTAATAATTGAAAAACTAATATCTTAGCCTAAGCTATACACTATAAACCAATTAACACCATTAAATTTATGACAACCAGACGTTCTTTCGTTAAAACATCAGCTATATTGTCGGCAGGGATGTTGGCCGCACCCCGACTGTTGGCTTACGATAAAAAGTATATTGGTCTGCAACTGTATACCGTAAGAGATGCTATGGCCGCTGATCCGGCTGCTGCTTTGGCTAAGGTGGCACAGGTAGGATACAATTCTGTTGAAGGTGCTACTTATACCGGCGACACTAAGTTTTACGGAATGGACGCCAAAACGTTCGGCAAAGTATTAAAACAGAACGGGTTGATCATGCCAAGCAGCCATTATCGTTTGGGTGAAGAGAAAACCAACGGGCAAGATACCATGGGCACTATGCTACATGGCTGGGATAAAGCAGTTGACGACGCAGCCGAAGTTGGCTTAAAATACATGGTCTGCGCTTACCTGTCTGACCCCGAACGCGGTAGCCTGGATCATTATAAAAAGTTAGCTGACGATTTTAATAAAGCCGCCGAGCGCTGCAAGAAAGCAGGCATACAGTTTTGCTATCACAATCACGATTTTGAATTTATACAACAGGACGGCAAATATCCTTACCAAACCTTATTGGCTAATACAGACAAGAACCTGGTAAAAATGGAAATGGACCTATACTGGGTAACCAAAGCCAAGCAGGACCCCATCGCTTTGGTCAATGAAAACCCGGGACGCTTCCCACTGTTTCATGTTAAAGATATGGACAATACCCCAGCACATATGTTTACAGAGGTAGGCAATGGCATTATTAACTTCAAGGACATACTTAGCCATGCGGATAAAGCAGGGTTAAAATACTTCTTTGTTGAGCAGGACAAAACTCCCGGCGATCCGTTTAACAGTATCACCCAAAGCTTTAATTATATTAAAAAGAACCTGGTATAAATTTGAAGTTTACCAAAGTGATCCACATTTTTAAATGGATCACTTGGATCACCTTTTTATGTTAACTTTCTGTAAATGAATATTTTAATAAAATAAGTGGATCACTTTGGATCATCCTTATTCGTCAGAATATTTAAGCATAAATATCAATTATATTATTGATAATCAAATTATTGTATATTGATTGTTTTTTGCGGTTTTTTTAGGAGTGGATCAGTAAAAGTGGATCACCCATGTAAATGACCCGTCCTAAAATAAGTTTACACTTTAGGTTGTTAATACTGGTATGAGTT
>JAZKCG010000047.1:0-11098 GCA_040388175.1 Bacteroidota bacterium | reverse complement strand
ATGGGATCAAGATTATATGATCGACCTGCTTAAATTTTAATGCGTCTGCCCTGATATTTGGAGATAGATGACAGCAGTAACCAAAAATATTATAGACACATACGCTAAACTGTTTGAGGGATTGGATTCTTTTACCAAGCTTGAATTGATTGAGCGGTTATCAAAGTCTTTAAAAAAAGAAAAGGCATCAAAGAATAAAACATCTAAAGAAAAGGCGCTTTTTAATGCTTTTGATTCTTTTCCCGCGGACAAATCTGCAGAAGAAATTATAGCGGAAATTAAAGCATCAAGAAACTTCAGGGAAAAAGATCTTACATTGTAATGCAATATCTGCTTGATACCAGTACCTGTGTATTCTTTTTAAGAGGTAAACTTGATCTGGCTCCTTTTATACGCGAAAAAGGGCTTACTAATTTTTTCATTTCAGAAATCACTGTTATAGAACTAAGGTTTGGTGCAGAAAACAGCAGTAATCTCGAAAAAGCGCATAAAGCAGTCGACGATTTTATTAACGGCCTTTCGATAATTCCAATTTTTGGGAGCATAAGGCGTTACGCGAAAGAAAAAGTACGGTTACGTAAAATGGGCAAACCAATTAATGACGAGTTTGACCTTTTGATAGGGGTAACCGCGGTTGAAAACAATTTAATGCTAATTACTGATAATGTAAAGGGTTTTCAACTGATTGATGGCATTCAAATTGACAATTGGTACAAACGTTAATCTTCTTATCATGAACAACAACTGGCCCCAACTTAACTTCGATAAACTAAAAGACACTGTTGCCACTGTACAGTTGTGGACGCAGATAGTAGGCAAGATCCGTCTTAAAAAAATGCCGTGGTTAAACCACTCGTGGCACGTTACATTGTATGTATCGCCACGCGGGCTAAGTACCTATAGTATCCCCTATGGCGATACCAGTTTCCAGATAGAATTTGACTTTATAGCACACCAACTCCTTATTACCTGTAGTAGCGGCCAACACCAGGTAATGGACCTTTACCCGCGCACCGTAGCCAGCTTTTATAAAGAACTTTTTGAAAAACTGGCGCTCTTAAAAATCGAAATTGCCATTTATGCCAAACCCAATGAGTTGGACCCGGCCATACCCTTTGCCGAGGATGAGGTACACCAGTCTTACGACAAAGAACAAATAGAACTTTTTCACAAAGCTTTGTTAAATATCAATGCCATCTTTACCCAATTCAGGGCTAAGTTTACCGGCAAATGCAGCCCGGTTCATTTTTTCTGGGGAGCATTTGACCTGGCCGTTACCCGTTTTTCGGGGCGGCGTGCGCCATTACACCCTGGTGGTGCACCCAATATGCCCGATAGAGTGATGCAGGAAGCCTACTCGCACGAGGTGAGTAGTTGTGGTTTCTGGCCCGGCAGCGAGCAATTTCCGCATCCCGCGTTTTATGCCTATTGCTACCCTACTCCGCCAACTTTTGGCCAGCAACCCGTTAAACCTGCCGAAGCCTTTTATAGCACCGACATGGGCGAATTCTTTTTAAAATATGAAGATGTACGTAATGCCGCTGATCCCGAAAAAAATTTGCTTGACTTTTCAGAGACCACTTACATAGCCGCCGCCAACACCGGTAGCTGGGACAGGGGCGCTTTAGAGTGTGATTTTAGCTGGCTGGAGAAATAACATTTTGCTGATTTAAGAATCAAAAGTACGTGGAACAATTAGCTGCAACATCAAATACAATCGAATTTATCCCCGAAGGCGGTTTACCATCTCAAAGCAGAAAATGGAGTGGTTTACTATTGCTTAATACCATTGCCATAGCGGGCTGGTACTTGCTCATCCATAATAAATATCCTTATGGTAATGGCTCAGCCTGGCTATTTTTATTATTGATGCTGACACCTGTTGATATTGGCATTATGTTCTTCTCGAAAGATGCGGTAAAAGTTACAATGTTTAAAGACAGTGGCATTTTTCAATATGATTACATCGACTTTTGGGGAAATGAAAAAAGTGCTGACATCTACCTAAAAACGGCTTATTTCGACTATAAATTGAGCAGCGCCAAACTTGGAGCATCCATGCGGCTATTGATCTACAATAACTATTTTAAAAACCAGGTAACTATTAGGGCGTCCGACAAAATTGGTTTCAACCGTGCTCAGTTGGATACCATTGTCGAAAACATTAAAAGCATTCAGGACATATTAAACAGAGCGCGTGTATAGCGTTAATTATCACCGTAAGATCAAAACTCCCGAATAAAACCTATCTACACATCCGCATATTTGCACATCAGCACATCCCCCTCGTCATTAAAACATCAATTTGCACATCAGCATATCTGCACATTTGCACATTATCCGTAACTTCGTATAAATTAACTACTCATTATGCTAAAAGGATTTTTTAGTGTTCCGACTCCGCAAAACGAGCCTGTATTAAACTACGGCCCGCATAGTCTGGAACGTGCCGCGCTTAAAACGGCTTTGGATGAAGCCCGCGCTTATAAAATTGATATACCGATGTACATTGGCGACAAGCAGATCTACACCGGTAAAAGAATGGAGATCCGTCCGCCTCATGACCATAAACACTTACTGGCCAATTTTTTCGAGGGCGATAAAACTACCGTAGAACAAGCGATAGATGCTGCCCTGGCCGCTAAAGCCGACTGGGAAAACCTGCCCTGGGAACAACGTGCCGCCATTTTCTTAAAAGCTGCAGACCTATTTGCCGGACCATATCGTGCAAAAATTAACGCGGCAACCATGTTGGGCCAGTCAAAGAATGCCTACCAGGCCGAGATTGACGCGGCTTGTGAATTGGTGGACTTCCTGCGCTTCAACGTGCATTACATGACCGAGATATATGCGCAGCAACCGCCTATATCGCACCCAAAAGGTGTCTGGAACCGTGTGGAGCAACGCCCATTAGAAGGTTTTGTGTTCGCGCTTACGCCGTTTAACTTTACAGCTATTGCTGGTAACTTACCTGCCTCGGCTGCCATGATGGGCAACGTGGTGGTTTGGAAGCCTGCCTACCCGCAAATTTACGCCGCTAACGTATTGATGCAGGTATTTTTGGAAGCAGGTTTGCCGCCGGGTGTTATCAACTTAATTTATGTTGACGGACCGGTAGCCGGCGATGTAATATTTAACCACCCTGATTTTGCAGGTATCCACTTTACCGGTTCTACACCTGTATTTCAAACCATTTGGCAAACCATTGGTACCAATATCCATAAATTCAAAACCTACCCGCGCATAGTTGGCGAAACAGGCGGTAAAGACTTTGTGCTTGCCCACAGCAGCGCAGATGCCGATGTAGTGAGTACAGCTTTGATCCGTGGCGCTTTCGAGTACCAGGGACAAAAATGTTCGGCTGCCTCAAGGGCCTATATACCGGCATCTTTATGGCCGACAGTAAAAGAAAATATGCTGCGCGATCTGGCTACCATTAAAGTTGGCCCGACCGAAGACTTCGAGAACTTTGTTAACGCGGTAATAACCGAAGCATCGTTCGACAAGCTGGCTAAATATATTGACGCCGCTAAAGCAGACAAGGATGTTGAAGTTGTTGCCGGTGGAACTTACGACAAAAGCCAGGGCTGGTTTATCCAACCTACGGTACTGAAAGTAACCGACCCTTATTATGTAACCATGTGTACAGAGCTGTTTGGCCCGGTATTGACTATTTATGTTTATGAGGATGACCAGTTTGATGAGATCTTGAAAATAGTTGATAAAACGTCCATCTATGCCCTAACCGGCAGCATCATAGCCCAGGATCGTTATGCAGTAGCCAAAGCGACACAAGAACTGCGTAACGCCGCCGGTAACTTCTATGTCAACGATAAACCTACCGGCGCGGTAGTTGGCCAGCAACCATTTGGCGGCGCAAGGGGATCAGGCACGAATGATAAAGCCGGATCTATGATTAACCTGTTACGCTGGGTATCACCAAGAACCATTAAAGAAACTTTTGATCCGCCAAAGGATTATAGGTATCCGTTTTTGGTGAAAGAATAGGTTTGGAGAACCAAGAATTAAGAGCCAGGAATCAAGATAGATTTCTGGCTCTTTTGTTTTTAAGTAGTTTGGGCTGAAGCCAAATCATCAAAATGGTCTTAATTCTTGATTCTTACCTCTTGACTCTATCGACCTACTTAAACCTAAACACGCTATCCATTTTTTCGTTGTCCTGGGTGCTTACGTTCATATCGGTAATGATGCCGGTTTGCAGGCTATAAACCCAACCGTGTACAGAAAGCTCCTGCCCTTTGGCCCAGGCGTTTTGCACGATGGATGTTTTGCAAAGATTATAGGCGTTCTCTATCACATTCAGTTCAACCAGTCGGTCAACGCGTTTGCTTTCATCTTCTATAGCTTCCAGTTCATCGGCATATAAACGGTAAACGTCTTTAATATGGCGCAGCCAGTTGTCTATCAGTCCAAATTCCTGGTTACTCATTGCGGCTGTTACACCACCGCAGCCATAGTGGCCGGTAACAATAACGTGATTGACCTTTAATACGTTTACGGCATAATCCAGCACGCTCAGCATATTCATATCCGTATGGATCACCATGTTGGCAATGTTACGGTGTACAAATATCTCGCCCGGGGCGGTATTGGTGATCTGGTTGGCAGGTACGCGGCTATCTGCGCAGCCTATCCATAAAACCGGCGGGTTTTGTCCGTTGGCCAGTTTGGTAAAGTAGTCGGCATCTAATTGAAGCGCATCGGCAACAAATTGTTTATTTCCTTCTAATAACGACTCGTAGGTTATATGGTTGGTTTCGTGTATGGGTTTCGCGCACATGGTAGTTCTGTTTTTTATGTAGAATGTTATTTTTTGTCGATAGAGAACCGGTGCGTTAATTTATGCAGCGCCAGTTCAGAAACATCATAGTATAATATGGTCAGCAATATTACCGGTATACAGTAAAATATGGCAAACTCGTACAAATTAAAGAAGTATCCGCCAATAATACCACCTAAAAGATAAAATCCGAATACCGTACACCTGACGAATATCTTATTCCTGATAATTTCAGTCTTTTCGGCATTGGGGTGAATCCACTCGGCTACCTCACCACCCAGGTCTGTAAACAAGCCGGTTAGGTGGGATGACTTGATCAATCCGCCTGATATAATAGATACCAAACTATTCTGCAACCCCATCGAAAATAATAGGGTAGCTATTACTATCTCGCGTTCTAATTTGGTTTCCTGGTAAAAGTTATGCCCGTATACAGCGACGAATAGCAGGATAATTACCTCAATAATGACCGGTATGGAATGTGCCCGGTAATAACTTTTATCCTCTAATGACCTTACAATAAAACTTGCCAAAAACGCACCTGCAAAAAACATGAACAACCATACCAGGAAGATCAGCATCTCATTAAAATTCTGTTCGACGATATGCTTTGACAAATTGGCTACGTGCCCGGTAATATTCGAGCTGAACGCCAAAAACGCTACAAAACCCACTACATTAGTCATCCCCGATACCATCGCTGTTGATGAGGCCAGCATTAAATTTTCGAGCAGTGTACGATCGCTTTTTGATTGTCTTAGCATATTTTATTATCCTACTGCCGGTATTAAACCATGGCGTAACATAATCTCTTTAAGCACTGCCGGGTTTGGCGGAACACCTGGCTGAATAGCACCCGCTATCTCACGGAAATAGGCCGGGCCTATAGATGCCGGTGTAAGCACACATAAGGTCTTTGAAGCTACAGTGCCCTTGTTATCATGGTGATGCACTATGCCGCGCGGGATAAAGCAATAGTCGCCGGGTTGTGTGGAAATTTCTTTACCATCAACTATTGACGTTAGTGTACCTTCTAAACCATACAACGCTTCGTCAACATCTTCGTGATAATGCGGCACGGGTACTTTGGCACCTGGCGGTATGGTCATTTCAAACATCACCATGCGGTTATGGGTATCATTACCATCCAGTAAAAAATCCAGCACTAACTGGCCTATTTTAATAGTTTCTTTGGGTGTCATCAGCAATAAAATTAAAGGTTAACATTGATATAAATATCAGCATTATCTGCCAATATATCATTTTAATATTAACCTTATAATCGTTATTAAAATCACACCGGCTACAGGCTTTATGCCGGTAGTAAAAATTGACGTTTATCGGGTATAAAACTTTATACCGGTAGTAAAAAAAGGCACTTATCGGGCATCGGCGCTTATGCCGGTAGTAAAAATTACCATTTATCGGGCATTGGCGCTTATGCCGGTAGTAAATAATTTATTCAAAGAACTGATTATCAATACATTGACTACTTTCAGGTGTTTTATGGGGATGTTTTAATGGAGTGCTGTAAATGGCGGAGTTTTAAACGCCTGCAGATACAGTAACAGATCATACAAAGATACAAAAAAGCGGTTGCTTTAAAAAATGAGATGCATTCTGTAAAATCGCTTTTAAAATTTCCTGGTGTCTTTTCTATAGCATTGCAACATAAAAAAATCCCGGCTACTTACGTAAAACCGGGACCCACCTAACTCAACTAAAAATATTAATGGCCCACGGCGGCAGCCAGATCCATCTCATACACATAACCCAGGTTATGCGAGTCGTTATTGCTTACTTTCAGATCCTTTAACAAGCCTGTGTTGATATCAACCACCCAGCCGTGTACCTCCAGGTCTTTACGTTCCTTCCAGGCATTTTGTATGATGGTTGTTTTACATAAATTATAAGCTTGCTCAACAACGTTTAACTCAACCAGGCGGTTAATTTTTGTTTCGTGGTCAGTTATCCTGTCCAGCTCATGGCTATGCAGGCGGTATACGTCTTTAATATGGCGCAACCAGTTATCTATCAGTCCAAATTGCTTATTGCTTAGCGCGGCGGCAACACCACCACAGCCATAATGGCCCGCAACAATTACGTGTTTAACTTTTAATACGTTCACCGCATAGTCCAGCACACTTAGCATATTCATATCAGAGTGTACGCATACGTTGGCAATGTTGCGATGTACAAATACCTCGCCCGGTTGGGTGTTGGTTACTTCGTTAGCCGGTACGCGGCTGTCAGAGCAGCCTATCCATAACACTTCGGGGCTTTGCCCCTGCGATAGTTTCTTAAAATATTGCGGGTCTTCTTTCAAGCGTTTTTCTACCCATGCCTTATTGCCAGACAGCAAGGCATTGTAACTTTCTTTCTGGGCCAGCTTTAATGTTTTGGTATCAATGCTGATAACCGGTGATATATCGTTTTTTTGATTTTCGTTTTTCATCGTCTTAATTATTTATTGTGATAAATTAATTCTTTCAGCTTAGGCACATCGTAATGGTCTTTTATATTTAAAAGTTGCACTATAATGGCCTTGGTGTAAGCATTGTGTTTATAGTTATGGATGATCTCCAACACATCAGGGTCAATATACCTGGAGTTTGTACCATCAATAATCACCTCGGTTTCTTTGGGTAAACTTGTTAAGGTTATCTGTATAGCAGCCTTGTTTAAAAAAGTCACTTCTTCTGCCAGGCGGATACGGATGATCTTTTTATTCTCGCTATCCTCAATATGGTAGAAATAAGGGTTGCGCATATTGGTACGCAGAATGTAGAAGATCCCTACCATCATGCCAATACCCACGCCTATAAGCAGGTCAGTAAACACCACTGCAACTATGGTTACCACAAAAGGAATAAACTGTGATAAACCCTGGTGCCACATGTGTTTGAACAGGGTTATACGTGCCAGTTTATAACCGGTAACTAATAGTATCGCAGCTAAACAGGATAGCGGGATATAATTGATCAACCCCGGGATGAACAGCAACGATAATAATAACAACACACCATGTATAATGGCACTCATCTTGGTACGCCCACCCGCGTTTACGTTAGCTGACGACCGGACAATAACGGCTGTCATTGGCAACCCGCCCAGTAAACCACTGATAATGTTACCAGCACCTTGTGCCACCAGTTCGCGGTTTGTAGGCGAAATGCGTTTGATAGGGTCCAATTTATCAACAGCCTCCAGGCTTAGCAGCGTTTCTAAACTTGCCACAATGGCTATGGTGGCTGCAGTTATCCAAACCTCTTTGTTACCAATAGCCGAAAAATTTGGCGACTTGAACAAGCCAAAAAATTCGCTCGCAGTGTTTACAATAGGGATATGTACAAATTGTTTATCCCTTAATGCAAAACCGGTTTCGTTAAATACTAAACCCAATACTACCCCCGATAATACAACCAGGAGCGGTGCCGGTACAACAGCCAGCTTTTTAAACTTAGGCCAGTAAATGAGTAATAAAATAGATATTACTGCAATTATAGTAGCACCATAATTGATCTTTGATACGGCCCTTAAAATCCCGGAGAAAGTGTTGTTTTGATCGGCCTGCCTAAAAGCTTCGTCGCCCTCAAAATCGGCATCAAAGCCAACCGCGTGCGGGAATTGTTTCATGATCAGGATGATACCTATCGCGGCAAGCATGCCTTCAATTACTGCGGATGGAAAGTAGTTACCAATAGTACCGGCTTTAATAATGCCCAGCATAATCTGGATAACACCGGCAAGCAGTACTGCCAGCAAAAAGGTCTCAAACGACCCTAAACCCGTTATGGCATTGAATACAATTACCGTTAAACCCGCGGCGGGGCCGGCAACGCTTAACTGCGATCCGCTTAGGGTACCAACTACTATACCGCCAATAATACCGGTTAAAATACCGGAGAACAACGGCGCGCCCGATGCCAATGCAATACCCAAACAAAGTGGTAGCGCAACTAAAAAAACAACAATACTTGAAGGAAGATCCTTCTTTAAATTTTTGGGCAAAAAATATTTTTGGAGATTAAGACCGCCCATAGCCGTCTCATCTTGCTTTGAATACATAAAAGAAAAATTGAATTGAAAATTTAAATGAATAGCAGTTTAACCCCGAGCGGTGCCCGGGTTACTCATTTAAACGTTTGGAGGTGGCGTGGGGATTGTAGGATGGTAAAGTTGTACCAATAAGGAGTGTTCCTGGTTGTGCAGGTAGTTGGTCTCAATCAAAAACGGATCGAAATGAAAAAGAGTTAACAAATGTTCGTCAAAACTCTTTTTCTCTTTAAAACCATCTTTGTCATGGTTCTCCTTCTCGCCTTTGCTTTCCTGCTCCAGCTGCATAATAACAGCCCGTGCCGTGTTACTGTCTAAAAACGAAAATAATGGCACAAGCGATATGGTCATCTTCACTACGAAGACACACATCAGTATGATACCCATTATTTTTTTATTCTTAGCGTTCACTATGGCAAATATATAAATTCCTGTCCCGGTTTCCTATTTTGTCAAACGACTATTCTTCATTATTATTATTAATTTTATAATCTTACACTATAATTACTATTGTGGATCATAAAATAAAGTTACTCAAACATAAACGCGAAAAGGCGTTGACAGGTGGCGGCGAAGCCCGTATAGAAAGTCAGCATAAAAAAGGAAAACTAACCGCGCGCGAACGGTTGCACTTTTTAATGGACGAAGGTTCTTTCCAGGAGATCGGGATGTTGGTTACCCACCGCTCTACCGATTTTGGTATGGAGAAAGAGAAATATCCCGGCGATGGGGTGGTTACCGGCTACGGTACCATCAACGGCCGCCTGGTGTATGTTTTCTCGCAGGATTTCACCGTTTTTGGCGGATCGCTCTCTGAAACCCATGCCGAAAAGATCTGTAAGATCATGGAGCTGGCTATCAAGAATGGCGCACCGGTGGTTGGGTTGAACGATTCGGGTGGCGCGCGCATCCAGGAAGGCGTGGTATCATTAGGCGGCTATGCCGATATATTTTACCGTAACACCATGGCATCGGGCGTGGTGCCGCAGATCTCTGCCATTATGGGTCCCTGCGCGGGTGGCGCGGTATACTCGCCTGCTATTACTGATTTTATTTTGATGGTTGAGCATACCTCTTATATGTTCGTGACGGGCCCTAACGTGGTAAAAACAGTTACGCATGAGGTGGTAACATCCGAAGAACTGGGCGGGGCAAATACACATGCCAGCAAATCGGGCGTTACCCATTTTGCCTGCGCAAATGAAATAACGGCCATACAACATATCAAGCAACTGCTAAGCTATATGCCGCAAAACTGCGAGGATAAAGCGCCTGCGATGCCCTATGAACCGACAAACGAACTGCGCCCCGAGTTAAACGATATATTACCCGAAGCGGCCCTACAACCGTATGATGTGCGCGAGGTGATCACCCATTTAATTGATACCGGTTCTTTTTTAGAGGTACATAAAGATTTTGCAGAAAATATTGTGGTGGGCTTCGCCCGCTTAGCGGGCCGAAGCATTGGCATTGTTGCCAACCAGCCGGCATTTTTGGCAGGCGTGTTAGACAGGAACTCATCAACCAAAGCCGCCCGCTTTGTACGCTTTTGCGATAGCTTTAATATCCCGCTATTGGTTATTGAAGATGTCCCGGGCTTTTTACCGGGCACCGACCAGGAATGGAACGCCATTATTACCAACGGCGCTAAGTTACTATATGCGTTTTGCGAAGCCACCGTTCCGCGTATTACGGTGATAACCCGCAAGGCCTATGGCGGCGCTTATGATGTGATGAACTCCAAACATATCGGTGCCGATATGAACTTTGCCTGGCCATCTGCAGAGATAGCCGTAATGGGTGCCAAAGGTGCGGCCGAAATCATCTTTAAACGCGAGATCAACGCCGCAGAAGATAAAGAGGCCAAATGGAAAGAGAAAGAACAACTCTACTCAGAAACCTTTGCCAACCCCTACCGCGCTGCCGAACGTGGTTTTATTGATGAAGTAATAGAACCGTCAGAAACCCGCCTAAAACTCATCCACGCCTTTAAAATGCTGGAGAATAAAGTGGTTAATAACCCGAGGAAAAAGCATGGGAATATACCGTTGTAGAATTTCGGATGTCGGATTTTCAATTTCGAATTTAAAAAAGCTCCGGCCTGTGCGATTCCCTCCCGACGGAAGGGTGCAGGGAGGGGTTTAACCAGGCGATAAGTAAATGGCATATCCGATAAAAAGCCCAGGCCCTCCCTACACCCTCCCGTTGGGCTACTGTGTGGACACAAGTATGGTATAAAAG
>JAZKCG010000046.1:0-4231 GCA_040388175.1 Bacteroidota bacterium | reverse complement strand
AAAAATTATTCTAAATAACTTGCCTAAATCATAGAAATCGAACGAAGAGAGAAATTTATACACGCGTAAATAATGTATAGATTTCTCCCTTCGTTGCGAATGACAGGAGGGGGAATTTGGTTACTTCTTATAAGTAATCTTATAAATAGTTCCTTTATTATCGTCGGTTACGTATAACGAACCATCGGGGCCTTGTGCAAGTCCGCATGGGCGGTGTACTGCACGTCCGGATTCTTTTTGTTCTTTTGTGCCGGCAAAACCATCAGCAAATACTTCCCAATTACCATCGGGCTTGCCATTTTTAAATGGTTGAAATACTACAAAATAACCTCCCTGTGGTTCAGGGGCGCGATTCCATGAACCGTGGAACGCAATAAAAGCACCATTTTTATATCTTGCCGGGAATTGGTTGCCGGTATAAAACAGCAAACCATCCGGTGCATAATGACCGGGGAACCCAACTACAGGAGTAATATATTTCGGGTCAGCAGCTTTTTCGCCATTGCCGCCATACTCAGGCCCTAATATGTTTTTTTTCTTTTGCCAATCGTAATAGATATATGGCCAGCCGGCATCATCGCCTTTTTTTAGTGCAAATAAACACTCGGCAGGTAATTCAGCAGACTGCTTTTCTGTGTATAGTTTAGGGTAAAGTTGATGTAAGTTATCGCGGCCATGTTGCGTCACAAAAAGCTGATTAAGCTCTTGGTTCCAAAATATCCCAACTACGTTGCGTAAACCTGTGGCATAATGCACACTCTCAGGATAGCTTTGGTTAAGCTTATTGGCTTTGAACTGCCATATACCGCCTGCCGAATCTAAAATGCGGCAACCTGTTCTATTTTTATCATACTCCTCGCAAATATTGCTCGGGGCGCCAATGTTAACATATAAATTACCATCATTATCTAAAGTAAGCGCTTTAGGCTGATGGTGATCTATCTCTAATAACCCCCTGACAACTGTTTCGGGTTTATCAGCATCGATAACCTGGTTTTGCGCATCCAACTTATAACGAAAAACCGAGTTTTTTGAAGAAGCGTATAAATAGCCGTCTTTAATGGCTATACCGGTACCGCCGTAATCGCCAAAACTGGTTTTTACGGTGGCTATGTTGTTTTCTTCATGTAACACAATAATGCCTTTGCTTTTACGAGTGCTGGCCATGTGTACATAAATATCGTTTTGCGGGGTAACTACCAGGTGACGGGCGCTGCCCAAATTATCGGCAATAATATTTGCAACAAATCCGGTAGGTAAAGTCAGCGCAACTTCGGCTGCTTTATGTTTTACCGGTGGATCATTCTTTAGCGCGTTAAGCACTAACAATCCGCCGACAGCGACCAGTGGTAATACTAACGATAATATTTTCTTGTTTTTCATGCGTTTAAGTTTATTCTCAAAAATAAGCACAATTATTTTAAAGATGTTTAACCAAATAAGATATTAATGATCTTTTATGACTATAGTGATTTCAAAATTATATTTTAATTTGTATTAAATAAAACGAATTAAATTCTTTTTATGCAATCGTTTGCAATTTGTTAGTTAAGACTGGTTAAACCCTGTAGCTTTTATATCGTCATAAAGACATAAAAACACAGCACATGAAAAAGATAGCTTTAATATCAGCAATAGCATTAAGTGGTTTAATTTATAACACTGCCAGTGCACAAATAAGTTTTGGTATACATATAAATACCCCAGCGGTTAGGATTGTAGCCGAAACCCCGGTTTACGCAGGATACACTGCCGCAGACGATTATTATTACTTGCCTGAAGTAGATGCCTATTACAGCGTAGCCGAAAGATGTTATTATTATAACAATGGCGATAATTGGGTCCAGGCAGCTTATTTACCCGGCGAATACCGTAATTACAATTGGAGAAATGCCCGTTATTATGAAGTACGTGCCCGTCGTCCATATTTACATGCCGACATATATAGGGAAAGGTATAGGGGAAATACAAACAACTGGGGTCGTAATGAAAGAGTTGATAATCGTAGCTATGCTAACCGTGACGACCACAGAAACAATGATATGCGTGTAGAAAGACGTGAAGGTTACCGCAGACCTGAACAAAGGGACAACCGTGCCTGGGATGGAAACCGAGGTAATGACAGATTTGACAACCGTGGCTCAAATAATTACAACCAACCACAACAACAAGATAGGGGACGTGGTAATAATGGCAGGCCAATGCAACAAGGAAGAAATGATAACCGTCCGCAAGATCAACCATCACGCCAAAACAATGATGGGCAGCAACAAAGAGGTAATAATTCAAACGACCATTTTGCCGATAATCGCGGAAATGCGCATAATGGGTTTAGATCTTAATATAACATCCTCCATCATATATTATGAAAAAGCCACCGAGAGGTGGC
Organism: Bacteroidota bacterium; assembly: GCA_040388175.1. Classification (GTDB taxonomy): domain Bacteria; phylum Bacteroidota; class Bacteroidia; order Sphingobacteriales; family Sphingobacteriaceae; genus Mucilaginibacter. The sequence goes on along the minus strand of JAZKCG010000046.1, from coordinate 1,842 downwards.
TTTTTTTATTTCACAATCTGTCATTCTGAGCGATAGTGAAGAATATTCTGCATTATGTTTTAGCGTTAGAAGATCCTTCGCTATCGCTCAGGATGACAGATTAATAATTGCTGGCCTCATTTAACAAGGTCATGGCTTCGGCGTTTAGATTTAAATGCACCGCCTGAGTAGTATCATGCAATTGTTGAAGCGATGTAGCGCTGGCAATTGGCGCAGTGATACCCGGCCGTGCAATTACCCAGGCAATGGCCACACTTGCCGGTGTGGTTTGATATTGTGCGGCAACTTCATCCAAAGCATTCAGGATCTTAAAGCCCCGGTCAGTTAAATACTTTTTCACACCGCCGCCACGCGCGCTTTTTTCCAGATCGGCGTTTGTACGGTATTTGCCGGTTAAAAAACCACTGGCTAATGAATAAAAAGTGATTACCCCGATATTATTTTCAACACAAACAGGCCCCAATTCTCTTTCATAGCTTGCTCTGTCATATAAATTATATTCGGGTTGCAGGCTTTCGTATCGTGCAAGGCCGTTTGCCTTACTTACGTCCAAAGCTTCCTGTAAACGTGCCGGGGTATAATTAGATGCTCCGATAGCCCTTACTTTTCCCTGTTTGATCAAATCGGTGTAGATAACCAGAGTTTCGGCAAGCGATGTTTTTTTATCATCTTCATGCGATTGGTAAAGATCTATATAATCGGTCTGTAAACGTTTTAACGAATCCTCAACTGCTTTAGTAATATAAGCTTTAGATAACCCCTGCATTCCTTCACCCATAGGTTTGCCAACTTTGGTTGCCAGTATCACTTTGTCGCGCTTGCCCGATCTTTTAAGCCAGTTGCCAATAATGGTCTCAGACTCGCCGCCTTTATTGCCACTTTTCCATTTAGAGTAAACATCCGCGGTATCAATAAATTCAAGGCCCGAGTCTACAAAAGCATCCAATAGCTCAAATGATTGCTGTTCATTAATGGTCCATCCAAACACATTGCCGCCAAAGCAAAACGGGCTAACCATTATCCCCGAATTACCTAATGCTCTTTTCTTCATCTTGACGATCTCCGTTATACCCGTAATTTCGTTATTTGCTCGGCCATTTCATCAATCCAACCAAAAAGATAAGGTTCTGTGCCCGCAATTTTTTGCCAGTTGCCCTGATCGTCGGGCGCTATCACTAAGTGCAGAGTGTCGTCTATCGCGTCAAACTGGTAGGCGTTTTTAATGCCTCCGTGGGTTACGTGTTTAATAATTCCATTAACGGGTCCTTCTGTCCCGGTAAGTGATGCTTCAAATTGTGGTTCCATAGTTTAGTTACAACAGCGCAATGCAGCTTGTGTTTGCGGGTTTATGCTATTGCTGCGTCAATTTATTTTACGCCTAAACGTAACCCGGCCAAACCGGTAACGCGTAATGACCTACAGGGCAGCAAAATGCTCATTAACTTTGCAGACAGTGCCTTTGCCATAGGCGAGAGCCAGACCACCACCGGGCTGCGCTATTTAAAACAGATTAAACAACGCAGCGGTACCGAAGTGTATGGCGCTAACAACGTTTGCCTATGCCGAATGGTAAAGCCAACCAATTTTCTGCATTTTGAGTTTACCGGGTTTGGCACAGAAGCCGCGCACCTGCTGCATTATACCGAGCAATACCGCAAAAGCACAGAAGAAAGCATTGCGCAATTACACAACAATGGACTTACCCTCCATAGCTGCCGAAACAGGGATCTCGCACGCTACCATATTTAGAATGGTGAATCGGTTGGAGCGGGTAATCTGAATAACACCACCACGTCATTGCTGTAAGGGTTAGGTAATTCGGTAACAGAATTAGGATTTATT
>JAZKCG010000045.1:0-14957 GCA_040388175.1 Bacteroidota bacterium | reverse complement strand
AATATTATGTACTTTTGTATATGCCTAAACGCCTGTTAAGGCGACGTGTTTTGCGAATATCAATCCAGCCGCGCATAAACGCAATTATTGAACAATGTCCTTATATACAGCAATTTAAGTAAAATATTTGCTGTAATAACGGGTGATAAGCTGTGAAACAGAGTGATATTGCTGTGATAGCGTGTGATTTGAGGTGTTATAAGTGTGATAACCGTGCAGTTTGAAACATAAAACTGCCCCATCGGTAAATCTTAAAGACGATTTCCCTGACCTTTCGCCTTTTGCCTTTCACCTTTCACCTCAAAAACACTACTTTTGCAAACTTTACAAAATACGTTACTATGTTAAGAACACATACTTGCGGCGAACTAAATATCAATAATTTAGGCCAAACCGTAACTTTATGCGGATGGGTACAAAAATCGCGTGATCTGGGCGGCACAACTTTTATTGATGTGCGCGACCGTTATGGTTTAACCCAATTAGTATTAAATACAGATAGCGATGCTGCTTTACGTGAAGCCAGCCGCGAGTTGGGCCGCGAATTTGTAATTAAAGTTGACGGAAAAGTAATTGAGCGTACCAACAAAAACACTAAAATACCTACCGGTGATATTGAAATAGTTGTTGCGGCAATAGAAGTGCTTAACTCGTCTAAAGTTCCTCCGTTTATGATAGAGGATGAAACCGATGGCGGTGAAGAGCTAAGAGCAAAATACCGTTACCTGGATCTGCGTCGTAACCCTATCCGCAATAACCTGGTACTTCGTCATAAAATGGCGCAGGAGATCCGTAAGTATTTAGACGTACTGAACTTTATAGAGGTTGAGACCCCGGTACTGATCAAATCAACCCCGGAAGGCGCGCGCGATTTTGTGGTGCCAAGCCGCATGAACCCGGGCGAGTTTTATGCCCTGCCACAATCGCCGCAAACTTTTAAGCAGTTATTGATGGTGAGCGGTTTCGACCGTTATTTCCAGATCGTTAAATGTTTCAGGGATGAAGATCTGCGTGCCGACCGCCAGCCGGAATTTACACAGATAGATTGCGAAATGGCCTTCATTACCCAGGAAGATATCCTGAATATTTTTGAAGGATTAACCCGCCATTTGTTTAAAGCGGTAAAAGGTATCGAGTTTAGTGATTTCCCGCGGATGCAATATGCCGACGCGATGCGTTTATACGGATCAGACAAACCGGATATCCGTTTCGGGATGCAATTTGTTGAGCTGAATGATATTGTAAAAGGTAAAGGCTTAGGCATATTTGATAATGCCGAATTGGTTGTTGGTATCAACGCTAAAGGCTGTGCCGATTACACCCGTAAACAAATAGATGAGTTGACCGAATGGTTAAAGCGCCCGCAAATTGGCGCTACCGGCATGATCTATTGCCGTTATAATACAGACGGTACTTTAAAATCATCAGTAGATAAATTTTACAGCGAGGATGACCTGACCAACTGGGCAGCAGCATTTGAAGCCGAACCCGGTGACCTGATCTTAGTTTTAGCCGGCAACGCCGATAAAGCACGCAAGCAATTAAATGAACTGCGTTTAGAGATGGGCTCTCGTTTGGGCTTACGCGATAAAAACACTTACGCGCCGTTATGGGTGTTAGACTTTCCACTGTTAGAATGGGACGAAGAGACCGAGCGTTACCATGCTATGCACCATCCGTTCACGTCACCAAAACCGGAAGATATTGCATTGCTGGACACCAATCCGGGCGATGTACGTGCTAATGCTTATGATTTAGTTATCAACGGTACCGAAATCGGTGGTGGTTCTATCCGGATCCATGACCGTGCTTTACAAGCCCTGATGTTTAAGCATTTAGGCTTTAGTACGGAAGAAGCACAAAAACAATTCGGCTTCCTGATGGACGCTTTCGAATACGGCGCTCCGCCACACGGTGGCATAGCCTTTGGGTTCGACAGGCTGTGCTCTATTTTCGCCGGATTAGATTCGATCCGTGACGTGATTGCGTTCCCTAAAAACAACTCAGGTCGCGATGTAATGATCGATTCGCCATCAATTCTTAATTCGGATCAGTTAGATGAACTTTTAATAAAGAGCATGAGTGACTCTCTTCAAAAAATAGTAAAGTCAGCAGATAACATCTCTTCAAAAGACATCTTCAAGCTTGCTTCTCAAATAGCTAACGACACCTCGATATCATTAGAACAAGAAAAGGTTTTAACACAAAAACTAAAATTAAGACAGTCAGATGAAATTAATTTAGGTCTAAGGATACTTGAGAAAGAAATTATTAAAATTCTAGGATTGAATATGATTTTTCCAGATTTTAATAATGGCATTTTAAGAGAGTATGATGCGATAGATTCGTTAAAAAATCAGACTTACGAAATAAAGTTAAGAAGGCGTGCAAACTTACACTTAAAGGAAACTATATTACCTCTACTTAATAGAGTTGATAGGGTTGACTTTATAGTTTTAGCTGTGATGAATTTAGATTATACCATCGATAGTCTTTTTAAATTCTCATTTATCAAATTAATTGATAATATTCATTTGATAAATGAATTTGAATCTGTAATAATTGATAAAAGGATTTCGGTTTACGAGGATATAATTGAAGATATAACAGACTTGTATAAAGATAAATTGTTTTCAAAATAATTAGCCAAAGGGCTTATCCTGCATTTTTAAAACAAATTAAAACAGCACTTTAAATTTTTTAGAAATAATAGTTTTAACCGTTTGCCGTTAAGGCTACATTAACGGCAAATAATATTTGTAGTTTTGCGCAAATGCTAAAAAATGTTAAATTTTAAGCTGATGCCTAATTTTTAAGTATAGTTGCAAAGAAAAGAACCCGCATGAAAAAACTCTTTATACTGTTTGCCTTCCTGATTATTGGCTTATCATCATGCCAAAAAGTTTATGTTAGTAAATTGCGCATTCAGCAAGCTGCTATTGATGATCAGAAAATACAGGATTACATGAAGGCCAATAATATAACAGCTACCAAAGATGCTTCGGGCCTATACTACAAAGTGGTTACACCGGGAACAGACCCTAAACCAATTATTACTTCAACTGTAAAACTTACTTATACTACAGAGTACCTTAATGGTATATCAATAGGCAAAATTGATGGCGCAACAGCCAGGTTAAATACATTTGTAGGCGCAATACAAGCAGGGGTCCCCAAAATTGGAACAGGTGGCCGTATTATATTAATAGTACCATCGGGTTTAGCTTATGGCGAAGCTGATCATGGAGGCATCCCTGCAAACTCTGTAATTCTTTATACAATCGACCTGGACGGCTTCTCTAATTAGTTGCTTGTATAGTTTAAAATGAAACTCATTGATATGAAAAAATATTTGTTACTGTTCTGCATAGTTACCCTTGCTTTATCTTCTTGCAGAAAGAAGATAGACGATACTACTTTTGATGCGGCAGCGCAGGCGTTGATAGATGATAAAGCTATACAGGACTATTTCCTGCAAAAAGGAACACCTCCACCAACGAAGGACCCTTCTGGTTTATACTATACCATTGTTAATCCCGGAACGGGCGCGCATCCAACAGCAGCATCTAACATTACGGTTGGTTATACCGCCTCTACACTTGATGATGTAGTGGTTGACAATAAACCCAGCTATTATTTTGCGCCTTTAGACGGCCTGATAGAAGCATGGAGAATTGGCATACCAAAAATTGGTACAGGTGGTACAATTATTTTATATGCTCCATCCGGATTGGGTTATGGCAATGTGGCCAATGGTGCTACCCCCGCAAGTACGGTATTGATCTTTAAAATTACCTTACAAGGTTTTAACAATTAAGCAACCGTTTAATTTACTTTCTTAAAATCGTAAGGGTCGCTTTCAACAAAGTCGGCCACTTTAACTCTTACACCGGTTATTCGCCCGTTCTGCACATAAAACGGAAAAACGGCCTTTCCATAAACCGGGTCTGAAAATGTCGCAAAAAAACGATTGCCCCCTAACGGTTGCATATGCACAAACATTTTAGCATGGTGCTCAAAGCGCATCTCCAGGTCGTTATTCTCTCCTGCGGTGATGGTGAGGTTACCATATAGCTCATTATAATATTTGCCGGTATAATTCCCGACTGGTTGGGCCGGTAATAGTTTCATCGCAACGGTATCACGTAGCCCCTTATATAACTTTTGTTCGGTAGCCGCATTATTCTTATATAATTTCAGGTAAGCATCGCTGTAATTACGATACGGCAGTTTAAAATAAGCGTCCATAATTTCCCATCGCAATGCTTCATAAAATGAATTTTCGTCGGTATTGGTTAATATGATAATACCCAGGTGGTCTTGCGGCACCAAAGTTACAGACGAAACATATCCGTTAACCCCGCCATCATGCATCACCAAACGGTGTCCGGCATAATCTTGTAGGAACCAACCCAATCCATACAGCTCAAAGTTAGTCTCGCCATTTAAATGGTGCTTGCTGCCTACAATATCCTGCGGTTGCCGGGTTTCCATAATCGCGGCTTCGGGTATTACCTGTCTTGTACCCACCTTGCCATTATTTAGCAAAGCAAGCACCCATTTGCTCATATCGTTTACAGATGATGATATACTCATTGCGGGCGCCATACCGTCTAATAAACCATAAGGTATAGCGGTAAGGCGTTCGTCCACCAACGTATGAGCTACGGTTCTGTTATATGATTTGGTAGGCAGGTCGGCAGTAAGCGCCAGTGTATTCATCATACCCAGGGGGGCAAAAATATTTTCCCTTAAATATGTTTCCCAGGGCTTGCCTGATACCCGCTGGATGATCTGCCCGGCGGTTAAGAACCCGGCATTGGTATAACCCCATTTTGTTCTGAAAGGATAGGAGGCCTTCATGTGCCCCAGTTTCTCAATTATCTGCGCCCCGGTAAGATCGGTGTTGTAAAATGTAAAATCGCCCTGAAAGGTCTTAAAACCTAATCTATGGCAAAGCAGGTCACGGATAATCACTTGCTCGCTGGCTGCTTTATTTTCAAGCTTAAAACCGGGCAGGTATTTGGAGACATTGTCATCAAGCGATAATTTTTTTTGATCCTGTAGCATGGCTATAGCGGTAGCTGTAAATGCTTTGGTATTACTACCGATCATAAAAAGCGTGTTCTCATCAACCTTTTCTGGTATGCCCAATTCTTTTACGCCATAGCCTTTCATTAAAACTATCTTATTGTCTTTTACAATACAAACAGCAACACCGGGTATACGCCAGTTAGTTAATGCCCGGTTAACATAAACATCAATACTATCTCTAAGAAATGATATTCTGTTAACATCCTGCGCATACGAAGCGACGATAAAAGAAGTGCAAATGAATAATAGGAAAAGGCGTTTTTTCATTAACTGATCTGATTATATAGTGGCCGGTCTTAGTAATAAAACCTGATGCTTTAAAAGTACTAATTTAACGCAGAATTATCAGGTTCATTGCTACTAAACCCGGTTATAAACAAAAAAACCACCCTGAATATACAAGATGGTTTTGGTTTAAATTAATTAGGATATTAAAATGGAGTGTCGCCAATGCTGTTGTTTTCCAACTCGTCTGCGCCCTTAAATCCATGACGGGGCAGCGCGGCTTCTTGATCAAAGTCTGTTTTGCGGCCCAGCATGGTAAAGCTTTCGGCTACTATTTCTGTAGTATATTTTTTTGTGCCTTCCTTATCTTCGAAAGATCGGGTGCGCAGTTTGCCTTCAATATAAACCAGCCTGCCTTTTTGCAAATATTTGGCTGCTATTTCTGCAAGGCTGCGCCATAATACAATGTTATGCCATTCTGTTTGCTCTATCTTTTTACCATCCTTATTGAAAAATTCTGAGGTAGCCAACGGGAAGCTTGCGACAAACACCCCACCTTCTAACTGACGCACTTCAGGATCTTTGCCCAAGTGGCCAACCAGTATTACTTTATTAATTCCAGACATAGTTTAAATCTGCGTTTTAACGCAATAGGTTTATTTCTAATTTAAAAATTTATCTAAAAATATAAAAATTACTTTAGATAGCGGTAAATTTTTTAAATTTTTTACTTCTATGAAAGACCAGGGTTGTTTAAACAATACAGGTTTATACTTTAATGTTATAAAGCGGACGTAAAGATGTTGGTGTGTAAGTATGTGTTTTTTTACTTCAGAAACTGCTTCAACTTTAATATCAGTCCCAAAATACTCCAATGTTTCAGGCAGCATGAATAGCTCTTCTACAGGTAATAAGGTGGATGTTTCTATTAGTGGCAGGTCGTACATATTTGCCCAGATATCATTGTCAGAGCGTTTGTTCATTAAAATGCGTTCATCATCGGCAAATAAAAAATAATTAAAGAACCGTTGTTTTACCTTAACCTTATTAGTTTTAACCGGGAGGTTGGTAGTAGCATTATGGGTAAACGCGTAACATCCCAGTCGTACCGGGCAAATACCACATGCCGGGTTTTTAGGCTTACATAACATAGCGCCAAACTCCATCATAGCCTGGTTATGCAACGCAGGACCTTTCTTATCAAGCAAGTCATTAGCCAGGCTTTGGAATACTTTCTTCCCTCCGGTACTGTTAATAGGCTCACTTATACCAAAATATCGCGCCAGCACACGGTACACATTGCCATCAACAACAGCCCTGGCTTCATTAGCCGAAAATGAGGCAATAGCGGCGGCCGTATATTCGCCAATGCCTTTCAGTTTGATTAACTCATCATATTTAACCGGGAAGGTGCCGTTATGCTCTTCCTGTACAATCTGGGCTGTCTTTAACATATTGCGTCCCCGCGAATAATACCCAAGGCCCTGCCACAATCTTAAAATGTCGGCTTCATCAGCCTCTGCAAATTGTGTAACAGTGGGATATTTTTCGGCAAAGCGATAAAAATAAGGCATGCCCTGCTCTACCCGGGTCTGTTGCAAAATAACCTCAGACAGCCATATGATATAAGCATCTGTAGTGTGCCGCCAGGGCAGATCTCGCTTGTTTTCGTTATACCATTTTACAAGCTCTTCAGAAAATTTCATGGATAGCAAAAATAGCAGTTTAAGTGCTTAATTGAGTGTCAATTGTAAAGATTACACCATACTTTTGGCTCTAATTAAAAAAAATGCGTTAATTATTTCAATCTTTAGTAATAAAGCAATACTTTTGCAACCCCAAATAAGTTAAGTAATTACAAATAAAGTAAAGTAAAATCAGATATGACTAAAGCAGAAATTATAACTGAAATCTCATCTAAAACAGGAATTGAGAAGGTTGATGTACAAGAAACAGTTGAGGCGTTTTTTAAGGTTATTAAAAACTCAATGGTTGGTGGTGAGAACGTTTATGTAAGAGGGTTTGGTAGTTTTGTTGTCAAAAAGAGGGCTAAAAAAACTGCACGTAATATTTCAAAAAACACTGCTATAATCATTCCTGAGCATTTTGTGCCAAGCTTTAAACCGGCCAAAACTTTTGTTGAGAAAGTAAAAACAGGTAACAAAGCAGCTAAAGCATAATTTACCTTATGAATAAAAAACAAATAGTTGTAAGTATAGTCATAGTGGCTATTATGGGCTATTTGTATTCATTACCGGTAAAAGGGTTAATAAAAGCAAGCCAAACACATGATACTGCCCAGGCTGCCCCGGCAGGTAAAGCAGTATCAAGTGTTACGGTGGCAACAGTATCAGAACCGGCTAAAGCGGCCATAGGCGCGGCTTTATCGGCTAAGATAAATGAACTTGAGGGCCAGTTAGCAAATGCATCTACAGATGCTGCCAAACTGCCGATAGAAAAACAACTGGCTACCCGTTGGGACGATGTAAATCAACCCGCGCCGGCAGCATTTTACTACCAGGCTGTTGCCCGTAAGGAAAACAGCCTTGACACATGGTTAAAAGCGGGCAGCCGTTTTAACGATGCTTATAAGATAACGCAAGACACCGCGGTAACACCGGCATTTATTACAGGTGCCGTTGAGGCGTTTACAAACGCATTAAAGCTTAAACCACAAAGCCTTGAAGGCAAAACCGGTTTAGGTGTTGCTTATGTAAACGGCGGGGCAAGCCCGATGCAGGGTATTGCTTTGTTACGTGAGGTTGTTGCACAAGACCCTGAAAACATTAACGCGAACCTTAATTTAGGTTTGTTTTCGATGAAATCAGGACAGTATGACAAGGCGGTACAACGCTTCAAAACGGTTATTTCAAAAAAACCTGATTTTGAGTCATACTTTTATCTGGCAGAAACGTATAAGCAGTTAGGCCAGAAAACAGAAGCTATTGCAGCTTATCAAAAATGCAAGGAATTGATGCCCGACCCGGTTTTTGGCCAGCGCATCGACCAATATATTAAGGAATTAAAAAATTAACACATTAAAAAATTATCATTATGCCAAGCGGTAAAAAACGTAAAAGACACAAAATGGCCACCCACAAACGCAAAAAGCGTTTAAGAAAAAACAGGCATAAGAAAAAATAGGCTCTGCTTTTTAGCACCTTATTTTCCTGAGTTTTTAGCGTTGTGAAGCGCTTGCAGTATGTTTTTTACCCCTATAGTAAAAATTCAGTTCCCGTATATATCGGGATACTGTTAAAGAAATGGAGTAGCAGTTGATAAAAGAATTAATTATCGATTCATCCCCTAACGGGGCTACTATTGCATTATTACAGGATAAACAACTTGTAGAGCTACATAAAGAGCAGATCAGCAACAATTATACAGTTGGTGATATCTATCTGGGTCGGATCAAAAAGATCATGCCCGGGTTAAATGCTGCTTTTGTTGATGTAGGCTATGAGAAGGATGCATTTTTGCATTATCTTGATCTTGGTCCGCAGGTGCAAACGCTCCTTAAGTTGGCCAAGCAGGTGCGTGGTGGAAGTTACCAGTCGAAGCTTTTAGATAACTTTAAGCTGGAAGAAGATATTAACAAAGGGGGTAAGATCTCTGATATCCTAACCAAAAACCAGCTTATTCCTGTTCAGATAGCCAAGGAGCCTATATCAACAAAAGGACCCCGCTTAAGTTCAGATCTATCTATAGCAGGCAGGTACGTAGTATTAGTGCCTTTTTCTGACGTTATCTCTATATCTAAAAAGATAAAGAGTAACACGGAGCGCAATCGCTTGCGCAAAATCGTAGAGAGTATAAAACCTAAAAATTTTGGTGTAATTATCCGTACAGTATCAGAGGGTAAGGGCGTTGCAGAGATGCAAAAGGACCTGCTTGACCTGATATCCAAATGGGAAGCTTTCATGACCCGCCTGCCATCGGTAGAGCCGGGTAAAAAAGTTTTAGGCGAAATTGGCCGTACATCAACCATACTCAGGGACATCTTAAACCCCGATTTTCAGAACATTTATTTAAATGACGGCACCTTGTTTGAAGAAGTTAAGCAATATGTAAAAGATATATCGCCTGACCTGGAGAGCATTGTAAAACTACACAAACATAAAGAGCCTTTATTTGAACACTTCGGTGTTGATAAGCAAATAAAAGGCGCCTTTGGTAAAACGGTTAATTTAGCCGGTGGCGCTTACCTGGTGATTGAGCATACAGAGGCTCTGCACGTTATTGACGTGAACAGCGGTAACCGTACGGCCAATAAAGAAAACCAGGAAGAAAATGCCTACCAGGTAAATCGCGAAGCAGCGAAAGAGATAGCCCGTCAGTTACGCCTGCGTGATATGGGTGGTATTGTGGTAATCGATTTTATTGATATGCACAAGCCGACCAACCGTAAAGATCTGTTTGATTATTTACGTGCCGAAATGGCCCTGGACCGTGCCAAGCATACCATTTTGCCCCCAAGCAAGTTTGGATTGGTACAAATTACCCGCCAGCGTGTAAGGCCCGAAATGAACATTGTTACCAGCGAGGTTTGCCCGGCTTGCCATGGCACCGGTACCATACGCCCAAGTATTTTATTGCTGGACGATATTGAGAACAACTTTAATTACGTTTTAACAGAACAAAACGAAAAAGGAATTACCCTTTGCGTACACCCTTATATTGAGGCTTACATACGCCAGGGCTTTATCATGACCAAACAGGTAAAATGGTTCTTTAAATATGGCCAGTGGATCAAGGTTAAAAGTAACCCGGCTTACCAGTTAACAGAATTCCACTTTTTCTCATCAAAAGACGAAGAGATCAAATTGTAGATGTGCAAATTTGCAGATTCAAAAGGAGCAGTTGTTTTAATTAGCAACTGCTCTTTTTGTTTTTAGTCCGCCCGCCATTTCCATTCACACCGGCGTAATGCTTATAGTAGGTAGTAAAAAATTGCATTTATCGGGTATTGGGCCTTATGCCAGTAGTAATTTCAGGCATTTGTCTGGCATTGTGGTGAATGCCGGTAGTAAAAAGCGCCATTTATCGGGTATATGCCCTGATACCGGTAGTAATATATCTAATTAATTGGCTGATTGTCAGGTTTATAAATAAAATAAAACTCAAAAAACGTGTCAAAAAAGATTTTGAAATCTATTATTATTGGGAGGATTGGAGAGCGGTGGGTAGCTTATCAAATATACGAAAAATGGGCCGAAGTGGCAAATACCTATTACCTGCCTGGCTTACCATTTGACTTTTTGGATAGCCACAATCCTGTCGATTTGCGATTCAAAACCGAACATCCTTTCGTTCGCTTTTGATACATTGGCGTCCGCATTAATCTTTTAACTTTCTATTTATTAATGTTTTATAGATTTGGAACAATGATTGACTAAGTAATCGCTTGACACCCTATACATTCCATATTACCCTATATGACCTGGCTTTCCTTGGAATCCTATTTATCGGACTGACTTTTGCCATGCTTTTAGGATTCGCTAAAAGTATCAATCATAACGCAAACCGCTTTCTTAGCCTGACATTAGCAGTAATTGTTTTATGGACGATTTGGTTATTGGGCGTTGACACCGGACTGGGTACCGACTTTCCGCTGTGGAATTGGTTACCGTTACAGTTTTCTCTGATACTTGGCCCCCTGATCTATTTTTATGTATTGACGATGACCAGGCCGGGATATCAATTCCGCTGGAAGGGTCTGCTGCATTTTAGCCCCTTACTGTTACACCTGGGTGTACTGGTATTGGAGATCAGGGAGTCCATACTGACGGGTGCAGCTACTTATGAAACGCACATCTTTAAGCAACTGAACCCTGTATTGCAATTACTAACGTTTGTTTCAGTCAGTATTTACCTATACTTATCGCATAAATTAATAGAACGCTTTTACCTGCGACTAAAATTTACCGGGAGTGACCGGTACCGGTACGAGCTGCGATGGTTAAAAAAACTACTTACAGCTTTCAGCATCTTATGGTTATTGTGGATCCCTTTTACAGCCATCGACTATTTTTATTATCATGGCCAATTGGATATCCAAACTTATTATCCTTTGTATATCTTTTTAGCAATAATGATTGTCTGGATGGCGGTTACCGCTTTTTTAAGGCAGAACACCGGCCGATTGGTAGAAGCATCACCATTTTTAAAGCAACCGCTTCCTGCCGAAATGAAGCAAAGGGGTATTTGGTTAAAACAATCAGTAAAAGACAACCTGTATTACCAGGACCCGGAATTAAGCTTAAGCTCTCTGGCCGAAAAATTGGAAATCGGTCCTCATGAATTATCCCGGATCATCAATACGGTATTCAAAAAAAGCTTCAATGATTTCATCAGTGAGTATCGCGTTGCGGATGTCGTTCAGAAAATGCAGGATCCCGCTTATGACCATATTACCCTGTTAGGTATCGCATTTGAATCAGGGTTTAATTCAAAGACCACCTTTAACCGGGCTTTTAAACAAATAACCGGGAAAAGCCCGGCCGAGTATAAAACATATCTTAAAAAAGAAAGCCCATCTTATAATCTGGGGCGTAATACCCGCTTTGCAAGGGTAATTTTGTTTAATGAAGCCCCTCCTAAGTGGCCTACAAACAAATTAACCCGCAATTATATGTTTAAAAATTATTTCAAAATAGCATGGCGTAACCTAACCCGTAATAAAGGCTACGCCACTATCAATATTGTCGGCCTGGCTGTGGGTATTGCCGTTTGTATGATGATCTTTATCATTATACAATTTCAGACCGGCTTTGATAATTTTCACGCAAAGAAAGATCGCACCTATCGGGTGTTAACCGAATTTCATTACGAAGAATCAGGAAATATCTTTTACAAGACAGCTGTCCCGTTTCCGATGCCTTTAGGGTTGAAAACGTATTTCCCCCAGATAGAACAGGTGGCCCCGATTTTTGTCAGCCATGATGATCAACTGCAGATAGTTGGCAATAACGGAAATACCGAAAAAAACTTTATGGAGCAACACGGGGTATTTTATATGTCGCCCTCCTTCTTTAAAATATTTGATTTCCCGTTGCTTGCAGGTTCATACGAATCATTAAAAGATCCGAACAATGTATTTCTGACTAAAGAGATAGCCGAAAAATATTTTGGCGACTGGAAAACAGCAATGGGCAGAACCATTAAACTGCAAATGGGAGGCTATATGTTTGAGCATGGTATCGACGTATTAAAAGTTTCAGGCATCCTGGCTACCATCCCGGCAAATACAGATTTTCAGCTAAAAGTTGTTGTGTCTTACGGGACAGGGTTTACCGGGGATTACCTGGCAAAATCTATCGATTGGGATGGAAATGTAGGTGGTTTTGGCTGCTATATTTTGTTGCCGCCGAATGTTTCGGCCGATAATTTTAATCAGCAATTAAGAGCTTATTCAAAAAAGGTGGAATCTGCCCATAATAAGGATAGCCATATTATACAGCCATTAAACGCGGTACATTATGACACCCAGGCTGGTAATTATAGCAACCAAACCATCAGTCATCAACTGCTTAATGTATTGTGGCTCATAGCCGCATTCATCCTGTTAATTGCCTGCGTAAACTTTATCAACCTGTCTACCGCCCAAGCCGTTAATCGGGCTAAGGAGGTTGGTGTCCGGAAAGTTTTGGGGAGCAGCAAACCCCAGTTACAGATCCAGTTCATTATTGAAACATTTTTGATAGTTGCAGGTGCGGTGGTACTGGCAACGCTTATTGCAATGCTTGCATTGCCTTACATCAATCAACTTTTAGAGCTTTCAATTTCATTTAACATATTCGGCAACCCGGTAATCATTTTATTTCTTCTCATTGTAACTGTTGTTGTAACCGCATTGGCCGGTTTTTATCCTTCTATGGTTTTATCCCGCTTTAACCCTGTTAATGCATTAAAAAGCAAGCTCACATCCAATACACAAGGAATTTCATTAAGGCGCGGATTGGTGGTATTTCAATTCATCATTGCCCAGGCGCTCATCATCGGGACGCTAGTTATTGTAAAGCAAATGGATTATTTTATGAACCAACCGCTGGGCTTTGATAAAGATGCTATTGTAAATGTTCCTTTCCGTGTAGATAGCGTCCGCATCAGCAAGCTGGGTTATTTAAGGAAACAGCTAATGTCTATAAATGGTGTGCAGGCTGTTACCTACAGTTCTAATACCCCTGTTGAAAACGGGTCTGACCTATGGAGCATCATTATGTATAACCATGCCATAAAACAAACAGACTTCCAGGTTATTACCAAATTTGCCGACGAAGGTTATGTGCCAGCTTATAAATTACCGCTGATAGCCGGCAGAAATATGAACCCGTCTGATACCTCGGGAGAATTCCTGGTAAATGAATCCCTGGTGAAAATGCTGGGACTAAAAAAGCCTGAAGATATCCTGAACAAGTCCATGACCACCTGGCATGACCAGATCAAAGGAACTGTTGTGGGCGTATTAAAAGATTTTCATGACCGGTCTTTCCGCAATGATCTTGCCCCACTGCTCATTACCACAAACAACACCATGTACAACCAGGTAGGCATCAAACTGGCAACAACGCATATGTCTTCTACCATGCAATCCATTAAACAGGTATTCGACAAAACGTTACCCGATTTTGTGTATGAATACAAGTTTTTGGATGAGAAGATAGGAAGCTTTTACAAGCAGGAAAACCAGCTGGCGCAGCTGTATAAAATTTTTGCCGCTATCGCCATATTTTTGAGTTGCCTGGGCTTGTATGGGTTAGCCTCATTTATGGCAGTACAGCGCGTAAAAGAAGTTGGCATTCGTAAGGTACTTGGCGCCAGCGTAGCCAATATTGTTTATTTGTTCTCGAAAGAGTTTATCCTGCTTATTGCCATTGCTTTTGCCATTGCCGCGCCCATTGCCTGGTACTATATGCACCAATGGCTGCAGGCCTATGTTTATCGGATCAATATTAGCTGGTGGTTATTTGCTGCCGGTGGTGTCGCTTCCATACTCATAGCCCTGATAACCATAAGTTTCAAGGCGGTAAAAGCAGCATTAGCCAACCCGGTAAAGAGTTTGAGGAGTGAGTAGCGGGCTAGGAGAGGTCTGAAAGGGATTTATTTAGGCCTTGTATTTGGATAACCGTATTCACTGCGATACTTTTTACGCGCTGCCGTAAAATCCCACCATTGATTTTTACTCTGGGGATTGTTGGCATGATCAACCGCCAGCCAAAATTGGTCTTCAACACAAGGGTCTACTTTATAGCCCATTTTTAATTCGTACCCGTTCAATAGTTCAGGGCCTGTCTTATCTTTAACATCAGCAAGCCTGTAGTAATCTAAAAACATCATGTCCTTTGCAAACATAATTCCAAGCGAAGGTATTGACTGAAACTCGAATAAAGCTTGTATTACCCGCACACGCTGTGACGGGGGATTTAGAACCGCAATTATTTCATCAATAGCCAAATTCATAAGCTCTTTTTGAGTGACTCTTTTCTCTTTTAGTATTAGCTTTTCAGCCAATGTAAGTTCCAAATCGATTTTCATGTACATAATATAACAAACAATATTACTAATTATTTTAGCAAATCGCTTTGCCAATCCCAATTTAATCTGCACATTTGCACATCAGCATATCTGCACATCAAACA
>JAZKCG010000044.1:0-18811 GCA_040388175.1 Bacteroidota bacterium | reverse complement strand
ATTTGCTCGGTTTTGTACCGGGCAATTTGTCGTTATACCGGTTGGCATTTCGCCACAAATCTGTAGCACAAAACGTAAAAAAAGGAGTAAAGAACAGCAATGAACGCCTGGAGTTTTTAGGCGATGCTGTTTTAGGCAGCGTAGTGGCCGAAGTACTGTTTAAACTTTACCCGTATGAAGATGAGGGCTTTCTGACAGAACTGCGCTCAAAAATTGTAAGCCGGGTAAACCTTAACCAATTAGCCCGCAAACTGGGTTTTGAAGATTTGATAGAATACGACAGCCGTGCCTTAGGGCCAACAAGGCAAGGCTCATTATTAGGTGATGCTTTTGAGGCATTGATTGGTGCCGTGTACCTGGATAAAGGCTATAATTTTACCAAACACTTTTTGGTTAACCATATCATTAAATCGCACATTGATATCCATACGTTGGAGCAAACCGAAACTAACTTTAAAAGCAAGCTGATAGAGTGGTGCCAGCGTCATAGCAAGGATATTTCTTTCGACCTGATAGAGAATGGCGATGGTGAGAACACGAAATTATTTACCGTACAAGCCAGTGTTGACGGACAAATAATGGGCCTTGGAAAAGAGTTTAGTAAAAAGAATGCCGAGAAACTGGCTGCCGAAAAAGCCTGTGAAGCGCTGAGTATATAATCGTTTTAAGTAATCTATAAAGGCACAAGTAGCCTTAACCGTTCTTTCCCGCCCGACATACTGGCCGTTGTTGGTGTTATCAGGTAACTATATACGTGTTAGACCATGTAGGGGGGCGAAGCTTATTCAAATAACATCACAGCCCTTTAAAAACAATAGCCCGATAATTATTATTACGAAAAGGGCCCACAAGTTTCTGCCAAAATCTCCCCAACTATTTTTTTCTCCCTTTTTTGCTGGGTGAGTTAAAAAAGATACGATTATTAAAACACCCGCAATAACCCCTATTATAACTAATATACCCTTTAAGTTTTCCAACTGATTATTTCTTTACCTCTGTGGCTTTCTTAGGCTTTACAGACGCTTTTTTGATGCTTCCTGCGGTGTTTTCTCTGTTTCATCAACTATATGAAAACCCCGCTTTATTTCTAATGCAATGTTTTGAGGGGGTGAGTTTATAACATCAACAGTTAACCAACCGTCAATTTCTCTAAATTCCACAAAATATAATATACCCTTATTTATAGACCTAAAATAAGTATCATACTTACCTTCTATATCTCTTAAAATTGACTGAGCTATTTGTATAGTTTGAACCATGATTGTAAAGTTAACTATTATTCGTGAATTTGCGCGATGGGTTAGACTGCACCAATATTGACATTTTGGTACTTGTGGTGATAACACCAACAAGGGCGGAGGGCGTAGTTATCCTCTGCCATAACGTAAAGTTAATCAATAAATAGGTACGTGTATACAATGTTAAAAAAGGAATTTTCCCCTAATCAATAGTTTCGTGGCAGTGCTTTGAGTTGTAAATAAATATATAACTGCCATCGTAATTGCATATTCATTGAGCGATAAACTTCTTTATCATATCTTACTACCATCAATCTATTTTCTTCCGCATTTTTCTTGTAAATATCTTCTATCTCCACTTTATAATTACGGGTAAATGTTGCCGCATGAAAAGCGGCAGCTAATTTTCGGGTGTAAAGTTCGGTAATATCAAAATGTGTTTGTTCGTGAGCTAAAAGATCGGGACTTTGGTGCTCCCGCGACTTAACATACGACCATTCTGCATTAAACACACATTTAAAGTTAAAGGTAATAAAGTAGGTAACACTATCGATAGTTTGCGCATTGTAGTCATAAACAATCGATGAAGATGTTGCCGCACTGGCACGACCAGGTTTACCTTTAAAATCTTTCCAAGTCAATGGTCTGTCCGCTTCCCATTGGATCTGCTGCGCTTTAATTACCGTTGTGCTAACAGTTAAAATAGAGAATATTATCAACTTTAATAACTGCATTATTGAGGTGGCTTGTTTAGATTAATCTAAAACTTACTCATTTATACTACTACTGCGTGAAGGGTTAGACTGCACCAATATTTACATTTTGGTACTTGTGGTGATAACACCAACAAGGGGCGGTTGCTATTATATAATAGATCAATAAAGCTTCTCTAATTTTAAATGCTCCTTATTGTCTAAAAAATAAGCGTACGACTTTTTGATGTAGTTAACAATGTCATAGTCGCTCCAGATCCTGATATCTTCAACATTTGGGGTAAATGCCTTCATGAAATTTTCAAGATCTTCGTCGGATATTTGGGTTACTTTTTTAACCAGCGGCTTGTTGTAGCGTTTGCTTATTTCTATCCGCTCCATTTCTTCTTTGCTGTATTTCTGGAATTTTCGTGCCTGTGCCGGTCCCTTACCAAAAAGTTCATACAGGCCAGAAATAGGCGATGTAATCACAGAGCCAACACTTGGGTTTAATGAATAATATTGCCCTTTTTTCTTGTAATTATCTAACGCGTCACTCAATTCCTGCTGCCTGCTGGTTTCTTTAATAGTAACCTCATTTAAATGAATAACAGGCTGCATATAAATAGTCTGATCCATCATATTGAGTACAACCAGGGCTTGCGGTGTATAATCTGCTTTCTTAAAGATCAGTGTATCGCCTATAGCTGCTTGAATATGAAAGCCGCCAACCTGGTCGCTGGTAGTTTCAGCAATCTTTCTGGATACATTAGTTACAGAAGCATAGGGGATAGTAACAGGCGAATTTTTCTTAAATACAACACCTTTAACAGTAATTAATTGCTGTGCAGATGTGTTTAGCACAAAGCAAAAACACAGCATAAATGCTGTGCATAGGCGGTAATATATAAATGACTTAATCAACATACAAAACTAAGCAATGTAAACGGCTGAAAATGTAAAAAAGTGTTAATTTTTTGAAGTGGTGAAAAATGCCAAGGTATAAATGAAAGTATATATTGATTTTATAGCGATGGGTTTGAAGCCTTGCGTGTTCGAAACAATTGTTTCCTTATTTTTAAGAGCCAGCGGCTCGACCAGTATTGTAGCACCGGGTTTTAACCCGGTGTAAAAAGGAAAAATATTAAAAAGAGCCGTAGGTTCGGCCCATATAATAAGCATCGTACCTACGGCACTCATTACGTGTTTGACTTACGTTGCCCACGGGTTAAAACATAAGTCAAGGCTACGCCTTTATCAGTCGGACTAAAAAGAGTAAACGTTTCGAACACTCAAGGTTTGAAGCCTATCGCTATAGGAACCGTGCTTATCAAAATCGTGTCACCAAAAAATCCTTCTTTTTTCGCTATATTTATAATTGGCCGGGGGTATAATTTCAACGCGGTTCTGTTCTTTGAATGTTTTAAAAATCCGACCATTTTTATTGCTTAAATATTAAATTCCTAATTATCAACTATTTAATCAAAATATATACTACCGGCATAACCTATAATACCCGATAAACGACCCAAATTACTACCGGCATTAAGCCAAATGCCCTAAAAATGGCAAAAATTACTACGGGTATTAAGCCGGATGCCCGGAAAACGCTAAAAAATACTACCGGCAATAACCGTAACACCGGTATAAATGCAAATTGCGATGTGGTTGGCTAAACAGCCTAAAAAAACTATCTTTGCGCATGATAAAATCCATGACAGGATATGGAGTTGCCAGTTTCGACTCAGGTACCACAAAATACACGGTCGAGATAAAATCCCTGAACAGTAAGTTTCTTGAACTGTCTTTGCGCCTGCCCAAAATATTTTCAGAGAAAGAATTTCAACTGCGTAATGATTGCAGTAAGCAAATAGAGCGCGGTAAGGTAAACTTGTCTATCAATGTAGAACAAGCCAATTCGGCCACTGTAAAGGCAGCGGGTATAGATACCGTACTTTTAAAAAACTACTACTCGCAACTGAAAGCTGTTAGCGAAGAACTAAACGAGCCGGCCACCAACCTGCTTCAATTAGCACTTGGTTTACCCGAAGTAGTAAAATACGATGAGGAAACGGTATCAGAAGATGAATGGAAAATTGTCGAAAAAACCTTTAACCAGGCTATGGCCGCTTTTCAGCAGTTTAGAAGTGATGAAGGCAATACGCTGGAGCAGGATATCAAATACAGAATAGGCATTATCCTGGAGAACCTTAAACTGGTAGAAGTTGAAGAACCTAAGCGTGTACCGATTATCCGCGAAAGGCTGAACCAGTTTTTAAGTGAAGCTGCCGGCCGCGAAGGGATAGACCAAAACAGGTTTGAGCAGGAACTGATCTATTATATAGACAAGTTAGATATCACCGAAGAAAAACTGCGCTTAAAAACCCATTGCGATTATTTCATTGAAACCCTTAAAAATGCCGATGCCAATGGTAAAAAACTGGGCTTTATATCGCAAGAGATAGGTAGGGAAGTCAACACTTTAGGTTCGAAAGCTAATGATGCCAATATCCAGAAATTGGTGGTAGGCATGAAAGAAGAACTGGAAAAAATTAAAGAACAATTACTAAACGTATTATAATCATTAGTTCATTTGTTCAATTGTTCATTAGTATGGATTGTTGAACTTTGTACCAATGAACTAATGACACTAATGAACTAATGACCAAAGAAGGAAAACTCGTTATATTTTCTGCACCATCAGGAGCCGGTAAAACTACCATAGTTAAACACCTGCTTACTAAATTTCCTGAACTGGAGTTTTCTATATCGGCCACTACCAGGCTACCACGCGGCGACGAAGAAAATAATAAAGCCTACCATTTTATCAGCAAAGAAGAATTTTTGCACTTAATAGCCAAAAAGCAGTTTGTCGAGTTTGAAGAAGTGTACTCAGGTACCTTTTATGGTACGCTGCGTACAGAGATAGAACGGATCTGGGCAAAAGGCAAAACGGTGATATTTGATATTGATGTTGAAGGTGGCCTGCACCTTAAACGCAAGTATGACGGACAAGCGCTGGCCATATTTGTACAACCGCCATCATTAGCCGTGCTTAAAGAGCGTTTAGTAGGTCGTGGGACTGATAGTGCCGAAAAACTAAAAGAACGCTTTATAAAGGCCGAAAAAGAGCTTAATTACGCGCCAAGATTTGATATTATCCTAAAAAATCACGAACTTCAAACGGCATGCAAAGAAGCTGAAGAATTGGTGAAGGATTTCCTGGGAAAATAGGCCGCTTACTGCCAACTTAAAACTGCAAACTATGAAAATCGGCTTGCTATTCGGTTCGTTTAACCCCATACATATTGGCCACCTGATCATAGCTAATTACCTGGCTAATCATACTACGTTAGATAAGGTCTGGCTGGTGGTATCGCCGCAAAATCCACTCAAAAAATATGGCGACCTGATCAATACCTATGATAGGTTAGAAATGGCCCGGCTGGCTACAGACAACGCCCAAAATATTGAAGTTAGTGATGTGGAGTTAAAATTACCGCAACCCTCATACACCATAGATACGCTGACCCATCTGAAAGAAAAATATCCGCAACATGAGTTCGCGCTGATCATGGGGTCTGATAACCTGGTAAGCCTGCCCAAATGGAAAAACTATAAACTGATATTACGCGATTACCAAATCTATGTTTATCCTCGTCCCGGCTATGAAAATGCCGAACTGGCTTCACATCCATCGGTAACCATAACCATGACCCCGCAAATGGAATTGTCTGCAACGTTTATCCGTAAATCAATAGCCGAGAAAAAGAACGTACAATATTTTGTGCCGGACCCGGTATTGAAATTTATTGAGAGTAAGAGTTTGTATAAATAGTTTCTTAACTTTATAAAAAGGATCAGTTATGGTAATTACAAAAAACAACCTTCAGGATATATTGAACGATATGCCGGATAAAATTGATGTGGAAGAAGTATTTGATAAAATTTTATTGTCGGCAAAAATTGAACAGGCACTTAATGAATCAAAACAAGGTTTAGGTCAGGATTGGAATGAGTTTAAAACAGAATGGTTAAAAGAAGATCTATAAAAATAGATATTTTACCAACTGCTAAGTCTGATCTACAAGAGATCGTTGATTTCATAGCACAAGGCTCACTTGGGTATGCTAAATTAGAAAAGCAGTTAATTATTAATGCAATAAGTCAATTACTTGATTTTCCTGATTTAGGTAAGCCGTTTCAATACAGATCAATTAACGCGCGGCAGTTAGTTTTTAAAAATTATCTTATAATATATCGATATAAATCCGAAACTGTTCTGGAAATTCTTACTGTCCATCATCACGCCCGCTTAATAACCAATAATCCCGCTTTTACCGACGAAGATTAACCATTATCTTTATACCGTGAGCGAGAAAACCATCCTTAAACTGCAACTGCCTACAGACCCTACCTGGGTAAAGAATGTGGTGGAAAGCAATATTGAAGAATTACTGATAGACCATGCCTATTGCGAACAAAAGGCAGCTACCAATGGTATTACCCTTATTGTTCAAAACCCAAACTTAAGCGACCTGGTACAACAAATGATAGCCCTGGTTCAGGAAGAGATGGATCATTTTAAACGGGTGCATGAAATTATTTTGCAACGCGGTTATGTATTAGGCAAAGAGCGAAAGGATGATTACGTAAATGAACTGCGCAAGTTTATTATAGTAGGCGGTGGCCGCGAAGCGCAATTGATAGACCGGTTATTATTTTCGGCGATGATTGAGGCCCGCAGTTGCGAGCGCTTTAAAGTACTATCAGAAAATATTAATGATAAAGAACTCTCAGAATTTTACCATGAATTAATGATAAGCGAGGCTACCCATTATACTATGTTTATTAACCTGGCCAAAAAGCACGCCGTTGCTATAGATGTTGATAAACGCTGGAAAGAGTTTTTAACCTACGAGGCACAGGTTGTAAAAAATTACGGTAAGGCCGAGACAATTCACGGCTGATTACTCATTTTTCGAAAAAGTTTTTTTTAACCCATAACATCAATAGGGTGTTCCTTTGTTTTGAAGAAGAAATAGGTTTGACTCACGTAGCTGAAAACAACCACAAAAAGGGTGGTCAGCATTTTGGATGGAGTAGGGTACCAGCCAAAAAGATCGACAAATAGTTTTAGCAATACATAATTAAGCGTAATGCATATCATAGTTACTAAAAAGTAGCGAAATAATTGAGTGCGGCGGCTTAACCCTGATTCTTGAAAAACCACATATCGGTTTAAATAATACCCTACAGGTAAGGTAACACAGAAAGATAAAAATAAAGAGGCAATATGCGGGCTAAGTGTTATAGGGCCAAAAGCGACGTCGTGTTTTTTAAATACCAGGTTATAGTTAATAGCAAATAAACCAATATCAAGCACGGTATTAATTGCACCACATGCAGCGTATCTGAAAGTTTGTAAAGGAAGGATCTTTTTAAATAGCGGGTAAAAAAGATCGACCATAAACAGGATGCTTCTTTTTACAAGCAGATGAATTTTATGCATTTGATAAGTATTTAGACCGCAGCTGCTTTATAAAGTCCGGCTATATTGTTTAGATAGTTGTCCATCATATCTATATCCACAACATCATTGATCAAGCCAATATGCATGTCGGGACGAATGATCAGGGCTTTCTTTTTACCCTCATTTACTTCAAAAGTATTAAATATTTTTTTGTTTCTGGCTGATGGTGGCAGGTAGAAGAAATTCAAACTGCCGTTATAATTTTGTGTGATCCATTTGGCCAGTGTAAACAGGTCAATGTCCTGTAATTTACCCAGAACAATAAGCGTGAAACCTGGTTTGGCGCACCACTCGTGCAGGTCGGTTTCTTCCTGTTTCTTTTCATTAAATACTTTAAGGTAAGGCAGCCTGTCACCGGCTTTTACTGTTTTAGCATGGCTTAAATGTAAGCTGATGGCACTATGCCGGTAATTGATGAAAATTTGTGACACCCGTTTAAAGAAAATTTCGCGTAATCTCTTTTTGCTCCAAACAAATTTAAGCACACCGGGCATTATCCATTTTTTAAACAGCATAGTGAACCAATTAGTTGATAACACTATTTTAAAGACCCTATCTGTAGTGCCCAGCAACTCTTTAGCTACCGGCATCCGTTCGGCGGCATAAGTATCTAAAATGGTTTCGTTCAATTGTCCGTTAATTACCCCTGCCAGCTTCCAGCCTAAATTATAGGCATCCTGCAAACCGGTGTTCATACCCTGTCCGCCAACCGGCGAGTGGATATGTGCGGCATCGCCAATTAAAAAACAACGCAGCTGCCTGAAATTATCGGCCATGCGATGATGCAAGCGATAGGTAGTGAACCATTTAGTATTAACCACTTTGGTGTTTATGTGGGCCACACTGTTTAAGTGCGGTAATATTTGTTCTATTTGCAGATTATCTGTAGATTCAATTTCCACAGGCAGGTTGCCTATAACCCGATAGCAATTAGCTTCGGGCATAGGGAAAAATCCGGCAAATCCTTTTTTTGATAGATAGAGTTCTACGCGGGTATCGTTAAGTTCTTTATTATCCAGTTCAACATCCGCCAGGTAAAACTCGTGGGCATAGGCATCACCGGTAAAAGGTATTTGCAATTGCTTACGTGCCGTGCTATGCGCTCCATCCGCAGCTATTAACCAGTCGCAGGTGATATCAACGGTTTCTGTTCCTGAGGCTAATTGTACAGTTGCCTGCCTGGTTGTTTGTGTGGACGATACCAAATTGGTATCCCAATAAACGGGGCAGCAATTAGTGGTCAGATAATCCAATAACAGGCGCTCGTTCTTGCTTTGCTGGTACAAATGGATGAAGGGGAATTTGGTCTCGCCTTCGCCAGTGTTACCTAATGATAATTCGGCCAGTGTTACACCATCCTGGTTAAAAGCAACGCCCCCGGCTTGTTTACCATTGGCAAGGATGCGGTCAATAACACCCATTTGTCGGTAGATCTCTAATGACCGTGCCTGTACCGCTAATGCTTTCGACTGATCGGTAGGTCCGTGTTTACTGTCAATAATAATAATAATGGGCTGCACACCATGCCGTAATAACTGTGCGGCCATCATTAAACCTGACGGACCCGCGCCAATAATTAAGACAGAAGTATGTTGCTGCGTAATTAACACTTATACAGAACGTGATAATATAAAAATGGTTGGTTTTTTATGCAGATCAGGTACCTGGGTTTGCCATTCGGCTATGGTTTTGGTTTGCACAAACTCATCCACAGCGGTTAAATTACTGGCTATACAAAGTTTGGTTTTAGGATGCCCTGTCTTTAATATTTCTTCTAATAACGGGTTGTTTCTGAAAGGCGTTTCAATAAAGATCTGTGTTTGATTTAAGCGGTCTGATAAACCTTCCAACTCGCGAATACGTTTGCTTCGTTCGACTTTATCAATCGGCAAATAGCCTTGGAAGGCAAATCCCTGCCCATTAAAGCCTGATGCCATCAGCGCCAATAAAATAGAGCTTGGCCCAACTAAGGGAACTACTTTTATACCGCGTTTATGTGCTTCGGCAACAATTTCAGACCCGGGGTCTGAAACAGCGGGACAACCGGCCTCGCTCATCAAACCAACATCTTTGCCTGATTGCAAACCAACAAAATAAGGTTTAATGCTTGCACCACGGGCATGTTTGCCATAGTCATGAATGGTCAATTCGCTTTGTGGTATTTTAAGTCCGGCTTCTTTTAAAAAGCGGCGGGCTGTTTTTTCATTCTCTACAATGTATTCCTTAATATGGTTGATAGTATCAACCAGGTAGGGTGTAAATGTTTTGGCCGCGGCTTCTTCAGCAAGCGGTACGGGTATTAAAAAAAGTGTTCCTGTGGGCATATTGCAAAATTGGTCATTTTTGTTTAATTTAATAGGCATGTAAAGGGGGATAGTTTTATGAGATCATTAGGTATTAATTGGTTTATAGAAGGCTCGATAGATTTTGAATATAAAAAGTACCAGCTACTGGCTTATCTGCAGGAAATAAACCACCATTTTGATAAGAGCCGTTTGTACCCAAACTTGAGCGATCTGGTGTTTCATTATAACAACCTATTGTGTTTTAAGCAAAACAAGACCACGCTGCAAAACGCTTTCCCGCAACGGTTAACTAAGGCTGATATAGCCGCTGTAAAACTAACCTACCAAAAGATAGTTGAAGACGATAACACCATGCGTGAGATAGAGCAGATCATAGCCTATGCCCTGCATAAAATGGATCCCGCTATACAAACCGGTAAAGAGATCTATGATTTTGTAGAAAGCCGGTTGAATATTGATCCGGTAGGTATAATGCCACTACTGCCATATGATGGCTATTTCTCTTTACGCAACGGCAAGGAAACCACTAACCACTTATATGAATATCATTTTACCATATTTGAGGATAAGGATGATAAATATCGCGGTATAAATATCCAACTGATAGATACTTACGAGCATAGCCTGGTTAATACGCCCGAAGCTATGAAACTGCATCTGATCAAGCAAAACAAGCATTTACCTAACCCGGCGGTATATTATGTGCACAGCGATATCAGTTTTCCGTTAGAACAGACCTTACTGCCGGTAGCTAAACGCTGCCTGGTTAAATACATATCAGACGCGGCTTAATTGAATTTATTAGTTTAACGAAATATAATTTCTGTAGCAAAGAGGTTTGATAAGGTGATTTTTAAGCAAAAAAGAAAAAATATCGAAATAATAGGCATAGTGTTGGATATTAAATATTTTACTACCTTGCAATAACTTTAAAATCAATTTATAATGCAAACAGGAACAGTAAAATTTTTTAATGACTCAAAAGGCTTCGGTTTTATCAAATCTGATAGCGGCGAAGAGATCTTTGTACACGTATCAGGCTTGATCGACAAAATTCGTGAGAATGATGAAGTAACTTATGAGGCACAACAAGGCAAAAAAGGCCTTAACGCGGTAAATGTAAAATTAGCTTAAGACTATATTATATATATTCATCGTTAGGAAGCCTTCTCACAGTATGTGGGAAGGCTTTTTTGTTATGATAAGGTTTAGGTTTTATATCCATAATGCTTCCTGCGTATCCGTTATCGCCTTAAAGGTTTTAACGTATTTGCTATGCATCTTTTTAGCATACTGCGGGTAAGTAAGGCCGCCTGCTCTAAACAGTTTTTTGTGGGCGAACCATACCAGGCTTGAAGTAGCGAAAAAGAAATAGCGATACATTATCGCGCGCCAGTTTCGTGAAAACTTGTTCTTTTTCTCAAAGATGATAGCCAGCCGTTCTGTTTGGAAGGTGATGTGATAAGCTTCGTCTATCAATATATCAGTACAGATCTGTTTAAGCAACGTGCAGTTGGTTGCATCTTTTAAGGCCTGGTAAAAGATCTGCGCGGTGCTTTCCACAATAATAACCGCTAGCGTCCAGATCTCCATACTGGTGTTAAAATAACGGATGCGGCGGAACAAGCTATCTCCCCAATCTTTTTGTATGCGGGGTTTGCCTATCAGGTCGAGGTACTGCCCCAGGTTGTTACCATGCTTTTGTTCTTCTTTGATGAACAGGCGTACAGCGCCCACATATTGCGGGTCGCCAACCTTTAGCGCGTATTTAGTTGCTGCCGCAATTAAATGTTTTCCTTCTGATGTTTCGCCCAATTGCCAGGCTTGTAATGAGGGTAAGATAGTGGCTATTTCTTTAGCCGTGATATTGGGTGAAAGCTCCCAGTTTACACGGTGTTCGTATGAATTTGCGCGGAAATGATTGATCCAATATTGGCTGGTATCCATAGTTTTATAATTAAAGATGAATGATTTATCATTTAAAAAGTACTTTGCGTTTCAAAGTAATTGGGTAAAAAAATATAGTTTAACTTTTTGTCGATTTAATTAATTGTTCTAAAGCATCAAGGTGTGCGGCGAATGCTTTTTTGCCTTTATCAGTAGCTTCATAATTGGTATTGGGCTTGCGCCCTAAAAATGATTTATTCACCAGGATATATTCTTCTTTCTCCAACCCCTTTAAATGCGATGCCAGGTTACCATCGGTAACGTCCAGCAGCTCTTTTAACGAGTTAAAATCATAACGTTGATTAGCCACCAGTACGCTCATTATTTGTAAGCGCAGGCGGTTCTCAAAAGCTTTATCTAATTTATCAAATGGTATTTTCACCTATCGTATTTTAAGTACATCACGCTGCCGTAAATAATGTGCAGCACACCAAATCCTATCGCCCAAAAATACAAACCGTAACCGGGATATAAAGCACTAATTAAACCTAAAACTATCTCGCAAATGCCAAGTGACCGTACCGCAGTAAAAGTGAAGCTACTGGCACCTACCAAAGCTAAACCGTAAAAGATCAATGAAGTCGGTCCAACAATGCCATAGTACCCACGCAAAATAAATATGATCATTAATAAACCGCCGGCAACCAGCGGGGTAGCCATATAAAATAAAAGCTCACGGCTGGTTTTATTCCAGATAGATTGGCCCTTGCGTTTTGCTTTACGGGCAGATAAGATAACACCAGTTAGTACAGATGCAATTAATACTGCCGCGGCAATAGCTATTAAAGTTCTTATAACAGATGAATCAACAACGACAAACATGTCCTCATTATAATCAATACTGCCATAATTTAATAGCTTGTAAGTAACTGCTGCCCCAATCAACGCATACACACCAGCCAAAACGCCCGATAAGCCACTCAACGATATAAATTTTGATGAGCGCTCCATCAAATTGCGGATGGATGCCAGGTCGTCTTTAATATCAGTTTCTTTCATAAAAAAGTACTTTGTTATTCAAAGTAACAAAATGTATATTATAACTGCAAATTATTTTTAATTTTATTTGATCAACCTATGCAAAGAACATCCGAAGAAAAGTATTTAGAAAGTATTAAAGCTAAAAGGTTGTGCCGGGTTATAATTGCTATGCTGATGCTAATAGCATTGGGTCAGATAATTGCACATGTTTATAGTGTAAATCAGCTTATAAAAGTTAGCGACATCGTATATAGCAAAAGTGTTAAGCCTACCTCTTACACTGGTGGTAAACACAGTTATGTTAGTTATTCTATTAAAATAACATTGCGGGACGGTTATTCTTACTTTGTAGACTATGATCCGGAAATAGATACTTTAATAAAGCCAGGGGATAAGGCTAAAATTTATTTACCAACTACCGCTTACAACTTATTTAGCCTGGATTTTTTAGAATATGGTACGCGGGCAAGCCAATTAGAAATAAATGGAGCAGTTGTTTATAGTTTTAGTCAATACAAACACAACCTAACTAAGTATTTGATTTTTTGTGCACTGGCTACCCTACCATTTTTATATTTCCTTTACGATCTGAAAAAGCATCCTGTACCGTGGCGGGATGATTGATTTATCAAATTGTGTTGATTTGCTTCAACTCACCCAATCTCATCAACGCATAAAACAAGGCAGTGCAATGCAAAGCTTGCGGTATTTTGTTATCGGCGAGTAGTTGCTTAACTTCTGCAATAGTATATTCTTCCACTACCAGTTCTTCGTGCTCATCCAGTGCTTGGTCCTGAACTTTAATGCCGCCTTTGGCCAGGTAGCAATAGGTATGATTATTTGCGGTAGATGGGTTGGCATATACCGTGCTTATCAATTCTATATCATCAAATTGATAGCCGGTTTCTTCCAGTAACTCGCGGCGCATGGCCGTTGCGGGTTCTTCATCGCCATCAATAACACCCCCGGGGATCTCTAAGGATACGATGCCTGCCGCATGGCGGTATTGACGCACCATCAGGATCTTGTTTTCGGCAGTTATGGCTACGGCGTTTACCCAGTTAGGGTATTCCAGAACGTAATATTGATCGACTACACGCCCGTCGGGCATTTCGCATTTATCGGTACGCAGGGTTGCCCAGGGGCCTTTATGGATATATTCTGAGTGGAGAACGGTCCACTTTAAGTTATCACTCATTATTCTTAAAATATTGATATATTATTTTTTGCTTATCCAGGTTTTCGAACGATTGATAAGCATGTTTTTGCTCCAGCAGATCAAAAATAGCCAGTACTTTGTTCAGCAGGGTTTTAGTTTCTTCATCGGCCTTAAATGGCTGGGCCAGCATATAAAGTAATTGGCTTAAGGCGTTTAGTTTTTCGGTAGAATAGTCTGCCGTAGCTATTTTGGCATTGAAATCTTCTTCAGATAAGGCCACCAGAGTTTCTGCATCGGCATCATACTCTTTTTGCAGTGTATCGTTAAGCAACTGCGAATATTCGGTATAATTGCCTTCTGCTTTTAATCCTAAAAGTTTGGCAATAAGTTCGGCCAGTTTCCTGGCTTCATTAAGCATGTAGTCTCTTCTGAGCATCGATATAGTAGTTAATTACCAGCTACCGCCTGATCCGCCGCCGCCAAAGCTGCCGCCGCCAAATCCACCGAAGCCACCACCACCACCACCGCCGCTGCCACCAGAGAAACCTCCCCAGCCGTCACCACCGCTGCTACCACGGCCCAATGCCGATCCTGCCAGGAACCACCAGAACGGGCTTGCACTACCTCGGCTGCCAATCACCTCGCCGCCACCACCACCACCACCACGGTTACGGAAAACGGCTATCAGTATCACAATAACTATGATCACAATAAAACCAACAGGTGTACCGCCGCCATCGCCGCCCTTACTGCTTGCTTTTTTATCAGCCTTGTACTCGCCTTTGGTGTATTTGATAATGTCGTCTGTGCCGGCATCTAAGCCACCATAATAATCGCCCTGCTTAAAGCGGGGGTTCATATCATTAACACGGATCTGCTGGGTGATGATATCGGGTAAGGCGCCTTCAACACCATAACCCGTTTGGATAGAGAGTTTATGGTCATCTAAAGCTACTAATACAATAATGCCGTTATTCTTGTCTTTTTGCCCAATGCCCCAGGCACGGCCCAGTTTCTGAGCGTACTCATTCACATCGTAATTACCGATAGAATGGATCATCACGATAGCTATCTGCGTTGATGACGAATCATTAAACGCGACAAGTTTATCCTCCAAACTTTGTTTCTGTTCAGGAGTTAAAGTATTGGTAAAGTCGGTAACTAAAGTGTTTGATTTAGGCGGAAGCTCTTGCGCCGAAACACATAAAGTGCTTAGTGCCAAGCCAATAAATAATAGAATTTTTTTGAACATGATTGTGGGGTTAATCGCCATCCATAAAGGCAACATCATTCGATAGCTCGTTGGTATCATCCTGGTTATGCGGGAAGTATTTGCCCAGTTGGCCGCCGGCAATTTTTATCCCGGTAACAATACCTTCAACAATATCTCCGGTTTTAAAATGGTTAAGCATATCTTCTTTGGTGCTATCCCAAAAATCGGCGCCAACCACCTGGTTTATGCCGGCATCGCCTATAATAGCAAACTTTCTGTCAACTACAGCAACGTATATCAATACGCCGTTGCGCAGTTTGGTCTTATGCATATCCAGCTGGTAAAAATATTTGGCTGTACGTTCCAAAACATCCTCGCTGCAGGTCTTTTCTACACAAACCCGTATCTCGCCCGATGTATGTTTCTCTGCACCTGCTATCGCCTCGCGTATGCGTTGTTGCTCGTCGTCGTTAAATATGGCCATCTGTTAGTGATTAGAGATTGGAGGTTAGAGATTAGTGAAAAATCTTTAAAATCGGAGGTTAGCGATGGAAAACTAATCTCCAATCACTAACCTCTAATCTCTAAATTAAAACTGAACCTTCGGTGCTTTGTCAGAGCCTGCTTCTGCCTGGAAGTATCCTTTCTCGGCAAAGCTGAACATTTTGGCAGTGATATTGGCCGGGAACGAACGGATCTTGGTGTTATACTCCTGTACAGCCGCGTTAAAGTCGTCGCGTGCAACAGTAATACGATTTTCTGTACCTTCTATCTGTGCCTGTAAACCTAAAAAGTTTTGGTTCGATTTCAGGTCAGGATAGTTTTCTGTAACCACCATCAGTTTACCTAAAGCCGTACTTAACTGGCCTTGTGCTTCCTGGAATGCTTTTATAGATTCAGGAGTTAGTTTTGATGGATCAACCTGTACAGAAGTTGCTTTAGCACGAGCATTGATTACATCCGTTAAAGTGCTTTTTTCAAAATTAGCCGCACCTTTTACGGTTGCAACCAGGTTAGGGATCAAATCTGTACGGCGTTGATATTGCGTTTGTACCACACCCCATTTACCTTTAACATTTTCGTCCATTTGCACCATACTGTTGTAGCTGCATGAACTTAATGACATTGCTGTCATGATCACTAATATTGCTGTGAATAGTTTTTTCATCTTTTTAATTTTTGTTTATTTGATAATTAGAGAACAAAACGTGTACCGTTGTTACAAATTATATTTCTGTGCCAATATGGCAATTGTTTGGTAAATATAAATTAAATCAATTAATCAATTACATTTTTATAATTTGCGTTTTTATTGCAATTAACTGCTCCATTATTCTCATGAAGAAAATATTTATCGCCCTGCTGGCGTGTACGACCTTAGCCGCCAACGCGCAAAGATCATCCGAAAAATTAATCCAGTATGTTAAACCCATTGTAGGTACCCAACGCATGGGGCATACTTATCCGGGTGCTACCGTGCCGTTTGGAATGGTGCAGCTAAGCCCTGAAACGGATACGGTCAGCTATGAAAAAGATGGACATTACAACCCTAAAGTTTATGAGTACTGCGCGGGTTACCAGTACGAGGATAAGACCATAGTAGGCTTTAGTCATACGCACTTTAACGGTACCGGTCACTCTGATCTGGGCGATTTCCTGATAATGCCAACTGTTGGGGAATTAAAGTTGAATCCCGGTACAGTTGATAAACCGCATAGCGGTTATCGTTCGCCTTTCTCGCATGCTAATGAAGTAAGTGAAGCTAACTACTATAAAGTAAAACTGGACGAGCACAACATCATTGCCGAAATGACCACAACTACCCGTGTTGGATTTCATCAGTATACTTTCCCTAAATCAGATAATGCGCATATTATCCTTGACCTGATGGCGGGTATTTATAATTATCCGGGTAAAAATGTATGGACCTATATGCGTGTAATAGATGATACGCACGTAATTGGTTACCGTTTAACCAACGGATGGGCACGTAGCAGGGCGTTGTATTTTGCTATGGAATTCTCTAAACCGTTTATCGGCCATGGCTATAAAAACTATTCTGGGCGCTCGCCATACGGCGGTTTCTGGGGTAAGTTTAACCAGGTAAAGAACTTCCCTGAGATAGCAGGTAAAGACTTGCGCGCATACTTCAACTTTAAAACAGAAGAAGGTGAAAAGGTAAAGATAAAATTTGCCATTTCGCCGGTAAGCATGGCAGGAGCGCAAGCTAACCTTGCTGCCGAAGCTACTACCTGGGATTTTGATAAAGTGAAAAATGACGGACAGAATGAATGGGAAAAAGAATTAGATAAGATCACCATCAGCGGCAGCAAAGAAACCAAAGAGAATTTCTATACTGCCATGTACCATACCATGATCAACCCAACAGTTTACATGGATGTTGACGGGCAGTACAAAGGCTTAGATCAGGGCATCCATAAAGCCGAAGGGTTTACCAACTATACTACTTTTAGTTTATGGGATACCTATCGCGCCCTGCACCCGCTATTTAATATTATCGACCCAACCCGTAATGTAGATATGGTGAAGTCGATGTTGGCACACTTTGACCAAAGCCCCGAGCACATGCTGCCGGTTTGGAGTAACTCGGGTAACGAGAACTGGTGTATGAGTGGTTACCACGCCGTGTCAGTAATTGCTGATGCTGTTATAAAGGGCAACGCGAATTTTGACACCAAAAAAGCCCTGGAAGCCTGTGTAACAACTGCCCGCCATAAAGATTACCTGGGTATAGGTTATTATATGGACATGGGTTATATCCCTGACGAAAAAGACGGTAACTCGGTATCGTCAACTTTAGAATATGCTTTTGACGATTGGTGTATTGCCCAAATGGCTAAAAAGTTAGGTAATACTGTCATATATGACGAGTTTATTAAACGTTCTGAGAACTATAAGAATGTATATGACCCGAAATCGGGCTTTATGCATCCCAAAATGTTGGACGGTACTTTTCGCAAGACTTTTGATCCGTTTACTACCGTTAACCAGGGTTTTATTGAGGGAAACGCCTGGAATTATACCTTGCACGTGCCGCAAGATCCGGCTGCTTTGATCAAACTAATGGGCGGAAACAAACGTTTTGTAACCTATATGGACAGCCTATTCAGTTATAATCTGCCGGATAAATATTTTGCCGAAAGCGAAGATATAACCAAAGACGGTATCATTGGCAACTATGTGCATGGCAATGAGCCATCGCATCACGTAGCGTATCTGTATGACTGGACAGACAAACCGTGGAAAACCCAGGAAAAGATCCGCATGATCTTACCAAGGATGTACAAACCAACTCCTGATGGTTTAGGTGGTAATGACGATACCGGCCAGATGAGTGCCTGGTATATCTTTAGTTCGATAGGATTTTACCCGGTAGCACCGGCTTCAGACCAATATGCCATTGGCAGCCCGGCTGTTGACGGCGCGGTTGTGCAGGTAGGAGGGGGTAAAACGTTTAAAATTAACGTAAATAACCAGGGGGTTAAAAATGTATATATCCAAAAGATATTATTAAACGGCAAGCCGTATAACAAGTTGTTTATAAGCCATGCCGATATTATGAACGGCGGCGAGATCACGTTCTTTATGGGGGCAAAACATAAATAGCCTGTCGATTTATCAACGTTTATATCACTATATTTTCAATAAAAAGAGGCGTAAATTTTACAGTCATGGTCGGAAGAAATTCCGGCCATTTTTTATGTTTTAAAAAACAGTCCCG
>JAZKCG010000043.1:0-11393 GCA_040388175.1 Bacteroidota bacterium | reverse complement strand
TACTTTTGTTCATCGTTTACACTTTTAATGTGTAAACCTATTTCAGGACATGTCAGAAGTTATGCTTAACGGAATTAAAAACTCTTCCTGTAAAATTTCTCCGGGATGTATGTTGAGTAGTTTTTCCATATTAAGAAAAGAGTTCTTCTAAAACATTCTCTTTACTTTTTCCAATGTGTTCGGCAACCTGTCTTAAAATTGCATTTAAGGTGCCAACCTTAATTGGGTCATGATTAGGAATTGCTAAATGATGTTCGCCTTTTTGTTGAGTGGTAATTTTGATATGGCTACCTCTTTGAGAAACGGTCTCATACCCATAGATTTTAAGTGATTTTATTAGCTGTTTTGCAGATGTACTGTGGGGCTTTTCATAGTACCATTATTTCATCTTTTACAAAATGAATGTGCGCGAAAGAAGGAGCTTCTGTTGTGTTTTCAAAATAACATTCAATACCACTTTTGATGCTTTTTTTCAAATCGTCCACAGTGTCGCCCTTTGCAAAATATTCCAATACCGGCAGCTTCAGCATAATAACCACCCTCTTCGGCCTCATGTACTAAAAATGTAAGTTCTTTCATAAATCAAATTTAATAAGAAAGAACTTAATATTTTAGCAGGCAATAGGTCTTCTTAATTAAAACATTAAACTGAATTTTTGATTAAAATAATATTGCAATTTTGCTCCATGAATCATTTAGCCAACTCCACATCCCCATACTTACTGCAACATGCTAACAACCCGGTTAACTGGTATCCCTGGAGAACTGAGGCATTGCAAAAAGCTAAAGATGAAAATAAACTGATCATTGTGAGTATAGGATACTCGGCTTGCCATTGGTGCCATGTCATGGAGCATGAAAGTTTTGAGGACGAACAGGTAGCCGCGGTAATGAACGAATATTTTGTTTGTATTAAGGTGGACAGGGAGGAACGCCCGGATGTAGACCAGGTCTACATGAGCGCTGTGCAGCTAATCAGCGGTAGGGGGGGCTGGCCGCTCAATTGCATTTGCCTGCCAGACCAAAGGCCCATATATGCCGGCACCTACTTTAAAAAGAACGACTGGACAAGCCTGCTCTTTAACCTGGCCGATTACTATAAGCAAAAACCCGAAGATGCCCTGGAATATGCCACGCGTTTAACCGAAGGGATCCAAAAGTATGAGTCCATACCTTTTGTAGATATCAAAGCCGAATACAACAAAGCTGACCTGGAACTAATTGTAAACAACTGGAAAAAATACTTTGATAAAACGGAAGGTGGGGTGGGCACCGCGCCCAAGTTCCCGATGCCTAATAACTGGCAATTCTTGATCCGTTACGCGCATTTAATGCAGGATGTAGAGATTGCTGATCTGGCTAAACTAACGCTGCAAAAAATGGCGTATGGTGGTATTTATGACCATTTGGGCGGTGGTTTTGCCCGTTATAGCGTTGATGGTTTATGGCACGTACCGCATTTTGAAAAGATGCTATATGATAATGGCCAGTTGGTCAGTTTATATGCGGAAGCCTACACCTGGCAACCTGATGAATTGTATGAACAAGTAGTTGCCGATACCATAGATTTTGTAGTGCGTGAACTATTGTCCCCAGAAGGCGGGTTTTATTCTGCCCTGGATGCTGATAGCGAAGGGGTAGAGGGTAAGTTCTACATTTTTGATAAGGAAGAGATTCAGTCGATATTAGGTAACGATGCCGAACTGTTTTGTATCTATTATCATATTACAGACGAAGGCAACTGGGAAGAAGAGCAAACCAATATACTGTTTAAACGAGGCAATGACAAAGAGCTGGCCGAAGCTATAGATATCTCTTTGGAAGAAATGCTGGAAAGCGTAGCTTCATCCCGCAAAAAACTATTTGAAGTACGCAGTAGGCGCATCCGCCCGGGGTTGGATAACAAGATCCTGGCCTCGTGGAACGGGTTGATGCTAAAAGGGCTATGTGAGGCTTATAGGGCTTTTAATAACCCCGAATATTTAAATATCGCCCTAAAGAATGCAAATTTTATCGCCAATAACTTAATAAATGATGGACGGATAGCCCGCGTATATAATAACCGGGAAACGGCCGGTGATGGGGCCAACCCTCTCCTTTGGAGAGGGCAGGGTGAGGCCTTTTTAGATGACTACGCCAATATTATCGACGCTTTCATCGCGTTATATGAAATAACGTTTAATGAACAGTGGCTTACTCAGGCAATAAGTCTGGCTGATACTTCCATCGCCCATTACTATGACCAGGCAAGCGGCATATTCTTTTTTACAGCTGATGATGACGAGCAGTTGATAGCCCGTAAATCGGAAATTATGGATAATGTGATACCGGCATCCAATTCGGTAATGGCACGTAACTTAAAGAAGTTGGGTTTACTGTTTGATAACGGACAATATTCTGAGATCTCGGCACAACAATTACGTAACATTCGGCCGCATATGGCTAAGTATGGATCGGCTTATTCAAACTGGGGTATGTTGCTGTTGGATGAAGTATTTGGCACGTATGAGGTTGCCATTGTAGGTAATGATGCACCGGCTTTCCGTATAACTTTAGAAAAAAACTACATTCCTAATAAAATTATCTTGGGTGGTAAAAAAGGAAGTTTACCTTTGCTGCGCGATAAGTTTAGCGATGCAACACAAGTATTTATCTGTAAAGATAAAACCTGCGGATTGCCCGCCAATAATATCGAAGAGGCGCTAAAACAAATCAGTTCTCAAAACATTTAATAAAATAAGCAACAAAGCACTCATGGGTGCCAATATTTACCACTAACGAATAAATAATGAAGATTGAACCACAACATGTAGTGTCATTAACTTACGATTTGTATGTTGACCAGGAAGACGGTACCGAGGCTTTAGTAGAAAGCGCTACACAAGAGCAACCGCTAACCTTTTTATTTGGAGCCGGACAAATGCTTCCAAAATTTGAAGAAAATTTAAGCACGCTTTCAACCAATGATACTTATGATTTCCGCTTAACGGCCGAAGAGGCTTATGGCGAGCATGATGAAGAAGCGGTGGCTAATTTGCCTATCGAAATGTTTAAGGGAGCTGATATGCCTGAAATTGGTTCAATATTACCTTTACAGGATAACAATGGTAACCATTTCCAGGGACAGGTGGTTTCTGTAGCAGAAGATGCTGTTATAGTTGACCTGAACCACCCGATGGCTGGCCAGCCATTACACTTTAAAGGAACTATCATCAATGTACGTCCCGCAACTCCGGAAGAGTTATCGCATGGTCACGCTCATGGTGCCGATGGCCATCATAGCCACTAAATATTAGAAAATATTAAGATGTATAATTAGCCCTCTGACCGAAAGGTTTGGAGGGTTTTTACTTTAATAGATCTCTATCTTTCCCTCGTCATTTCTGTAACAGGAAATTTCTATCTGTGACGCGACCAGTTTTTTATTAAACGTAGCAGGTGCAAATAGTTTATCATCTTCGGTCAAAAGGTCTGTATTGATATTTAAAACAGCAGGGGCTGTCCCGGCGCATTCAATATGAACACTGCAATCTGCCAATCTTCCGTATGGGCTAATCAAAAACTTCACCGTAACCCCACAATGAGCCATATCTACGTCTTCTAACTCTTCCATACTTCGCAAAATCTTTAAATAAGGAAGATAACCAAAATATCTGCCGCCCAGTTTAACAGGTTGGATAACTGTATCAGTGGCGCCAATTTGATAGTCTACAATATATCTCATTCGTGATATTGCATTCTCAGGTGCCTCGTAGGTTATTTTATTGGTAGCATAATCAAAGTTTTGTAATAGCACGCCGTTTGGATCATAAAAAAGCCAGGTGCCAACTCTTTTATCGTTTTTATACATACCGCTGGCAATAACTTTTTTGCGGTAAAAAGCATGGTAAATACCTGATTTTATAATTTTGCCGTTTTCTGTAACAGTTTGAAACTGCTCTGTAACATGCACTGTAATAGTGTTTTTGCGTTCAGTTATTTGCTGGGCGAAACTGTTACCACAAAATAGCAGGATAATTATAAATATAAGCGATCTCTTCAAAATTGATATTTTTGGCAATTTAATATTTTACAAAATATAGAACTATCTAAATGTTTTATATTGCGGTAACAAATTTAAAAATCATGGCTACTATACCCGATATCTCGTCTTTTAAAACTGTTGGCTTTTCTGCTACTACTATTACCGAATTGATGATCCCTTCCTATTCAAACTTCGGCGGGAAGATACACGGTGGTATATTATTGTCATTAATGGATAAGGTGGCCTACGTATGCAGTGCTAAACACGCCGGCAATTATTGTGTGACCGCGTCTATCGATACAGTCGATTTTTTACAGCCGGTTGAGGTAGGCGACCTGGTATCGTTGATGGCTTCTGTAAATTATGTGGGTAATACATCGTTGGTGGTGGGTATTCGCGTCATATCAGAAAATATAAAGACCAATGTTATCAATCATACCAATACCAGTTATTTTACAATGGTAGCTAAGGATGAGCATAATAAACCTGCCCAGATCCCGGGATTAATATTAGAAAATCGCGATCAGGTAAGAAGATTTATTGAAGCTAAGCGCCGTAAAGAGATCAAACAAAGCTATAAGCAGGAGGTCGATCAAATAGCTGTACCAGAGGGTTTTGATGAATGTGAACAACTATTAACCGGTGAACGGGTAATATTGATCAATAATTAGGGTTTATGTTAGAGACGTATTATTAAATAAAATAAAAACCGGTAACAAGGTTTTTATTTATATATTACACTCAAATTACAAACCTAATTAAGAAATTAGATACTCAAAACTTTTAAATGGCATTTTTAAACAATGTGCTGGAACCACCTGCATACGGATGGACGGACGAGAACGGTGAACTGGCAAAACCCACCCCAAAACAAATTTTCAAAGAATTTTTTTCAAGATTAAACGTATTTAAAGACAAGAAAAACTGGCTCTCCTTTATGAGCTGGATGATGATAGTGGTGTTAGCGCCGTTATTAATGATCTTTCTTTTTAAATATTTCTCTATTAAATTGCTGATAGTGGCTTTTGTGTACAGCATGATCATTATGGGTACACACGGTACTATCTGGCACCATAGGTACTGCACACATGGCGCCTATAAATTCAAAAACAATTTCTGGCGATTTTTTACACAGAACCTTACGCTTAAAATTATTCCCGAAGAGATCTACGCGGTATCGCACCATGTGCATCATGCCCTGTCAGATCAGCCCGGCGATCCTTATAACGCCCAAGGCGGGTTTTTATACTGTTTTTTAGCCGATGTTAACCATCAGCCTATTTCACGAAACTTAACGGAAAAGGATTACGGCTGCTGCGTTAAGCTAATGGACCATACAGGTGTAAAGACCAATACTTATGTTCAATATCAAAAATGGGGTACGTTGGTTAACCCAATAAATGCCTTGATAGGTGTAGCTTTAAACTGGGGGTTCTGGTTCATAGCCTGCTATTTAATTGGCGGCTTTGGGTTGGCATGTGCGGTATTCGGTGCGGCAGGTTTCTGGGCCGTTGGTGTGCGTACCTTTAATTATGAAGGGCACGGTAAAGGCGAAGATAAACGTCGTGATGGCGTTGATTTTAACCGCGAGGATATGTCAATCAACCAGGTATGGCCGGGTATAGTGGCCGGCGAGTGGCATAATAACCATCACCTGTATCCAAACAGTGCGCGCTCTGGTTTTAAACCATGGCAGGTTGATAGTGCCTGGTATTACATTAAATTTATGAGCATGATAGGCGCGGTAAGTTCTTATCGCGATAATAAACCACAGTTTTATGCCGACCATTACAACGCGCACAAAGCAGGCCGTACACCAAGTGAACACGTGGGTGTAGAAGAGTTTGAAATGCAGGGCAAGATTCTTGTGGCAGAAACGATATAACACCATCAAAAAAAATAATAAACAGGCCCGGTAGTTCTATCGGGCCTGTTTTGTTAGCTATGGTCATTAATTATAGCCAAACTTGGTAATAAATTTATGGCATTAGGTTTTTTAGTAATAAAGTTATTATGTTTGGTAAACCTATGGTAAATGGGCCTTGACAGCTAATTTTACAACTGTTACATAACCGTATAACCAAATATTATAACACTATAAACTAATAACCAAAACGTTAACACGTCAATTAAATAATTGATCGTGATAACATTAATATGTTGACACAATAATTATGAAATTAAGATTAGGAATGATAGGTGGCGGGCAAGGTGCATTTATTGGTGCCGTACACCGTATTGCCGCCCGTATTGATGGCGATTATGAATTGGTATGCGGCGCATTTAGCAGCAACGCAGAGAAGTCAAAAGCAAGCGGCGTAGCGCTTGGTTTATCTGCCGACAGGTCTTATGCCTCGTATGAGGAATTAATAGAAAAAGAAAAACAATTACCTGCCGACCAACGCGTACAGGTAATTAGCATAGTAACACCAAATCATGTTCACTTTGGCCCGACCAAAATGGCTCTCGAAAATGGTTTTCACGTGGTGTTGGATAAACCGATGACCTTCTCATTAGCCGAAGCTAAAGAACTGGAAAAAGTGGTAAAATCAAGCGGTAAATTATTTTGCTTAACGCATACCTATACCGGTTATCCAATGGTTAAAGAAGCCAAGCAATTGGTTAAGGCCGGGAAGATTGGTAAAGTGCGTAAGATCTATGTAGAGTATCCGCAGGGATGGTTAAGTACCTTTTTAGAGGGCGAAGACAATAAACAAGCTTCGTGGCGCACAGATCCGGGTAAAAGCGGTATTGCCGGTGCCATGGGCGATATTGGTACCCACGCCTTTAACCTGATGGAATATGTTACCGGTTTACAGGTTACCCAATTATGTGCTGATATTAACATTGTTGTTGAAGGCCGTAAACTGGATGATGACGGTGCTGTTTTGATCAAACTAAACAATGGTGCAAGCGCGGTACTAACGGCTACCCAAATTGCCGCCGGCGAAGAAAATAATGTTAAGATCCGTGTATATGGCGAAAAGGGGAGCTTGGAGTGGCAGCAATGGGATGCCAATACGTTAATTGTAAAAATGAGCGGTGAACCATGGCAGATCTATCGCACAGGTAGTGGTTATTTAACATCATACGCTACACATAACACCCGCACACCGGGCGGGCACCCGGAAGGGTATTTGGAAGCCTTTGCCAACCTGTATCATAACTTTGCTTTATGTGTTAAAGCAGAGATTGAAGGAACCCAAGCAAGTCCTGAAGCACAGGATTACCCGGGTATTGATGACGGCGTAAGAGGCATGGCATTTATTGAGAATGTGATAGCATCAGGTAAATCAGACATTAAGTGGACTAAATTCAACGTATAAACTTTATGAAAACAATAAAAGGCCCCGGCATTTTTTTAGCACAATTTTTAGGCGACACAGCACCCTTTAACACACTTGATGAGATCTGTAAATGGTCTAAAAGT
The DNA here is from genome assembly GCA_040388175.1 of Bacteroidota bacterium. Classification (GTDB taxonomy): domain Bacteria; phylum Bacteroidota; class Bacteroidia; order Sphingobacteriales; family Sphingobacteriaceae; genus Mucilaginibacter. Next base: position 3,939 of record JAZKCG010000043.1, on the reverse strand, counting down.
CTTGGTTTTAAAGGTGTTCAGATCCCAAGCTGGGCAACCAGCTATTTCGACCTGCAAAAAGCTGCCGAAAGCAAGACGTATGCTGATGAGATAAAAGGATTGGTTAACAGCCACGGTTTAGAGATTACCGAACTATCAACCCACTTACAGGGACAATTAGTCGCTGTAAACCCGGTTTATGATCAGTTATTTGATGCCTTTGCACCTGCGGAGGTTCACAATAACCCAAAAGCACGCCAGGAATGGGCGGTACAACAATTAAAATATGCAGCTAAGGCTTCGCAAAACCTGGGCTTGAACGCACATGCTACCTTTAGCGGTGCTTTATTATGGCCAATGGTATACCCGTGGCCGCAGCGCCCTGCCGGTTTGGTTGAAACAGGTTTTACAGAATTGGCCAAACGTTGGTTGCCTATATTAGATGTATTTGAAGATAACGGAGTTGATCTTTGTTATGAGATCCACCCGGGCGAGGACCTGTATGATGGTATCAGCTATGAAATGTTTTTAGAGAAGGTAAACAATCATAAGCGAGCTAACTTATTGTATGATCCATCGCACTTTGTATTGCAGTGTTTAGATTACCTGGAATATATCGACATCTACCATGAACGTATAAAAATGTTCCATGTTAAAGATGCCGAGTTTAACCCGACAGGCAGACAAGGTGTTTATGGTGGTTACCAAAACTGGGTAGAACGCGCGGGGCGTTTCCGTTCGTTAGGCGATGGACAGGTTGATTTTAAATCTATCTTTAGTAAAATGGCACAATATGACTTCAGCGGGTGGGCCGTAATGGAGTGGGAGTGTGCTTTGAAACATCCGGAAGATGGTGCTAAAGAAGGCGCAATATTTATTAAAGATCACATCATCAGGGTAACAGAGAAGGCCTTTGATGATTTCGCGGCAGCAGGGTCAGACGAAGCGTTTAACCGTAGCCTTTTAGGTATTTAGTGAGTAGAGAATAGTGAGTGGTTGAATGAGTTACTAATTACTCTCTCAATCAACCACTCACCATAAAAACAAAACCAATTAACCAAAAATAAACTTAAACAAGAAAACACAATGCAAATTAATCGTACACAACTATTTAGGGCAAGTTGTATGTCCTTATTAGTTACATCGCTTTCATTTGGTATCCGTGCCGGTATTTTAAATGATCAAGGTGTAAGATTCCACCTTGATGGCTCTGAACTTGGCACTATTGCCGCGACCGCTTTCTGGGGGTTCCCGTTGGCCGTAATCATCGGTGGCTTTATCGTTGATATTATTGGTATGAAAAAGCTGCTTGTTGGCGCTTTTATTTTTCACTTAATAGGTATCGTACTTACCATTTTTGCTAATGGCTATTGGACTTTGTTCATTTCTACCCTTTTAATAGGTATAGCCAACGGAACTGTGGAAGCAGCTTGTAATCCCTTAGTAGCATCATTGTATACAGATAATAAAACCACCAAACTAAACCACTTTCACCTTTGGTTTCCTGCAGGGTTAGTTATAGGTACGTTGGTTGTTTTTGGCTTTGATCATTTTCTCGCAGGTGGCTTGGCTGTAAAACCTTACTGGGTATCGCAAGTTGAGGTAGCTGTAATGCTGATCCCAACATTAATTTATGGTTTCTTGTTCTCTAAATTAGATTTTCCGGTTACAGAGCGCGTTGCTTCTGGTGTAAGCACGGGCGATATGTACAAGGCACTGATAAGTCCGCTTTTCTTTTTTATGGTAATATGTATGTTTGCAACAGGTATTACGGAATTGTTTACAGGCCAGTGGATTGGCATTTTGTTTAAAACTGTTACAGATAATGCTATATTGATTCTAACTTTTGTGGCTTCTGTTCAGGTATTGGGCAGGGCATTTGCCAGCCCTATAGTGCATAAGCTGGCACCACAGGGGGTGTTATTAATTTCAGCTATACTGGCAGCTGCCGGTATGTATTTAATGGCTAATTTACATGGTGATGCAATATATTTTGCAGCGTTTATATTTGGATTAGGAGTAGCATTTTTCTGGCCATGTATGATTGGTTTTGTTTCGGAAAACCTACCACGCACAGGCGCTGTTGGTCTTAATTTAACTGGTGGTGCGGGTATGCTTGGTGTATCTCTTTATATGATATTTATGGGTGGATATTATGATAAGTTAATGATCAAAAACCTTCCTGTTGGTGCAAGCCTGGATGCTTACCGTTCGGCGGCACCTGGTACTGAAATGGCAAAAACTTTTGATGCTGCTATGTCTGCATCCGGTCCCGCAGTAATAAACACAACGCTTGTCTTGCCAGTAGCTTTAATCATAGCTTTTGCAGGTTTGGTAATTTATATGCGCGGCAAACACAAGGCATCAATAAACACAACTCATTAATATTTGATAAAATATACTGATTAAAAGCGATGGGTTTTAAACTCATCGCTTTTTTATTACCTATCCTACGAGGATATTGCTAAATTTATCCACTGATCATATTATAAAACCAATTACACTATCAATGAATACTACTATTAAAATCAAGCTGTCGGTAATGATGTTCCTGCAGTTTTTTGTCTGGGGGGGGTGGTACGTTACCATGGGGCCTTTTGCAGGAGCTAATCTACATGCCACGGGTGCGCAAACCGGCGCGCTTTATTCTACGCAATCATGGGGTGCCATTATAGCCCCGTTTATTGTAGGCCTTATAGCCGACAGATATTTTAATGCAGAAAAAATATTGGGTGTATTACATATTATAGGCGCTGTATTAATGTATCAATGTTATACGGCTGCTAATATTTCGGTGTTCTATCCGTATGTATTAGGTTATATGATCTTGTATATGCCGACGCTGGCCCTCGTAAACTCGGTTTCATTTAACCAGATGAAAGATCCCGAAAAAGAATTCTCTGCTATTCGTGTTTGGGGTACTATCGGCTGGATAGTTGCCGGTCTTGCCATTAGTTTCCTTTTTCATTGGGATGCTGCGGAAAATGTATCAAAAGGCTTTTTGAAAAATACGTTCTTAATGTCAAGCATCGCGTCGCTTTTATTGGGGCTGTTTAGCTTTACTTTGCCTGCAAACCCTCCAAAAACATCTGGACAAAAAGTAAGTGTATCTCAGCTATTGGGTTTAGATGCGCTTAAATTATTAAAAGACAGAAACTTCCTGGTGTTTTTTATTGCCTCGATATTGATCTGCATCCCGCTGGCTTTTTATTATCAAAACGCTAATAGTTTTCTAACAGAAATAAAAGTTAACAATCCAACAGGTAAAATGACCATAGGCCAGGTGTCCGAAGTGGCTTTCTTACTGGCATTACCTATGTTCTTTAAAAGGTTTGGGTTTAAATGGACTATTGTTGTAGGTATGTTTGCCTGGGCCTTACGCTATGCCATGTTTGCTTACGGCAACGCAGGCGAATTAAGTTTCTTATTAATAATTGGTATCGCGCTACACGGTGTATGTTATGATTTTTTCTTTGTATCAGGCCAGATCTATACCGATTCGAAAGCTGGTATACAATACAAGAGTGCTGCACAGGGTATGATCACATTGGCTACTTACGGAGTGGGTATGCTTATTGGGTTTTACATTGCAGGACTGATATCAGATGCCTACAACTCGCCAACTGCGGGGCATGATTGGCACATGATCTGGCTGATTCCGGCTGGTATAGCTGCTGTGGTGATGGTGTTGTTCTTGCTATTCTTTAATGACAAGACCAAAGCAGAGGCAAGTATCGAAGCTTAAATATTAATAAACATGATATTAACAGCGATGGGTTTTAAACTCATCGCTGTTTTTTGGAATTAACTTGTTAGGCAAACAGCTGCTCATCACTACATAGCAATCGCCTTTAAAGTTGGGGTAGGTTTTCGCATCAAACTGCACGGTTTATCACACTTATAATACCTCTAATCACACGCTATCACAGCAATTTCACACTATTTCACAGCCTATCACAT
>JAZKCG010000042.1:0-1881 GCA_040388175.1 Bacteroidota bacterium | reverse complement strand
GGCAAACGCATCTAAATAGTTAACGGCGATAAGCTGTTATTTAATAATAGCTAACGAAATAAGCTTACGGCGTCGGGGAGATGTGTTAACCATGTTAAAATATAAAATATTGATTATCAAATATTTATAATATTTTATTTAAAATAGGTTAAGTTATGTTAACCCAATCAGATGCGTTTGACCTGGAAATGTATACCCCTTTTTTGATTTGATAAATAATTCTATATATTTACGCCATGAATTTAAACAGGTCATTTAGTAATTTCTTTAGTTCGATTGAAAAATCGGTCAGGGAATAGCTATATACCTAAAAATATATAATATGAAAGCCCTGTATCAGATGATATGGGGCTTTTTTGTTTTGGTAAAGTAACTCAGAGGTAGAGTGGCACATTGAAGATGTGCAGGGCGCTGGTTCGATCCCAGCCTTTACCACAAAACACAGAAGATTGGCCGAGTGGTAAGGCAGCAGTTTGCTAAACTGTACAAGGTAACACTTGCATTGGTTCGAATCCAATATCTTCTGCATTGGTAGGTAGCGCCCATGGGGGCAAGCGGTCTTGAAAACCGTAGCGGCGTGAAAGCGCAGGGTTCGATTCCTATATCTACCGCAACTACACATTGGTTTTGTTCGCTGTAAAATGGTAATATTGTGCAAACCAATTACAATCATGAAACTACAATCTTTGGCCTTTATCGGTGCTGTTATTTTATCATCATGCAACCAACCCGACAAAAAAGCAGAAACTAAAGTTGATCAGCCGCTTATAGGTACCTGGCATTTAATAAACAGCAAAGCCATAACAAAAGGCGATACGGTGATAACAACCCCGTCGAAAGACGAAGAAATGGTAAAGATCTTCAACGGTACCAATTTCGCTTTTTTTACACACGACTTACAGCACGGTAAAACTGCCAAACCTGTTTATAGTTCGGGCAGCGGTACATATACGTTAGCTGGTAGTGACTATACCGAACACCTTGCTTACTGCGATGCCCGCGAATGGGAAAACAGGGATTTTAATTTTACTGTACAGTTCAAAGGCGACACACTGATACAAAGTGGCATCGAAAAAATAGATAGTTTGAAGATAGACCGCACCATTATCGAAACTTATATTAAGGTAAAATAGTTTGTATCTTTTTATTTAAGTTCCGGCATATGGGTGCAACCTATTATTGAACTTATGGGTAATAATTTGAGCATGTTTTTTCATTATAAATTTCTCGCGTTTATTACCGGCATGGTATTACTTTTTAATAATTGCCGGTCGGGTAACGTACCGGATGATGGCGCTACCTTAACTAAGATTGATACCATAACTATCGCCCACGATAAGTTTGACGATAATACTGCTATCGCGAACGCAACACCGCTAAAGAATATGTTTGGCATAAATGCTTACGAATGGAACTTTTTGCAAAATCCTGCAAATCCAAATCTCAAACATACCATTTATGAAAAAAACATGTCCATAATAAATTCATTTAGTGCTGTACGTCATTACATGAACTGGAATAAGCTGGAGAATACAAAAGGCAACTACACTTTTAACCCAACCAATAACGGCAGCTGGGATTATGATTTGATTTATACCCGCTGCAAACAAGATGGTATTTTAGTATTGGCCGATTTAAAGAACTGCCCTACCTGGCTCGAAAAAACCTATCCCTCCGATTTACAGGACAATGAAAACGCGCCAGCTCCTTACGGGCTCAACAAAAGTGACCCGGCAACTTATACCGACCAGGCCCGGGTGGCCTTTCAATTCGCCGCACGGTATGGCTATAATAGCGCCGTTGATAAAAGCCTGGTAAAAGTTGATACCCGCCCTCGCTGGGCTAACGACGAGATTAACGAAGTTAAAACCGGGCTGGGGC
>JAZKCG010000041.1:28730-92940 GCA_040388175.1 Bacteroidota bacterium | reverse complement strand
GAAGCGGCGACAAAGTTAATAAAAAGTGGGTGCGGATTTGCAACTGTTGATTTTAATTCGGGATGGAACTGCGCACCCACGAAAAATGGATGGCTTTTTAGTTCAACTATCTCTACCAGATTATTTTCAGGATTGAAGCCAGATGGTGTTAAACCTGCTGCTTCGTATTGTTTCAAATAGTCATTATTGAACTCATAGCGATGGCGGTGACGCTCGGTAATATGTTGCTGGCCATATATGGCGTAAGCCTTGCTGCCCTTTTTCAAATCGCAGGCGTATGAACCTAAACGCATAGTACCGCCTTTGTTCACTACCTTTTTCTGCTCTTCCATCATAGCAATTACCGGGTTTGGTGTGTCAGGGTTCATTTCTGTACTGCTGGCATCTTTAAGGCCCAAAACATTACGGCCATACTCAACAACCGCACATTGCATACCTAAGCAGATACCAAAGAACGGGATATTGTTTTCGCGCACATAACGGATAGCTTCTATTTTACCTTCAAAGCCACGTTCGCCAAAACCAGGTGCAACTAATACACCATGCAGGCCCTGCAATTTTTCAATAGCATTACCCGGTGTCAGTTCTTCTGACGGGATATAGTTCACTACTACCTTGCACTCGTTTTTAGCGCCGGCGTGTATAAATGATTCGATGATAGATTTATAAGCATCTGGCAGTTCAACATATTTACCTACCAGGCCGATCTTAACTTCGGAGGTTGGATTTTTTAAGCGGCCCAAAAAGTTTTTCCAGTTCTCTAATGCCGGTTCAACTTTGTGAGGTAATTTCAATTTAGTCAATACTGTTTTATCCAGTTGCTCTTTCAGCATCAGCAACGGTACATCATAAATGGTAGAAGCATCTATCGACTCAATTACCGCGTTGATATTAACGTTACAGAACAAAGCTATCTTTTTACGGATATCCATATTTAAGTGATGCTCTGTACGGCATACTAAAATATCAGGTTGGATACCATACTCTAACAACATCTTAACCGAGTGCTGTGTAGGTTTGGTTTTTAACTCGCCTGCTGCTGCAAGGAAAGGGATCAGCGTTAAGTGGATCACTAATGAATTTCCAGAGCCTATCTCCCACCTAAACTGGCGTACAGCCTCAATATAGGGTAACGATTCAATATCGCCTACGGTACCACCTAACTCGGTTATTACGATATCGTATTTACCATCTTCGCCCAATATGCGGATGTTACGTTTGATCTCGTCAGTAATATGCGGAACAACCTGTACGGTCTTGCCTAAAAATGCACCTTCACGCTCTTTATTGATCACATTTTGATAGATGCGGCCGGTAGTAATGTTATTTGCTTTTGAGGTTGGCGTATTTAAAAAACGCTCGTAGTGGCCAAGGTCCAAATCGGTTTCGGCACCATCTTCGGTAACATAGCATTCGCCATGCTCATAGGGGTTCAATGTACCCGGATCAATGTTGATATAAGGGTCAAATTTTTGGATGGTTACGCTGTATCCGCGCGATTGAAGTAGTTTGGCTAACGATGCCGATATAATGCCTTTTCCTAACGAAGAGGTAACACCGCCCGTAACAAATATGTATTTAGTCATGATTTTTTTGAAAATCGGCAACAGTTTTAAGCCGTTGCTAATTGTTTGTGTACGGGATACAAAAGTAAGAATATTTTTGGGGTTTAGGTTTAAAAAATATATTTGTTGAAAAGCTTTGACCTACTGCACGATACCTGATTTTTATTTAAACAAAACAAGAAATTATTTCTTTGTACATAATTAACAACTACCTGATCTATGAAAAATATACTCTTGTTCGTCGCATTTTTATTGATTACAGAAACAACCTTTGCCCGCGATAAACCCCGGGATGGCCTTGGTAAATATTTATACTCCTTAAACCTGGTATCGAAACTATTTTCAAAGATCACTGAGAACGCTGGTCTGATAACCCATAGCCCAAACCGCTCAAAATTTAAAGACATGGCCGTGGCCTTCAACAAAAAAGTGGTGATATTGATTGTAAATAAGAACAACCTGATTGGCATACTTTCTAAAAAAGGGTTTAACGACCATCGCTTCCCTAATTCTGTACGCATTATACAACAAAACGTAACCGACCTGAAAAAGATCTTGATGGATAACAGGCCAATAATAGACGTTTTAAGAATCCCCAATTTTGCCACAGTCGAAATTTATGATAAACTCAACTTCCGCAGCTATGAAAATGATGAGTTGTTAAGGCAGATAAAGAAAACACATAGCAAAGCCTTTAAACGCAAGATCATAGATAACTTAACACAATCTATCGTTATACTGAATGAATGCAAGGGTAAGGTGGCAGCGCTGTATGCGGAAGCAAAGTAACTATTTTAACAATTCCAAATCCTCCGGCGTATCCACCGCGTACGTTTCCAGTTCCGTCTCCGCAACTTTTATACGGTACCCGTTCTCTACCCAGCGCAATTGTTCCAGGCTTTCGGCTTTTTCTAAGGCTGATATAGGAAGTTTGGTGATCTGCTGCAATACATCTGCCCGGTAGCCATATATGCCTATGTGTTTAAAGTAAGTATAAAACTCAAGCCAGTTCTCGGGCTGCTCGCCCCGGATATGTGGTATGGCAGAACGTGAGAAATAAGCCGCCTCATTCAATTTATTTACAATAACTTTCGGGGTGTTTGGGTTATGCAGTTCCTGTTCGGTCTTAACTTTTTTAATTAACGTTGCTATCTGTACATCGGGCGTATTAAAGCAGGTGGCCAGTTTGGTTATTTGTTCGGGATCTATATAGGGTTCGTCGCCCTGGATGTTGATAATTACATGGTATTGCGGATGCGCCAAAGCAACCTCGGCACAACGATCTGTACCGCTTTGATGGTCGGCACTGGTCATTACTGCAACACCCCTGAAGGCTACTACATGGTCGTAGATACGAGCATCATCAGTAGCTACAATAACCTCCGTTAAATGGTCGCATTTCTTTGCCTGCTCATAAACACGTTGTATCATGCTCTTGCCTCCGATATCAACCAATGGCTTACCGGGAAAACGAGAAGAAGCGTAACGCGCTGGAATGATACCGAGAATTTTCATTTGTATGTTATACGTTTGACGTTGTACGTAATACGTTAGGTGTTTGCAATAATCAAGATACGTATAACGTAAAACGTCCCACGTAAAACCTCTTAAAACAGCCCGTTTATCTCCCGCTCTACCGATTGGATGATCGACGACAGATCTTCCGTATTATTAGCGAAATCCAGGTTATCTTTATCCAGTATCAGCAACTTACCTAACTTATAGTTATTTATCCACTTGTCATACTTCTCATTTAGTTTTGACAGGTAATCTATGCGGATACCTATCTCATACTCCCTGCCCCTACGCTGGATATTATTCACTAAGGTAGGTACAGAGGCTTTTAAGTACACCAACAGATCTGGCGGTTTGATGTATTCAGTTATATTATTGAATATCGATTCGTAATTATCATAATCGCGACTGGTCATCAGGCCCATATCGTGCAGATTCTCGGCAAAAATATAAGCATCCTCATAAATGGTACGATCCTGTATAATATTGCGGCCGCTTTTCTGGATCTCGATGATCTGGCGGTAACGGCTGTTCAGAAAATAGATCTGCAGGTTAAAGCTCCAGCGTTTCATATCGCTGTAAAAATCTTCCAGGTACGGATTATTGTCAACGGCTTCGTATAAGGGTTCCCAGCCATAATTCTTGGCCAGCAATTCGGTGAGCGTGGTTTTACCGGCTCCTATATTTCCAACAACAGCTATATGCATGTTTGCTAAGATAGAATTTGAATGTTAAAAGTCAAAAAATAAGCGGTTATAATTTTGCGGCACAATTACTCACCCGGTCTGCGCTTCGCTGGACCACCCTCTCTTCGCCTTCGGCGGAAAGAAGGTTTTTTATTTTTTTTGTTGATTATAACAACCCTCTATATCGTTTGCGAAAGAGAAGGTCGACAAGCGAAGCGATGTCGGGATGAGTCCTCTGTACCAGGCTCTTAAAAATTCCTGAACCCAATAATCTCTCTAACTTCTTTTATCGTTTTCTGCGCACTTTCGCGAGCTTTAATAGCACCGTAACGTGCCACCTGTCTAAGATACGGTGCATCATTAGCGATGTCGTTAATACGCTCGCGAATAGGTGTTGTCGCGATGATCATATCTTCGGCCAGTTGTTTTTTCAAATCGCCGTAGCGGATCTGCATGGTATTATACAGGTTATCAAAATGCGCTATCGTATCAGGCGTAGATACCACCTTCATCAGGTCAAACAGATTTTGGATCTCTTCGGGTTTCTGCTGATTTTCACTCGTCGGACCGCTATCAGTAACGGCACGCATTACCTTTTTACGGATAACTTCCGGCGAATCAGATAAGAAAATAGCATTACCCTCCCCTTCTGATTTTCCCATTTTACCTTTACCATCCAGTCCAGGTATTTTTACCAGGTTATCGCTAAAATTAAATGCATAAGGCTCGGGGAAATACTCGCGGTTATACAAGCGGTTAAAACGGTTACCAAATGTGCGGGCCATTTCCAGGTGTTGTTCCTGGTCTTTACCTACAGGTACTTTGGTGGCTTTATGTACCAATATATCAGCCGTCATTAAAACCGGGTAGGTTAACAAGCCCGCGTTTACGTTATCCGGATTGGCACGTACTTTATCTTTAAAAGACGTTGCACGCTCCAGCTCGCCTAAATAGGCATTCATGTTTAAGTAAAGATATAGCTCTGCTATCTCCGGGACATTTGATTGCACGTAGATAGTAGCTTTTTCAGGATCTATACCCGCGGCCAGGTATTCAACCAGCACATTCTTAACGTTAATATGCAGGTTATCGGGTGTGGGGTGTGTAGTTAGCGAGTGCAGGTCGGCAATAAAAAAATAGCAGTTATATTCATGCTGCATTTTTACGAAATTTTGTATTGCACCGTAATAATTACCTAAATGTAAGTTCCCGGTTGATCTTATACCACTAACAACAGTTTCCATAGCGGCGAAAGTAAGTATTTTTTATATTTTTGGAGACGATGAAAATAATTTTGAGGAAAGTGCACTGCTATCTTTACATAGCATCAGTAGCTTTAACATATGCATTAGCTTTCCCGTTATTATACCTGCTATCGCGCAATAAGCGCAATTATAAATACATGAACGCTATACGCCGTACGTGGGGTTTTATAAGTTCATTATTAGTTGGCATTGTATACAGTTTTGATTATGAACAACCCATAGACTGGACCAAAACCTACATTATCTGTCCTAACCATACCTCTAACCTGGACATTACCGCCATGACCATATTGGTTAAAAACAACAATCATTGTTTTATGGGGAAAGATGCACTTTTAGATAATTTTGTGACCCGCCTTTTTTTTAAAACGGTGGATATCCCTGTAAACCGTGAAAGCAAAATGGCCTCCTATCGGGCATTTAAGAAAGCATCAGAGTTACTGGCCGAAGGAACATCGGTCATCATATTTCCTGAGGGACGCATACACCATGAATACCCACCCCACTTGCATGATTTTAAGAACGGCCCGTTCAGGCTGGCTATCGAATTAAAAATACCCATCATACCTGTTTCATCAACCGATACGTGGAAGGTTTTATGGGATACCGGCCTGGTGCATGGCAGCAAACCGGGTATTTGTAATATATTTGTACACAAACCCGTTGACACGGCAAATTTAACTTTAGATGATGCCGACGCGCTGCGCGACCGCGTGCATAACATCATCCAACAAAAATTAGGATAACAATGAATATTGATAGCGAAACCGTAGATAAGATAGCCCATTTGGCCCGCTTAGAACTTGCCGAAACCGAAAAGCAGGAAATGATTGGCGATATGAACAAGATCCTGGATTTTATGGCCAAATTGAATGAGATCAATACATCAGGCGTTGAGCCGTTGGTCTACTTGTCAGACGAAGTGAATGTTTTTAGGGAGGACGTAGTTAAAAATCAGGTTACCGTTGAAGAGGGACTTAAAAACTCGCCTAAACATGACGATAAATACTTTTTGGTAGCGAAGGTGATAGGATAGTCCGAAAGTTAGTAAAGTCGGGAAGACCGAAAGAAACATTAGAGCTAATAAACTTTCGGACTTTACAGACATCCCGACTTCCGGACTAACAAAAACTTTGTAACAATCTCCCCTTCTTTGCAGTCAAACAACATAAACAAGCATGGAGCCATTAATCACCATTAAAAATATAGGACGCAAATACGTTATAGGCTCCGAAGTCATTCACGCGCTTAAAGATGTATCGCTTACTATTAACAAGGGTGAATTTGTGGCGCTGATGGGTCCATCGGGATCAGGTAAATCAACGCTGATGAATATCCTGGGCTGCCTGGATACGCCTACCAAAGGCGAATACATCCTAAACGGCATCAACGTAAGCCACATGACAGACAATGAACTGGCCGAAGTGCGTAATTCGGAGATAGGCTTTGTTTTCCAGACGTTTAACCTGCTGCCCCGTAATACTGCTTTAGATAATGTGGCCCTGCCTTTAATATATGCCGGTGTTAATAAAGAGGACCGCCAGACCCGTGCCAAAAAGGCCTTAGAAAACGTAGGCCTGGGTAACCGTACCGATCACCGCCCTAATGAGCTATCCGGCGGGCAACGCCAGCGTGTAGCCGTGGCAAGGGCGCTGATTAATGACCCATCCATTATTCTGGCCGATGAGCCAACGGGTAACCTGGATACCAAGACCTCTATCGAGATCATGAGCCTGGTAGAAGATATCCACTCCAAGGGCAACACCATTATATTAGTAACCCACGAAGAAGACATTGCCATGCACGCCCACCGAATAGTACGGATGCGCGATGGTTTAATAGAGCGCGATTATATCAATACTAACGTACAAATAGTAGACCGAAGTGAGGTAGTTTAACTAAGATTATTGGATTTGGTTGATTTTAGGATTAACCTAAAATGGTACAATAATTAGGGGCTGTCATTACTGTATTATTTGCTGAAATACAGATCAACCTTTTGGGTAGATATTAACTTGCCATCATCATCTTTCTTCGAATATTCTGCATGAAGAACCAGGGATTTAGAAGTGAGTGTTGTAACTTGGTCTGTTTCTGAGGATTCCTTATATTTTAATACCAAAACGGTATTCTTTAAAGTATATTCAAATGGCACAGCATTATATTTTCCTGAGCCATCATTTACAGCTATGTTGGCTACACCGGTGCCATCGGCGTTAAACTGAAAATAGTTATCTGATTTACTGTAATCCGGATTATCCATCATAATGGCTTTACCCGCAGCATTAAAGGTCAATACATCATCTTTAATATGCTTCCATTTGCCTACTATTAATGAGGTTTTGGCGTATTTGTCCGGCTGATTACACTCGGTAAAATGTGTAAATGCCAGTGCCATGCATAAAATAAGTTGTTTCATTTTTAGTGATAACTTGGGTAAAAAGGTTTTATTGATTTAATATAAAATTAATTGACTATCCGGTTGTTGTAACAAAAAAGTAAATTAATTTTACTTCTTAAAAATTGTTCTTTATTTTTTTAGTTAAATTAAAAAAAAACCTGATTGCGTAAACAACCAGGATTATGTTAATCTTAAAAGCTACTTTAATCGGTGTTTTAGTTTCATCAAATAAACTTTAAACATAAAATCAGTAGTTTTAAGGGTTAACGTGAATAAAAATAGTAGTAACATTTAATAAATTTTTAATTATCTACGATTTCCCTATCAAACTCACAACTGTTTGTTAGATTAAATCTAAGATATAACTAAAAAATACTGTAAAAACAATTTATTTTATAAAATAACTAATAGTTAAAGGTTAATAATTAGTTATGAGGTTTGTTACAACAACCGGATAGTCAATTAAAATTATATTTTTTCTATATACCCAACTTAAATTTAATAACATTATTTCTATTCATTACAAGCCTCAGCTATCCTTTCTACAAACTCAGCTATATGCAATGATTTTTCGGCGATGATAGGATCATAATTACCGATTATGAGCGTATGGTCTACAATCTCAATCATAAAATCATTATCGCGGATATCCATTACCGCGTTACGGAAACCGCGGGTCATACAGGAAGCAGCTTTTTTGTGGTCGTTTACCAATACATAAAAAGTATCACTAAATGGCTTGTCCTCGTCAAAGTCCAGTTCGTGTGGGTGTATCAGTTCCAGGATCTTATCGGTCAGCGTTTCGCGACGGATCACTACGCCGCCAAAATTACTTTTTAAATAAGTAAGCCCCCAAACCTGGTATTCCTGGTGATGGGTAGCAGGCGCGTTGCCTATCTTAAAATGAACCTCAACAAATAGGATATATGAATCGCCGCAATCACGCTTAATCACGTATGAACCACGTAAATTGACATCCAAACAATTCCTGAAAGCTTTAAACTGCTGTAGGTCAAAATCTATATGCCCGGTAGGCTGGATCTGAAACTCTTCGCGTAAGGCCTTATAGGTATCATTAAACCTGTTAATGGTGTCGCCTGTTAAGCCGGTGGCATCAAAAGGATAGTTTTGCATGGGTGTAATTTGGATGTTTGTTAAAGGTAGAAATTTCGTCCGAACCATGATTAATAAGATTATAGGATTTCTTGATTCTATCAACAAATTCGAAATTGAACATTCGAAATCTTAATAAGCCTTCATCTTCCCGCAACTACAAACACACTTAGGATCACTCACACCTAACTTGCTTAAAAAATGCTGGTAAAAGGCAATCCGGTCCTGCATATCGGGTACGTTATCGCCTTTATTACACTCAACGGGCCCGTTAATAATTAGGGTTACCGCGCCAAAACCCGGGATACGGCCGGCTGCTTTATCGGCGGCGTTAGGTTGCCACTTCCCTATCATTACATCGTGTGCTGATGGCCTGTGGGTTTGCGGTGTCATCCAGAAATAAATGGCGGCTTTAAAAGCAACTACCGGGTCGGTGGTAATGAGGTCAGGGTTATTTAATAGTATCTTATGATCGCCAAAGATACAATCAGACGCGTACCCATAATTGCCATTATAACTTAACTGCATGGGCCCGCGGCCATAGTATTTTTTACCGGGTACGGGTGGGTATTCGTCATTTTCTGCAATATAAGTTAACGAGGTATTCATTTCGTGCGTAAGCATAAGGCCGTCGGTATAGCTGCCATTCATCCCGTGGCGGGTTTCATGCGCCACTTGCGCAAAGAAGGCAGCCAGTTCCTTTTTATTAGTCTGTAGGTTGCTTGCGGTACAGAAATCGCCATAGTCAATTGTGTAAGTGCTATCCGGTTTGGCTTTTGCCCAGCCTTCGTTCCAATCCACATCCTGCCTTACTATGGTAGCTTTACCGCTACTTTTATCGGTTCGGATAAATTGGTAGACCGATGCTGCCCTGCGGGTTACCTTTACTTTTATCTGGGCCATCTCTTTTATGGCCTTTATAAATGCCTGGTAGCTATAAAATTTGTCGCGTTGCGGAAAAAGATCATTAAACTGTTTTTCTGAAATTAAATTAAACACCACGGCAGGTTTTGCGTTATTGGCTACAGAAACCGCAGGGCCGCTACATTTAAAACTTAACAGTAAGGTAGCAGCGGTTAATAATAAAACAAATGGGGTTGATAATATGATCTTTCTCACAGCGTATATATTAGATGATGCGGGTTAAAACTGAAATTATTAATATTCTTTTAAAAGTCTCCCCTACCGGGGGAGATTTAGAGGGGGCTATGCAGCGATAATTTAAATTCCATCGGTAGTATGTTATTAAACTGTAAATATAGCGGCAAGTTTAAAGTAAGTGCTAAATTAATGTGCTTTTATTAGCTATGTTTAAATCAATATTTATAAATTGCCGTATACCTTATGAAGATATATACCAAAACAGGCGATAAAGGTTTTACATCATTAATTGGCGGTACGCGCGTACCCAAGCACCACTTGCGTATTGAAAGTTACGGCACTATTGACGAGCTGAACAGCTACATAGGCTTAATACGCGACCAGGATATTACCACACACGATAAGGATTTGTTAAAAGAAATACAGGACAGACTGTTTACCATAGGGTCGTTATTAGCTGCTGACCCGGAGAAATCGAAGATGGTGATACCTGATCTGCATTTAACCGATATTGAAGCGCTTGAGCAGGAAATCGATGCTATAAATGAGATCATTACCCCGTTAAAACATTTTATCTTGCCTGGTGGCAACAATACCATATCTTACTGTCATGTTGCGCGCTGTGTATGCCGCCGGGCCGAAAGGCTTACCGTACACCTGGCCGAAGAAAGCACGGTGGATGAAAAAGTGGTGATGTACCTTAACCGGTTAAGCGACTATCTTTTTACCCTGGCACGTAAGATTGCTCACGACAATAAAATTGCCGAAAACGAGTGGATACCAAGGCTTAAAAAAAATTAAAAAAATATATTGATAATCAATATAAAAATATTATACTTTTGCGGAAATTGAAATTTAGAAAAATTAACTAAAATCACACGATAAAATATGTATTGGACACTCGAATTAGCATCTCACCTGGAGGATGCACCATGGCCTGCAACTAAAGACGAATTAATTGATTATGCTATACGTTCAGGAGCACCTGTAGAGGTGATCGAGAACCTGCAAGCATTAGAGGATGATGGCGAGCCGTATGAAAACATTGAAGAAATATGGCCTGATTACCCTACAAAAGATGACTTCTTTTTTAACGAAGACGAGTATTAATTATTCGTAATTTCATAAAAAACCCCGCTTATGCGGGGTTTTTCTGTTTAATACCGTTTTGGAATAGTTTTAGTAATACTGCCTGTATTATTCACAACTAAAACATATCAAAATGAGAGGTTTATTATACATCATCGCCGTAATACTTGTAATAGGTTGGGCGTTCGGTTTCTTCTTTTATTCTGCACCCGGAATAATTCACGTATTATTAGTAATAGCTATTATAGCTTTGCTTTTAGGGGTGATAAGAAGAGCGTGATAAATGAGTAGTGAGTGATGAATTGTGAGTAATAAGAGAAGTTATTTAACTATTCACTACTTACAACTCATTACTCACAACTCAATTAACCTTATACATCTTCCCCGGTAACGACCTAATAAAGCCCTGCATTTCCATATTTAGCAGGTTCATGGCCAGTTGGCTCATGGGCATATTGGTTTTTAACGTAAGGTCATCAATAGCCAGCGGCGTATTATTTTGTTGCAGGATGTTATAAATATTAAGCTCATCGGCAGACAGATCCAACGGCAGTAAAAATTGTTCTACAGGCTGCGCATCATCGGGTTTTTCCCATCCCAGGCTATAAGCCAGATCTGCAACACAGGTTAATAGCGCGGCCTTATTGTTCCTGATCAAAAAGTTACATCCTTCAGAGTATACATCGCCTACCCTGCCCGGGAAAGCAAATACATCCCGGTTATAAGAATTAGCTATCTCGGCAGTAATTAACGCGCCGCCTTTTACACTGGCTTCAATAACAATGGTAGCATCGGCCATGCCGGCCACTATCCGGTTACGCTCCGGGAAATTTTCCCTGCCGGGGATAGTACCTGACGGATATTCGCTCAACAATCCACCATTTAACAGCATTTTATCGGCCGTGCTTTTATTTGCCGCCGGGTAGATCCTGTCCAATCCATGCCCCAGCACCCCTAAGGTGCTTACCTTATTTTTAAGACATTCTTTATGGGCAATTACATCAATACCGTGGGCTAACCCGCTTATTACCAGCACGTCATATTGTTGTATCTCTGCTATCAGTTCCTCACAAAGCTGGCGGCCGTAGTCGGTGGCGTTGCGGGTGCCTACTATGCTTATTATTTTACGGGCGTTCAGGTCGGCATTGCCTTTAGTGTATAATAGTATGGGCGCGTCAATACAATTTTTTAAGCGTTTGGGATATTTGGCATCGGTATAAAACAGTATCTCTATTCCGTTTTTCTCTATAAATTTTAATTCTTCTGTTGCTTTTTGCAGGGCTTCGTCAAAATTTATTTCTCTTACTTTTTTATCTCCAATACCCGGTATACTTAGCAATTTAGCTGGGCTTGCATTAAATACAGCCTCCGCACTACCTAAATGACTTACCAGTATTTTGGCTGAGCCATGGCCTATATTTTTTAAAAACGTTAAAGCTATTTGATGAAGTTGTGACATGGCTACGGATGTGCAGATATGCTGATGTGCAAATGTGCGGATGCCAAATTAATATAAGATGGGTATATGTGCAAGTGATGTTGGCAATTACTCACCCGTAAGCCCCCTCTAAATCTCCCCCGGTAGGGGAGACTTTAATAAATAGTTAATAAGTTTCAATATAAAAAGTCTCCCCTACCGGGGGAGATTTAGAGGGGGCTGAAAAAAAACTATAAAAATAGTTTGCAAACTATAAAAATAGTTCTACCTTTATTGAACTATAAAAATAGTTTGCTATGGATATCAAAGAACTCACTAAAGCCGAAGAACAAATAATGCAAATATTATGGCAGTTAAACGAAGCCATTGTAAAAGACATTATCGAGAAAATGAACGAACCAAAACCTGCCTACAATACCGTATCGACAGTTGTAAGGGTATTAGAGGGCAAAGGGTTTATAGATCATAAAGCCTATGGCAACTCGCACGTTTACTTCCCACTCATCACCGAGGCGCAGTACCGTAAATTCACATTCGATAAAATGATGAGCAATTATTTCAGCAACTCGTACGAGAGCCTGGTATCCTTTATTGCCAACGAGAAGAAACTGGGCATTAAAGAACTTAACGACCTAACCAACCTTATTGAAGACCTAAAGAACAAAAAGTGATGAACCTGTTATATTATCTCGCGGAAGCCAATGTATACCTGGGGGTATTTTACCTGGCCTACTGCTTATTGCTAACAAAAGAAACCCATTACCAGTTAACCCGGGCTTATTTACTTTTTAGCTGCATAGTAGCATTTATACTACCTGTTTTACAGATAGGTGCTTTAAAACCGGTACATACTGCAGTTAATACAACAATCAACTATACAGTTCCAAATTATGTCATTCCTGAATATGGCGGGCTGGATGAAATAACGCCGGTGAAAAACACCACTCCACTAACCACACCCCCATCTATAGCAAAAGCAGCACCAATAACTACAGCAGCACCGGTAGTTACTGAGAACCATTTAACCAAACAGGACTATATGATATACACCTACTTATTTGGTGCTGCAATTGCTTTTTTAATGCTGATGCTTAAACTGTTCTCGTTATTTAAACTGGTCCGTAATGCGCAGCGGATAGATGAGGGCAAACACAAATTGGTATATCTGTCGGATAGTAACGCCGCTTTTTCTTTTTTTAATTACCTGTTTATTGGTATTAACGCGCATGGCGCAAACACTATTATAAGGCATGAACTGGTACATATCCGCCAAAAACATTCGGTTGATATTATTTTCCTGGAATTATTGAAGATCGTGAACTGGTTTAACCCGTTCGTTTACCTGTTACAAAACAGTTTGAAGACCGTACACGAATATATAGCCGACGAACAAACTGCCGCATATGAAGCCGATCCTCTTACCTACTCGTCGTTTTTAGTTAATAATGCTTATGGCGCGGGTGGTACATCTATTACACATTCATTTTTCAATTATAATCTACTTAAAAAGAGAATCATTATGTTAAATCAACAACGTTCTGGTAGTTTAGCAAGGCTGAAATACCTGGTAGCTGTACCTATTTGCGCGGGATTACTCTGCGCATCAACATTGGCTTTTAGTAAAAGTTATGGTTTGGTTGATCTGGACCCGGTAACAAACAATGGCATAAAAGGGCTTTCGGTTAAATCGGCACAAAATAAACAGACAAATAAAAATATAGTTGCTGGTGATGCGCCAATGTCATTATCGGCAACCGATAATGGCGACATAGCCCAATCAGGCGATAAATTTGAATCAGAAAATCCTACAGCTACTGATAGCAAAATCATTACGGATGAAGACCGCCCGTCCGTACCTATGGAGAGTGCGGGCGGGTATGACAAGCTAAACCGGTACCTGCTTAAAAACATACATTACAAACCCGCCGACGGCGATAAAGGAGGCTTGGTGGTAATGAGCTTTACAATTGGCGAGGGCCGCAAAATAACCGACCTTAAAATAGCCACCAGCGACGGCGAGGTAATGGATAACCTGGCACTTAATGCTTTTAAAAACTATAAGGGCGTTATTAATGATGATGAGGGTAAAACCCTAAAGATCGGTGTATTCTTCTTGACCGATGATTATTCGATATTTAAAAGACCGTTCGAGAATGACCCGGGTAATTCGGGTTGGGTAACCGTTACTAAATATGGCTTTCATCCACCAATGACAAGCAAGGGTTATGAGTATTCGGAATGGTTTACAGGAGGCCATATTGTGGATGGCAAACTTGAACCCACAATATCCAAAGTACGTTTCATCGACAAAAATGACCAGGAAGTATCGTACAGCGCCGACACCGCTACCCCTGCCGACCTGAAGTTATTAAAAGACAAATACGGCTATATTTTCCCCTCAAATACTTATTGGGCATTAGAAGGTGGTAAAAAAAGTCATAATTATATGGCTAATAGCATGGATGTTAATTCTTACTTAGATAAGCCTTATGCAGATGCTTTTTACAACCATATTTTCAATGATCTTAAATTTCCCGAAAAGGAAAAAAGCGATGGCACACCAGGCACGGTATTGTTAAAATTCAATTTGGATCAAAACGGCACTATTAGTAATTGGGCTGTAGCAAAAAGTGGTGGCGATGATTTCGACCAGGCAGCGTTGGACGTGGTTAAATCGTTTGATGGGACTATAGATGATAAAGCCGGGGCACACACATTAGCTGTGGTATTTTGCACCGTACAAAACGGCAAACGCCCAAAAATTGACGATAGCTGGAAAAAAATGCCCGGTTATGTGGGCGAAGTTGCCAGGGGCGAAAGTAAGCCAATGATGATCTCGTTCTCATCACCAAAAAAATAATAACAACCTAAACCTTATAAAACCAAACCTAAATAAAAGAGATCATGAACCTGTTATATTATCTCGCAGAAGCCAACCTATACCTGGGAGTATTTTACCTGGCCTACTGTTTATTGCTAAGTAAAGAGACCCACTACCAGCTAAACCGGGCATACCTGCTTTTTAGCTGTATGGCAGCCTTTGTATTACCTGTTTTACAGATCGGGGTGTTAAAACCTGTTGAAGCTGTGGTAAATACCACTATCAATTACGCCATACCTGAGTATACAGAACCATTGCCCATTACCGACAATATCAATACAGAACCGGTTATTGTTGAGCATCATTTAACATTACAGGACTACCTGGTGTACGTTTATCTGTTGGGCGCGTGCTTTGTATTTGTACTGCTGATGGTTAAGCTATTTAATTTATTTAAGCTGATGCGCAACGCCCAAACGGTAGATCATCTTAAATACAAAGTGGTTTACCTACCCGAAAGCGGTGTTGCTTTTTCGTTCTTTAATTACCTGTTCATAGGTACTAATGCACCCGGTGCCAATACCATTGTAAGGCATGAACTGGTGCATATCCGCCAAAAACATTCGTTCGATATTGTTTTCCTGGAGTTATTGAAGGTGGTAAGTTGGTTTAACCCTTTTGTATACCTGTTGCAAAACAGCTTGAAAACCGTACATGAATATATAGCCGATGAGCAAACTGCCGCTCATGAAACCGATGCCCTAACCTATTCTACCTTTTTAGTTAATAACGCTTATGGCACAGGTGGCTCGTCTATTACACATTCATTCTTTAATTATAATCTGCTTAAAAAGAGAATTATTATGTTACATCAACAACGTTCGGGTAGTTTGGCAAGGCTTAAATACCTGGTGACTGTGCCTATTTGCGCAGGGTTATTATGCACCTCTACGCTGGCGTTCAGCAAAACTTATGGTTGGGTTGATCTTGACCCGGCCACATCCATAATGCAGGATGATTTTAAGTTACCAAACTTAGCCTACGAAGATAAAAATGGCGGTGTTGTACTTAAAATCACCAAAGTAAATACTGTAATAGGCTTTAATGATCCTGCTACAAGCCAAGGTCTGCCTTTGTTGATAGCCAATGGCAAACACTATAAATTAGATCAGTTAAAAAAAGATTTCAGCGTTATCATCAGCGCCGACTCCACCACCCAATACAATGCGGATAATACTTACGCTATTAATACCTGGGGCAAAGATGCCGCAAACGGCGTACTGGTATTGCATGGCAAAACCGCCGCCGTAAAAATTGAGAAAGGCAACCTGCCGGAAACCGCTCATATCAATTTTCCGCGTACTCAGGATAGTAAAGGTAAGTTACCACCACCAAGCGTTTTCAAACCCGGCTTTGGCAGGCTAATGGGCCATATTCAGCATAACGTTAATTATACTGATGCGCTTCGCGATGAAAAAAACTCTTTTGTGGGTGTTTCATTTAATGTGGGTGCAGACCGTAAAATTTCGGATATAAAAATATTTAAACCTGCAGGTAATGGGTATGATGCTATTGCCAAAGCAGCGTTTGAAAGCTTTGACGGTGTTGTTACAGCCAAACCGGGCATCCATACCTTTATGCTTAACTATTTCTCGGAAAAAGGACCTGGTGATGAAAAGGTACTTGATGGCAACAAATATGATGTTAACCTGGTGATTGTTCGCCCTAAACCAGGCGAAGTTAAGGTTACATTTCCGCCGCCAATTGTAAGGCCTGCTAAGGATTTAACAATACCTAAGGATTTACTTAAATACTTGGGTGATAATATCAACTATCCTAAAGGCTCTTTAGACAACAATATACAGTTGCGTGCTCGTATAGCATTTAGTGTTGCTAACAATAAAATAACAGGTATTAAAATAGTAAAAGGGGCAATAATTGGTGGAAATAAATTAAAAATAGGTGATAATGCGACTAACGTCACAAACCCTTTCCAAATAGAGATCGTCAAAGCACTGCAACGCTATTCGCCAGCGGGTATGACAGCTGGTAGCTATAGTCTTCCCGTTTTTTTCGCTATTGTAAAAGAAAACTCCGGTCCGCTTCTAAGCCAAAATGATCAGAATGATCTTATTATAAAAGGTTATAAAAAAGAGGGAACATCGTCATCAATTGTAAAGACAGATACCGTAGCAAAACCAGACTGGGAAAAAATTGGGAGATACTTTTCCAGAAATGTCAAATATCCGTCTGCAGACAGACAACAAGGTACTGCAGGCCGCGTTATCACACTATTTGCTGTTGATGATAACCATAACTTGCAATACGCAAAAGTGGTTAGAACGCCATCAGAGTTAATGGGTGCCGAAGTATTAAGATCATTAAAGGCCTGTACAGAGCTTGGCATGTTAAAACCCGGCGTACAATATATTATACCAATTTCTTATACACTTAATGACGATAATGGTAACAATATTGGATCACAGCCTACAACTGGAGCATCACCCAAGGCTTCTAACCCAGATGCTTTAATTTATAATCCCAATAATATAGATATAACAGTTAGCCCTCTTGGAAGCCTTCAGCTTAACGAAGTAGTAATACGGGGATACACAAAAAGACAATAACCAACATCTGTTAACATTTTAAAGGCGGGCAAGCTAATAGCCCGCCTTTTTTGCAAACCAAAATCAGTAAACCCTGTTATATTTATACTTTCATTTTAATCTGAACAGATATGCAGTTAACTAAGAGAACATTCCTTAAAAAATCTACCGCGAAGCTTTTACTGGTGGGTGTATTAAGTTTTGGGGCGGTGAGTTACTCGCCCAATGTTTTAGCACAAACGCCACCGCCACAGGGACCGCCTACCCCACCACCGCCACCCGGAGAGTTATTAAAGAAGATCAATCCGTTTAAAAAGAAAAAAGACATCGACAAAAAAGAAGTTGAACCTAAAAAAGACGCGGCTCCTAAAAAAGATAATGATGCAGAAGTAAAACCGGCCGAACCACAAGCACCACCGCCGCCACCAAATCCGTTAAATCTTTTTAAGAAAAAGAAAGCACCTGCACCACCACCGGCTACATCAAAATCAGAGAAGTAATATGCTATTGGATAAGGTGTATCTAAGTTGTATTTTTATGCAACCATTATAGCCTTGCCATGAAAATATTTATCGCTTATGCTGCATTTACATTTTTGTTTATCATCAATGTAAATGCGCAAAAACTCCCCGGTAAACAAAAGCAAAGTTTACGTGCGCCGTCTGATATAAAAATTGATGGCCTGGCGACAGAGTGGAGTGATAAATTCCAGGCATACAACAACGCTGTTGATGTTTTCTATACGATATCAAATGATGATACCAACCTTTACCTGACAGTAAAAGCAAAATACAGAAATATAGTTGACAAAATTTTAAGAGGGGGTATTACATTCATTGTAAACTCCGAGGTAAATAAAAAAGATAAAAACAACGTATCAATTACTTACCCTGTACTTGAAGGGACAGATATGTTTGTTGTTGCAAATAAATTTTCGAGCAAAAGTAATGAGTACGAGAAAACCAAAAATGGCACTATTAAAGTTGATGATCTGAATGAATTATTTCAGACCAAGGAAAAGCTAATTGCTGTTACCGGAGTTGAAACTATTATCGATCCGTCTATCTCTATTTATAATAGTGATGGGATAAAAACTGCTGCATTATTTGATAACAAAATGAGTTATACTTATGAATTGGCTTTACCCATTGTATATTTAAAGTTGCCAAATAATGGCAAAGATGCTTTTAGCTATCGTATTAAAATAAATGAAGTACCAATACATAGGCCGCTGGTTATAACGAGCAGCACACCACCGCCTCCGCCTCCTGTAACAATTAGCACGCTGGCTACAACCGATTTTTGGGGAGAATATACACTGGCTAAAAAATAAATTTGTCATTGCGAGCGTAGCGTGGCAATCGCAAGGATGCAACACGTATAATAGTTCGCGATTGCTTCGTCATTCCTCCTCGCAATGACACACAAAGGGAACTACCCCTTCACATAAATCACCTGCTTGGTTTCAAAAAACTCTTCGGCGAAATGATCTTTCAGGTAATATTGGGTAACCTTAAGGCCCGATTCTTTGATCTCGTCTGCAAGGTCGCCGCCTTTCAGGTACAGGATACCGCTGGGTAGTGTATTGTTGGTTGTACGCGTAAATTTTCCTTTTATCCACGGATAAAATTCGCCCAAACGGGTTACCGCGCGCGATACGATGAAATCAAATTTTTCATTCACCTGCTCGGCACGCAAGTGTTCTGCACGTACATTTTTTAGCCCCAGGGCTTTGGTAACTTCCTGCACCACTTTTATTTTTTTGCCGATAGAATCAACCAGGTAAAACTGCGTATCCGGAAATAAAATAGCTAAAGGTATACCGGGGAAACCACCGCCTGTACCTACATCAAGCACGCTCTCGCCGGGTAAAAAATTCATGATTTTTGCAATACCTAAAGAATGCAGTACATGGCGCTCAAACAACTGGTCAATATCTTTACGGGATATTACGTTGATCTGGTTGTTCCAATGCTCGTACAAGGCGGGCAATTGTTCAAACTGCTGCTGTTGTTGTGCGGTAAGATTGGGAAAGTAAGTAAAAAGCTGATCAGATGTCATCCCTATTAAAACGATTTAGAATATTACCTAACAAATACCTCGCCCTGAATAATTGCGCTTTAACGGTGCCTAAAGGCAGGTCAAGTTGCTGGGCAATCTCTTCGTACGATAGTTCATCAAAATAGCGCAGTGTAATTAAATTACGGTACCGCGGCGGCAAACTTTGTATCAGTATTTTAAGTTCTTCGGTTTGTTGTTTTTTGATGGATGTTTCTTCCGGGTTTAAAACATCGGCCTTAATTTGCAGTTGCTGGTCTTCGCCATCCTCATTGGTCATGCCATGTATAGAGGTAGTATTGAGCTTTTTCTTACGAATAAAATCAATACAATTATTGGTAGCCACCCTGAATAACCAGGTACTGAACGCGTAGTCGGGCTGGTATTTGTCCAGCTTTTCAAATGCCTTAGCAAAAGTCTCAACTGTAAGGTCCATTGCGTCCTCTTTGTTGTTCACCATCTTTAACACCATAAAGTATATGGAATCTTTATAGCGTTGCATCAAGTCGGCGTAGGCTTTCTGATTTCCCCCTCTGGCTTTAACTACCAGGTGGAAATCATTTTTTGCATTCTCGGTAAAGTTGGAATTTATTTCCATTGAGTGGTTTTGGCAAAGGTTCCGATAAGTCCAAAAAAATTAATATAAATATAGTAAACAAAATCAAGAAAAGGCAGATACCATAACTGCGATACTGCATTTAATTTAATAAATGTTTTGCGGTAGATCAATATTTGCAATAACCACCTGAAAGCAAACAGCCCCAATGCCAGTAACGGTTCAAAATATCCCACCAGGCACCAAATAAATAAGAAGTAAAATACCAGGCCGCTCAACGCGTCTAAAGTCAGCATCCGTCTATGCCTGCTGCGGTACAACTTACCAACCCCCATATGGCGCTTTTTTTGGCGATATAAAGCGCCGAAACTGGTTTTTGCATCCGTATACATAAAGGTATCAGGATGTATCTCTATGGCAGTATTGGTAGGGGTTGCATTTTGATTTACAAACAGATCGTCATCACCTGATAGTACATGCATGTGGGCCGCGAAGCCTTTGTTGGCAAAGAACAGCGTTTTGGTATAAGCCAGGTTACGTCCTATACCAATGTAAGCGTCGCCGTTTAAAGCTGCCGACAGGTAATTGATAGCCGTCTTTACTGTCTCAAAACGGATTAGGCCATTCAGCAAATTCTTTGTCTTTTGGTAAGGCGAATAGCCCAGCACTAATTGTACATCGGCTGTAAAATGGCCGGCCATACGGGCTATCCAGTTAGGCGATGCTACCTTACAATCGGCATCAGTAAATATCAAATGTTCATTCTTTGCCGCTTTTATACCTAAGGTGAGCGCGAATTTTTTGCCGGTCTTAAATCGTTCGTGTTCTGTAATGGTTACTATTTTCAGGTGCGGATAAGTCTCTTTTAATACCTCCAGCACCACGTCTGACGAATCAAAAGAACAATCATTTACCACCACCACTTCAAAATCAGGATAATTTTGCTGCAAAATATCCGGTAAATTTATGTGCAGGTTACGTGCTTCATTACGCGCGCTTATCACTACCGAAATTGGAAGCTTCGCTTCGGGCAGCTCATCAGTCACCACATAGGTCGACAGCGATCTGTGGTTACTGATCAGGTAATATAACTGGATGATAAACACCAGCAGAAAAAGCACAAATAAAGTAACCTGAATATACGTTTCCAACACCTAATTAAATAAGGCGCAAATTTGGTAAAAAAAAGGGAAATTGTGATTAGTTAATTAGAGATTAGTTATTAGTATTAAAGATTGGTTGACAGTGTCTTTTACCAATCTTTAATCTTCAATAACTAATCTTTGTATCACTCTGACCGCAGGTTCTTTACCGGGTTGGCCAACGCAGCTTTTACCGACTGGTAACTTACCGTCAATAATGCTATCAGTATGGATAAAACACCAGCTAAGGCAAACACCCACCAGCTAATGTTTACACGATAAGAGTAATCCATCAGCCATTTGCTCATACCCCAATACGCTACCGGGGTTGCTATTATAAATGATATAACAACCAGTGTGATAAGTTCTTTAGACAATAGTGTGGTAATACGCGTAACCGAAGCGCCTAACACCTTGCGAATACCTATTTCTTTTACGCGGTTTTCGGCCATATAAGCGGCTAATCCAAATAAACCAAGGCATGAAATAAAGATTGCTAAGCCAGCAAACAGGGCAGCCATAGTACCCAGGCGCTGCTCATCTTCAAACTTTTTGGCATATTCTTCGTCCACAAACTTAAAATCAAAAGGGTACTGCGGATTATATTTTTTGAAGATCACCGCCGCCATTTTCAGATTCTGGGCTGTTGAATTTTTGCCGTTAAATTTCATCTGGATGGTATTAAAAGTCATAAAACTACTCTTTGCGCCACATATTAATATAGGGCGGGTTGGCTCGTACGGACTGGTTAAAATAAAATCTTTTATTACTCCTACAATGTGCCAGTCGACACCCAGATCACTCACTTTTTTACCGATAGGGTCTTTAAATTTCATGATTTTCAGTGCCGATTCGTTAATAATCAAGCCACTTGAATCAGTTGGAAATTGCTTCAGATCAAGGTCGCGGCCCTTTATAAATTGTAGCCCTGCAGTTTTACCCAGGCCTT
This sequence comes from Bacteroidota bacterium, assembly GCA_040388175.1. Classification (GTDB taxonomy): domain Bacteria; phylum Bacteroidota; class Bacteroidia; order Sphingobacteriales; family Sphingobacteriaceae; genus Mucilaginibacter. Next base: position 70,635 of record JAZKCG010000041.1, on the reverse strand, counting down.
CATCAGCCAGGTAACGGTCAAAAGATGTCCGGTCATTAGGGTCCTTTCCTTCCCACATTTGGCCCCAGCCATCGCTCCAGCGCTCGGTAAGTGGCGAGTTGGTTTTAGTAACTGATGTTGCTATACCAGAGGATAATAACTCGTTTTTTATTAAAGTATAATTCTTCGGGATATCGCCGGTCATGAAATGATAAACCAGGTTATCGCGGTTATAACCGGTCTCTCTGTCTCGTGCGTAGTCAATTTGTTGTTTGATGATGATGGTACAGATAATGAGCACAATAGCAAAAGTAAATTGCACCACAACCAGCGCTTTACGCGGCGTAACCAAAGCGTTGATCTTTTTAAATGTCCCTTTTAAAACCATAATCGGTTGGAAAGATGACAGGAAAAATGCCGGATAACTACCCGCTAAAACGCCTGTAAATAATATGAATCCAAAAAACGACACCCAGGTATATACGTTGCCAAAATTTATAGATAATTCATTCTCTGTAAACCTGTTATAAGCCGGCAGACTGATCAGTACGATAACAACCGCTATCATACCCGCCAGCAAAGCCATAAAAATAGATTCGCCTATAAACTGGCTTATTAGCGATGTTTTTCTGGCCCCAACTACCTTGCGTATACCCACTTCTTTGGCGCGTTTTTCGCTGCGGGCAGTGCTTAAATTCATGAAATTTATACAGGCTATAAGCAGTATAAATGCTGCAATCACGCCAAATAAATTAACGGTTTTGCTGCGTCCGTTGCCGTCTTCCACGCCATTGGTAAAGCTCGAATGCAACCGCCAGCGCTCCATCGGGTACAGAAAATATTCCCAATGCATCTTTTTTGCCTCATCACTGTATTGCTGCTTTATCAACTTTATTTTGGCCGATGCCGCTGTAAAGCCGGCATTCTTTTTAAGCATGACAAAAATGGGATCGCTATTGTCGTTCCAGCCCAGGTCCTGCGCTTTATCAACCTTTATATAAGACCATGGTATTAAGTAATCATAAAAAAATTTGGTGTTAAACGGCGGGTTTGTTATCACCCCGGTAACCATAAAATTGTCCCTGTTTTCAACCCTCACAGTCTTGCCCATCGGGTCTTCATCACCAAATAAAGCCTGGGCAGTTTTCTGCGTAAGTACTATCGAATGCATATCATTCAGCGCCGTTTTCGGGTCGCCTTTCAGCATCGGGTAGGTAAACATTTGCAGGAAACCGGTATCCACCAATCCGCCGGATATAGTCAGCTTCTTTTCGCCTACCGAAAAAAGTAAGCTATTGATACGCTTGGCCCTAACAGCACGCTCAACCTCCGGCACATCTTTTTCTATCACACGGGCAAGCGGTGCCGACACGTGGTTTGAAGTGCCTGTTTCGCCGTTGTAAGTAGCACGGCTCCATACCTGGTAAATACGATCTTTATTTACATGAAAACCATCAAAGTTTACCTCATTCTGTATCCATAAAATAATTAGTACCGCCGCAGCCATACCTATGGCAAGGCCGGTAATATTTATGGCAGAGAACCCTTTATTGCACAGCATGCTGCGATAAGCTATTTTGAAGAAATTTTTGATCATAAAAACATCACTATTATTAATATACTAACAGGGTAACTACTCCCCAGATCTTAAACTCTCTACCGGGTTGGCCATCGCGGCTTTAACAGATTGAAAACTCACCGTAATAAAAGCGATAAGCAAGGCAATAAACGCGGTCAATACAAATACCCACCAACTAATATCTATACGATAAGCAAAATTTTGCAGATATTTATTCATGGCTAACCAGGCAATAGGTGTAGCTATAACTACAGCCAGCAATACCAGTTTCAGAAAATCAGCAGAAAGCAAGCCGGTTATACTAGCTACAGAAGCGCCAAGAACTTTACGGATGCCTATCTCTTTGGTACGTTGTAAAGTAAGTAGCGATATCAGCCCTAACAAACCAAGGCAACTAATAGATATAGCTATGATGGCGCTGGAGGTGATCAACCTGTTTATCAATACTTCTTTCTGATAAAAATCGGCTATTTGCTGGTCAAGGAAACGATATTCAAATACGTTATCAGGATAAACTGCTTGCCATTGTTTTTTTATGTGATTAATAACAGTTGTCAGATCACCCGAATTGATCTTTACTGCAGCATAAGTATACCGCTTTCTAAAAGTTGTGATATACTCAGGACCAATCGGAACAGATAATGATTTGGCATGAAAGTCTTTCACCACCCCTACAATTGTTCCCGCCTCCTTCGACAGATCGCCCGAGGTAAATTGTTTGCCTATTATTTGCTGCGGGTTTTTAACGCCCAACATGCGCATCAGCACTTCATTAATAAGGAACTCGCGAGCGTTGTCGTTTTCGGTCACATTGCGCCCTGCAACTAAGCGTATACCGAATGTTTTGACATAATCCGCATCGCCCACTAATGTCCAACCGGCAAATTTCTCCCAGTCTCGTGCATTGTATTTAATTGAGCCGCCATTACCATTATCTGAGACTGGAGCATTGTGACAAAAGGAAACATCTTTTATGTTTCGGTCGGCCAATAACTGGTTGCGTAAATAATCGGTTTTGGTTTGCTCGTTGTTAGGTATCGGCACCATTAGTACAGTCTCTTTATCAATACCAAGATCGGCGGTTTTAAGATATTTAACCTGCATAGTTATTAATATGGTACTAATGATCAATACTTGCGCTATTACATTTTGAATAACAATCAACCCTTTACGGGTAAAAGCACCGGTCTGTATATGTCCACCAAGCTGATTTTTTAAAGCATTAACAGGTTTGAACCTGCTTAATATCATAGCAGGGTATGAGCCAGCCGCGAAAGTGATCACAACTAAAATTGACACCATAAAAGCTAAAAGGCGGTAATCTGCAAAAATATTAAAGCTGATCTGCGTTTGCAGCCAATCATTTAAAACAGGTGCCATTACATAAGCCATAGCAAATGCCATTAGCACAGCAAACACTACTATATAAGCGGTTTCAGAAATAAACTGCGCGAAAATAGCCCCCGGCGAACTACCCAATACCTTACGCGTACCTATTTCTTTAGCGCGCTTAAAGCTTTGGACGGTAGCCATATTGATAAAATTAACACAGGCTATAATAATCAACAACAAGCCAATAATTGCCAGCGTAGTTAATAACCAATGCTGTATAACGCCAGCAAATCGTTCGTCAAAGTGCATTTCGCTTAGGGGAAGCAGCATAAAATGGTAGGGCTTTGCCATATCGGCACCCTGTGCTTTAATGTTTAGTCGGGCTATATTACGCTCAATTACTTTTGGGTCAACCCCTTCTTGTAGTTCCAGGAAAACAGAATTTGTACTATTAATAAAGCCCCAATCAGATTTCATTTCTTTAGACAGATCCGGGTATAAACCTTTTAATGTTGATAGCGACAAAAACAGATCAGACTTAATATCTGTGTTTGCAGGGTGATCTTTTACCACACCGGTAACCGTAAAGCTATTTTTATTGTCAACAGTTATGACCCTCCCTAAAACATCCTGGCTACCGAAATATTTTTGAGCCAGACCATGGCTTAAAACAACCGTATTAGGTTGGGTAAGGGCTACATTCTTATCGCCTTGCTCCCACTGATAATCAAACAGGTTAAAAAAATGGCCGTCGGCTATGCCAATATTCTCATGCTCTGCGAACATTTTTTTGCCGGCTTTATCGCTTTGCGGAATAGCTACATTAATATCGTGTATACGTAACAGTATGCCTATATCTTTTATATGCGGATCATTAGCTTTCAGATCGCGCGCCAAAGCCAATGGAGCGCCCTGGTCAAACATCGGCACACCATCATTAAAGGTCAACTTATGCACCACACGGTATATCTGTTTCGCATCATGATGATACCTATCAAAACTCGAATGGTAAGTAATGAACTGAAACAATATAATACTGCAACCAATGCTTAATGCCAATCCAAACACATTAATAGCCGTATAAAACTTATGGTTCCAAAGATTACGGTAGGCTATTTTAAAGAGATTCCAGATCATGATATATCTATAACGCGTTAAATATGGTAACACTTTCAATTAAAGCATTGCACCAATAGAATACCGAATATATATTAAATTGATTTAAAGCCCCTTACATAACTGGTAAATACTTTTTTGTTCGCTTTTGATACAAAAAACTGTTCGGTTTTGATACGTAATGATGTTAATAAATGTTAAAGATATTACAGTAACTGATCGGAGTACTATACTTGTATAACCAATTGCCTTAGCCATGTCAAAAACAATTTTCTCATCCCTTGTAGCCATGCTCCTTATAAATATAGCATCAGCGCAAAAAAACTTTAACGTAACAGTTAAGATAAGCAGCGACATTATCTCAAAAAATATCCGTTTTAATTATTACGATGGCAAAAATATTATTGCCCTGCCCGACACCTTCGACAGTAAAAAAGTGCTGGTATTAAAAGGTAAATACTATGGGCAGTTGGTATCGTTTAATATCAATTATACAGACACTGCAAAAAAATATTATAACAATGACGTTTTTTTAACTGAAAAACCAGCATTAATCAGCCTGGGCTACAAGCAAAATGATGATGGTAAATTGCCATATGTCGCCATTAAAAATGCTACTCCAATTTTTGATACCATAGCTAATAGATCCTGGGCTAAGATGACTGTTTTTTTAAATGCTCCTGTTATGGCCGAAAGCAATAAAGCATTTAATGATTTTTTAAAGCGGAATAAGGATATGATAAGAAATGATTCACTTAGCCAACTCGGGGAACTTTATAAACCGTATTTAAACAGAGCTATGTTGTTCTACAAAGATCATCCTGATGATTACTTTTCGTTTTGGCATTTTACATACCAGGTAGCGCAACCCAACAGCATTTTAAGAAACGATACCGCTTTTTTGAAAAAGCAATTAGCCTTTTTTAAAGCGGTCTTTCCTGCTAAATACACTGCAAGCATAGAGGGAAAGGAACTGATCAAGGCCTTTGAAAAAAGAATATATCCGTTAAAAGTTAATGAGCTTGCACCACCCTTTAGTTTTATAACTATTGATGGAAAAAAGTTTAGCTTGAATGAGATAAAAGGTAAATACATACTGCTTGATTTTTGGGCCACCTGGTGCGCGCCCTGTATGGTTGAAATGCCCTTTATAAAGGATATACGTAAAAAATACCCGGCTGATAAGTTGGTAATAATTGGTATTAGTAAAGACACTGATCTCAAAAAATTAACTGAGGGTGTAAAAAAAGGAAACATGAACTGGCTGCAATTTCATGACCAGAATAATGATATGAGCAAACTTTATGAGGTAGATGCTATCCCTGCGCTGGTATTAATAGACCGGGAAGGAAAAATAATCTATAAATCCGATATGATAAAAAATGACCGGGATGAATTACCTAAGATATTGGAAAGATTGAACTAAACAGTGATTATCCCTATTGAGGGTCTAAGTGTACAAAATCAATTAATCTATCGACTCTAATCGTAGTGGTTGCGCCCTTGTTGGTAACACCAACAAAGGCGCAAAGGCGCACCGCTGAAACGAACCAAAACTAATCTCTAATTAACTAATCACCAATCTTCAACAACCAATCTCTAATTACTATCTTTGCCGCTGCAAAAATGAAATTTAACTTAACAGCACAAGATCCGCTATCCAAAGCCCGTGCGGGCCAGATCACTACAGATCACGGGGTTATAGAAACGCCTATTTTTATGCCTGTTGGTACAGCAGGTACTGTAAAAGCTGTTCATCAGCATGAATTAAAGAACGATATTGAGGCCCAGATCATACTGGGTAACACCTACCATTTATACTTAAGGCCGGGACTGGATGTATTGGAAGGTGCCGGCGGACTGCATAAATTTAACGGCTGGGAAGGCCCTATTTTAACCGATAGCGGCGGCTACCAGGTATACAGTTTAAGCGAAGTACGTAAGATAAAGGAAGAAGGGGTAACGTTCCGCTCACATATTGATGGCTCAAAACATTTGTTCACGCCAGAGAATGTGATGGATATTCAGCGCGTAATTGGTGCCGATATTATTATGGCGTTTGACGAATGTACACCCTACCCTTGCGACTATAATTACGCCAAAAGATCTATCGAAATGACGCATCGCTGGCTAAAACGCTGCTGCGACCGTTTTGATAGTACCGAACCAAAATATGGGTACGATCAAACTTTATTTCCTATTGTACAGGGTTCTGTTTATAAAGATTTAAGAGTACGATCGGCCGAAGTGATTGCTTCTTTGGAGCGTGAAGGCAACGCCATAGGCGGACTTTCTGTAGGCGAACCCGCCGAAGAAATGTATGCCATGACAGAAATTGTCTGTAATATATTACCGGAGCAAAAACCACGTTATCTAATGGGCGTAGGTACGCCAATAAACCTGTTAGAGAACATTGCTTTAGGTATAGATATGTTTGATTGCGTAATGCCAACCCGTAATGCCCGCAATGGTATGTTATTTACCAAAAACGGCGTTATTAACATTAAAAACGAGAAGTGGAAAGCAGATTTTTCGCCTATCGAAGCTGATAGCGACCTGTTTGCAGACAAGAATTATAGCAAGGCCTATTTAAGGCATTTGATACATAGCGGCGAGATGCTGGGCGCACAGATAGCCACCCTGCATAACCTGCATTTTTACCTGTGGCTGGTTAAAGAGGCGCGCAAAAAGATCATAACAGGCGAGTTTTATAACTGGAAAAAAACAATGGTTGACCGCCTGGGGCAAAGACTATAAATGAAGCGACTTTTAGACGGATATTTAAAGATAATTGACTGGTATATCATCAAGAAATACCTGGGCACGTTTGTGTTTACACTGGGTATTTTTATCGTCATATCGGTAGTTTTTGATATCTCAGAACACCTGGATAATTTCCTGACGCACCATGCAACAGTGTTCGAGATCGCCTTTAAATATTACGCCGGTTTCATTCCTTTTTATATCAATTTACTGTCGCCTTTAATTAACTTTTTAGCGGTAATATTCTTTACCGCCAAGATGGCCAACCAGACAGAAATTGTGCCTATACTAAGTGGCAAGGCCAGTTTCAACAGGTTTCTGCGCCCCTATTTTGTATCCGCTACGCTGATATTTGTGATATCCTTATTCGCCAACCTCTACCTCATCCCCTTTACCAACAAGTTAAAGGTTGATTTCGAGAATACACATGGTTTTAACGGCGATCAGCAGAAAAACGAGGTACACCTGAAGTTGGATGCTCATACCTATGTATATGTAGAATCGTACGATGCCATTTCACATACAGGCTTTCAATTTGTAATGGAAAAGTTTGATGGTGACAAACTGCGCGAGAAGCTAACAGCCCCCACAATTACCTACGATTCTTTAAAAAGAAAGTGGTCTGTTAAGGATTATACAGTACGTTATGTAAACGGATTACGGGAGACAATGCGCTACAATGTTCCCCTAAAAGACACTGTCCTGGACCTCTATCCATCCGATTTTGAAGCGCATGATAACGTCTATTCGGCCATGTCATTACGCGATCTGAACAAGAATATCACCAAAGAAAAGATCCGCGGAGCAGGTAATTTGAGGGATATGCAATACGAAAAATGGCGACGTTTTCTGTACCCATTCGCCTCGTTTGTGCTCACTTTAATAGGGGTTTCTATCTCCTCGCGCAAGGTTCGCGGGGGCATTGGATTACCCCTTGGCATAGGCTTATTTCTATGTTTTGCCTACATTGTTGTCGATAAATTTGCCCTGGTATTTGCCATAAAAAGTGGGCTGCCGCCGCTAATTGCCGCCGGTTTACCTAACTTTTTATTTGGTATATTAGGGTGTTATTTGTTGTACAAAGCGCCTAAGTAATGGCTATTGCTAAAAATTCTGAGCTTAATAAGAACCTTTTAATACTGCATTTTACGGTGTTTATTTGGGGTTTTACAAGCATTTTAGGTGCTTTAATCAGCATTTCGGCTGTGCAATTGGTGTGGTATCGTGTGTTAATTGCGTTAATTTCGTTGTTTTTGTACTTTAAATTCAACAAAACAGCCTACAAAATCAGCCGTAAAACCTTCCTGAAACTGTTCTTTACAGGCGCTTTGGTAGGCGGCCATTGGATACTTTTCTTCGCTTCCATCAAGCTTTCTACTGTGCCGGTAACACTGGTTTGCCTCTCGTCAATGACCTTATTTACGGCAGTTTTAGAGCCGTTGATCAACAAAAAACGCATCTCAAAACTCGAAATAATTGCCGGATTATTAATTATAACGGGCATAATACTGATCTTCAAATTCGAAACTCATTACACTAAGGGTATCATAGCAGGCCTGGTAAGTGCTTTATTTGCCAGTCTTTTTTCTATCATTAACTCTAAACAGGTACAACATACAGAGCCCGCGGTAATATCATTTTTTGAGTTAATAGGCGCTTTTTTTTGGGCTACGCTGTATTTGGTTTTCACTGGCGGGTTCGATCAGCACATGCTATTAAAACCATCAGATATTGGTTATTTAGTATTGTTAGGCACCATCTGCACATCGCTGGCTTACGTGGCCGGGGTGTCTGTAATGCGTGAACTTTCAGCTTTCAGGGTGGCGCTAATTACCAATCTCGAGCCGGTATATGGCATCCTGATGTCGTTCCTTTTTTTTGGCGATATGAATAAAATGACTACCGGTTTCTGGGTAGGCGCATTAATAATCCTGTCTACCATCTTCCTGTTTCCTGTCGCTAAAACGCAAATCCAGAAGCGTAAAAGCCGTTAATTTCCTTCCTGAAACTATTATTAAGATGCCTGCATTCTGCCTATCACCAGGGGTAGGGGACAATATAGACATGGCATTAAACGCATTGTAAGCCATTCTAAGGCATGCTGCCAGTTCACCACACTCGCATACATTTTTCAAAAAACGATCAATTACAGGGCAAATTTCAGGAGATTATTTGTGTACTGAAACATGATATTTTACTAATAATATCTACAAGCAATAAATGAGGTAAAAATCAGTCAATTTTAGTTAAATAAAACTCAAATACTATTAATATATAAAAATTCATATATTAATATAAATCAACTACTTATAAGATTTATAAAAACAAAAAATTAAACATAATTTGAATTTTTAATAATATTAAATACTAAATACATTAGTAAATAGATTTATTAGGTAATTTTTTAATAAATAAATATTTAGTAATCAGTATATTAAATACAATTATATGAACAAATAAGTTACATTTGGTTTTTCACCATAAAAACACATACCTTAGTGTACTCAAATAGTAAAATTATAAAAACAGAAAAAACAAGACATTAGAACAGCGATAAAAAATCAACCAAAAAACGGTCGATAAAAACACTATTTGGAAGTGGAAATTTTTCAGGTGACGAACATCCCAATATTTTATAGTGTCAAAAAAAACGAGGAAGAAAATTGGCAGATCTCCAATTTTCAAAAAAGGGTCAAACCCTCCATGTTTTTGGTTTTTACATTTTGTTGATTTAACACCTCTGCTCTTCCGGCCTGAAAATGAATTTTTATTCCATCCATAAAAATCGGATATTGGCTAAAACTGAAAACCTCAAAAAATTTATGCGTATTAAAACAATGATCATCATTTTAATCACGGTGTTATTCACCATCGTGCTGATGCAAAATACAGAGCCGGTAACATTCACCATTTTATTTGGCACGTTCCGCATTTCAAAACTGGCAGCCCTGGCAGGCTTCTCAGTAGTAGCTTTTATCTTAGGGGTAATGGTGGGCCGTCCAAAAAAAGTAAAAACCCTGGGTGGCGGATTCAATGACGGCGATTATGACGGCACCAAACCCGATACACTAAGTGACGAGGATCGCGATTACATCAGTCACCCTTAAAGAAAGTTCTTAGATATTATAGAACACCTGGTTATCCTGCTCTAACGCGGACAGATCGGGTGTCTTCTCAAAGATACCAAACACCGAGGCTCCGCTCCCGCTCATGCTGGCGTATATAGCGCCCGCTTCGTACAAGGCAGCCTTCACTCCTCTTATCTCCACGTGGTTCTTGAATATATTGGCTTCGAAGTCGTTTTTGATGAAATTTTTCCACTCCTGGATAGGTTCAACTATCAAATCGAATAAAGAATGCCTTACAGGGGCTGGGTTAACGCCGCCATAGGCTTCGGAAGTAGAGATATGGACATCTGGCATCATTAAAACAATTTCGTAGCCTGAGAGGTCTAATTTTATCATTTCAAACTCATCACCCTTTTCAAAAGCGAACACCGGTTTATTCTCGATGAAGAAACCGCAGTCGGCACCCAGTTTACGTGCGTAGTTCAATTGCTGATCGACGGAAAGATTCAGCTCAAATTTATCATTCATCAGCCTGATAAAAAAAGCGGCGTCCGCCGACCCACCACCCAAGCCAGCGCCGATAGGAATATTTTTATGCAGATGAATTTTTACCGGTGGCAGGTCGAAATCTTTTTTTAGCAAATGATAGCCCTTAATGCAAAGGTTATCTTCTACCCTGCCGGGGATCTCCAAACCTGATGATTCAAAACTTAATTCACGGGCCTCAATAACCTCTAACGCGTCTTTGATATTTACCGGGTAGAAAATAGTTTCGAGGTTATGGTAACCGTCAGACCGGCGTTCAGTAATGTTTAGCCCAATGTTTATTTTTGCGTTAGGGAAATTGATCATAAATAAAAGTTAACAACGGCAGGTATTTATACACATCCGTAGGATACCAAAAATAGATTAATTTTATTTGCAGTTGGAAATGAATTAAAACATTCGCTCATTCCATTACACACTCCCCCGATAGCTATCGGGGCACTAATTAAAAAAAATGAAACAGTATCTTGACCTCATGCGCCATGTAATGGAAACCGGCACTCAGAAACATGACCGTACCGGCACAGGCACCATTAGCGTATTTGGTTACCAGATGCGTTTTAACTTGCAGGAAGGCTTCCCGCTGGTCACTACCAAAAAGCTGCACTTAAAATCAATCATCCATGAGCTGATCTGGTTTTTGCAGGGCGATACCAACATTGCCTACTTAAAAGAGAACGGCGTGCGCATTTGGGATGAGTGGGCGGATGAGAACGGCAACCTCGGCCCGGTGTACGGTTACCAATGGCGCTCATGGCCTACGCCTGATGGCGGACATATTGACCAGATCAGCCAAATCATCAACCAAATCAAAAACAATCCTGATTCTCGCCGCATTATTGTTTCTGCATGGAACGTGGCCGATGTTAACCAGATGGCTTTGCCGCCATGCCACATGCTATTCCAGTTTTATGTGGCCGATGGTAAACTATCCTGCCAGTTATACCAACGCAGTGCTGATATATTTTTAGGCGTACCGTTTAACATCGCATCGTATGCTTTGTTGACCATGATGGTGGCACAAGTATGCGATCTTGAGGTTGGCGATTTTGTACACACCTTTGGCGACGCGCATTTATACAACAATCACCTGGAACAAACAAAACTGCAATTGAGCCGCGAACCACGCCCGCTGCCAACCATGAAGATCAACCCGGCTGTAAAAGATATTTTCAATTTTAAATTTGAGGATTTTGAATTGGAGAATTATGACCCGTGGCCACATATTAAGGGTGCTGTAGCAGTATAGTTTGTGAAAAATATTTTACAATATGAGTTCATCGGAGATAAGAGCAGAAATAAACAGGTTAATAGACAGCCTACCAGAGCACTTACTGCCTCAAGCTTTGGATTATGTCCGCCACTTGAACCAAGAAAAACTTAAAAAAGCTTCGGAAGTATAATTAAAGAAGACACTGAATTATTAAAGCAACTCTCACAATAAATTCCCGCACGCCATTGCGAGGAACGAAGCAATCTCTACGTAGGACAATTAGCCGACACGATTATTCTGGAGATTTATTAGCAAGTGTAGAGATTGCTTCGTTCCTCGCAATGACGCGATGTTAAAATATAAATAAACCCATGATCGTATCCGCAGTAGTTGCTATATCAGAAAACCACGCCATTGGCAAGGACAATAAATTATTGTGGCACTTGCCTAAAGACCTGAAACATTTTAAGGAGATCACCAATGGTGGTACCGTTATAATGGGGCGTAAAACTTACGATTCTGTGGGTAGGCCGTTGCCTAATCGCAGAAATATCATTATTACACGCCAACAAGTAGAAATAGCGGGCTGTGAAGTGGTTAATTCTGTCGAAGCCGCGCTTGATCTTTGTCGCGACGAGGCCGAAGTTTTTATTGTCGGCGGCGCCGAAATCTACAAACTGGCCATGCCTCTTACAGACCGCATTTATTTGACCATTGTCCACGCGAACTTTGAAGCCGACACCTACTTTCCTGAAATTAAGGAAGATATATGGAAAGAAACCATCCGGCAAGACCATGAAGCGGACGAAAAGAACCCGCTTCCTTTCTCATTTATTACGCTTGAACGCGCATAACATTATCTGTCATAATTTTGTTTTAATTTAAAATTCCATGGTTGTAAAATTTTGTTAGATTTGCCGTCTTGTTTAAAATGCTTATAAACTAATTAATTACATATTATAATTTACAATGCAAGGTAAAGGGGTTATTAAATTTTTCGCCGTAGTGCTAACGATTGTGTGTATCTACCAACTGTCGTTTACGTGGGTTGCACGCAAAGTTGAGAAGGATGCTGCAGTATATGCCAAAGGCGATACTGCCAAAGTAAAAGCTTATTTAGATTCTGTTTCATCATTACCAGCCTATCCGGTTTTGGGCCATACTTATCAATATTGTTTAGAAAGAGAGCTTGCTCTGGGTCTTGACTTAAAAGGTGGTATGAACGTTACCATGCAGATATCATTGGCAGAGTTGGTAAAAGTTTTATCAAACAACAATCCTGATCCTGCTTTTAACCAGGCATTAGTAAACGCAACTGCTGATACTAAAACCAGCCAGTCTGATTACATTACTTTGTTTGTTAATGAATACGAAAAACTGGCTCCTAATGGTAAGTTAGCTACTATCTTTTCAACTAAAGACAACCAGGCTCACTTAAAGTTCAATGCTTCGAACAGCGAAGTTGAGAAATACCTGAAAGACGAGGCTGATGTTGCGGTAAAGCAATCATATACTGTTTTAAACACACGTATTGACCAATTTGGTGTTACGCAGCCTAACATCCAGTTAGAAGCTAATACCAACCGTATATTGATCGAGCTACCGGGTGTTAAAGAACCTGAACGTGTACGCAAACTATTATCAGGATCTGCTAAATTAGAGTTCTACCAAACTTTCGAGGTTCAGGAAGTATATCCAATGTTAAGCAACATAGATAATATCCTTGCTGCAAAAAGTAAAGTTACTGATAAGGACACTACAGCAAAAGCTGCTGCTGCCGTTACTGCAAAAGATACTGTAGCTAAAAAAGGCGCTTTAGCTTTATTAAATAAAGTAGAGAAAACAGCTGCTAAAGACACTTCATTAGGTGCTAAATCTAAGTTGAACGCCGCTCACCCACTTTTCACTGTATTGCAAGTCCCTACTTACCAGGATCAAACAGGACAGCAGCAATTGCGCCCGGGACCTGTTGTTGGCTGGACTTTACAAAAAGACACTGCTAAGGTAAATACTTATTTACATAGTGCAGACGTACAAGCTTCATTACCACGCAACATTAAGTTTGCATGGGGTGTTAAGCCAATGGATAAAACAAAAATATTTGAATTATATGCCCTTAAACTAACCGGTGCAGAAAACGGCCCTGTAATAAAAGGCGACGTGATAACTGATGCACAAAATGATGTGGATCAAAAAGGACAGCCGGAAGTTAGAATGGTGATGAACTCGCAAGGTGCCGAAAAATGGCGCGCGGTTACTGCCGAAGCTGCACAGGGTAAAAAAGCTATCGCTATTGTTTTGGATGATAACGTTTACTCTGCCCCTTCAGTACAAAATGAAATATCAGGCGGTGTATCATCCATCTCAGGAAACTTTAAAGTAGAAGACACTAAGGATTTGGCCAACGTATTAAAAGCAGGCCGCTTACCTGCTCCTGCCCGTATTATTGGCGAGGATGTGGTAGGCCCGTCATTAGGTCAGCAATCTATCGATGCCGGTTTAATGTCATGTTTGGTGGGTTTACTGGTGGTGTTGGTATTTATGGTTGCTTACTATAACCGTGCAGGTACTGTAGCGGTGGTTGCCACTATTATCAACGTATTCTTCCTGATGGGTGTATTAACCAGTTTACGCGCTGTGTTAACCTTACCGGGTGTTGCAGGTATCGTATTATTGTTCGGTATGTCGGTTGATGCCAACGTATTGATCTATGAACGTGTCCGTGAAGAATTAGCCTTAGGTAAATCTATCCGTATAGCCATTAGCGATGGTTTTAAACATGCTTTATGGTCAATCCTTGATGCTAACATCAGTACCTTCTTAACAGGTTTGATCTTATTTGTTTTCGGTAGCGGCCCAATTCAAGGTTTCGCAACTACTTTAATGATCGGTATTATCACTTCATTATTCTGTTCATTATTAATTTCAAGATTAATATTTGAGTGGATGTTGGAAAAAGGCTGGGATATCAAATTCTCAAACCCTTGGAGCTCACATACCTTTAAAAATGCAAACTTCGCGTTTGTTAAAAAACGTTTCAGGTTCTATATTTTCTCAGGCTTGTTTATTACAGCAGGTATCATATCTATGTTTGTACAAGGCTTTAACTATGGTGTTGATTTCCAGGGTGGCCGTACTTACATTATGCACTTCCCCAATAAAAATGCTACTGTTGAGGATGTGCGTGGCGCTGTCGAAGGTGTGTTAGGCCACGGTACACAGGTTAAAACTTTAGGTACTGATAAAATAAGCATTACTACCAACTACATGATCGAAGATCCGTCGACCACGGCTGACGCGAAAGTAGTAAGCACACTTTTAGATGCCCTTAATACAAAAGAAGTGACCCATGCTACTGCAAAAGATATTTTGGGTTCACAAAAAGTACAGGCAACTGTTGCTGATGGTTTGAAAAAATCTGCTATCTGGACGGTATTATTCGCTATCCTGGTCATATCAGCTTATATTTTAATTCGTTTCCGTAGATGGCAGTTCAGTTTAGCGGCAATGATTGCTACCGCGCACGATGCTTTGATGGTATTGTCGTTCTATTCATTGTTTAAAAACGTTCCGGCTTTGGCTTTTCTTGATATTGATCAGACGTTTATTGCTGCTATATTGACAGTAATTGGTTACTCAATTAATGACACTGTGGTAGTATTTGACCGTATTCGTGAGTACTTACGCTTACACCACTCAAAAAACGATGATCCGAAAGAAGTTATCAATAACGCTATAAACAGCACCCTGAGCCGTACTATCATTACCGCTTTAACCGTATTGTTCGTATTGATCGTATTGTTCATTTTCGGTGGTGACGTATTACGTGGCTTCTCCTTCTCATTATTGATCGGTGTATGTTTCGGTACATACTCATCAATCTGTATCGCTACACCGGTAATTATAGACTTTGGAAAGAAAGATTTAAGATAATCATTTACATAAAATATATGTCAAAGAGGCTGCCTGTTGTTACAGGTAGCCTCTTTTTTTATACCATTTAAACGTCTCCTTATCAGATCAATGTAAACATTCGCTATAAAAGTGTAAAACATACACTATGTTTCAATTTTTACAAACATTTGGACTCTTTTTTGTTACTATTGATGCAATAAACAAATTGGCGTTATGAAGTCAAATCACAAATCAAAGTTCCCTCAAGTAGTAATAATAGGCGGCGGTTTTGCCGGGCTGGAAGTAGCCAAGCAACTGGCCGACCAGCCCGTAGATGTTTTAATGCTGGATAAGCATAACTACCATACCTTTCAACCACTATTATACCAGGTAGCTACCGGTAGCCTGGAATCAGAATCAATCGCTTTTTCACTGCGAAAGAATTTTAGCGGCCAAAAGAATTTCAGGTTCCGTATAGCAGAAGTATCGGGCGTTGATATGAAAAATAATATCGTGAGCACTGATACGGGTGATATCGTTTATGATTATTTAGTGATAGCTACGGGATCAACCACTAACTTTTTCGGTAATAAAGAGATCGAGCATTTTGCAATGCCGATGAAATCTATCCCCGAAGCATTAAATCTCAGGTACCTTATCCTTCAAAACCTGGAGGAAGCCTCTTTAAAGGCCACTAAGGAAGAAAAAGAGCCCTACCTAACCTTCGTACTGGTAGGCGCCGGCCCTACCGGTGTAGAGCTTGCAGGCGCGTTAGCAGAGCTGCGTAATCATATTCTTGAACGCGATTACCCTGATCTGGGTAAAGAACATATGAAAGTTTATTTGGTTGATTTTTTACCGAAAGTATTAGGGCCTTTCTCAGATGAAGGATCGGCAGCGGCTAAAAAGTTTCTGACCCATATGGGTGTTGAGGTGCTGTTAAATGTAAAAGTTGAAAGCTATAACGGCAAAGAAATAAAATTTGAAGACGGCAGATCAATCAAAACTAAAAATGTGATCTGGAGTGCCGGGGTTATGGGTGTAATTCCCGAAGGGATCAATAAAGACCTGATAGAACGCGGCAACCGCATTAGTGTAGATACCATTAACCGTATAAAAGGTTCAGAAAATGTATTTGCCATAGGCGATGTGGCTGCTATGATAACAGACGAAACGCCAAATGGTCACCCTGGTGTAGCACAGGTTGCCATACAACAAGGCACATTGGCAGGTAAAAATATTATACACCTGGTAAAAGGCGAACCAACGGTTCCATTTAAGTATAATGATAAAGGATCATTAGCTACCATAGGTCGTAATAAAGCTATCGCTGATCTGGGTAAGATCAAATTTCAGGGATTTTTTGCCTGGCTGATCTGGATGTTCGTACACCTGGTATCACTGTTAGGTTTCCGCAATAAAGTGATCGTCTTTATTAACTGGATAGGTAACTACCTGGCCAATAACGGTGGCAGCAGGCTGATCATCCGTAGGTTTAAACCCGAAGAATTACCTAAAAAAGATAAACAGTTAGCAAAAGCTGATTAACTTTAGATCGCAAATGCCTGATACACTAATCAAACTTACCGAATGCCCCCGCGATGCCATGCAAGGTTTGCACGATTTTGTTCCTACAGCAGTAAAAGTGGAGTACATCAACCTGCTTTTACAAGTTGGGTTTGATACGATTGATTTCGGAAGCTTTGTATCGCCAAAAGCTATCCCCCAAATGCGGGATACGGCTGAAGTACTGGCCAAACTTGACCTAAGTAACACACGATCAAAACTATTGGCCATTATAGCCAATTACAGGGGCGCTGAGGAAGCTGTGCAACATGAGGAGATTACTTACCTGGGTTATCCTTTCTCGATCTCAGAGGCGTTCCAATTGCGCAATACAAACACCTCCATATCTGATGCCTTTGATGTGGTTAAAAAGATCAAAGAACTAAGTGATAAGCGTAACAAAGAATTGCTGATCTATTTATCCATGGGGTTTGGTAACCCTTACGGGGATGAATGGAATGTGGAGATCATACAACAATGGACCGAAAAGCTGGTTAATGAAGGTGTAAATATCATTGCGTTATCTGATACTATTGGTGTGGCCAGTGCAGATCAAATCAAAGATATCTATCCTTACCTAACATCACAATTTTCTAAAACAGAGTTTGGGGTACACCTGCATAGCACACCTGATACCTGGCTGCAAAAAGTGGAAGCAGCCTATCAAAGCGGTTGCAAACGTTTTGACGGAGCATTAAAAGGCTACGGAGGCTGCCCAATGGCTAAAGACGACCTTACAGGCAACATTGCTACAGAAAACCTGATAAGTTACCTCAAATCACAAAACGCGCTGAAAGGGCTTGATTATGGCAAATTACAGGAAGCGTTGGATTACTCTGCAGTGGTATTTAATTAGAAGCAGATCAAACTTTAAAATAGCCGCATTGAAATAGTAATATCCGGTCAATTCTGTCTGGTAAAAACCAGCTTTGGGCAAACATAATTATTAAATATTTTTTCACTCATAAAAATTAGATTATGGAAAAAATATTCATACTTTTAATTACGCTGACTCATGGTGCAAATGTTACCATTATAAACCACTCAAATGACCCATAGTCTTTGATACGCACTGAAAATGGCAAAGAGCACTATGTTTACAACCAGTATTAACGCAGCAATAATCAATTAATCACCCTTAATAAGATAAAAAACATGTTTGATGAAATTTTAAAGATGGTCAAAGACCAGATCAGCAATAACCCGCAATTAGCTTCGGCAATACCGGCAGGACAGGAAGAAGATATACATAATGAAATTGCCAGTCATATTGATAATGGCATCAAGAACGAAGCGCAGGCGCAAGGCGGCGTTGGCGGTTTGTTAGATTCTCTTAAAGATGCCGTAAGTTCAGGCAGCCCTATCACCAGCGCTATAGAAGGAGGTCTTGTTGGCAGCCTTGGCAGTAAATTTGGTTTGTCGCCGACGGTTACAGGTGCTATTTCTGCGGCTTTACCGGGGCTATTGCAAAAATTCGCACATAAAGCGAATGACCCTAACGATCCCAGCATAACTGCTGATAATATTCAAAGCAGCCTTAGTGGCGGTTTAGGCGGCCTGTTAGGAGGTATATTAAATAAATAGTCTTTTAATCGCTATACCTAAAAAGCTTAACAGCTACGCTCGCGTTGCATACTACGGCTTGTGGCAAATGTTTTTATGGAGAAGGGTATATAGAGTTGCAACTCTATATACCCTCTCATTTTATTAGATATTCTTTGCAACAGGACACGATCCCTGATTTCACCGAAATAACAGATCAATTGCGCTTCACCATTTTAAAATGCTGTATTCCTGCCTCCTCAAACTGCGGGCCTTCTTTAACAAAGCCAAACTTTTCATATAGGCTCATGGCTTGTATCTGCGCATTCAGGTATATATAATCGGCATCAATGGGCAGATCTGTTAATATTGCCTGTACCAATCGCTGCGCTATTCCTTGCCCCCTATATTGCTTTAGTACGGCAAAGCGCTCCAACTTATAGCCATTTTCTGTTCTTCGCCAACGGGCCGCGCCTGCGGGTTCATCATTAACTGTAGCCAAAAAATGAACAGATTCATCCTCATACTCCCACTCTAACTCAGGCGGACAGTTCTGTTCGCCTACAAAAACTTCACGGCGTATGGCAAATACCTTTTCAAGGTTTGCCGGGTCACTTACTTCCCTTACTTGAATCTTTTTTGGCTCGTGCATCGATGTAATGCTTTTTAGTTTTATTGTTTGAAAGCTTAAAGTTATGGTTTTCTCTCGCTGCATCAATAGAATGTGTGCAGGTCAGATCATCTTCTTTTTCTGCAAGATCAGATAACTGCACATAAAATTGATGTATTTGATCAAGTTCGGTCTCGGTAAGATCCTCAATATCAACCATGCGGTTACTGGCTCCCTGGTGCGATGCCAGCAACTCATTTAATTTTAAGTGAATAGCCTTTGAATCTTTATTCTGCGATTTCTGAATCAGGAAAACCATTAAAAACGTAATTATGGTAGTTCCGGTATTGATGATCAGTTGCCAGGTATCAGAATATTTAAATATTGGCCCGGTTACCAACCACACCAAAATAACAGCGATAGCTATCAAAAAAGCCGCCGAACTACCTGTAGCCGCGGTAGCCCAATTTGAAAACCGCTCGAAAAAATTCTTCTTTTTAGCCATACTTAATAATTACTTAACTATCCCCTATAACTAAAAAAAAGCGCCAATGTTTTGCATTGGCGCTTTAATAAAGTAAGATAAATTATAGCTTACAATTTGTCTGTCGCGTTTATACAGTTAAGATCCTCGAAAGCTGCAGTTAAACGCTTAACAAAGTTCTCTTCGCCTTTGCGTAACCATACGCGCGGGTCATAGTATTTTTTATTTGGCGAATCTGCACCTTCAGGGTTACCTATCTGGTCTTGCAGATAAGCTTCTTTTGATTGATAGTAGTCTTTAATACCTTCCCAATATGCCCATTGCATATCAGTATCGATATTCATTTTAATAGCGCCATAACCAATAGCCTCACGAATTTCTTCCTGGGTTGATCCTGATCCACCGTGGAATACAAAGTTGATCGGTTTTTCGGCAGCTAAGTTAAATTTCTGTTTAACATACTCTTGTGAGTTATGCAGGATAACCGGTTGTAATTTAACATTACCCGGTTTATATACGCCATGCACGTTACCAAAAGCAGCGGCCACGGTAAAGCGTGGGCTAACCTTTAATAAGTTCTCGTAGCTGTAAGCAACATCCTCCGGTTGGGTGTATAGACGTGAGCTGTCAACATCACTGTTATCAACACCGTCTTCTTCACCACCGGTTACACCTAACTCTATCTCTAAGGTCATACCTAATTTGGCCATACGTGCCAGGTATTTAGCAGAGATCTCAATATTTTCTTCAATAGACTCTTCAGAAAGGTCAAGCATGTGCGAAGAGAACAATGGTTTGCCGGTTTCAGCAAAGAATTTTTCGCCGTTATCTAATAAACCATCTATCCATGGTAATAATTTTTTAGCAGCATGGTCTGTATGTAATATAACAGCAACACCATAATGTTCTGCCAATAAATGCACGTGTTTTGCAGCAGATGTCGCACCTAATATACAGGCCTGCAGTTTAGAGTTATCTAATGATTTACCTGCATAAAACTGGGCACCACCGTGTGATAATTGAATAATTACCGGCGAGTTTACCGCCTTAGCAGTTTCCATCACCGCATTAACGGTGTTGGTGCCTATAACGTTTACGGCAGGCAGGGCAAATTTGTGCTTTTTAGCTGCTTCAAATAGTTCTTGCACCTGATCGCCGTGCAAAACTCCTTTATAATTTTTTAAATCCATTGACTTTAGTTTGGGCTTCGAAGGTAAAAAATTTATCCGTTTTAATTAAAAAAAGTCTATAAAAGTGATAGGAGAAAGGAAGAATTAAGATGCAAGAATCAAGAGACAAGACTTTATCAGCATTAGAAAGATTATAACTCAACACAAACGATCCTGATTCTTGGCTCTTGTTTCTTGTTTCTAACAATTATAACAAACATCTAACAAAATATTTCGTTTCTTTGCATCATTGAAAGAGCTAGACATAGATATGGCGTGGTTTAAACGTGAATTAAAAGGGATCATTACGACTACCGAGGAAAAGAAAGACACCCCTGAAGGGATCTGGAACAAATGCCCTCAATGTAAAAAACCCCTTCACTACACAGAGCAAGTTGAAAATCAATACGTTTGTCATTATTGCGGATACCATCTGCGAATAGGATCAAAAGAATATTTTTCTGTTCTGTTTGACAATAATGAGTTTACAGAGCTGTTCCCTGACCTGGTTTCAGGCGATCCGCTAAACTTTACCGACACAAAAAAATACACCGAAAGACTGGTTGAAACCCAGTTTAAGACCGGGCTAAAAGATGCTATACGCGCTGCTGTAGGCAAAATTAACGGCCAGGATCTGGTAATTGCCTGTATGGATTTTACCTTTATAGGCGGTTCGATGGGATCGGTAGTAGGCGAAAAGATAGCCCGCTCTATCGATCATTGTATCGAGCATAAGATCCCCTTCCTGATGATATCAAAATCAGGCGGAGCACGTATGATGGAGGCTGCATTTTCTTTAATGCAAATGGCTAAAACATCGGCTAAACTGGCTTTACTGTCGCAAGCTAAGATCCCATATATCTCTTTATTGACCGATCCTACCACCGGTGGTGTTACCGCATCATACGCTATGCTGGGCGATATTAATATTGCAGAACCGGGTGCTTTAATAGGGTTTGCAGGCCCACGGGTTATTAAAGAAACTATAAAAAAGGACCTTCCAAAAGGTTTCCAAACTGCCGAATTTGTGCAGGAACACGGTTTCCTTGATTTTATCGTAGATCGTCGCGAAATGAAAGAAGAGTTATCCGCATTTTTAAGAATGATGAACAATTAATACCTGTTTCAACATAGAACACAAAAAAGGGATGAACAATTGTTCATCCCTTTTTTGTTAAAACCAATTTGTAGTTTATATAATCCCTGTTCTTGCGCCATCAATAGGCGGCATATCTTTTATGTATACCGGTTTTTTACCGGACGTATTTTTATTGACCTTAACTTGATCCATCTTCTCATTCTTGATCTGCCCATTTGACGGGTGGATCACCTGATTGTTTTGCTCGCTGGTTTTCATAACTTTAAGTTTAAAGTGAAGGTTATCTTTTTGAGATAGCTTTCGTGTTATAAAAAATACTTTTTTTAGAGACTTTCTGTGCCGGGCTCATGCCCTACCATTCGGCCGGTGGTGCGTCCTTGCTGACGGCTTTCGAAATCAGCTTTACCGGGTCCTTGCACAGGAAATTCTTTCTGATTTGGTGGGGTAACATCATTTTGTTCGCTGTACGACGCGTCATTACCCGTATTATGTTGTTGTTGCTCTCTTTGTGGAGCATATCCAGAGCCTTCTTGATCTGATTGACGTCTTGTTGGACGTTCTTGAGGGCTTTTGTTATTTTCGGATTTTTGATTGTTGGTTTTCATAGTTTTATTTTAGTAGTACTAAATAAAACGCCGAAAACCGTGCCAGTATTTTCCTTTAAGATAATTTAATTTCAAAAAACATCCTTGTTCCTGTACGGATAACTATGATGTTTAAGCATTAACTACAAACAGCTCACGTACTTTGTTTACCACAAAATCTATCTCATCTTTGGTATTATACTTAGAGAAAGAAAAACGCACCGACGGGCGTGTACTGCTGGCGCCAATACCCGTAAGCACATGTGATCCTATATCAGTACCCGAACTGCAAGCACTGCCACCCGAAGCTGATATACCGGCAATATCCAAATTAAACAATAACATATCTGCCATGTCTGTTTCAGGGAACGAAACGTTCAGTACTGTGTACAGACTGTTATCTTCATCGGTTTCACCATTAAATAAAACACCCGGTATGTTTTCTTTAAGCTGCTCCATCATATACGATTTCAGGCCTTGTATATATGCCCGGTGTTGTTCCATATCAGCATAAGCCATTTCAAGCGCTTTGGCTAAACCAACTATTCCATAAACATTTTCGGTACCACCACGCATATTACGCTCTTGCGCGCCACCGTAAATAAATGGTTTTATTTTTATTTTATGGTTGATGTGCAGGAAACCTACGCCTTTAGGCCCGTGAAATTTATGTGCCGCGCATACCAGGAAATGCACTTTAAGCTTACCCAGGTCATGCGGAAAATGCCCCATGGTTTGTACCGTATCGCAGTGAAAAATCGCATTGTACTGCTCGCATAGGTCGCCTACCCTTTCAATATTTGTAATTGTACCTATTTCATTATTGGCATGCATAAGCGATACAAAACTACGCTCTTTATACTGCAATAGCTGTTCAAGGTGTGCGTAGTCTACATTGCCCTTACCGTCAACATTAACAAAACTTAGCTTTATGGCACCGGCCTTCTCCATAGCCTCTAACGTATGGATAACCGCATGATGCTCTATATGGGTAGTAATAGCGTGGGTAATATTATTATCTGTAATACCGCATCTTATACCAGTATTATCTGCCTCGGTACCGCTGCTGGTAAAGAATATCTCGGCCGGCGAAGTATGTAGTAGGTTGGCAATGGTTTTACGCGACCGCTCTATCAATGCCCTTGCTTCTCTACCATGCGCATGTATAGATGATGGATTGCCATAAGTGCTTTCCATTACCGTACACATAGCTTTAATTACTTCCGCGTCCAATGGCGTTGTGGCGGCATTATCAAGATATACTTTCATCAGTTAGTTTTTATAATAATGAGTGAATTAGCGACTGAGTGAACTTTAAGATCAGAGTTAGCGACTCCCTGAATATCCTCTCAAAACTTATCCCTTCAATTGTAAAATTTCCTTTATATCCGCGATGATCTTATTGGCCAAATTATTGGCTACTGTTTCAGAATCCCCTTCAGAATAGATCCGGATTATCGGCTCCGTATTTGAACGGCGCAAATGTACCCATTGTTTGTCAAACTCTATTTTAAGCCCATCAATAGTTGAATGTGGCTGGTCTTTATATTTAGCTTCAACCTTTAGCAATAGCGCGTCAATATCCATCTCGGGAGTAAGCGTTATCTTGTTTTTAGAGATAAAATAACCCGGATATGAACTACGCAGGGATGATATTGACTTACCATATTTAGCCAGGTGCGTTAAAAATAAAGCTATTCCGGCTAACGCGTCACGGCCGTAATGTAATTCAGGATAGATTACCCCACCATTGCCTTCGCCGCCTATTACCGCGCTCACTTCCTTCATTTTATTAACCACATTAACTTCACCTACCGCAGCTGCATGATATTCGCCACCGGCCTGCTCAGTTACATCACGCAAGGCGCGAGTTGATGACAGGTTAGAGACCGTATTACCTTTATTATTTTTCAGGATATAATCGGCAACCGCCACCAGTGTATACTCTTCGCCAAACATATTACCATCTTCGCAAACAAAACAAAGACGGTCAACATCCGGATCGACAGCGATACCCAAGCTGGCATTTTTGCTTAATACTTCTTTTGATAACGCTACCAAGTTCTCAGGTAAAGGTTCCGGGTTGTGCGGAAACTCGCCGTCAGGCTCACAGAACAATTTATGCACTGTTTTTACGCCAAGCGCCGCTAACAAAGCCGGTACAAATATACCACCGGTCGAGTTTACACAATCAATAACAACCTTAAAGTTTGCTTTGGCAATGGCATCCACATCAACCAATGGCAGGGCCAGTATCTGATCTATATGTTTTTGCAGGTAGGTATCATCAAATTTAACCTTACCCAGATCGTTAACATCGGCATAAGTAAAATTGCTGCTCTCGGCTATATCTAATACTTCTTTACCATCCAGGTCACTAATAAACTCGCCGTCGGCATTTAATAGCTTTAGCGCGTTCCATTGTTTGGGGTTATGGCTTGCGGTCAAGATAATTCCACCGGCTGCTTTTTCCAATGGTACGGCAATTTCAACAGTTGGTGTAGTTGACAGGCCAATATCCACCACATCAATACCTAAACCCATTAACGTACCTGTAACCAGGTTATTTACCATACTGCCAGATATGCGCGCATCGCGGCCAATAACTATCTTTTTTATACCTGATTTTTTAACAGCCCACGCTCCGTAAGCCGAAGTAAATTTTACGATATCCAACGGTGTTAAACCATCGCCTGCCGCGCCACCAATGGTGCCCCGTATCCCTGAAATTGATTTTATTAAAGTCAAAATATTATCTTTAAGTGATAGCGCAAAAGTAAGGATATTTATCTGGTGTCTCAACCCTGATTTATAGGATTTGACGATTTCTTGATTTTAAAACTGCAATGTAAATCATGAGGATCCGCTAATCCTGAAAATCATGGTTCAGACTTTTAGTTTATATTTACCCATTATTTACACACTATGCCCGATTACCTGCTGCAACTTGACCGGCACCTATTTTACTTTATTAATCACGACTTAGGCAATGCCTTTTTCGATGTGCTGATGCCGATACTACGCAACAGGCCGATATGGATACCGCTTTACATTTTCATTTTTGTTTTTTGCCTTTGGCGATATAAAAAGCAGGGGCTCATCATCATTATTCTACTTGCACTTACCGCCGGATTAGCAGATTTTGGCAGCGCTACCATCATTAAATCAACCTTTAAACGTGTGCGGCCGTGTAATGACCCGACTATGGCGGCAACCATTGTAAGCCGTGTGCCTTGCGGTACAGGTTTCAGCTTCCCATCCAGCCATGCCAGCGATCACTTTGCCGTAGCCGTGTTTTTAAGCATGATATTTTACAAACGCTTTAAGTGGGTATTACCGGCAAGCTTAATATGGGCCGCAGCCATTAGTTTTGCACAGGTGTATGTTGGGGTTCATTATCCTGTTGATATTACTGTAGGCGCCATTTATGGCACGTTGGTAGGGCTTTTATTTGGATGGATATTTTGGCGCTATTGGCCAAAGGCTATTATTTAATTTGTCCCGATCACCCCTTCAAATTGTCCTTTGCTCCCCCTTTAAGTGCAAACCTAACAGCTTAAATTTGAGTTAATTATTAACCCAATTACCAAGCCATGGAAACAATAACATTTGACAAAGACATTAAAGTAATGTATAAAACAGCCAGCTCATTTCCTGATGGTGTTTTAGCTGCACATCAGGCATTGCACGCGCTAATTCCATTTACCACAGAGCGGAGGTATTTCGGCATATCACGCCCTGAAAACGGAGTTATAGTTTACAGGGCATCAGCAGAAGAGATGGAACCCGGCGAAGCAGAGAAAATAAACTGTGAAACACTCGTTCTTAAAAAAGGTAATTATCTTAGTATAACGATACATGATTTTATGAAAGATATCCCTGCTGTTGAAAAGACATTTAATATACTTACTGTACAACCCGGTATTGACCCGCAAGGTTATTGCGTTGAGGAATATGTAGGTAATGATATGCTTTGTATGATAAGATTAGCAGATAAATAAATACTTTTTTTATAACAGTTGTCCAATATCGTCACTGCTCTTTGTTATGCCTGTATAATTCAATTATTCAGTAACACTTAAAAAAACAAAAAAATGAAAGAGTACATGTTAATTTTCAGGCACGAGGATGGTAGTAAAATAGCCTCGCCCGAGCAAATGCAGATATGGATGCAACAAACTATGGACTGGCTTAACGGACTTGCTGCTACAGGCAATTTCGCGGGTAAAGGCGATGGTTTATTTTTTGACGATGCCAAAGTAGTGCATCACAATAAAGTGGTTACAAACGGCCCGTTCGGCCAGATAAAAGAAACTTTAGGTGGCTACGTGATAGTTAATGCTAATTCTATTGACGAGGCTGCCGAGTTTGCCAAAGGCAGCCCGGTTTTACAAGGCGAAGGCAACACAGTAGAGGTGCGCCTGCTGGCAAAAGGTGACGGTGTACATTAACAGATCTTGAAACAGCAGGAGCTTATACCCCATTTATTCAGGACAGAGTACCGCAAGATAGTTTCGGTGCTCTGTCGTCATTTTGGGTTCGACCAGATCGAGATCGCCGAGGACCTGGCCAGCGACACCTTTGTTACCGCGGCCCAAACCTGGAGCATAAAAGGCTTACCTGCCAATCCTACCGCATGGCTATACAATGTAGCTAAGAACAAAGCAAAGAATCATATACAACGTTCGTCTGTGTTTGATCATAAAATATCCCCTGAAATAAAAAACACTACCCCTCAGTATTACGAAACGGACATAGACCTATCCCCACAAAATATTAATGATAGCCAACTGCAGATGATGTTCGCTATTTGCCATCCTGCTATTTCAACAGAGGCGCAGATCGGATTATCACTACGGATACTTTGCGGCTTTGGAATAGATGAGATAGCAGATGCCTTTTTAACTAACAAAGAAACCATTAACAAAAGGCTATATCGTGCTAAAGAGAAATTACGCGAAGAGAAAGTAAGCATCAGCCCACCTAATGATAAAGGGATCAATGAGCGCCTTGCTCCTGTTTTAATTACCATTTACTTACTGTTTAATGAGGGCTATTACTCCGTTAGTGCTAACACGCCGTTGCGTAAAGACCTTTGCTTTGAGGCCATGCGTTTATGTACCATGTTGGTAGAAGAGCCAACCACTAATAAACCCGCAGTTAATGCCTTGCTTTCTTTAATGTGTTTTCATGCCTCCCGATTTGAGGCCCGTATCAATGAGAACGGCGAGCACGTTTTATATGATGACCAGGATACCAGTTTGTGGGATACCGACCTGATGAGGAAAGGTGCTTACTTTTTAAATCAAGCTGCCAGCGGGACAACGGTATCAAAATATCATTTAGAAGCCACCATTGCTTACTGGCAAACCCAAAAGGCAGATACAATACGTAAATGGAAAACTGTTTTAAGTCTATATGATCAATTGTTGCTGATCGAATATTCGCCGGTAGCGGCTTTAAACCGGGTCTATGTTTTGTCGAAAATAAGAGGAAAAGAAGCTGCTATCATTGAGGCAGAAAAATGGAATCTACCATACGATCAGTTTTACTTTACTTTATTAGGAGAATTATATACAGGAATTGACGACACACAAGCGAAACTACATTTGCAAAATGCCATATCGTTAGCCAAGACCGCCACCGATAGGCTGGCGCTCCAAAAGAAAATCGATAAATTATAAAACAGATTTAAATCCGAAATTCTATTATCCTCTCAACTTATCCAGCAGATCGCTAAGTAAGCCGGCTTCTTCGTTGGTCAAATTATTTTTCACAACGTCTTTGGTCTTAAATTCGGTATCCATCTTAGCCAAAGTTTCCAAACCTTTTTCGCTTATCCGTATATCTACCGCGCGGCGGTCTTTGTTATTGGTGCAGCGGGTTATCATTTCTTTTTGCACAAGGCGATCCACAATACGTGAGGTATCGCTCATTTTATCGATCATGCGCTCTTTAAGCAGGTTAACCGTAGCCGGTTTTGGAAACTGTCCTCTTAATATGCGCAGGATATTAAACTGTTGCTGCGTTAAATTATGTCTTTCAAAATGGCAGTTAAATGTATTCCTTAACCAACCCTCGGTATACGCGATGTTGATAACCGCCTTGTGGTAGTTATCTTCAAACTTTGAGCTCTGTATTTCGTCGTCTATCCGCATAGCTAATATTACTTCAAAGATGCAAATATGTTTATTTTTTCTTTGATTTATTATCTTCTTCTTCTTTTCCGTAGTTCCAGGGGCAATGCTTGCAGCCATTTTCGCAACAATAACCACGTTTAAGATGGTAGGCTTCTGTCAACACCCACAATCCGTTTTCATTAATATAGTAATCTTCCCCTTCTTTCATTACTACCTAATTCAATATCTTAACTACAATATCCGTACCTAAGTGTGCTTTTAAGTGATTTCCGTTACCATGAAGGGTCCACACTTGTTTGGGTTTAACCATTTCAATGGCTTTTAAAATATCGTTCCAGTCAACATGGTCTGATATAAAAAGGGTGTCTTCTCTATTTACCTGCAGGTTTTTCCATCCTGATGCAAACAGGCGCTTCACCCCTGTTGCTTTAATGTAGCTATTAAACGTAAAGGGCGGCACAATGTATACAAATTCGTCCTGGGTCTTCATCAGCTTACGCCCATACAACTGGTATTTACCCAACGCTATACCTGCACGTTCATAAATATGGTTTATAGGCATGATTTTATGATGTATCAGCACTTTTTTATGCGGAGCATAATCATTGATCATCCGCACTAAACGCTGGCTCTTACCCAGGCCATAGGCCCCTAAAAGGATATTGCTTTTAATGTTGTTTAACTTTTTTATCTCCTCTACCGGATCGGGGTGAATGATGTTCGGGTCGGCAAAAGTAGTTTCGGTTATCAGAACATCAGCGGTTACCCATTCAACTGGTTCGCAGGTAGCATCGGGTTGCAGTTTATAGTCGCCGGTGTACAAATACCGGGCGCCTTCATATTCCATCAAAACCATTGCCGAACCCAGCATATGCCCTGCCGATACAAAAGTTAGCTGAACATCTTTTATCATAAAAGGCTGACTATACCCGGCAATATTAAAAACCTGTGCAGCCGACCGATGGTAGCGCAAATGCATAAACTCGCGCGTGGGTTGGGTGCAGTAAACTTCCTTATTACCACTTACGGCATGGTCTGCATGAGCGTGTGATATGACGGCAGTTTGCACGGGTTGCTGTGGGTCAAGATAGAAATCGCCGTATTTACAGTAAATACCGTTGGGGTTAATGGTGATAAAATCGTCAAGGATGCTCATTAATTACTAAAGATTGTCATTTGAGGCATAAGCCCCCTCTAAATCTCCCCCGGTAGGGGAGACTTTTTTTCGGCTTTTTAAAAGCCCTCCCTACCGGGGAGGGTTGGGTGGGGCTGTTGCTAATTGTAGAAACTGCTTGTGCAACTCCAACACCTGCGGTATCAGCAACTGCTTTTCATCGTTCTCCAAAATATGATCTGCCAATTCACGTTTTTTGGCTTCGGGAAATTGTTTGGCTTCACGGGCCTCTACTTGGGGCCGGGTGATATGGTCGCGTTTCATTACGCGTTCTATCCGCAACTCCAACGGCGAAGTAACCAGCAAAGAATAGTCACACATTTTATAAGATGTACTTTCAAAAAGCAAAGCAGCTTCTTTCATTACATAGGGCGCATTTTTAATACCCGCTACCCATGCATCAAACGCCCTAAATACGGCAGGATGCGTTAAGGCATTTAATTTAGCCAGCTCTTTATCGTCATTAAAAACAATATTGGCTATGTATTTACGATCAAGGCTGCCGTCATCAAAATAAGCTTTATCGCCAAAGGTCTTTTTAATAGCAGCAATCAGTACCGGATCAGTACTCATGCTATTCTTAGCCGCTGTATCTGCATAAAAAACAGGCACCCCTAATACCTCAAACAACTTACTAACGGTGGTTTTACCACTGCCTATATTACCTGTGATACCTATTTTGAGCATTATTTTTTAATAATAAAATCAACATTACGGGGTTCAATATTTACAATCTTGCAAAACTCAGGAACCCGGGTAATTTTAACCGGTAGAACGTTATAATTAGCAACACGCCATAAGTTAAGATCAGATTGTGCCTCAAACAACTCTTCATCAATACCATCATACTTGTTTAAAGAAGTAGTAAAAGTTACTTTTACCTTTTGCGGAAATATCTTCACATTAAAAAAGTCAGTATTCCCCACCAGCTTGACTGGTAATTCGACTGTCTTTTCTGTAAACTCTTCTACCGGTATATTTACCTGTACAGTTTTAGGATATATGCTGATATTGCCTTCGGTGGACGGCGCCAGGTTAACCTGAGTACTTACATCGCCATCAATATTCTTTAATACTAACGAATCTGTTCGCCAGTATTTTATCTGATCAATACTATTACTGGGACCGCTTATTGTAACATAGGCCGGTTTAATTACCGCATAGCCCGATTGCGTAAACTGCTGCCCATACTTTATAGACCGTATCAGCTTAACAGGCACACGCCGTACACTGCGGTTGGTAAAATCAAAATACAGCGTATCCGGATGAATGGCTATTATTTCGTTCGAAACGGGTTTTTCTGCATTTATGGCGGTTAACTGCTTGCCTAATACCACATACGATTCTGTATCCAAGCTGCTCAGATCAACTTTAATTACCTTATTCTCCTCATTTATTTTGGAGAACAGCATTTGAAAGCCATTGCCTTTTACTGTAACATTGATAGTATCTGATTGCAGCGAATGAAAAGCCCGTTTCTGGGGAACATTTTTAAAGGTGATAATCTCCTTTATATCATAGCTATAAGTATTGACCAGAGTGGTAACTACCCACGCGCCAAGCGCTAGTGCCAGGCAAGTAATATATGCCGATACCCGTCTGCGTTCTGTTGCCGATAGTTTTATTATAGCCATTTTTGTTTAGCTAAAAGCCGAAAGCGGAAAGGTGAAAGCTATTATGCTTTTCTTTCCGCTTAATTAAAATTATTCCGTACAAAAGCTTGTAGCGTTATGCCTTAAGCCTTTTGCTTACTTAGTTGATACCGGCGCATTTATCGCTTTAGAATCATCTAAAGAAATTGCTGATTTGTTAAAACGCACTTTATGACCACCTTCGGTCTCTATTAAGAAAGTTGTATCTGCAACTTCCAAAATTTTGCCGTGCATACCTGATGTGGTTATGATCTTATCGCCCTTTTTCAGTTCGTTAACAAAGTTCTTTTGATCTTTTTGTTTTTTAACCTGCGGACGGATCATAAAGAAATAAAACACTACAATGATAGCCCCGAATAATATTAATTGACTGGGATTAAATGCTGATGCTTGTAGTAAAATAGTTGCTGTCATTTTTTTGTATTTATTATTTTGTAAGTACTTCGCCAATTAAATGCACCATGCTTTCTGCTGGCTGGCTATTTGCTGTAATTTTTATTTGCTTATCCTGCAAACCACTTTTACCTGCGCTGTTAAATGTTACGGCTATTGAACCGGTATCGCCGGGTAATACCGGATTTTTTGGCCAAACCGGCGTGGTACAACCACAGCTTGCAGTAGCGTTAGTAATAATAAGCGGCGATTTGCCTGTATTAGTAAACTTAAAGCTATGGTTAATCTTTTCGCCTTCTTTTATTTTGCCAAAATCATAGGTTATGGCCTCATACCTTATATCAGACCCATCAGTAGTGTACTGAATGTTTTTTTTCTCTTTAGTTTGGTTGCAAGCCATTAAAGCGCTTGCCATAAAAATACCTAAAAACAGTTTTTTCATACTGGTTATTCTATTAATCCTCTTCCTATTTTATTGATCTTCTTTTCGGCCTTAAGCTCAAACAAAATCTTGTCTAAGATACCGTTTATAAATGAATTACTTTTTGGTGTACTAAACTCTTTAGATATCTCCAGGTACTCATTAATGGTTACTTTAACCGGTATTGAACCAAAGTTAATAAATTCGGCAATGGCCATTTTCATTAACAATGTATCCATCATGGCAATACGCTCAGGCTCCCAATTTTGCGTCTTGGCACCTATCAATTGCTGATAGTCGCCATCATAACGCACAGAAGTTTCCAGTAATTTTACAATAAACTCTTTATCCTCTTCCCAGTTGCCCGTTACTTCGGCCAGCTTATTTTTTTCGGGCTCGTCGTCAAAAGCAAAGTTTTTAAATGTTTTGGCTATCAACGCTTGTAAAACATCTTTATCAACCGGCCAAAAAATAAACTTCTCTTCAAAAACCTGGTCGGCCAGGCTCGATTTCAGAATGACCTTTTTGAAAATGAATTTAATAATGTCTTTGTCCGTTTGTATGTTGTCGCCGGTTTTAGCAAGATATTCGGCATATTCGGGCGCGTTTTTCAAGTTGGTGAATAGTGTTTTAACCAGCTCGGGTTCAAAATTCCATTCAACTTTATACTTTTTTAAACCGGCTAAAAATTCTTTATTCTGATTTAATGACAGCGTAAACCTGTTAG
This sequence comes from Bacteroidota bacterium, assembly GCA_040388175.1. Classification (GTDB taxonomy): domain Bacteria; phylum Bacteroidota; class Bacteroidia; order Sphingobacteriales; family Sphingobacteriaceae; genus Mucilaginibacter. Next base: position 37,584 of record JAZKCG010000041.1, on the reverse strand, counting down.
TTAATAATTTGAGGTTAGCATTCAAGTCATCGGCAGTTGGCAGGTGTTTGTGTGCCCTGTCTGTAGCATCTGTATCGGCATAACCCACCACTTCTGATATCAGGGATAACATCCAGATATACATTTCATAAACTTCATCAATACTTGATAGTAAGTTTTTTTCCTGCTGCTTAAGGTTACCCGCCCCGGTTTGATGATAGGCGTATAATGACTGCAATACTTTTACCCGTAGGTGTCTTCTGTTTAACATTGTGTAAGAACGATTTAGGACGAATCCTGTTTTGTGATTTATTTAATAGCTTGATTTTACTTTGTTGATGTCGGCAATACGTTTTTCAACTATTTTATTTGCTGCATTTATGGTTGATATATTTTCTGCTTTTGATAATTTTAAAACGTTACGGGTTGCCTCGTATATATTTTCTGTTAGCTGTAATGAACGCTTTTTGCTAAAGCCCATTAACTCCGAATAACAGTTAATAACCCCTCCGGCATTTATAACGTAATCAGGTGCAAATAAAATGCCTTTGTCCAATAATAATTGTCCGTGCACTTCTTCGTCCTCTAACTGGTTATTGGCAGAACCGGCAATAATGCCGCATTTTATCTTTTTAATAGTTTGAGCATTAATGGTTCCGCCCAAAGCGCATGGCGAATAGATATCGGCATCAATATCAAAAATATTATTGTTAGCGATAGCCTCTGCACCATATTTTTTGGATACCTGGTGGGTACGTTCTTCATTAATATCGCTGATGTAGACCTTTACATTTTCATCGCGCAGCAGCTTCACCAGGTTTTCGCCCACATGGCCAATACCTTGTACAATAACTGATTTACCGGTAAGGCTATCAGTACCAAAAAGTTCTTTTACTGATGCTTTTATCCCCATAAAAACGCCCATTGCAGCTATCGGGGCCGGGTCACCGCTACCGCCAATAGTTTCAGGTAAACCGGCAACGTGCTGTGTTTCCATACGGATGTACTCCATATCGCGCGGATTAGTACCTACATCCTCGCCTGCAATAAACTCGCCATTAAGGTTTTTAACGAAACGGCCAAATTTGCGCATTAAAGCTTCTGTCTTTTCTTTACGCGAGTCGCCAATGATGACCGCGCTGCCACCACCTAAATTAAGGCCTGAAATAGCTGCTTTATAAGTCATACTGCGTGAAAGGCGTAAAACGTCGGCCAAAGCTTCGCCTTCGCTCCTGTAGGTCCACATACGCACACCGCCCAATGCAGGGCCAAGTATGGTGTTATGAATTGCTATAATAGCTTTTAAGCCTGTATCCGGATCGCTGCAGTAAACAACTTTTTTGTGCCCGCAATCTTCCAGTTGGCTAAATATTGATTCGTTGGGGTTAGAGATCAGCATGAGTTGTTTTAAGGCGTAGCAAAAGTAGGTATTTTTTTATTGCAACAAAGTATTTAGAGATTAAATATGCTACCGCTCTAAACCTAAGGCTGGTAAATTAGCCTATATTTGATATATGAGCATCATTACCCAAACTCACCGTATAATTATTCGCGAATTTTTATTCGACGAGTTGGAAACCTATCTCAATCATTTTACGGACGAAAGAGTGATTTTACACCTGCCTAAACGCAGCACACAAGAACGTACTACTATTTTCAAGAATGCACTTAGCCAATATCTGGTAAGCAGATCGACCGGAATATGGGGGATGTTCGATAAAAGCAATCATGAGTTTATGGGAAGCTGTCTGTTGCGCTCATTTGATGAAGAACCTGGCGCAATAGAACTGGGCTATAGCATGGAATATAAATATTGGGGACAAGGTATGGGTACTGAAATGGCCAAAGCAATGGTGGAACATGGTTTTGAAGGCACATCTGTACCTTCAATAGTAGGGATTACTACGATGAATAATATCGCATCACAAAAGGTACTTGAAAAAGCAGGGTTTATGCGCGATGGTAATATGGTAAGGGCTGATGAGCAACTGGCTCTATTTAGAATATATCGATAACCGCTAACTTTCTTTAAATTTTCGGTTCAATTACTGTATTTTTGCTTACAGGCCTCCCGGGGTTGTACTATTAATGAAAGATCTCGCATATCTCAACAAATTCTTCGTCAAATATAAATGGCACCTTATTCCCGGGGTACTGTTTGTCATCATATCCAACATATTTAGTGTGTTGCCTGCACAGGTTATCCGGGAGGCGTTCGACCTGGTTACCGAAAACATTGGCGTTTATCAACTTTTTTCGGGGTTTAACAGGCAGGCCATGATCTATGAGATATTTGGATCAAGCTTATTGTTGTTTGGTGCATTGGTTTTAGCATTATCGCTGGCCAGCGGGTTGTTTATGTTTTTTATGCGGCAAACGCTGATTCTGATGTCGCGACATATTGAATATGATCTTAAAAACGACATCTATAACCATTACCAAATTTTATCATTGGCCTTCTATCGTCGCCATAACACCGGCGATTTGATGAACCGCGCTACTGAAGACGTGAGCCGGGTACGCATGTACCTGGGGCCGGGTATTATGTATACCATTAATATGGTGGTACGTTTTATTTTGGTGATCTATGCCATGGTTACTGTAAATGTGCGTCTGGCCGTTTTTTCGGTATTGCCCATGCCCATATTAGCTGCCATGATCTATTATGTAAGTAATGTGATCAATTTCCGCAGCGAAAAAATACAGGAGCGGCTTTCATCACTTTCGAGTTTTGTGCAGGAAAATTTTTCGGGTATCCGAATCATGAAATCGTATGTGCGTGAAAGTTCGGTGCAGCAAAAATTCGCGTTGGAAAGCGAGGATTATAAAACGCATTCTATGAGTCTGGTTAAGGTGCAGGCTTTGTTTTACCCACTAATGCTGTTATTGATTGGCTTGAGTAATATTATCACCATATTTATTGGCGGCATGGAGGTAATGAAGGGTAATATTACCCCGGGCAATATTGCCGAATTTTTAGTATATCTTAACCTGCTTACTTTCCCTGTGATGGCGTTGGGTTGGGTAACCTCGATTATACAACGCGCGGCGGTATCGCAAAAGCGTATTAATGAGTTCCTGGATCAAAAGCCGGAAATCATATCGCCTGATGTACCAAAACGTACCATAAACGGACTAATTGAATTCAAAAACGTTTCCTTTTTCTATCCTGACACCGGTATACAGGCTTTAAAGAATGTATCATTTACCGCAAACACCGGCGAAATGATAGCCATAATTGGTCGTACAGGATCGGGCAAATCAACCATTGCCAACTTATTACTGCGGATGTATGATACTACAGGCGGCGATATACTGATTGATAACGAATCTGTAAAAACACTTAATTTAGAAGGGTACCGGGCACAGATAGGTTTTGTACCACAAGAGGTATTCTTGTTTTCTGACACCATTGCCAACAACATAGCTTTTAGCGCCGATGTTTTAAACATGCCGATAGTTGAGCAGGCTGCTAAAGATGCCGCCGTTTACAATAACATTATTGAACTGGAGAAAGGCTTTGAAACTTTAATTGGTGAGCGCGGGGTAACTTTATCCGGCGGGCAAAAACAACGGGTATCCATAGCAAGGGCCATAGTTAAGCATCCGCAGATATTGATATTTGATGATTGCCTGTCGGCTGTTGATACCCGTACCGAGGAAGAAATATTGCAAAACCTGGGGCATATTATGCAAGGCAAAACAAATATTATTATTGCGCACAGAATATCGACCATAAAAAATGCAGATAAAATATTAGTGATGGATAATGGCGAAATTATTGAACAGGGCACCCATGAGTACCTGCTAAACCAAAGAGGAATATACTTTGAATTGCATGAAAAGCAACTGCTTGAAGAAGAAATAGTACCCTAAAATTAAATAATTCATAATATTTATACACAAAACGCCTTAAAACACGTAATAATATTTGTTTTAATACTTGCACTTTGAAAAATTATTTATATTTATGCCTAATAAACTAAACTACAATAACACGAAGCATGGGAGATTTTGACAACAGAGAGCGCGAAGAAGTTTTTTCAAAGAAGGTAAGAGCGGGTAAAAGAACTTATTTTTTTGATGTAAAGGCAACACGGTCAAACGATTATTACGTTACTATCACAGAAAGCAAAAAGAGATTAGAGGACGGAGTTTTTATTAAACACAAAATATTTTTATATAAAGAAGATTTTGAAAAGTTTATTGAAGGATTGAACGGAACTATTGATTATATTAAAGAGAACCAGGAAGTTGTAGAGAAACGTTACGAATACAGTGACGCGCCGGAAGTTGCTAAAGCAACTGCAGATGATGATTTTTCATTTGATAATTTATAACCAAACCCAAACTAAAACAATTATAAACCTAAAAGTAAAAAGCCTGTCAATTGACAGGCTTTTTTTGTTCCTTATTTTCCGGTATAGCCGGGATACCCGGGAGTGTGTTGAATAGTATAAACAATCACTGCTAAATAAATTGCCGCTATAATGGTAATTACCAAAGAGCACATCACAATAATACCTGTTATTTTGAAGAATTTTTTAACTCTTTTCAGCAACGTATTTAATAGCACATTATCATTATTAGCTAACGACTTTTGTATATCGATACCAAACTGATTAAGGTTATATGATACAAAAAACACAAACGAGGATATACAAGTATAAATGACCACCATAAAACCACTGTAAGCAAATGGCGGCCTCCTGACGCGATAACCATATACACCATAAAGATCAAGCAATCTGTACCAGGTAGTTGGGTGGTGATAAATAATGGAAATCATTGAAGCAAAAAAGATCCCGAATAAAAATAAAAGTATAGCTGTTACAATGCCGGTTATTCCTAAAAATCTGGCCCATTTGCCTGATTGCTGTAAATAAACAATGGATTCGTCTGATAATTTTAGTTCTTGAGGCTCAGTTACAATAATGACAGGTTGGGGGTTTTTATCAATTTCCATTTTTTATATTTAATCGATTTTAAATTGTTCCTAAGTTAGGAACAATTTAAAATCAAACAATGAGAATAATATTATTTACCGAGCAGGTCGCTCATAATAATAACCGCGATACTAAAATAAATGATCAAACCGGTAACATCTACCAGCGTGGCTACAAATGGCGCAGATGATGTTGCAGGGTCGGCGCCTAATTTTTTTAATAGCAAAGGTAACATAGAACCCGCTAAAGACCCCCATAATACCACTCCTATTAATGATACACCTACGGATAATGCCACTAACACCCAATGGGGCCCGTAAATATTGCTAAACTCGCTCCAAATGGCTATCCGTAAAAAGCCAATCAGGCCCAAAGTTATGCCTAACATTAACCCGGATATAATTTCACGGCGCATAACCCGCCACCAATCTGCAACAGTAAGTTCGCCCAGTGCCATTGCTTGTATAATTAAGGTAGATGCCTGCGAGCCACTGTTTCCTCCGCTTGATATAATCAAAGGAATAAACAACGCCAGCACAACCGCCTTTTCTATCTCATGCTGAAAGTAACCCATCGCGGTAGCGGTAAGCATTTCGCCTAAAAACAAAATGATCAGCCAGCCTACCCGCTTTTTTACCAGCTTTAATAAGCTAATATCCAAATAAGGCTCGTCCAGTGCTTCGGTACCACCAATTTTCTGGATATCCTCCGTATACTCTTCGTTAGCTATCCAAAGGATATCATCAACAGTAACAATGCCTAATAGTATATTCTCATCATCAGTAACAGGGAGTGCCGTACGGTTATTCATCCTGAATACGTTAATAGCTTCTTCCTGCGGATCAGTAGCTTTAAGCGATATTAGCCGTCCATCCATCAACTGGCTTATCTTGGTATCGGGGTCAACCAATAATATTTCACGGATACGAATATCATCCAGCAAAACACCTTTGTCGCCCAGCACGTAGATAACATCAATGGTTTCAGAATTTTTACCAAACTGCCTGATATGGGCCAGTACACGATTAACATCCCAACTTTTTTTAACTGCGATATAATCGGGCGTCATCAAACGGCCTACGCTGTCTTCTTTATAGCCTAACAGGGATAATGCTTCTTTCCTGTCGGCTGCCGACAGGTGTAAAATAAGTGCCTTTACCGCATCGCCGTGTAGCTCTGCAAAAAACGCGGTACGGTCATCCGGGGGTAATTCGGTAATGATCTCGGCAATCTTTTTACCCGGAAGTTTTTTGATGATCCGCTCCTGTGTAGGAAAATCCAATATACGGAATACATTAACCGCGCGGTTAATAGAAAGTGTTTCAATAAACAGCGGGCCATGCTGTGGAAGTTCATCTATCAGTTCTTCAACATCTGATATATTAAGGTTGTTAAGGTAATCCTGAAGTTGCTGCTTGTTCTTTTGCTCCAACAGCAATTCTATTTGTTCAACCATTTCTTCCATATTATAGCCTGTTTTTACATGGGTTTACCGTTTCTGTTTAATTGCTGCAAAAGTCGTTTATTTTTTCAAATTATAAGGTAGTATTTTCTGTTATCTTTGCGCAAATTTTGAGTGATTAGTTTATTAGATAATTAGTTGATTAGGTTATCAACTAAGCCTAATTAACCAATCACTAATTAACTAATAAACTAACAAATGGCTTTACAATGTGGTATAGTAGGTTTACCAAACGTGGGTAAATCAACTCTTTTTAATTGCTTATCAAACGCTAAGGCGCAGGCGGCTAACTTTCCGTTTTGCACTATTGAGCCAAATATAGGCGTAATTACCGTGCCTGATGAGCGCCTGGTAAAACTGACTGAAATAGTACAACCTAAATCTATCGTTCCTAATACAATTGAAATAGTGGATATAGCCGGCCTGGTAAAAGGTGCCAGTAAAGGCGAAGGATTGGGCAACCAGTTCCTGGGTAATATACGGGCTACTAACGCCATATTGCATGTATTGCGTTGCTTTGATAATGACAATGTGATACACGTTGATGGTAGTGTTGACCCTATTCGCGACAAAGAGATCATTGATACCGAACTACAGTTAAAAGACCTTGACAGTATTGAAAAGAAGATACAAAAGGTCGAGAAAATGGCTAAAACCGGCGGCGATAAAGAGGCCAAGAAAACCTTTGATGTACTAACGGTATACAAAGAGCATTTACTGCAAGGTAAATCTGCCCGTACCGCGCCAGTAGCCGAGGAAGATAAAGAATATATTGCCGACCTATGGTTGTTAACCGCAAAACCGGTACTATACGTTTGCAATGTTGACGAAGGTTCTGTAAATACCGGCAACGCTTATGTAGATAAGGTTAAAGAAGCTGTAAAAGACGAGAATGCCGGCGTGTTAGTAATATCAGCACAGATCGAGGCCGAGATAGCCGAGCTGGAATCGTTCGAGGAACGCGAGATGTTTTTGAATGATATGGGCCTAACTGAATCGGGGGTTAACAAACTGATTAAAGCGGCTTACAAGCTACTTAACCTGGCCACCTATTTTACCGCAGGTGTGCAGGAAGTGCGCGCATGGACCATCACCCAGGGCTTTACTGCCCCACAGGCAGCAGGCGTTATCCATACCGATTTTGAAAAAGGATTTATCCGTGCCGAGGTCATTAAATATGAAGATTTTGTAAAGTACAACGGATCAGAAGCCGCTATAAAAGAAGCCGGAAAATTAGGTATCGAAGGTAAGACCTACGTGGTTGTTGACGGGGATGTGATGCACTTTAGGTTTAATGTATAGCCCCCTCCGCCCCCTAAAGGGGGAACTTGAAGTAACAATTTATAATAGCATAAACAAAGAGCGCATTGATAATCAAGGCGCTCTTTGTTTATGCCATTAAGTCCCTCCTTTAGGTGCGGAGAGGGCTAACCCTTCTTCAAAGTGATCACCGTAATCTCAGGCCAGATGCCTACCCTGCCTTTTAGGCCCAGGAAACCAAATCCGCGGTTAACATACAGGTACCTGTCCTTTTGTTTATAGAGGCCCGCCCATTGTTTGTAAACGTATTTAATAGGGCTCCATTTAAAACCAAATAGCTCTATACCAAATTGCGCGCCGTGTGTATGCCCAGCCAGTGTTAAATGGATATGCTTTAAGTGGTTCAACGTTTTAGCTTCCCAGTGTGATGGGTCATGCGATAGCAGGATCTTTACCTGGCTGTCGTCCACCTTTTCAACAGCCTTTTCCAGGTCGCCATATTTGTGGAACCCACCTTTGCCCCAGTTCTCTACGCCGATAAGGGTTATGGTTTGCCCACCCTTTTCTATTTTAACAGCCTCATCCAGCAGTAAGCGGAAACCAATTTGCTTATGCACATTTTTAAGGCTGATGAGATTACCAGCTTTTACAGCCTCATTTTCCCATTTCATATAGTCGCCGTAATCATGGTTGCCTAATACTGAAAACTTACCGTATGGGGCCTGTAATCGTGCGAAAGCGGGAATCCACGGGGTCATTTCTGATGCTTTGTTATTTACCAGATCGCCTGTGAATAGGATCAGGTCGCTTTTTTGTTTGTTTACCAGGTCAATACCCTTGTTAACTCCTTTTTCGCTGGTAAAACTACCGGCGTGGATATCTGACAACTGCGTAAGCGTAAACCCATCAAACGCCTCGGGCAGGTCCGGGAAATACAGCGTTTCCTTGTGTACCTGGTAATGGTGACGTCCACGAGTCAACCCAAACAACAGTCCGAAGAATGGAATGGCTGCAACAATCAGTGTTAATTGGCTCACCCAGACACTCCGCGACGGGAAACCTCTAAACAGGCGGGTAACATCTTCTATCAATAAAATGGGTGTCCCCAGTATTTTAGGTACGGCAGATAACAGCATTAGCGCCATCAGCCAGGAAATAGCTTTGGGAGCTTCGCCCCTTGCACGTACAAAAATGGTAAATATAACCC
>JAZKCG010000041.1:8261-28661 GCA_040388175.1 Bacteroidota bacterium | reverse complement strand
AGCAGGTCGGCCAGCCAATACGACCAATGGATAATGGGGTTTGAGGTTATGGTGTTAACAGCGGTAAAAAAATAGACATCGGCAAACAGCCAAAGTAGTATTATAGATAGAACTCTTTTCTTCATTATATAGAGGTAGACGATTAAGCGTCGATAATATTTTAAATTAAATCAAAAATGTTTTCACACCTGCATTAACGTTTTTGCCAGTAGTAAAATTTACTATTTATCGGGCATTGAGCTTGATGTCGGTAGTAAAAAAGGGCGTTTTCCGGGCATTGGCCTTAATGCCGGTAGTAAAAAAGTCCTTTTATCGGGTATCAGGGTTTATACCGGTAGTAGGTATTTTAATTAAACACACTAAAAATTAAATATTTACAAAAAAAAGCAGCGGTTTTTTACGGGATTTACCGATTTCTAAAATCGATAGATAAAGTATGGCAAAGTACGTTTTTAGGATCTATCGAAGATACGAAAAACGGAGCGCTTATAAAAACGGTCCTGCCCAGAGCCTTCTAATTTTAATATTTAAATCCTACCCCATACAGGTAAAATCAATTTTATATATTTGCCCCATAAATGCTCCCGTAGTTCAATGGATAGAATTATGGTTTCCGGTACCATCGATATGAGTTCGAATCTCGTCGGGAGCACATTGAAAGTCAACAGGCTTTAGCTGTGAACAAGAAAAAAGGCTTTTAGAAATTGATCTAAAAGCCTTTTCATTTTCAGGTAAGCGCCTATTAAGGTTAATTAATCTTCTTCCAAACATCCTTCCCTAAAGCCAAAACCTGAGTGATATTACCAGAATCGTTACCAGTAAACTGGAGTGTAAAGTCGGGCGTTATTTTTGCAGAAAAGTCTAATTGGCTTGTGGCTACAAAATCAATTTCTTTGTTGTTCCATAATTGTTTTAAAACTAACCCATTGCCGTTAGAGGTAATTTGTAAGAACATTCCTTTTTTGTCTGTGTACTCATATTTCCCCTCAAATTTTTTCAAATCCTGTGCAGTTAATTTTGTTTCAACAGGTGGCTGGTCGCTTTCACTTTTAAACCAAACATCTTTTCCAAAGGCCAACACCTGGCTAATGTGGCCTTCGTTGTCGCCGGTAAACTTAAGCGTAAAGGCGGGAGTAGTTTTTACAAAATAATCTAACGGACCTGCGGCAGCAAAATCAATTTGTTTGCCATCCCATAATTGTTTTAAAACTAACCTATTGCTGGTAGAAGAGATTTTTATAACGGCTCTTTTCAGGCCTTTCATCTCATAATACCCCTCCAATTTTTTCAGATCCTGTTCGGTTACTTTTACTTCGGCAGGCAGATGGTAGCTGTCGTTTTTAACCCAAAGGTCTTTCCCAAAGGCCAAAACCTGGGTAATGCGCCCTGCATTGTCGCTGGTAAACTCAAGGGTAAAAGACTTAATTTCTTTTGTTGAAAATGTCAACGGGCCGGTAGCGGTAAAGTCAAATTGCTTACTATTCCATAGTTGTTTTAAAACTAAGCCGTTGCCGGTAGCGGTAATTTGCAATAAGCCCCCTTTCATCTCGTAATAACCCTCAAATTTTTTCAGGTCCGGCGCAGTTCTGACCACATTTTTGTTTAGCGCTCTTGCGCTTAACGGGTTAATAAGGAAGTAACTGGCCGCAACCAGTAACAATACAAACGCATACTTGTACGCAGTAACGTTTGACGCTTTTTTTAAATTCATCATTTTGATACGAAGTTTAATTTTTGAAGAACTATATAGATTGGTTAATTGATAGGTTTGTTTAAGCGAACTATGCAGAATACTGAGCTGATAGTCCTTTTTATCAACGCCACTGTTAATTACTTCGGCATCCGCAATGTATTCGTGATTAAGCTTGATGCAGCGTTTTAAGTATAGTAACAGCGGGTTGATCCATAATATAGCGTGCACCAGCTCGGCAAACAATATATCTACACTATGCCGCTGCCTTATGTGTACATTTTCATGCACTATGATCTGTTTTAGTTCACTATCGTTATAAAGTTCTTTGTTGATAACCACGTAATTGAAGAATGAAAACGGGGCGGTTCCATCAAAAGCGCAATAGTAAATACCATTTATATACTGTTTGTCGGTGTTTTTGATCAGGATGCTGATCTTAAGCACTTTTATGATCGATATCATCAGTAAAACAGTACTAACTAATAAATAAGCACCTGCTAAAATTTGCATCAGCGAAGGTGGTGTAAAGCCCTGGTTAATGGCAACGTAAGCGGTGTTAACAGGTTTAGTAACCATTTGCGAATTACCAATAGTTGTATACAGGCCGTTTAACGGGTTGGCTGTTGATAGCTGGCGCTGTATGGGCTCGAAATGCGGAGAGTTCAACTCGGGCAAAAGAGGCAAAAACAGCGATAATACTAAACTGAATAACAGGTAAAACCTATTCTGCTTAAATGACTTATCGTTTTTAAGCACCAATAGATAAAACAGGAATAATATGGATATCACCACATTGGCCTTTAACAGGTACATAACTAATGGTTCCATGGTACTGAAATTTATTTGTTCTTATCCTCTATCATTTTAATAATATCTTTTAACTCATCTAAGGAAACTTCATCCTCCTCGGCAAAAAACGATACCACGTTTTTCATGGAATTGCCAAACAGCCCGGCTAAAAGCGGCCTTACAAATTTCCTGGTGTATTCCATCTTTGATATTACCGCCGCATAGCGATAGGTGCTTCCAAAATCTTCAAATTTTAAAAAACCCTTGTCGGCCAACCTGCGCATCATGGTTGCTACGGTGTTGATGTGGGGTTTTGGGTCGGGCAGGTCGTCGCGCACTTCTTTAACAAAGGCTTTTTTTAACTTCCAAACCGCCTGCATTATGGCTTCTTCTTTTTCGCTTAGTCGTTTCATAATACAAGTATAAAACTATTATTGTAATTATTCAACTACAATTGTAGTTTTTTAAATAAAAATATTTCTTCCATAACTTTTTGCGAAGTTTTGCCCCGTAGTTGATATCGAGACGTTTTAAAAATTAGATAATTCTTTACATTGTTCGAACAATGTATCGTAGGGTACAAAAAGTGAGCAAATGCAAAATTCGTCATTTCTAAATCCCTATGTTACAATGCCTCATATAGAGCACCGTTGCAGAAAGACAATTAATTATTTACCGCTGATATCTTGCCCTTTGCCGATCTACTTAGAGTATTAACCTTTTTTGTCTTGTAGCTATTTTACCAACAAAATACATTTGTTTAAAATGTTTTAACAAGTTAATCGTCTATACTGTTATGGAAAACAACTACCTGATATTAAACACACCGCTTACTGCACCAGATCGCGAAGCAGAACTGGCGATCTTATTTCTGGATATCCGAAATTTCACCGGTTTAATGGAATCACAGCCAACTCAAACGGTGATACAGATTGTTCGTCGTCTGTTTACTGCTTTTAATCAAATAGTAAAGAATTTTGAAGGCAAGGTAATTGAAATAGCCGGGGATAGTATGTATGTGGTATTCGGCTTACAAACCGAATTAAAGACATCCGTAAATAATGCTTATCAGGCAGCTAAAGTTATGTTTCAAACGGTTAACCTGTTTAATGATTCTTATGCCGAACCCTATCATGGTGGCCCGCTCGAAATTGGTGTGGGTTTACATGCAGGCAAAGTTTTTATTGGCGAATTTGGTTTGGATAATGCACCGCAGTTATCTGTAATGGGCTTGCCGGTAAATATCGCTTCAAGATTACAGGCCAAGACAAAAGAACTTGATAATGACATGATCATTTCAGAATATGCTTACCAGTTAATAGCTGGCGACCATTCAGTCGCCAAACACGAAACCGTAAAATTACAAGGAATAAGCTATGGGCAACAGGTGCGGTTAGCAGGTAAACCTTACAATGCCAATAAAAAACTTGATTATTTACTGGCTATTTCCGGGTAAGCATATTAGCATTTATTACAAGGAATATTAATGATGCGTTAATATAAAATGACATATCGGCAAATACCCCATGTTTAAATGATACCTTTACCACCCACGCATGGAAGAAAGAAAATATTTAACAACCTGGAGGAGATACATACCGGTTATACGTCTGCATCTTAAAAGAAGCTTAATTGCAGAGCAAAGCTTTAAACTAAACATTACAGATTTTGAATCAGCGGGCGACCGCGGAAAGTCTGGCTATACGTTTAACATCACGATGGAAAACGGTAAGGTAACCAACAACATCAGCGGATCAGCAGTGGCCCGTGATCTGTATGAAGCCTTAAAAACTGACGAAGCTACCAAAGCAATGTTACAAGACAAAGCCATAAAAATAAGTGTAGGCAAATCATTTTTGTTAAGTATTAAAACAACACCTATATCGGCATATAAAGAAGTTTAATAAACTAAAAGATATATAATCAGGCCGGGATCACATCATCCCGGCTTTTTTTATTATGTAAGTTATTGTTTTATAGGATATTATTATTATATCTTTATATAAACCAAACACTTAGCATCATGAAAAAAATTATCCTTAGCGCCGCTATTGCTGTGCTGTTTTTGTCGGCCTGTAACCAAAAGGCAGAAATTACTGCAAAAACTATTGATACTACCGCCACCTTATTGGAGCGCAACAAGCAAACCGCGTTAAACTCTGACCTTGCTTTTAATAAACACGATGTGGAAGCATCAGTAAAAGATTACGCTGCCGGTTTTGTTGAATATGGCAACGGCAGCGGTAAAGTAATGAAGAATATTGATTCTATTAAAACAAGCACAAAAGAGTTCTTTACCGCTTTTCCTGATTTTAAAGGCGACGATTTTCATGTGTTTGCCGCTGGAGATACGGTTATTATAACCGGCGTTTGGACTGGCACGTTTAAAAGCGAGTTCATGAAGATCAAACCAACCGGCAAATCATTTAAAGCGCCCGATGCCGATATCTTCACTTTCAATAAGGAAGGCAAAATAACATCGCATCGCAATATCCAGTCAAACAGCACATTTTTTGTTCAATTAGGTATCCCAATACCAGCGAAGAAAAAATAAATCCTGCTTATTGCATTTATACAAAGGCTAATGATCTACCCGGATCATTAGCCTTTTATATTACTTACCTATACGTATGTTTTGTCAATAATTAGTAATGTTGGACTACTTTTTGCAGATATTTTATACAGCCATTAAACCTGTGCCGGTTTTTTAGTCTATATGAATAACAGCGATAAAAAAGCTGGATAATTATAAAAAACAAAATTATGAAAAGGATATATCAGTATTTGATGTTAACAGGCTTAAGTGGGATATTATGTTTGTTTTTAGCAATCCCTGCTGATGCGCAGCGGGGCGGATCACATGGTGGCGGCGGTGGCGGTCATTCAGGTGGCGGTGGTGGAAGCTTCTCTCGCGGTGGCGGAGGAGGAGGTGGCGGGGGTGGCCGTTCATCCGGTGGTTTTTCCGGCGGACGTAGCGGCGGTAGCTTTTCGGGTGGCAGATCAACCCAAAGTTTCAGGTCGCCATCTACGCAGAGTTACAGGTCACCATCTACTCAAAGTTTCAGATCGCCATCAAACCAAAGTTTCAGATCCCAAAGTTTTCAACGAGGTGGTGCATATACAAGAGGCGGTAATGGTTTTGCCTATCGTGGTGGAGCTGTAAATGGCAACCGTGGTAGCGTTGGTATCCGTGGTGGATATACAAGAGGTGGTCGTTATTACTCTGGTGGCTATGGCCGCAGTTATGGTTATGGTGCCCGTTACAGTCCATGGTATAATCGTGGCGGTTATTATTACAACCGTGGCTTTTATAGAAGTTCTTACTACCCTCGTCTTGGTTTTAGCTTAGGTATCTTGCCTTACGGTTATTACCCATTTTGGTGGGGCGACGCTCAGTTTTATTACAGCGGCGGTTATTTCTATCAATACAACAATGATCAATATACCGTAGTTGAGCCACCAATTGGTGCCGCGGTAAATACCTTACCAAGTAATGCGCAGGCTATTACCATAAACGGCCAGCAATATTATGAGTCAAACGGAGTGTATTATGTACCGGTAACTAAAGATGACGGCAGCTTAGTATACCAGGTTGCCGGTAAAGATGGCCAGTTAGATACGCCAGATAATGGCTACGCCCCAGCCAATGACGGATACGTTGGCAGCAATAACAACGGCAATATGCAACAAGCACCGGCTAATGCGCCACAAATTGGCGACCTGTTCTACAGCCTTCCATCTGATAGCAGGAAGATAAGAATTGCAGGACAATCCTATTACGTATCTCCTGATGATTACTACTATCAGGAAACCCGCGATCAGCAAGGTAATAAAGCCTATAAAGTTATGGGCACACCTGACGATGCTCCGGGAAATTAATTATCAATCCCCTATATTGAAAAGGTGAACGTAAGTAACGTTCACCTTTTTTGTTTTAATGACTTTGTAAGTAGACAATTAAAACACAAGCATGACAAACAATTCTGCATTTTGCTGTTGTTTTGATTGAACATTTAGATCTATTGAAATAAATAAAACATGGACTTACAACTAAAAGATAAAGTAGCGCTGGTAAGCGGATCAACCGCTGGTATTGGTTATGCCATTGCCAAACAACTGGCTGCCGAAGGCGCTAAAGTGATAGTAAACGGCCGTACACAACAACGTGTTGACGCCGCTGTAAAAAGCATTACAGAAGCTACCGGCAACAAAGAGGTTACCGGCGTAATTGCCGACTTTGCCAATAAAGATGAGATAGCCACATTAATAGCTAAAGTACCGCAGGTGGATATCCTGATCAATAACGTGGCTATTTTTGAGCCAAAGGCTTTTGCTGATATCAGCGATGAGGATTGGCTGCGCTTTTATGAGATCAACGTATTAAGCGGTATCCGGCTGGCCAGAGCTTATTTTGATAAAATGCTGAAAAAAAACTGGGGGCGTATCATCTTTATTTCGAGCGAGTCGGCGATACAGATCCCGGAGGAGATGATCCATTACGGCATGACCAAGACCGCGCAGTTAGCTATTGCCCGTGGTTTGGCAGAGCTGACCAAAGGTACCAACGTTACCGTAAACTCGGTATTGCCCGGCCCTACCCTGTCTGAAGGTGTGGGCGGCTTTATTGATAACCTGGCTAAAGATCAAAACAAAACCACGGAACAGGTTGAGGAAGATTTCTTTAAAACCATGCGCCCTACCTCTATCATCCAGCGTTTTTTAAGTGTTGATGAAGTAGCTAACATGGTGACTTACCTGTCAAGCCCGCTGGCATCTGCCACCAATGGCGCCGCCATAAGAGCGGAAGGTGGTTTATTGAAGGGTGCTGTGTAAACAATAAAAACAAAGCGCTGTCCGAAGTCTCTGACTTCGGACTTATATGCCGGTAGTCTTTAGACTATCGGCATTTTTATGTAGTTGAAAACTACAGGCATAGTCGTTCGAAATCTATAATTGCTCAATATGCTTTTTAATATATTTTATTAGTGAGGCTTTGCCTCTGTATTCTTCTTCGAAGTTATTTACTACACTAATATTTTTTATAAGAGACATATACATTTCTTCTCCTAAATATCCAGTTAAAGCGATATCTATAGCCATACTTACAGTATCTTCATTACCATTAATATCGTCTGTTATAACATCAATATCAAAGGTTTTATCTTCAAAATGATATAAGATATATTTCCAGTTATTGCTATCGACCAAAATCTCTTCGCCGGTATCATTCGACATTTTCCATATCCCTTTCCAATCAATTTTGCTTGGCTTAGACGAAAGAAAATGCCACCCTGAACTTGCCGGGGCATACTTTACAAATTCGCGAGTAAATTCTAGTTTATCAGCTATTAAGCCGGGGGAAATTGACAAATAATAGATACTATCTTTCCAAGGCCCTATTTCCCAATCAAAATCATTAAATGTCCGAATGCGTTCGTCTATTTGGATTATTAAATCGGTGTTTGTTGGATCAATTAATAACTCATTAGAAATGGATTTGAACCATTTCCAAAAATCAATTACCTCATCAATATTTAATTCCATTGAAAGCTTTATTATCGTACTTCATCTCAATACTCCGCAAACGCCTCATCTTTAAAACACCACAACCACCTTTCTTCCGGCTCAGCAGATATTACTACCGGGTGCTGGGTGGCATGATAATGCTTGGTGGCATGCTTGTTTGGCGAGCTATCGCAGCATAACGTTACACCACAGGTTTGGCAGGTACGCAGGTGCATCCAGTCGGAATCGGTTTTGATACACTCTTCGCATACATAATCTTTGGGTTGTATAATTTTGGTAATACTTTCCAGGTGTGGACAGGTAGGCTCGTTTTCCATCGTTATAAAATATTAAAAGGATTATTACGGGCATGGGTTATTTTAGCTTCAAACATTTCGGCCATTTTCGCGGCGCGCCATTTGGCCTCTTCGGCTTTTAGCCCGGTAAACAGTTCGTCAACCGTTTGATTAAACAATGCCAACCATGCTGCAAAATGTTCGTGAGCAACCGGTAGCTTGGCATGGGGCATAAATGGACTGCCAAAATAAGTATGCTCTTCCAATAATACGGTTTGCCAGAAACGATACATCTTCTCTAAATGCTCGGGCCATTTATCCTGTATGCGTTCGTTAAATATAGGGGCCAGTAATTGATCTGTCCTTATTCTTTCGTAAAAGGTATCCACCAAAACTTTAATATCGGCTAAGCTGAGTATTTGTGTTTGCTGCTGCATATCAGGAATAAGCTTTAACTGTATCACTTACAGGTATTGATTTTATATTAATGGTAAAGGTAGTACCCTGTTGTTCGGTACTGTTTACTTCTATATTACCGCCGTGTTTTTCAATAATTTGCTTTACTATGCTTAACCCCAATCCAACAGATTCTTCGCCGCGGATACCTTTACGACTGGCTCTTGAAAAGCGGTCAAAAATAAAAGGCAATAACTGTTTGGGGATACCCAGGCCAAAATCTTTTACATCAATATATACCTCGCCTTCGGTATCGCGCAGCCTTATCTCTACCCTATCACTCTCGCCCGAAAATTTTATCGCGTTACTGATCAGGTTATCCATTACCCGGTGCATTTTTTCCATATTGATGCGGGTGTAAATAGGATATCCTGTGCCATAGTATAAAATATTGGCTTGCCCGGTAGTATTTTTCACCCAGTCGTCTACTATTTTTAGCAGGTATTGGTTAATCTCTACTTGTTCAATATCAAAAACATTATCGTTCTCATTATTCGCGCTTTCTATCAGGTCATTAATGATAGATGTTGCTCTATCGCATGACGACTGGATCATTTCCAGGTTATCCTGGTTATCAGCATTCATCGTCACATCACTTTTCATTAAGGTTGCTATTGTCCGGATAGCGGTTAGCGGGTTTCTCAGATCATGTGCTACAATACCCAGTATTTCATTTTTTGTCTGGATGGCCGTTTCAATCTCTAAACCCTTTTCTTCAATAGCCCTTAGTTTCAAATAATTATCGGCCCTGTAAGAGAAAGAAAACCTGGAGATGCAATAAAACAGGGTTAACATCACCACCGAGGCCAGGTTATTCATAATGATCTCTTCAACGCCTGCCTGGTAATAAGGCAACATAATAGAGAAGACAGCGGCCGTTATGATGCAAAGGATTATACTCTCAAAATATTCGAAAGTAAAGAACACACCGGCAACTACAATCCCTACTAAATACATAACCAGCGTATTGCGTGGATTATGCATAGTAAAGAACGTTGCGCGCATGCCGGTTATTATTACAAACAGGGCAAATGAGAGTGAAAAAATATAGCTTATTAGTTTCTTCGGATCGCCCTGCTCAAAAAAATGGATCAGGACTATGCTTATCAGGTAAAAAGCGGGCGTTATTATTGATGAGATGATATTGGCATCATTAAACTCGTCATAATACCTCAGGTTTTTAATAGGTAGATCAAAAATAACAACAACAAGCCTTAAAGTTATATTGAGTAAAAAGTAAACAAGGCTAACAGTCTTGATTGTTCTTAAATTTTGCAGCGTGCTGTAGTTGCGAAAAGCGGAACGGTTAGGAGAATTTAGACGTGTAAAAAAGTGAACCTTCATGCTTAAGTTAAATGCATAGCTAATATACCAAATAGCTCATTATTATTCTTTAAAAGAATATAATATTTACGATGTATTAAAATGCTTCGCCCACATCAATAAATAAACCCCTTGAGCCCTGGGTGCCAAAGCCATAATCAATGGTGATGTTGGTTTTGGATACCTTATTTAGTTTGATACGCAAACCCGGCCCAAACGCGGGCTGTACGGCCTGTAAACGAGTACCTTGCTGTGCAGAAAATGATTCAACATTAGCAAACACCACACCGCCTATTAATCCATTCGCGGTAATTCTAAACCGGTATTCGCCTTCTGCATAAACCATTTGTGCGCCCCTGAAACGTCCCTGAATATATCCCCTGCCGGTTGCCGAATTAAGGTCCCACGATACACTTGGTAAGTCTAAATAACCCGGTGTGCCGTTAAGCACCACCCAATCAAAGCTCCACAGCGCCAAAACATTATCAGAATTAGCCGGAAATTTAAAGTATTTACGTACATCAACCGTTAATGAATGCCAGTTAGAGCTACTTCCCAATGCAGTCGTACTACCTCTATATTGTAGCGAAGCATAAGCCCCTTTTGACGGGTTGATACCATTATCGCGCGAATCATAAAAACTACTTAACGTAAACCCTGACGATATAGAGCGGAACGATTTTCCATATTTGCTATAATCAGATACCGTTCCGTTTGTATTCCCTTCATCTGTAATATTATAATGGTCGTCAAACATATAACCTATACCTGCGTAAAAATTACCGGTAATGCGCCGGTAGGCCGTTTCATAAAAGCGGATAAAGTTATAATCCATCGGGTTGTCATTACTCATTTTTGAACTGCTGCCCAAGCCAAACGTACTTTGCGGATATTTATAGAACCTATAATCGCCAACGTAATTGAATTTATTGTTCTTACTCCAGATACTGGTTTGTACAGGAATGCTGAACTGCTTGTTTTGGGTGTATGATGTACTGGCGACAATGGTTGATACGCGCGAATCGGGCCCGGTACGGAAAGCCACATTACCTGACAGCACCAAGGCAAGTTTTGATACCAATGTATAGCCTATTGCCGGCACTATGGAAATTACCGGTTTAGAGGTGATAGAGTCAGACGCAGGCACCGCGTTTTTATGGAGCATTTGGCCTATTACAGCATAAAGGTCGGTTTGTGGGGTACCTTTTGGGGATAATACTGTTGTATCCTTTTTTATTTTACGCCGCGCGGCTACACTGTCTGTATAGATCTTGGCAAGCGGTATATTACGGTTACGCTGGGCATAAAGTTCGGTGCTGCTTAACAGCACCATCATTAAACCACAGAAAGCACAGAGTTGCCTCATTTAATAGAAACCATATAGTTAGGTAGATGTTTTAATGGCTTAGTTTGCCGCTAAATTAAATATTTTGATGATAAGGCATTAATTAATAGCATAACATTTTAAGATATTATTACAAGTTAGCCTCATTATTTATTTACTTTGCCAACCATAATTTTTTATAATTGATATGACTTACTGCCTGGGAATAAAGGTTAAAGAAGGCCTGCTTGCAATTGCCGATACACGGATTACATCCGGAACTGATACTACTGTAAAAAAGAAAATTTCTATCGAACAAAAAGACGGCTTTTCGCTTTTTATCATGACAAGCGGCCTGCGTTCTACTCGGGATAAAGCCATTGTATATTTTAACGAGTTATTAGAGACTACAGAGTACAACAAGCTATACAAAGCCGTAAACGCCTTTGGCGAACAGGTTAAAAGAGTGGTTAAAGAGGATAAAGAATCTTTAGAAAAAGCAGGGTTTAATTTTGACCTGCACTCCATTATTGGCGGGCAGTTAAAAGACGATGACGAGCATAAATTATTCCTGCTATACCCTGAAGGCAACTGGGTTGAATTAGGGCAAGGCGCGCCATTTATAATTATTGGAAATTCGGGACACGGAAAGCCTATTTTAAATCGTACCTTAGACGAAAATTCGAGTTTAAAACTTGCGCTGAAAGTTGGATTCTTATCCTTCGACTCTACCCGTGTAAGTTCTAATAATGTTGATTTCCCGATAGATGTAGCTATTTACAAAAAAGATAGCTTTAACATTGTGCAGCAACGTTATGAGAAAAAAGACCTTGAAAACATATCGACCCAATGGGCCGAAGAACTAAAAGCAGCATTAGCGCATGTATCCGAGGACTGGATGGATGCGGCATTTGATAAACTAACATAAACTACCCCCTATGAAATTCGATGTATTCACCGCGATGGAATATAAAGTGAGGTCGGCGAGTACATTGATTTTAAACATCAATGCTTTAAGAACACAGCACCAAACCGTACTGAGCGAAGAGTTTGAGACCACGCCTTATATTAAACCAGAAGAACTGGTAACTGTTACCGGCGAAAATCGGCTGGTAAGATTAGATATAACGCAACCCGGAACCTATAAAGTAACCTACAAAGCAACAGTTGATAATTTTATCAAGATAGTTGACTATGAGAACCACGAAGAGGTACCGGTATCGCGGTTCGATCCTGCAATTATGCCCTATCTGTACCCCAGCCGTTATTGCCAGTCGGACAAACTATATCGTTTGGCCGATAATATGTTTGGTAAAATTGTGAACCCGTTTACGCAGGTTATCGCGCTTACAGACTGGATCCATCGTAACGTACAGTATTTAAGCGGATCAACCAATGCTCAGACGTCAGCATTTGATACCGTTACCGAACAAGCCGGTGTATGCCGTGATTTTGCACATTTAGGCATTGCTTTATGCCGTGCGCTCACCATACCTGCACGTTATTTTACGGGTTATGCTTATCAGCTTAAACCTGCAGACTTTCATGCCTGCTTTGAGGCTTATTTAGGTGGCGAGTGGATACTATTTGATGCTACAAAGCTTGTGCCTTTAAACGGTATGGTTAAAATAGCCACAGGCTGCGATGCTGCCGACACAGCCATAGCCAATATTTTTGGCGATGCCACCTTCATGTCCATGAAAGTAAGCTGTGAATTGGCCGACGAAGGTTTTAACCCCATCAAATACGGCCATATAGATTATACGGGGATATCCTATCTCTGATGTGTCTTTGATGTGCAAATATGCAGATGCGTGGATGTGCAGATGATCTTGATACTGTCTGACTTTTACAATTTCGACCAACGGGAGAAATCTATAACCAGCCTGTAGAATACTGTTCAATGTATAGATTTTTCTCTTCGTTCGAAATGATAGCGGCATTAAAAGATTGATAAGCATTTGCACATCCGCATATTTGCATATCCGCACATTTGCACATCAACTTGGTTTCACCGGGCTACCAATCCAATCTGTTCCGGGAGATAAGCGTTCACCTTTCATGACCAGGGATAGCGCTTCAACACGTGTATCATCACCCAGCTCACTATCATATAGTATAATGGTGCCGGCACCAATACTGCTTCTTGCCCCTATTTTTACAGCCCCTATTTTCATTACGCGGTCTTCAAATAAATGTGTCTGAGGGCCGCAATCCTGGTTAAGAGCTGCATCATCGTGAATGGTTACCATATCAAATTCGGTAATATCCGTAGTGTTCATCCATACCCGTTTGCCAATCTTTACACCTAACAGGCGCATTATAGGTGGCAACCACGGCGTGCCTTGCAGGTAATCCAAAAAGAAAGGTATAGCCAGCGCCTCATAGGTTGAGGTAACTGCTTCGCTTTTCCAGACGGCCCAGCTCCACATGGGTTTTTGCTGTGCCTTGTATTTGCCTATAAACACCCATTTTAATACCAGTGGAACTAAAAACGAAGGGATCCCCATAAAAAACAGGTAATAGAACGGAAACAACAGGATTATTTTCCAAAGCGGATCTTGCACCAACAAATCATGCGCATAGGCGATGAAGAAGATAGAGAAGCAAATAATAGCGCTCTCGGGTAATATAATGCGGATAAACTCTACAAACCCACGGGCAAATTTACGGTAGTTATTGGGGTGCATGGTCAGGTTGTCGCCAAAAGGGGTACTTTCCTGCCTGCGTGGCAACGGTATAGCTGGCGAACCAAACCAATCCTTCGCCGAATTATCTTTTTGTTGCTGCTCATCCGGCGGGGTGGATAATACACCTATCAGCATATTACTGTTCAGATTATACCCTTGCGGGATAAGCGCGCTGTTACCCACAAAGCTGTTATTGCCTATGGTGGTTTGGCTTAGTATCAACTGCTGCGCGCGGATATCGGCTTCGCCTAAAGTAACGGCATCGGCTACAAAGGCACCATCGCCTATCTCTAACAATGGATGCGTAACACTACTGGCAGTTGATATTTCTGTATGCTTGCCTATTTTGGCACCTAACATCCTGAAATAGCTGGCTACATAAACCGTAGCGTAGATAGGGTGCATTACGATCAGGCTTAATGACATGAGCTGGTCTGCAAACCATTTACGCACATAAAACATACTATAAACCGAATATTTACCGGGCTTGATACCCCATTGCAATAAACGGGTAAGCACAACGGTTTCAACCATGAACAGCAATATATACAGGATAGCCAGCATAGGCACATGCACGATATAGTTGAAATTATAATCGGACGCGTTGTTATCCATCGTGTTGATGGTGATGATGGTAGGTAACAGTGGTAATAAGATGATAAACGGAAACACCATCATACACAAAATAAACACCAGTTTATACTTACGGCGTGTAAAGGCCGATACCGGTTCGGGATGCGGCAGATCGGCAATATCTTTAGTTTCTTTTAACTGTGCCGGGCTACCCTGCCATACCTCGCCCGACTTGATGGTTTTACCCGCTGGCAGGAAACTTAAGTCTTGTAACTCGCCCCAGGCCGCTATATGGGCATCGCCTGCTATAATGGCACTACTGCCTATATAACCATGGTCACCTATGTGGATCTTGCGCAGTTTAAGCAAACCGTTCTCAACAAATGCATTATTTAAACTGGTCTTAGAACTTAAACTCACATCGCTGCCGATGGTTATCAGATCCTCGGCACCAAAACTAAAATCGCTGATCTGAGCGTCGGGTGCTATTTTCATACCCAGCCACTTCAAATAAAGCGGGTAAAGCGGTGTGCCGTTTAAAAACTGCGCAGGCAATAAACGCTGCATAGTTTTAACAAACCACCATCTGAAATAATAGCTGCCCCAAAGCGGGTAATCGCCTTCTTTCATTTTGCCTATCACCAGCCATTTGGCAGCAATGGACAGGATAGTAAATATTGGCGGGATAAAAGAGAACAGAACCAGCGATGTAATGATGGCATAGGCCACATTTTCGGTCTCTACATTCACATAATAATACCCCAGGTAAGGAATAAATATCTGGAAAGCAAACAGCCCGTATATCAATAGTAACGATACGGTTTGTGCCAGCCAGCATAACAAGTACCGGTGCAACGGCACTTTATTATAGGCTTTCTTAGGCTTGGGTTTAACATCTTTCTGGTTTTCCCAAACATTGATCAAATTACTCAAAGGGCGGTTCAGGTAGATGTCTTTTAACGAAGCGCCAGGTAAATTGGCATCACGGCGCAGTTGCGATACAAAACCGGCGGCTAATAAAGAGTGCCCGCCCAGGTCGTCAAAGAAATCCATTTCGGGTGTAACTTCCTTATTGGGGAAGATGCCTTGTAATACGGCAATTATCCTGTCGGCTGCTGGCGCATTCAGATCTATGGAACTTTGCGGGTTTTCATTAATAATACTGAACGCGTCCGGAACGGGTAAGGCCTTGCGGTTTATTTTCCCGCTTGGCATCCGTGGCATTTCATCAATAGCGACGATGGTGCCCGGTACCATGTAAGAAGGCAAAGTCTTAGCCAGTTCTATCCTGAACAGATTCTCTTCAATCTCTTTCAAACCATCCATCACCACATAACCCACCAATTGATCTTGCCCGTTGCCATCTTTTTTAACAGCTACAACAGCCGATGCGACAGCGGTTATAGCGTTTAACCGCACCTCTATCTCGCCTAATTCAATACGGTAGCCGCGCAGCTTTATCTGGTCATCAAAGCGGCCGTGCAGATCTACGCTGCCATCGGCATTAATGGTGGCAGCATCACCGGTGCGGTATACCATATCGCCCGGTAAAAGAGCTAACGATTTGGGCTTGGGTACAAATTTCAGATACGTAAGCTGTGGCAGTTTTACATAGCCGGTTGCAACGCCGGGGCCTGTTATAACCAGTTCGCCTTCTTCGCCCACCGGCACCAGGTTAAGGTTATTATCCACCACAGCCAGGTTATAATTAGGCAGCGGATCGCCAATAATGATCTTATCACCTGCTTTCAAGGAAGCTATAGTGGCGGTAACCGTAGTTTCTGTAGGGCCGTAGCTGTTATAAAAATCAATACCCGGGCGCGACCATTTATTTAATACCTGCGGTGTGCAGGCTTCGCCACCGGCATTTACCAGGCGCAGGGATGCTATAATATCATCCATTACAGCCAGTAAACTGGGTACGGCGTGGAGTATGGTTATATTTTGTTCTTTAAGCACATCGCTTAACTCATCAATAGCTTTTGAGGTGGTATTGTCTGAAACCCAGATGGTAGCTCCTGCAAAATAGCTGATCCAGGTTTCTTCGCACCACATATCGAATGATACAGAAAAGCCCTGGTACACCCTATCGGTTTCTCTGATATTAAATATGGTTTGCTCTGACCTAACCAAATGGCAGATCTGCTTCTGGCTTATGGGAATACCTTTGGGTTTACCCGTACTGCCTGAAGTATATAATACATAAGCTACATCGTTAGGCTCAGGCCCTTTTGATAGTTTGACGGTATGGCCAATACCGGGCATAGGCGGAACGAGTAGTCTTGGGCAAGACGAGTTTAATTTCTGCAGGCTAAAAACACCATCGGCACCAACCTCTTCTAATATCAATTCAACACGTTCTGCAGGTATTTCACGGTCTACCGGTACATAGGTCGCGCCTGATTTTACGATCCCTAAGATCGCCACATGCAGCTCTAAACCACGCTGCCACCATACCCCTACCTTATTGCCACGTGCAATGCCTTTTTTATTCAGATATTCGGCTACAGCATTGCTCCACCTATCCAGTTCGGCATAGGTTAGTGATTGTTCATGAAAGATAAGCGCTGTTTTATGAGCATGATCTGCAGCCGATTTAGAAAATAAGGTAGCCAGTGTTTCCTCGCGGATAAGGTCGGGTCGGTCTGCTCCGAGTACAATACTCAGTGAATTCATATAAAAATATCAGGTTACTTTAGGGGTATTGGTTTATAATTTAGTTGGGCTTAACTATGCATCAATAGTAAGCATTCTTGTTTATTTTTGAGATAAAATAAACCCCGAATAGTTTAACCAGTTTAGTATGAAACAAGATTATTACAAATCTCAGATCACTAATTAAAAGCAAACTTTATTGGTACGGAGTAAGATACTCTAACCTTTCTGCCAAACTGATACCCCGGCACCCAAGTCGGCGAATTTTTCACTACCCGTACCGCTTCCTGGCTAAGCATGGCACTTGGGCTTTCCACTACCTTCACATCAGACAATGAGCCATCCCTCTCCACTACAAAAGCCACTAATACTTTACCTTGTGTACGATTTACCCTGGCCGAGTAAGGATAGATTATGCTGTTACCAAGATATTGATAAAAAGCTTGTAAACCGCCGGGAAACTGTGGCTGAGATTCTCGTACGGTGTATGTAAAGGTCTGGTTATTCTCATCTGTAAATTTGCCTGTTGTTAAATTACCATTGCTATACTCTTCCACAAACCGACCATGTTCGCCAACGTCTCCTTTCCAGGCACCATCCTTCGCGCCATCTTTTAGTAGACCTGTTTCTATGATCTTTTTAAAATCATGATCGTATCCCTCGTAATTGCCATTTCCGTTTTCTACCAACACTTTGCCTGTACTATCTTTGCAATCTAATATTAAGGTTCGATCACCTGCGTAACTTCTGTGCACATTCAATTTACCGTTAGGGAAATAAGCATACTCATCGCCTACTTTTTTTCCGTTTTGAAAATTAGCTACGTTTTCTTTTTTGCCGGATGGAAAAAAGGTTAAACACAAACCTTCTAACACAACAGCATCGGGCTTTGAAGTTTTACCGATCAGCTTTTTTGTTTTATCCCGATAATTCTCATTAACGTTATACAATGTAGAACCGGAGTCGGGTTCACTTATCACTCTTGAATAATCGGCACTGTCTAATTCGCTTACTTCATGTCCATTAAACTTTAAAAGCGTAATTTTTTTGATTTGCGAGAAACTGTTTAATCCAAACAACAAGAAAAAAGCCGATACAATAACAATTTTAGATTTCATAGATTGATAAGGTTTATAATGGCCTAAAGTAATAAAATTCAAAATCATTATATGGCTCAATCTTTGCATTTGATCATTTAAAAAACTAACACTTGAAGGATCATCCATACTAATACTGAAAGAAAAACTGCAGCGTTATGCTTGTGTATAGCTCTCTCATTATCGTTTCGATGACAAGCTTTTATAATTTTTGCTACTCGACCACCCTCACATTCAAAAAGCTTGGATGATCTTTCGAGGTATAAATACGATGCGTAGCCTTTTTAAAATCGCTTTCATCGGCTTTCATAATATCCACAAAAGTTTGTGGGTTACGGTCTATTAGCGGGAACCAGGTACTTTGTACCTGCACCATGATCTTGTGGCCCTTTTTAAATGTATGCAGGATATCCTGTAGTTCGAAATTAACCGGCGTTACCTGTCCGGGGACGAATGGTTCAGGTTTTTCAAAGCTGTTGCGGTATTTGCCGCGCATAGGCTCGCTGCGTACCATTTGCTGGTAGCCGGCCATTTTTACGCCTGTGCCTGTAAATTTATTATTAGAGGCGGTATCAGGGTAAACATCCAGTACTTTCACTACAAAATCGGCATCGGCACCAGTGGTTGCTACTTTAAGGTTTGCCCAGATGTTTCCGGCTATGGTAATGTCTTTATCTAATACTTCTGTTTGGTAGCTTAACACATCTTTACGGTCAGCCAAAAAACGTTGGTCTGCGGTCATGTATTCGCGCTGCATATCCATAGTTTGCTGCCTGTTGGCTATAAACGGAACAGGGTTAGCAGGATCAGACACATATTCGTCAAAACTATCATTAGTATCTGTTGGGGACTTGAATGATAATTTACCACCCGGCAGAAAGTACAATTGCTTTTCTTCGGCATCCTTTGGTGGCCAGGTATTGTAGGTTTTCCATTTATTTACACCGGTTTGAAATGTATTAACAGGGGCTATATTTAGTTCAGTACCCTTTAAATAATGGCTAAAGAATTTAAACTCGATATCATCCCTGTAATGTGGGCCTTGTGGACCGTTAAAGTCCACATCGCCTAAATGGTCGCCGGGGCCGCGTGCCCAACCGCCATGTACCCATGGCCCCATAGCAAAGTAAATGGGTGTTGTCGGATTTTTCTTAGCCAATGTTTTGTACGTGTTGATAGCGCCATACAGATCCTCGGCATCATACCATCCACCGGTAACCAGTACTGCGGTCTTTATGTCGTGCAGATGGGTTAACACGTTACGGTCTTTCCAATGCTGGTCGTAGTTTGGGTGATCCAGCATTTCATTCCATAGCCTGATGGTATCTTTATAATACCTGGCGTTGGTATTTTTCATGGGGCCCATCTTCATAAAGAAATCATAGCCATCGTTAGTACCCGAACTAAATCGACCGCCACGGCGCTGG
Organism: Bacteroidota bacterium; assembly: GCA_040388175.1. Classification (GTDB taxonomy): domain Bacteria; phylum Bacteroidota; class Bacteroidia; order Sphingobacteriales; family Sphingobacteriaceae; genus Mucilaginibacter. Next base: position 8,833 of record JAZKCG010000041.1, on the reverse strand, counting down.
GTGGGTTTATCATCCTGCCTGTTAGTGAAGCCCGGATAAAACCCAAAATTGGCTACCAGGAAGAAAGCCCCGTTATGCCAGCCATCGTCGCGCCAAAGGTCAGCAATGGGAGCTTGCGGTGATGCCGCTACCAAAGCCGGGTGACGGCTCAATAAAGCGGTGGTAGTATAAAACCCGGGATAAGATATCCCCCATACCCCTACTTTGCCGTTGTTGTGGGCTACATTTTTAAGCAGCCAATCTATGGTATCATAAGTATCTGTGCCTTCGTCAACGTCCTTGTTGGTTTTGTGTACTTCCAGTTCGGGGGTCATTTCTTCATAAATGCCCTCGCTCATCCAACGGCCGCGCACATCCTGGTAAACAAAAATATACCCATCATGCAAAAACTGCGGTGATGGACCCAACGAAGTTTTATAACTATCCGTTCCATACGGCGCTACGCTGTAACAGGTACGGTCCATCATAAACGGATATTTTTTTGTTTGGTCTTTAGGCACATATACTGACGTAAACAGTTTTTTTCCGTCGCGCATGGATACCTGGTATTCATATTTGGTGTAGTTTGCTTT
>JAZKCG010000041.1:0-8234 GCA_040388175.1 Bacteroidota bacterium | reverse complement strand
ACGGTTAGTGACGTTAACACACATAAAAGTAGGATCAGCTTTTTCATTAAAATAGTTTGGGCTTGAAAATACAGAAATATCTGCACTTAAGACAATTGGGTTAAGTGCAGCACCACAGAAAAGCACGCTGAATGGGTAATAAAAAATATTTTCTCAATTGTAACATTTTTGTTATAATTATATTGTAGCTTTATATTACCAATTATTAAGGAGGTTGAATTATGAAAAAAGCACTGCTGTTTTGTTTGTTGGCTTTTGGTATAAACCTGGCAACAAAGGCCCAATGTCCCATCAATGAAATTCTGACCACCAAAGACCCGCAAACTATAGCGTCGCTGATTGAAAATAATACGGAGTGTATCAGGCAATCATTAATACAAAATACTGATTTCCAAAATTTCAGGGTTTATGTAGATTACCTCTATAACACATCAAGCCCTTGGATCTATCATACCAATCTGCAAAAAGAAAAACTATTTGAAGATTTTTATAAAAACTGGGGCGATGCTTACCCAACCATGAGTTCTGCAAAACCGGAAAACCCTGAATTTTATGAAGCCATAAAAACTATGGTAGCTACCGATCCTGCATTTTTTACGCAGAAAAAAGAAACTGCTATCCCTATTAAATACCAGCAATGGTTATATGTAAAAAACCTGGTTGCCAAATACGGCGAGCGTAACGTTGTGCTTTTAGCTAACGCTACCGCAAAGATCGCCAATTTGGCTACTACAAATTACACGGTGTTTGTATCAAACTAATCCCTGCATTTACCACGCTAAGTTGGGAGGGTATTTTTCTATTAACTGATTCATGAAAGCGACGAGGTAATCCTTGTCGCTTTTTTTTGACCTTACCCCAATATCTCTGCTATATCGTCAAAACCTTTTTCGCGGGCCAGATCGGCAGGCAGTTTGCCACCTTCCATGCGGGCGCTTACCTCTGCGCCATTTTCTAAAAGAAGTATCAAGAGTTCCAGATTACCGTTCTGTGCCGCCGAATGTAAAGGCGTTGAGCCTGCCTGTTGTTTTACATTAACCTGTGCGCCATTCTCGATGAGCATACGGGCTATATTAGTATAATTACCCGCCGCAGCCGAGTGCAACGGAAAAACATTAAAACCATTATCAGACGGCAGGTTAACATCGGCTCCTTTTAAAACCAGGTAACGGGCAACTTCATACTGACCAAAGTAGCAAGCCAAACCAAGCGGCGTAAAACCATCATCGGCATACAAATTTACAGCTTCCGGATGATTAAAAACAACATGTGCAACCACATCAAACTTACCCGCGGCGGCAGCTTCAAACAGATCAATCTGCTCAACGTATTTTAATAACAAGGTGGTAACTTCGGGCTTTTTGTAGTAGCAGGACAGCATTAGCGGCGAAACTTTATGGCTGGTTATCGTAGTTGCCAACGCAGGATTTGTTTCCAATAAATCATTAAGTCTCTGTAAATCGCCGGTGATAATATGTTGCTCCAGTTGTTCTATGCTCATTATCCAATATTACTAAAAAATTAAAAATAAGGACGCATAGTTGTTTAATCTATTAACTTTATATTTGCACATACTTCTGTTACATAGGGATGCCGATAAAGGGAAATCAGTTTAAATCAAATAGTTTTAAAGAGGAAAATCAACCTCGCCAATCTTCAGAAAAAGGTTCGAGAGAACGTGCTGCGAAGCCAAAAACAGACCGTATGCCGTCTTTTGACCTGGCCGACGGCCGTGCTATAAAGATAGTGGGGCTGTTTTTTTTATTGCTTTCGTTATTCTGCTTAATTGCTTTTACATCGTACCTGTTTACCTGGCAACAAGATCAAAGCTATGTATCGGCCGCTAACGGCGGGTGGCATAACCTTTTTACCACACAGGCCGAACTCAAATTAAAAGGCATAGACCCGGTAGAGAACTGGCTGGGCAAATTTGGCGCGCTGCTTTCTAATCAGTTTATTTTTGAATGGTTTGGTATAGCTTCCTTTTTGTTTGTGTTTTTGTTTTTTGTGATTGGCTATCGTATGCTGTTCAAGGTACGTTTATTCTCTGCTTTGCGCACTCTGGGCTACTCGCTTTTCGGTTTGATATTTATATCGGTAAGCATTGGTTTTATACATGCCTTTATTGATGACACACCGCATTTTTTAGAAGGTGGATTTGGCTACTGGACCAACAAGTTACTGGATGTACAGATAGGCCAGTCAGGTACCGGTGGTTTACTGATTTTTGCCGCGCTTGCCGTATTGATCATTGCTTATAACATCGATTTTAAAATACCAAAACGCAGAATAAAAGAGCAAGAGCTGGCGACATCCGGCGATATAGCAGGTGGATATACCCCAGAGCCTATCGAACTGGTTGATGAAGAAATCTCGCACCCTGTTGAATGGCCAAAAGGCAATAATAAGATGAAACCCGAGGCCTTTACGCACCAGCCATTGGTTAAGGACGAACCACAATTTCATGAAACAGTAGTACTTACCCCTGATGACGAAAATGCTGACCCTGATTTGGGTAACGATGTACCATTAACATTAGAGACCGAGCGTCCAAGCCCTGTTTTAAATGTAGAACAAGGCGATGATGAAAAAGCCAAAGCGTTGGTTGCCCAATATGGCACGTATGATCATAAACTCGACCTGGCATCCTACAAATATCCTACGCTTAACTTATTGGAAGAATACGGAACAGGCAAAATAGCCGTAAACGCCGAAGAACTGGAAGCCAACAAAAACAAAATTGTTGAAACGCTAAACCATTATAATATCGAGATAGATAAGATCAAAGCTACCATTGGCCCAACGGTTACGCTATATGAAATTATCCCTGCGCCGGGCGTGCGGATCTCCAAGATCAAGAATTTAGAGGATGATATCGCGCTAAGCTTAGCGGCATTAGGTATCCGGATCATAGCCCCTATGCCGGGTAAGGGTACTATTGGCATCGAAGTACCTAATCAAAACCCGGAGATGGTATCTATGCGCTCTATCCTGGCTACAGAGAAATTCCAGAATACTACGATGGACTTGCCTATTGCGCTGGGTAAGACCATATCTAACGAGGTGTTTATTGCCGATCTGGCTAAAATGCCCCATTTACTTGTCGCCGGTGCTACGGGCCAGGGTAAGTCGGTTGGTATTAACGCGATATTGGTGTCGCTGCTTTACAAAAAGCATCCTGCCGAGTTGAAGTTTGTTTTGGTCGATCCTAAAAAGGTAGAGTTGACGCTGTTCCGCAAAATAGAGCGCCACTTTTTGGCAAAACTACCCGATGAGGCTGACGCGATCATTACCGATACCAAGAAAGTGGTAAACACGCTTAACTCGCTTTGTATTGAAATGGACCAGCGTTATGACCTGCTGAAAGACGCGCAGGTGCGTAACTTAAAAGAGTATAACGCTAAGTTCATTAACCGTAAAATAGCCGACCCCGAGAAACACCGTTATCTGCCTTTTATTGTATTGGTGATAGATGAGTTTGCCGACCTGATGATGACCGCCGGTAAAGAGGTGGAGCAGCCTATTGCACGTATAGCGCAGTTGGCCCGTGCGGTGGGTATCCACTTGGTTATTGCTACGCAAAGGCCATCGGTAAATATTATTACGGGTACCATTAAGGCCAACTTCCCGTCGAGGCTGGCGTTTAGGGTGCTGTCAAAGATAGACTCGCGTACCATATTAGATGCCGGCGGTGCCGACCAGTTGATCGGCCGTGGTGATATGTTGTTCAGTACCGGTAGCGATCTGATCCGTTTACAATGCGCATTTGTTGATACGCCTGAGGTAGAACGGATCTCTGACTTTATAGGCAACCAGCGCGGCTATCCTACCGCCATGTTATTGCCCGAATATGTTGGCGAAGGTGAAAGCAGCAGCGCCAAAGAATTTGATGCTAACGACCGCGACCCGATGTTTGAAGAAGCAGCCCGCCTGATCGTAATGCACCAGCAGGGATCAACATCATTAATACAACGTAAGCTAAAACTGGGCTATAACCGCGCAGGGCGCATTATTGACCAGTTGGAAGGCGCGGGTATCGTCGGCCCGTTTGAGGGCAGCAAGGCCCGCGAGGTGTTGTATCCTGATGAATATTCATTAATGCAATATTTAGATACTTTGAATAAGGATTAGGAAATCTATTTGTCATTGCGAGGAGGAACGACGAAGCAATCGCGAACAATGCATATCTTCTACTTTTTTCCGTGCGATTGCCACGCTCCGCTCGCAATGACATACATTTTAAACATTCCGAAATTAAATCAGTCACACACACACATGAAAAAGCTATTATTATACATCCTGTTTATATTTATTACCACCCATGCTTTTGCCCAAAAAGACGCGCAGGCAAAAGCTATATTGAAACAGGTAAGTGATAAATACCGCACCTACGCAGTTATAAAGAGCGATTTTACTTTTACCATTGATAACCCACAGGTGGGTGCGAAAGATACCCGCAACGGTAGTTTGATAACCCAAACCAAAGGCAATAAATACCATATTACCTTATACGCCGCCGGTAGTAATGCCGATATAGAGCAGGAGATCATCAACGACAGTAAAAGCCAGTGGACCTACCTGAAAAAAGACAAAGAGGTACAATTGGCTGATGCTAACACCGGCAGCGAAGGCTTTAATCCAGCGCAACTGTTTACCCTATATGAGCATGGCTACAAATACTTGTACACCGGCGACCAAAAGATTGCGGGTAAAACCTACCAGGGTATAGACCTAACTCCAGAAAACGATAAAAGCCCCTACTTCAAAATAAGGTTGCTAATAGACAAGGTAAAAAAACAGATCTATAGCGCCCTTATCTTTGACCGTAGCGGCAGCAAGTACAATTATACCGTCCGCAGCTTTACTACCAGCGCTAAAGTGCCGGATAATACGTTTACATTTGATGCTAAAGCGCATCCGGGTGTTGAGGTGGTGAATTTGAAGTAGGCTAAACATCATTTTGATTTCCAATTCTTTGTCTCTAATTTAGTAACACATCATTTTATTTTTTGTGGTGTTATGGAATTTGCTTGACTTTGGCATCATTATACCATGAAAAAACTATTACTGATATTTTACTTATTACTTACCACCGTCAGCACATTTGCCAATAAAGTTGATGAGTTAAAAACAGATAGTGATGTTGTAAAATTCCTGAAGCCTTTACAGGAAAGTTTTAATTATATAGGTGCGCCCTCATTAAAAATATATTCAACCGAAGATATAGTTAAAAAAAGTAATTGTGATTCACTTGTCAGCACATGGCACATTAAAAACTGGCAAAAAGTCGACTTAAATAATGACCATCGTACCGATCTGCTGGCGATTGTTAACTGGTATTACATTTTTTGTAATTATATAGCGATAGATAAAGGAGATAACACATTCCAACTCATACAACTTGGTCAAAGTGCTACAGATGGCTGCCAGTTAATTAATGCAATTAATTATAATAATCAAGAATTGATTGAACTTCATGGCTCGTATCCTAAAAGTAGTAGGGACTTTCTAAAAAAAAATAAATGGCTACCTAACACTGACACGCTGGTATACAAGTACGGTAATTTTGTTGAATTTAATAAAGAGCCATCAAACTATAAAATTGATTCTATAACATTTAGTTCGCTTTGGGGGTGGTTTGGCCATGGAAACACACCTCGAAAAAACCCTGATTATGTTGATAGAGTCATTGAAATAGATCGGTCAGGAAATGCAGTTTTAACTAACAATAAAGACTTTGTATACTATATACTTGCCAAAGGTGAGAAAAAACCGCATGACCCGGGTACGGTATCAGGCACATTTAAAACTAAATTAAAAAACACTGATCTTGAAGCAATTTATCACCTGATCAATTATTTAAGCATCAAAAAATTAAATGATGTATATGCAGTTAGATGGTCTGATGCTACAAGCAGCTACATCCGGATAAAATTCACCGACGGCTCGGTTAAATATATAGCAGATTATGGTGGCAGCGGTACATTTGGCTTACGCGATCTCTTTTCAAAGTTTTATGCCCTAATCAAAAATCAGGATTGGAAATAGCTTACTCTCTTATTTCCAACCTTCCCCCATTATGCTTACTTTTGATCAATGCTTACCCTCACTACCCATACGCTTGAGAAATTGGAGATGCTGTTAAAAACAGCAGGCTACAAGGTGCGTTATGAAAAGGGGAATTTTAAAACAGGGGCATGTCTGCTGCTAAACAGCAAGATGATTGTGGTAAACCGCTTTTCAAATCTGGAAAGCAAGATCCTTGCCTTGGCCGAACTAACCCGCGAACTGGAAATAGACCAGAATTTACTGGACGACAAACAGATCACGTTTTTACAACAACTTAAACAAACCAAACTACAGCTGTGATCGTAACGTTTTTAGGTACGGGAACATCGCAGGGCGTACCTGTTATTGCCTGCGGCTGCGAGGTTTGTACATCGGCAGACAAGCATGATAAACGGTTGCGGGCTTCCATCTTAATTGAAGCACCTGATAAAACGGTTGCTATTGATTCGGGGCCTGATTTCAGGTACCAGATGTTACGCGCCAACGTGCAGCATTTAGACGCCATTGTGTATACCCATGAGCATAAAGACCATATTGCCGGCATGGACGACGTGCGCGCCTTTAATTTTAAGCAGCAGCAACCCATGAATGTATATGCCGACGCGCGTGTACAAACCGCGTTGATCCGCGAGTTTCCTTATGTATTTGCAGATTTTAAGTATCCGGGCATACCACAGGTTGATATCCACCCTATCGGGTTAGAGCCGTTTGATATTGGCAGTATCCATTTTATCCCTATTGAAGTATTGCATTATAAATTGCCGGTTTTGGGTTTTCGTATTAATGACTTTACGTACATAACCGATGCTAAAACAGTATCAGAGGCCGAGAAAGACAAGATAAAAGGCTCAAAGATCTTAGTGATCAACGCGCTGCAAAAGCAGACGCATATCTCGCATTTTACCTTGGATGAGGCCATTGCCTTTGCCCGCGAAATAAATGCAGAAACTACCTATCTTACCCACATCAGCCACCGCCTGGGCACACACCGTGATATAGCAACCGAACTTCCTGCCGGCATTAAGCTGGCTTATGACGGCTTGCAGCTAACTATCTAAGTAACACGTACAACTCTTTAATTTACTCCCTGGGGTTGTAGGATTATTCCTAAGAGTATTATTTCTTTGTGGTTATCTACCAAAACTATAATAATAGTGATGTATTATTTGATCTATATAAGTACGGCCATTAAACTTTTAACAGAGGAAGAGTTAAGAAGCATACTTATAGCAAGCAGAAAGAAAAATACGGCTAAAAACATAACAGGACTGCTATTATACTCAGAGGGAGTTTTTATCGAACTATTGGAAGGCGATAAAATGGAGGTTATACTGGCTTATAAGAAAATAGAAATTGACCGGGAGCATAAAAATCTGATTATCCTTTCTACCGGCGAGAGTACTGGCAGGATATTTTCTGATTGGTCCATGGGCTATACGGCAGATAATAAAACCGCTGTTCAAAAAATGTCAGGTTATGTTAATCCATCAACCTTAAACCTGTTTGAGGCAGACAGCGAAAACCCGGCTATTGTAGCATTAAAAACTTTTATCGACGATCATCACCTATAGTTCTATAAAGCTAACATGGTCAATACAGCCCCTATACTGTTTCTGGTAGCCGTGATTATGCAGATCTAACTTACCACGCACTCGTATCTTTTTATTATTAATACCTGCAAACCCTCCTTTATCATAATCAAAAAAACCAATATGTGTGCCTGATAGATAGAGCGGGCAATCTGTGCTAAAGTTTATCCAAAAGGCCTTTGCAGGTTGTATCATAAACAAACTATCGCTAAACAATGCCGACTGCTCCTTGCCCGTTGTATAACGCCCGCTTATTTCGATGTATTTTTTATCGTAAAACTTGAGGCTGTCCATTAAGTTGGTATAGTTTACGCGCTTAAAGGCGATATCATGGTCGCAATCACTGGAATAGGTTTCCTTGTGATTGGTACACGATTGCTGGCTTACCAATATCAGTATACACATAAATAAGCAATACTTGGTATAAACTGATGCCATAAGCGTTTAATAATGATCTATTTAAAACCAGTTACGATCTGATCTTTTAGACACCAAATAATTAAAAAAGTTTAGCGTCTTTTTTTAATTAACTCAAGTTGTTAGTTATGGTATTATTTTGTTTAGAGTAAAAGCGAA
>JAZKCG010000040.1:0-43091 GCA_040388175.1 Bacteroidota bacterium | reverse complement strand
TATAAATTACGTTAAACAATTAATAACAAAGTTACCCCTAATTTAAGTATGATAAATGGTATATAAGATAAGTTTTGAAAGTCTCCCCTTCCGGGGGAGATTTAGAGGGGGCGGGTTACGGGCACAAAAAAGGGTCGAATACGAATACCCGACCCTACATCTACCTATGAAAAACATGCCCTTTGAGAGGGCATCACAAATATAATAACAGTTTTTTAATAATTAAATAATTAATTGAAATTATTTTAACGTGTTTTTCACATACTTTTCATCTATCAGTGTTTGGATAATACCATCCACCATTCCCACTGTGGGCACATAGATGTTTTTTATGCCCGCCCATTTCATTACAGACAGATAGATCTCGCAGGCAGGAATAATTACATCTGCTCTATCCTGGTTCAATCCCAGTACGTTGATACGGTCTTTTAATGAGAACGAATCGAGATAGTCATATAATGATTTTAGCTTACCAAAAGTTAAAGGGGGATTGCCTTTCTCCTCGGATAACTTATATAATTTATTAATATTACCTCCTGTGCCAATACCTGATACCCCTTTAAAATGACGGGTATGTTCGCGAATAAAATCCTTCATTGCATTCCAGGTTTCCTCGGTATCTTGATTATCCAGGATGCGGATAGTACCGATGTTAAATGATTTAGAAGCGATTAAGGTACCAGCAGAGAACAACGAAAGTTCTGTACTACCTCCACCAACATCAATATAAAGATAATCTTTGCCTTTATCTATATTTTGTTCTGCATGGCTGGCGTAAATAATCTTTGCCTCTATCTGTCCCTGAACAATTTGCAGATCAATACCGGCCTGTTCTTTTATCAACTTAACAACTTCGCCACCGTTGTTTGCTTCACGCATGGCAGACGTAGCGCAGGCCATACATTCGCTAACCTTGTAAACATCCATCAAATTACGGAACGCCTGCATAGTCTTCAACAGATCGGTTGATTTTTTATCTGATATATGCTGATGTAAAAAGGCATCATCGCCCAAACGTAACGGCACCCTTATCAATGTGTTTTTTTTAAACGATATAGAACCGTCGTTTTCAATTATATCTGCTATAAGTAACCTTACCGCGTTCGACCCAATGTCAATGGCTGCGTATCTCAATTTATTTTTTTCTTTAAGTAGTTATAGATGTCGATTTGCGCCCTTACCGGCAGCGCTGCTTTTGTTTTATGGTATTTATTGGTGTTCTGGCTGTTAATCTCCCGCGATTTGGTATTATCATTTAATTGGATATCAATAATGTCGCGCACTTCTTTTTTAATCTTAGCATCATAGATCGGGAAACCAACCTCGACACGGGTATCAATGTTACGCGTCATAAAATCGGCAGAGGTTAGGTAGATCAACTCATTGCCCCCATTGCAATAGATGTGTACGCGCGCATGCTCCAGGTATTTATCAACTATGCTTATTACTTCTATATTTTCGCTGTAACCTTTCATACCGGGCACCAGACAGCACATCCCCCTAACTATCAACTGAATCTTAACACCTGCGTTACTGGCTTGGTACAGCTTTAAAATCAATTGCTCATCGGCCAGGCTATTCATTTTCAATATCATGTAGGCCGGTTTCTTTGCCTTGGCATTTTTTATCTCGTTATCTATCAGCTTATAAATAGCAGGCCGCGAATCAATTGGCGAAACGATCAGATGCTTCAAACCTTTTGGTAAAGTACCTTTATTGATAGCCTTAAATACGTTGACCAGGTCGGCCGTTATTTTTTTATTGGCAGTAAGTAAAGTATGGTCAGCGTACATTTTGGCCGTTTTCTCATTATAGTTTCCTGTTGATAAACAGGCGTAATAAGCAAGGCTATCCTTCTCTGTACGGCTTACAAGGCAAATTTTAGAGTGTACCTTATAATCATCAATACCATATATTACATTAACCCCCTCTTCTTCCAGTCTACGGCTCCAGGTAATGTTGTTCTGCTCATCAAAGCGCGCCCTTAATTCAACCAGGCAATTCACCTTTTTGCCATTTTTGGCAGCATTAATCAGCGCATGTACAATGCGCGAGTTCTCTGCCAGGCGGTACACCGCTATACTGATCTCTTTTACTTTAGGATCAATAGCAGCTTCTCTTAGAAAATGGATCACATAATCGTAAGTCTGGTAGGGAGTGCTGATCAGGTAATCCTGTTTGGCTATCACAGCCATTAAACTCTTATCAAACGTTAGGCCGGGAACAGGTAAGGTTGGGTGTTTTACGTTCTCCAACTCGGGCGAACCTACATTGGGAAAGGCTATAAAGTTCTTAAAATTATGATAGCGATTACCGGGGATCAGGCTTTCGCCATGTAAACCCAATTTGCTTACCAGGTATTTTAGCATATCCAGCGGCATTTCTGAATCATAAAGCAAACGCATGGGTTTACCCTTTTTACGTTTTTGAAGACTTTTAGCTAATGAGTCGATAAATTTACCGCTTACCTCTTTATCCAGATCCAACTCGGCATCACGCGTAAGCTGTATAGAGAAAGCTTCAATGGTATCGTGCTCAAAAATGAAGAAGATATCCTCTAAACTATACCGGATAATATCATCCAGTAAAATAATGAACTTAAGGTTATTTGTTTCCGGCAGTACAATAAACCTTGACAGGTTATCCGGTATTTCTATTAAAGCGTAGGTCTTCCTTTTGTCTTTGGTTAGCTTAACAAAAAAGTAAATAGCCCTGTCGCGCAATTCAGGTAATACGGTAGTATTATCCAGCATGATAGGTACCAGGGTAGCCAACAGCTTTTCGCGAAAATAACTTTTAACAAATGTACCACGGGCAACGTTTAGCTGCTTATCATTTAACAGGAAAATCTTTTCTTCGGCAAGTTGTTTAACGATGATGTTTTCATACAGGTCATTAAACTTGCGCTCTTGTTTAACTACTATGTTTTTTATCTGGTTAAGTATCTTTTTAGGGTTATAACCTAAAATCTCTTTAGCTTTTTCGTTCAAATTAGCCAGGCGGCTAAGCGTGGCTACCCTTACCCGGTAAAACTCGTCCAGGTTTGATGAGAATATGGCCAGGAACTTAATACGCTCAATTAAAGGCACTGTTGGGTCGGCAGCTTCCTGCAAAACACGCTCGTTAAAGTACAACCAACTTATTTCCCTGTTAATTAAAGGGACCTTTTTAATATCCATAGTATTGAACGCCTTGCGGCATTATTGCAAAGCTGCCTATTTATTTGTTAAGTTAATATTAAGAGATTACTTTATCTACCTGTTTTTAACATAAAAACGAAGTATTTGACTTTATGCCTTTTTAAATACTAATTTTGCAGTTCAATTATAAACACTTTACTATGCCAACATTTGATATTGTAAGTAAGATAGACGGCCAAACACTGGATAACGTTATCAATATAGCTAAAAAAGAGATCTTGAACCGTTATGATTTTAACGATTCAAAAAGCACTATCGACCTTGATAAGAAAACTAATATCATAACGATAGTTACCGAGAATGACATGCGTGTTAAAGCCATAGAGGACTCGATTATAAGCCGCATGGTAAAACAACAGCTTGACCCAAAAGCAATGGATTTTGGCAAAGAGCAGGCAGCATCAGGCAACATGATCCGTAAGGAAATAAAAGTAAAACAAGGCCTTGATCAGGATGCGGCAAAAAAGATAGTAAAGAAAATAAAAGACAGCGGCCTTAAGGTACAAGCCAGCATTATGGACGACCAGGTACGTGTACAAGGCAAAAAGATAGATGACCTTCAATCAGTTATCGCTCTTTGCCGTAAAGAAAATTTCGACCAGCCGTTGCAGTATATTAATATGAGAGATTAGTTTATACCGGATTTCGGATGTTCAATTTCGACTTTATTATTAGGAGGATAATAAAGCCAAATAATTTCGAAATTGAACATCCGAAATTCGGCATAAAAAAAGACCGTTCCTCTCGAAACGGCCTTCCTCTCAAACTAAACCAACATTACTATTATGAAAACATTCTTTTTCGGTATTTCTTAAGGCCGTGCCTAACCCTCATTAACTTTACGCACTGCTACGGTCCTCTGAAATATGCCGATATATTATTTTACAGCTATTTCTCTTGATTGAAATTTAGCTTCTTCTTTTTTGGCGATAGTCAATTTTAAGATACCGGCAGTATAGTCGGCTTCAATTTTTGACTGATCAGCGCTTTCAGGTAAATTAAATGACCTTGAAAACGAGTTAAAACTGTATTCGCGTTTGGTAAATTTCTTGTTCTCATCCACGGTTTCAGTTTTCTTATCAGCCGAAACGCTCAATACATTTTTGTCTAAATTAATTTTGATATCCTCTTTACTTAATCCTGGTACGGCTAAATCAATTTCAAATTGATTATCAGTTTCTGCAATGTTTACCGCAGGTGTACGGGTTGCTATTTTTTCGCTTAAATAAGAATCATTCAATAATGAATACACATCGTTAAAAAATGGGTTCACTATTCCGTTTTTCTGTTCTTTTCCAAATTTTACTAAAGTCATTTTTATATCCTCCTAAGTTTTTCTTTTATTAACTTCGCAAAGACTTAATCAATAGCTATACCAATGGCCTTTTGGGTTGTTTTAAATGACAACATGTCGCTTAACCTAATTTGCATACGCCATAATGACATTAAATGACTGAAAAACTCTCAGACTATAAGTTCAAGACTGATATATCCATACGTTTCTCTGATATAGATGCAGTAGGACATGTTAACAATGCCATCTATTTAACCTATTTTGAAATAGCCCGTTTTAGCTATTGGAAAGAGGCCATTAACTGGAATTTTAGCGAGCATGGCGTTATTGTTGGCCGGTCTGAGGTAAATTATTTAAAACCCATTAACCTACATGACCAGATTGCTTGCTATGTACGTGTAGTACGCATAGGCAACAGCAGTTTTGATGTAATGCACGTATTGGTAAGAAAAACACCCAATGGTGAAGAAATTTGCACCACCGGTAAAACAGTTTGTATTTGTTATGATTACACCACCAACAAATCTGTGCAAATGCCTGAAAAAGAGCGTGCACAAATGATAACTTATGATGAGCCACGGCTAATTTTGAATACTAATTAATGACAGCATTACGTTAACTAACAATATACCAGCTTATGAAAAGATCTTACCTGTTTTTATTACTTATATTTTGCTTTGGATGCAAAAAGAGTTCGGATAACCCTACGCCTACCACACCTACACCTGTGGTTAAACCCACTATGCATATTGTAATAAACAGTACAAAACTGTTTTCTTATAATATAACCGAGATAGATACCGTCAGCGGCGATTTTGGCACCAAAGACGATTACGACATTACCACGCTTGATTATACCTTTACACCAACACCCGGCCATAAGGTGGTTATAGAAGCTATTGGACTTATCACCGCTACTACTACAGTCACTGCCACCTACAATAGCAATGCACTTGGGCCTTTTGTTTCATTTAAAGACGACATCCATAACACATTATCACTTACCTATACAGTTCCTAAATAGTTAAAAACAAATCCCATAAAAAAGGTCTCCTGATATACTCGGGAGACCTTTTTTTATATGGTGATCTGGTTTAATTTGTACCAATCTGGAACACCGCGTTTATCTGGAAACTTAATTTAATTTTTCTGACATCAATATCAGACTCGGCCGGTGTTGTTCTGACATCACTCATAGCCATAGTTTTAAACATCACCTGTCTTGGTTGCGGATAGTTGCTGTTATCGTTCTCGGTGATATTTAATACTTTACCCAGGCTTTCGCCAACTCCATTCACCAAGTAATTGGCTTTAGCCTTCGCTACCAATAAAGCCTTCAGTTTTAGTTCGTTTTTTATCTGGTCAATTTTCGAATAGTCGTAGCTATCAATATTGGTGCTTTGTATTCCTTTAGGGTCAATCTTGCCGAGTATCTGGTTAAACTTGTTTAAATCATGAAACTTAATGCCATACTGTTTTGACGCCAAAAAATCAGGGTTCTTTTTTTTCTGATAGGTATTATTATAGGACGATAAGTTATTGATCGTAAAATCATCTTTGGGAATCCCCGCATCGCTCACAGCGCCTTCCAACTGTTTTTCTAACTGTTCGATAGTAACTTTATTTTTCCCGTTAATGTATTCCTGCAAGGAGATAGAAACATTGATAATGTCAGGGGTTACTTCCTGTTCTGCAGTACCGGTAACTTCAATTTTACGGCGCAGGTCAACACCCTGCGCAAATGTGGTACAGCTTACAATTGTTAATGCAGCGAGTATAAATAACTTTTTCATAGAATATTTTTTTTTAAGTATAGAACAAATAACAACCATAAAGTTTAACGGATTTTTCAATAATAAGTTAACGGGCTAACGTTAAACGGGTTAAATATTGGCCAAATTCATCTTCTATTAACACCTCCATATTAAAACCAGTTTCATTGGCTATAAGTTGCAGGGTATGTTCATCAACATAAAGCCAGTTAAACCATTCGGTCTTTAGCTTCTTGTAGCTGTACTGGTATTGTATTTCGCCGTAGTAACCTTGATCGGGTAATTTACCTTCATATAAATAAGCAATATCAGACGAATCGAACAACACCTGCCCATCTTTATGTAACAGGCCTTTTAAATGAGTAAGCAATTGTTTTAAACCTTCTATTGTGCCTGCCAAACCTATACCATTCATCAACAAAAGCAAAGTATCATGCTTTGTTTCATTATAGGTAAATATATCTGCTACAATTGCGTTTTTAACACCCCGTCCTTTCATCACCCCTACACATAACGGCGATATATCTAACCCTTTTACAGCTATACCCTGCTCCTGCAAAAGCAAGGTATGGCTTCCCGCACCTGCACCAATATCAAGTACATTACCCCTACATTGTTCAATAGCCATCCATTCAATATCGGGCATGTCTTCTTCGTCTCTAAAATAGGTGGTTATGGGCATTTCCTCTTTAGCACCATATTTATTATTTATCCAAAGTTTACCCGGTAAACTTTGGTGGTAGTGATCATGTATGGCCCGGCCTAAAACATCATTCATAATAAAAAAATAATGTTGCAAGTTAAGCAAAACACAACCCTTACATAGGTTGTTACGTACATAAAGATAATTGTACCCAACAATTTAAACTAAAAGTAAAACCCAGCAATACTATTGACCAATTTATAGTATTGTATAACCCAACCAAGCCAATGAGCAGATCACACTTATTATTGATCATTTTTTTTGCTTGCGCGATATTTTCGTGTAAGAAAGAATATATGGGTGGGGCAAAGTCGCAGTATGCCAAATTAATTGTTGGCACATGGAAAACTTATCAGCAAAACATACAGGTTTTTGACCTGGCCACTAACCAGCTCTTAAAGGATTCATCAATTAACTTTACCGGTACGAATACGGCAGGGTCATGGTCTGAAATTTATAATGGAGACGGCAGCGCCTATGTAACCAAACTAACTAAAAAAATAGGGGCTTCAATAGCTTCAACCGACACAACAGCTTATCTGCAGTATACTATATTAGGATCAAACATCACACTGAAACAGAATATTGGCGGCACAGAGACCAAACCTATATTAACCCTGACAATGACCGATATGGGCTTGCAAAGCACCTATACCGGCACTTTAAATGCAGGTTGGGGATTAAATACCGATACGCCGTATAAAATAGTGCAGGCCACTTATTACACCCGGCAATAAGTTACCAGCCACGTTTCATTACACGCACCAGTTGCCTGTGCCTTTTTGCTGCGTAATAGTCGTTAGTGACCAATATGGCATGAATTACACCCGGGATCCAGAAAAACAGCGTTAAAAATATACTCAGGATAAAGGCCCCTATCCTGCCTGTACTAAATACAGCTAATGGCGGCAATAACAAACAAAGAAAATATCGCATAATAAACCTGTTGAATTGTTTTATTTAGACGTTCTGATGTATAAGTAGTTACAGCTCCCGGTTAATTCTATAAAGATTTAACCTTAGTGCCACGTCCTGCAACCAGGTAAGCTATCGCCCCAAGAATAGGCATAAACAGTACTAAAAGTGCCCATATAAGCTTAGTGGTAGAATCCTTGAAATTAGAACGAATAATATCAATCAAACAAAACAATGTTAACAATGGCCATATTAACCATATAGACCCTAACAATAATAATTCTGGCGGAGAAAATTCAAAAAAGGCTAAAATGTTCATAATATAGGTTTTTACTAAATTACTATTTTATATTTCATTTTAATATTAGCCTGATTATTGCCATAAATTTGCAGGCATAAACAACTATGAAAATATATCAGCAACAAATACAGCTTAGCCAACGCCGACGGGGCTTTCATTTAATAACTGCCGAGGTTTTACAGTCGTTACCTCAGATCAGCGAGTTTAAAGTGGGTATTTGCCAGGTCTTTATTCAGCATACCTCGGCTTCACTAACTATTAATGAGAATGCCGACCCAACGGTCAGAAAAGACTTTGAAATGTATTTCAGTAAAGCCGTGCCCGAGAATGACCCGGATTATTTACATGACGATGAGGGACCTGATGATATGCCCGCGCATTTAAAAGCGGCACTATTAGGCAGTTCGGTAAACATCCCTATCCGCAACGGTCGGTTCGCGCTGGGAATGTGGCAGGGCATTTATTTATGCGAGCATAGAAACTATGGCGGCAACCGCACTTTAATGATCACCGCATGGGGAGAATAATCTCTACCCTATTATCCCATATAAAACTTTTCCCTATACCCCGTTGGTGTCATCCCGACTGTTTTCCTGAAAATCTTACGAAATGCTTTCGGGTCACTATAGCCGGAGTTGATCATCACCTCTGTCATTTGCTGGTTGGTTTCTACCAGCAGTTTTTTAGCGGCCTCAATGCGTGTTTTTTGCAGATATTCTATAGGGGTGATCCCTGTAACTTGCTTAAATCGACGCGCGATATTTCGACGGCTTCCGGGTATTTCCCTTATTAACTCTTCTATTGTTCCGGTGTTGTGGTATGATGCTTCAATGCTATGTTGCGCCATAGTAACCAACTCGTCATTATGTATCTGAATTGGTGAAAAGGTGCTAAAATAAGCTTGTTGCTCCCTGTCCATATCAATAGAAAATAGTTTAGCCGTACGTACAGCAATATCTTTACCACAATATTTTTGCAACAGGTGCAGCATTAAGTGAAAGCTGGATGTTGAGCCGCCACTGGTATAAAGCCCACTGTCACCGGTAACTACTTTATCAGGCTGCAATTTAACAGTTGGGAAAGCACTGGCAAATGCTTTACATGCATCCACATGCGTAGTGGCCGGTTTGCCATTTAATAAACCTGTTGCACCTAATAAAAACGCGCCTGTACATACGCAGGCTAACTCTGCGCCTGCTTTAAATTGCAGCTGCAACCAGGGGATGTATTGCCGATTTTCATGGATAGCGGCTACAATATCTGACGTGTTAAATGCCGGTATAAATATCAACCCCTGCTTGGGTGCCTTATCAATAGATTGGACAGCATAACCATTAAACTCAACCGACTTATAATTACTAACCGCATCGGCACAAAAAAGATTGATCTCAAAAAAAGGTTCTTTCCCTGTGTTTAAATAAAATTGGTTAACACTTTCAAATACATCCAGGATAGCGGCTACACTCAGCAGCCTGTATCTATTAGTCAGTAAAACACCTAATCGCATCATCTTCTTTTATTTAGTGGCGGATAAATATATAAATTTTGTCTCAAACACCCCCTATAGTTGACATTTACACACACCTTGCATGTTATATAATCCATTTACCTTAGCCTAAACAAACAACGCTAAAAAACAATCACATATAATCCATTCATAACCGAGTTTATAAAACATTTACCATGAAAGACCTATTAGCAGAACTGCAAAATACCAAAGCCGAACTTTTACAGGCCATATCCACCATTGATGAGGATAAGTTAAACATTGTGCCTTATCAGGATGGCTGGACGGCCGCCCAAGTTAGCGAGCATATTTTAAAGGCGGTAGGCGTTACCACACTCTATGGTAAAACACACGCAACGGATCGCGACCCACAAGAAAAAGTGAAAGCAACAGCCGACCTGTTTTTAAATCTGGATATAAAAATGCAATCGCCGGACTTTATATATCCATCTGATAAAAAATATACTAAAGATGAACTGATCCATTTGATAGCCGATAAGTTCACCAAACTAATTAAAGCAGCAGAGGAACTGGATCTGTCTTCAACTTGCCTGGCTTTTGAAATACCCGGATTTGGGCCCTTTACCAGGCTTGAGTTTGTATGGTTTTATGTATTCCATACCCAACGACACATCTTTCAATTAAAAAAGGTAGCCAAAGCATTGGCAGAATAATTATTGATATGATAGTTGAAGTTTTTGAAACCAATGTTGATGAAATTGAACTGGCCGAAAAGCTGATCAGTCAATTACTTGATCATTTTCCCGATAGTTTGATCAACTTTGATATGGAAGACTGCGACAAGATATTAAGGGTTGAAGCCCGAACAGTTATCCCCGAAAAAATAATAGCCATATTAAATTCACACGGTTGTAGTTGTAAGGTATTGACCTGATTGCCGACCAATACGCATATTAAATATCTTTACATCGTTTATTATGACCATTAAGAATATCATTTCAGTAATACGCCAATCATTAAATGGCGAAAGCCAGGATTATACCCAAGGCAGTATCCGCAAAGCGGTGTTCTTACTGGCTGTACCCATGATACTCGAACTAAGTTTAGAAAGTGTATTTGCCCTGGTGGATATATTTTTTGTAGGTAAACTGGGCCAAAATGCCATTGCCAGCGTTGGCTTAACAGAATCTGTTATTACCATAGTTTATTCGATAGCCATTGGTTTAAGTACGGCAGCGGGTGCAGTTGTAGCAAGGCGCGTAGGCGAGAAAAACGCGGATGGCGCGGCACATGCCGGGGCACAGTCTTTATTAATCGCTTTTATTATTTCGGCCATATTAACCGTTGCCGGGATGATCTATGCCGGCGATATATTAGCCTTAATGGGTGCCAGCAAAGAAGTTGTAGCTGATGGCGCCATATTTACCCGTATCATGTTTGGCGGCAGCCTGGTTATTATATTGATATTTCTGATAAATGGTATTTTTCGTGGTGCAGGTAATGCCGCTATGGCTATGAAAAGTCTTTGGATAGCCAGCCTGACCAATATTATCCTATGCCCTATTCTGATCCATTTTTTCGGATTAAAGGGCGCTGCTATGGCAACCGTAACCGGCCGCAGTACGGGTGTGATTTACCAGTGTTATCACCTGGTAAAAGGCAACGGTATTGTTAAGTTTACTGCACTGCACTTTAAATTTGACGCACCGGTAATTAAATCCATCATTAACATAGCCTGGCCGGCTACCTTACAGTTTGTAATTGCCAGCGGCAGTTGGATAGTAGTGGCCCGTTTAGTTGCTGAAACAGGCGGAACCGCAGCCTCTGCAGGTTACCAGGTGGCTATACGGAATGTTGTTTTCTTTATTTTACCGGCATGGGGATTAAGTAACGCGGCGGCTACCTTAGTGGGACAAAACCTGGGCGCCAATGAAATTGACCGTGCTGAAAAAAGTGTAATGATCACCGCTAAGTACAATGCTATTTTTATGGGGATAGTGATGATCATATTTTTACTTTTCTCCAGCCCTATTATCCGCATATTTACGCAAGACCAAGCCGTAATAAAATTTGGCGTACAAGCGCTGCAAACATTTGGATCAGCCTATATTTTTTATGGGATAGGTATGGTGATGACCCAGGCCTTAAACGGTGCCGGGGATACCAGAACACCCACCTGGATCAATTTTATCTGTTTTTGGCTGATACAGATCCCCCTCGCCTATTATTTGTCAGAAAAACTGGATATGAAAGCAACCGGGGCCTTTATATCCATCCCCATTGCCGAAACCTTATTGGCATTGGCAGCCTGGTATTATTTCAAGCAAGGAAAATGGAAAGAAGTTAAGGTGTAAGCGCTGTTTTTGTAATGAATTAAATACAAAACCATCGCAATTTATAATTTAAAATCTTATAAATTTGGTGCAATCAATATAAGCAATCACCAAATTTAATATTATGAAATACAACTTTACACTGGCAGCCCTATTGCTATGTTTATCGCCCGTAGTTTACGGACAAACAACAACCGCAACCATAGACCAGGCAAATTTAAGCTCAGCAAACCCAACTAATGCCGAAATATTTACGCCGGTACCTAACGTAGTAACTCCGGCTAAGGCGTGGGGTAACGCACCATCTGACGCTATTGTATTATTTGATGGCAAAAATCTGGACGAATGGGTATCAGTAAAAGATCAATCGGCTGCTAAATGGACCGTAGCAAAAGATGTGCTTACGGTTAACAAGGCGGTTGGCGATATAGAGACCAAGCGTAAATTTGGCAGTTTCCAATTACATATCGAGTGGAAGATCCCTGCTGACATTACCGGTACCGGCCAGGCAAGAGGCAATAGCGGTATATTCTTATCAGGCAAATATGAGATACAGGTACTGGACACCTATAATAACGACAATAAAACCTATACCAATGGTATGGCAGGCAGCGTATACCGCGAATCCATCCCATTAGTTAACCCGGCAAAAAAAGCAGGCGAATGGAATGTTTATGATATTGCTTACAGCGCACCTGAATTTAATGATGACGGCACGGTAAAAAATCCGGGACGTGTTACCATTATCTTTAATGGTGTAATGGTTCAAAACAATAAAGCTATAGAGGGTGGCACATCAACAGGTGTAAAACATGTTTACACACAACATGGACCGGCCTCGCTTAAATTACAGGCACACGGAGATAAAAGTGAACCTATCAGCTATAGAAACATCTGGATAAGAGAATAAAGTATTTATCTTTTTTGCACGAGACCGTCTCATAAGTCAATTATGAGACGGTTTTTTGCTTTAATCCTCTAATAAGAAATCGGTTATATCTGTTTCTAACAGATCAGCAATATTAAATAGCGTCTCTACTGTTAATTTGGTATAGCCCAATTCTATTTTACTATAAGCATTTTGTGATATCTCTAACTTAAATGCCATGTATTCCTGCGTGTATTGTAATCCCAGTCGTTTGGCCCTTATGGCAGCCAATATAAATTGCAGTTTGCGTCTTTTTGGTCGTATTTCCATTGTAGATAGGTTAATTCTCAATGTAGAACCTCATATTACTTTTAAAGGTTTTATTTTCAATAGTAATGTTACATTAACTATGCACCAATAATATAAGTAAGAAGAGCAAAAATACGCTCATGTCATCAAACAAAAAATGCTGAAAAGATTTAACGTTTCAGCATTTTTTGCTTTAAGTTGGATCGTATTATTTCTTCAACGAGAAGATCCAGTCTAATATTTGTTTGGCTTCATCAGCCTTTAAGCTTGGGTGAGCCGGCATGGTTACGTCACCCCAAACACCTGTACCACCGTTGGTGATCTTTTCTGTAAGGGTTGCGTAACTTGCTTTGTTTTTCTTGTACTTATTAGCTACATCAACAAATGCAGGGCCTATAACTTTTTCGTTTGTTTTATGGCATGATTTGCAATCCATAGACATTACTAAGGTTTTACCTGCAGCAAACGGCAATGACGGATCAATCGGCTCATCTGAACTACCTGCAGCTATAATAACAGGTTTGCTGGTAGCCGAAGCTAATTTAACATCCTTAACCGTTACAGTCGCCTTAAATGTACCTTCCTTTGGATAAGTATAAGTTACTACCGGTTTAGTAGTGATCTTTTTAATACCATTACCAAAGTTCCAGGTATAGGTTATTTTATCGTTTTCAGGATCTATAGCTTTAACAGATAACGTAATCTTGGTTGGCAATGCTCCGTAGGTTTTATCGGCAGTAATACCTGCGATCTCCGGTGCACGGTTACCTGAATTGTAGTCGATACGTACTAAACCGGCGTCAGGGTTTTTCGTAAACCAACCGTTACCATATTCCAATACATAAATTTTACCATCAGGGCCAAGCTCCATGTCTATCATCGAATTAAATTTGGCATCCTTCATGAAAGGTTCCATCGAAACATATTTACCCTGGGCATCCATAGTAACTACTTTAATCCATCCCCTGATAAATTCATAGATGAACAATTTATTGTTGTAGTAAGCCGGTAATGCTCCGGGAGTTTTAAAGTCTTCTGAATGGTAAACCGGACCAGCCATTGCAGTACGGCCACCGGAACCTACTTCAGGAAAATCAGGAGATGCAGCATACGGATACCAGATAAAAGCAGGTTGTGCCGGTGGCAGGTCTGTTAAACCGGTGTTGTTTCTTGAAGTATTTACTACGTGATTTGGGTCGAACGCGTCACCAACTTTGCCTGTAGCATAATCATAATTACGGTAAGGATAATTGTTACCTACAAAGTATGGATAACCAAAGTTACCCGCCTTTTGGGCCTGGTTAACTTCGTCATACCCACGCGGGCCGTGTGTGGCCAAGCTATCGTTGTTGGCATCCGGGCCAACCTCGCCCCAGTACAAGAAACCGGTCTTTTTATCAACCGAAATACGGTAAGGGTTACGGTTACCCATTACATAGATCTCAGGGCGGGTTTTTGGGGTTCCTTTAGGGAACAGGTTACCTTCGGGGATGGTATAGCTTCCATCAGGATGTATTTTTAAACGTAAGATCTTACCACGCAGGTCATTGGTATTACCTGAGCCTCTTCTGTCATCATACTGCTCAAAGCCTGGTCTGTCATCTAACGGTGAATAAGAGTATGAATTGGGTGGATTTTTACCCCTGCCCTCATTAGGCTCATCAAACGGCGTAGTGTTATCGCCTTGCGAAACAAATAAGATATGGTCTTTACCAAATGCGATTGAACCACCGGTATGGCAGCAAATTTCGCGTGTGGTTTTTACCTCAATAATAGTTTTCTCGCTTTTCATGTTAACCTTGCCATTTACCAAAGTAAAGCGCGATAAACGGTTAACTACAGCACCGGCAGGGCTATAGTAAGCATAGAAATAATGATTAGTAGCAAAATCAGGGTCTATCTGTACACCCAACAAACCTTCTTCGGCATTAACACCGGGGGTTTTAAGGGTTTTGTAGTAAACATCTAATTTACCAATCTGGGTAACTTTTTTGGTTAGGTGGTTATATAACATAAATTCACCTTTACGCTGTACTACCAATATGTCCAGGTTTGGTAAAATGGTCATTTCGGTAGGCTCATCAAAAGCACCTGTTACCAGTTGTTTTTTGTTGAACCTGTTCTCTTCTGGTACACGTTGGGTACGGGCTTTGGCATAATTTAACGGTATATTGTTACCGATAGCATATTTTATACCACCTAACAAATGTTGCAGAAACAATGGCTCGCTATATGATTCGTCTGTATGGCCAAGGCCTGTATAAAACTCCCTGCCGCCATCAAAGGTATGGTACCAGGCTATAGGGTGATTGGCACCCATTTTAAAAGCATCATCACCCCCATTTTTGTTATAGGTAAGTGATGATTCTTCTAAGTTTATTAATACGTGGATATCCGGATTAACGGTTTTGTAGTGGTACCACTCGTCTTTGCGTATCCATTCGGTTGGCAACATTTTGGTAGCAATGAAATTTTTGTCTACCACGGTCAAGGTAGCTTTTTGCTGCGCAGGGTGGTGCGCAAAATAACCACCTACCATTTTACCGTACCATGCCCAGTTATATTCAGCATCGGCAGCCGCGTGGATACCTACAAAGTTGCCACCTGCCTGTATATAACGTTCCAGGTCGGCTTGCTGACGGTTATTTAACATATCGCCGGTGGTGCTTGCAAAAACAAGGGCTGCATATTTTTTAATATTGCTTTCCTCTATTTTATTGGCATCGGTAGTGGTATCAACCAAAAAACCGTTTTCCTGGCCCAGTTTCATGATAGCCAATGCCGCAAGCGGAATAGAGCCATGATGAAAACCTGCCGTTTTTTTAAAAACCAATATGCGTGGTTTTATTTGTGCATTAGCTATACTTATAGAGGCTAAAACAGCCAGAAAAGTTAGGTTAAAAATGCTGTAGAATTTAAATTTCATTGTTTATTAAGGGTTTATTTTGTCTGGTTTTGACTTTGCAAACTATTGCAGCGCTAAAAGTATTCAAATTCCAAATAAAACCTTAATAATCCGGCAAAAAACAGCTAACAACGTGTAAATAATTTATTACACGTTTATTTCCATCCGCCACCTAATGAACGATATAATTCTGCTACCGCGTTTAAACGCTCTGTTTTGATAGTTGCCAGCGCTAATTCGCTTTGTAAAACATTGCCCTGGGCGGTTATAACTTCCAGGTAATTAGCCATACCGTTTTTAAACAGCTGGTTGGCGTTGCTGGTAGCTTTTTGCAAGGTATTCACCCTGTTAGCGGCAATATCCTGTTCGGCTTTTAGCTTGTTTATCTTCACTAACGCGTCTGATACTTCGCCTACAGCATTCAACACCGTTTGCCTGAATTGGATAACCGTTTTTTCGCGGTTTATTTTAGCAACCTCATAGTTTGTTTTTAGCTCCTTATGATTTAACAAAGGCTGTAAAACACTACCCGATACAATACCAAATAACGATGCAGGCACATTAAACCAATTACTTGCCTTGAATGAGTTTACACCACCACTGGCAGTGATCCGTAAAGCGGGGTACATCTCGGCCTGGTTGATACCTACGTTAGCATTGGCAACGTTTAATGCCAACTCGCTGCTCTTCACATCGGGCCTTCGGTTTACAATAGCCGATGGTAAACCGGCAGGTAAATTATCAGCAAAAGCTATATCATTCAAAGTTTTGCTGCGCTCTATTCTGTCAGGCAATGCTCCGGTCAATATGCGTAGGGCGTTTTCCTGTATGGCTATGTTTTGTTCAAACTGCGGCACTAATTGCGCCGCTGCCAATTGTTGCGCTTCTGCCTGTTGTACGGCCAATAAAGTTACCTGCCCGGCATTGTATTGCAATTTGATAATACGTAAGGTACTGTCATTCAGCTTTACATTGTTTTGCGCAGTAAGTAACTGCGCATCCAGCATTAACAGGTTATAATAACCTTGCGATACGCTGGCTACTAAAGTAGTTTGTATCGCTTTTTTAGCTTCGGCAGTTTGCAGGTAAGCAGCTAACGCGGCCTTGTTCTGATTGCGGATCTTACCCCAGATATCAGCCTCCCATGAAAGGGATAAATTGGCAGAGTAATCCTCTACGTGTTTGGTACCGATATTATATTGGTTGATACTTAAACCTGTCAAACTATTATCAGACGGACGGTTAGTACTTGCCGTAACATTTAGGCCAACGGTTGGCACATAGTTCCATTTTACCTGTTTAACCAGTAACTGTGCCGATTCAATATTTTTAACAGCCAGTTGCATATCATAATTTTTAACGATGGCACTGTCTATCAGTTTTTGCAATTCGGTATCCGTAAAAAAGTTTTTCCAGGGAATATCAGCTATGCTGGTAGTATCTGTATTTGCAGTTCCCCTGAAAGTTGCAGGCAAAGCAGCCTGCGGTGTTTTGATATCTTTTGATACTTTACAGGCGCTAAGCACCAGTAAAGTTATCATCAAAAGGTATGTATATTTATAAGTTTTCATCTCTATTGAATATTAAAATTATGCCAGTTCTGTTGATGCAATGGCCGGTATAGGTATACCATTTTTTATTTGTTGATGATGCTCATCATTGTCATCATTTAACGTAGGCGCGCCGGTTATTTTTTCCTGTAGATTTTGGAAGATCACAAACAGCACAGGGATAATGAATAAACCTAATAATACGCCCGATACCATTCCACCTGCTGCGCCAATACTGATAGAGTGGTTACCTTGTGCTGACGGACCGGTAGCGATACTCATCGGGAACAAACCAAATACGAATGCCAGCGAGGTCATGACGATAGGGCGCAACCTTAATTTAGCCGCTTCAATAGCCGACGCTACAAGCGTATGCCCTGCCTTCCGGCGTTGCAGCGCGAACTCGACGATCAGGATGGCGTTCTTAGCCAGCAAGCCTATCAGCATGATCAATGCTACCTGCACATAGATATTGTTTTCGATACCGGTTAAGCCCAATACCACAAACACACCCAGGATACCTGTAGGGATTGATAATATTACCGCTAACGGCAGGACGTAACTTTCATACTGCGCAGCTAACAGGAAGTAAACAAAGATCAAACACATAATGAATATGATGGCCGATTGGCCGCCTGAGGAGATCTCTTCACGGGTTTGGCCCGCAAACTCGTAAGCAAAACCTTGCGGTAATTCTTCTTTAGCAGTTTCTTCTATGGCCCTGATCGCATCGCCTGAACTATAGCCCGGTTTTGGTATAGCGTTGATCTCGATAGAGTTAAACAAGTTAAACCTTGACGCGGTTTCAGAACCATAAACACGGGTTAATTTTACCAGTGTGTTTACAGGTACCATTTCGCCGGTTTTGTTTTTCACAAATACACGGTCGATAGCTGAAGGATCTGTACGGTCTGCAATATCAGCCTGAACAATTACCCGGTAATACTTACCAAAACGGTTAAAGTCTGACGCTTGTGCCGTACCAAAGTAAGCCTGCATAGTAGATAGTATATCCTTAACGTTTACACCCAACTGGTTAGCTTTTTCGTCATCAACCTCTAATTGCAATTGCGGATAATCTGCTTTGTAAGAAGTAAAGGCAAAAGCTATTTCTTTTTTAGCCATCAGCTTGCCTATAAAATTATTGGCTATGCCGCTAAATTTATCCAGCCTACCGTTGGTTTTATCCTGTAGCATCACGTCCAGCGCTTCTACGTTACTAAATCCCGGAACAGTAGGGAAACTGAATACAAAGAAAGTACCACCCGGAATACCGGCTAATTTGCCTCTCACAATATTCTGGATTGCATCAATATTCTTAACGTCTCCCCTTTTTTCATTAGGTTTTAGCAGCAGGAAAATTACCCCTGCCGATGGACTGCTTGATTGTGTTAAAAAGTTAAATCCTGACAGCGCGGTAACAAACCTTGCTGACGGTAAACCTTTTATCTGGTCTTCGGCCTGCTTGAATATTTTATTTGTACCATCCAATGACGTTCCGGATGGTGTAGAAACAGCTATAGCCACAAATCCCTGATCCTCGGTAGGAATAAAACCGGATTTGGTTGTACGTACCAGGAAAACGGTTACCGCAACTACCAACGCCAAACCGGCCATGCTCACCCATTTATTACGGATCAACGCTTTTACACCACCAATATATTTATCGGTCATGTAATTAAACCCGCCATTAAAGCCGGCATAAAATTTTTCTGTAAAGCCTTTTTTAGGCGCATCGTGACCATCAGCAGTATGTTTATTCTTTAAGAATAAAGCCGCCAAAGCAGGGCTTAAAGTTAAAGCGTTAACAGCTGATATCAGGATGGCAATAGCCATGGTTAAGGCAAACTGCCGATAAAATATGCCTGTAGAACCAGTCATAAAACTTACCGGTAAAAACACCGCCGCCATAACTAACGTGATAGATATAATTGCGCCCGTTATTTCATGCATTGCAGCGCTGGTTGCTGCTCTTGGGGAAAGCCCAGGGTTATGCTCCATTTTGGCATGTACCGCTTCGACCACCACAATGGCATCATCCACAACAATACCAATGGCTAAGACGAGGGCGAACAGCGTTAACAAGTTAATTGAGAACCCAAACAGGTTCATAAAGAAGAACGTACCTATAATAGCAACCGGAACCGCAATAGCCGGGATCAATGTAGACCTGAAGTCCTGCAGGAATATAAATACTACGATAAATACCAGTATAAAAGCTTCAAGTAAGGTATGCTCAACCTGGGTGATCGACTCATCCAAATCTGTTTTGGTACGATAAAATTGGTTGTATTTAATGCCGACAGGAAAATCTTTAGACGCTTTTTCCATCAGCTTATCAATGGCTATCTGGATTTCATTGGCGTTCGAGCCTGATAACTGGATAACACCAATGATGATACCGTCATGCCCGTTAAGGTTGGTGGCGCTGTTGTAGGAATAAGTACCCAGCTCAACCCGTGCTACATCTTTTAAATGCAATACAGAACCATCCGGGTTTGCACGTATAGCTATGTTCTGGTATTCTTCCGGATTGGTCAGTTTACCTTTATATTTAATTACATATTCAAATGCTTCTTTACTTTGCACACCTAATTTACCCGGCGCTGCTTCCAGGTTCTTGTCCTGTATAGCGGCCATAACTTCGGCAGGGGTAATTTTGTAGCTTGCCATTTGGCCAGGATTTAGCCAAACACGCATAGAGTAATCTTTAATACCACCAAATATACTTGCAGACCCTACACCCGGGATCCGTTTAATTTCGGGGATGATATTGATCTGCACATAGTTGGCCACAAAAGCTTGGTCGTATTTTTTAGGGTCTTCTGTATAAACTCCTATCGCACCAATAAAGCTATTTTGCTGTTTGGTAGTGGTAATACCATATTGTAAAACCTCGGCAGGTAGCTGACTGCTTGCTTGCGAAACCCGGTTTTGAACATTCACCGCCGCCTGATCAGGATCGGTGCCTTGTTTAAAGTAAACGGTGATACCTAATGTACCATCATTACTGGCGGTAGATGTCATGTAAGTCATGCCCTCTACCCCGTTAATTGCTTCTTCTAATGATGGTGTTACCGAACGTAAAATAGTTTCAGCGTTAGCACCCGGGTATACAGCAGATACCAATACCGACGGCGGCGCTATATTCGGAAACCGCTCTAAGGGCAATTTCGTTAAGCCAAGTACACCCACTATCACCAACAATATGGAGATAACAGTTGCCAGTACCGGCCTTTTTATAAATATCTTAAACATGATTTTAAAATTTGTTGTAAGTGATTAGTTTTTAGCCAACTTTTCAGTTGCTTTTTGCGGGGCTATCTTAGCACCTTCCTGTAAGTGGTCCATACCGCTTAACACAATCTGGTCGCCTAATTTCAATCCGTCTTTTACGATGTAGTTATCGCCGTTCTTTCCATCAATGGTGATCGCGGTTTTCTTAACCTTGTTACTGTCCGCCAGGGTAAATACAAAGATCTTATCCTGCATTTCAACAGTGGCCGATTCTGGAACCGTCAAAGCATTGTTATGCACCAGGCTTAAGCGGATCTTTCCGGTATTACCAGAGCGTAACAGCCCTTGCGCGTTAGCAAAGCTTGCACGTACCGTGATAGCGCCGGTAGTTTTATCAAACTGGCCATCTATCATATCAATTTTACCTTTAATCGCATACTCGCTGTTATCTGCCAATAATAAGGATACGGCAGGCAGGTGTTTGATCTTGTCTTTTAGCGTTAAACCGGCATATTGATCTTTAAAGCCAACAAAGTCTTTCTCGCCTAAGGCAAAGTATACATGCACATCGTGCACGTCTGACAGTTGGGTTAACGCCTCAACATCTTGCGGCGATACCAGGCTACCTTGTTTTTTTAACAGGCGGCCTATGTAACCGCTAACAGGTGCTTTAATAATAGTATAACCCAGGTTAATTTGAGCTGTTGATACATTTGCTTTGGCCGATTCTATATTAGCCTTTGCAACTTGCAAAGTGGCTTTGGCTGATTTTAACTGATAATCAGAAACTACTTTGTTCTCAACCAGCGGGGTTAGTTTTTCAATTTCTAATTGCGCGTTGGTTTGTGCTGCTTCTGCTGCGTGTTGGCTAGCCAACGCGTTATTTAACGCCGCGCGATATGGCTGGTCATTGATCTTGAATATAGGCTGACCGGCAGATACTAAAGCGCCTTCGTCAACAAACACACGGTCTAATGAGCCGCTTACCTGTGGGCGTATCTCTACGTTAACCGCGCCTTCTATCGAGGCTGGATATTCCTGGTAAGTAGTTACCGAACTTTGTTGCACGGCGGCTACCGGTAAAGCCGGTGGCGGTGGTGCCGGTGCTGCGGCCGGTGCCGATGAGCAGCTATTTAATAACAGCAATGCTGCTAATGCTAAAGTGATAGCTATAACACTATTAATTTTTTTAACAGTGTTAAATGAATAGGAGAGTGATGGATTTGTCATGATGATTTTATTTTATGGTAGATCTTTAAATTAATGTTAACTAAACGTTGTTAAATTGTTTAACGTCGTTATTTTTCGTTGAAAAAAATTTATCCTTTTTGAGGATTTTACCCGGTTATTGAGCGGATAATGCCGCTGATAGCGGTCTTTAAAACTTCCTGGTTTGTTTCGGGGGTATTACCTCGATTAACCATATTGATAGATATAAGGCCATGGATCACCGACCAAAAGGTGTAGTATTTAATGCAAACTTCATCTTCGGTACCTACATGTGGCAGCATTAGTTCTACTATCACATCCCATATTAGATCCATAGGCATTTCAGACTCTGGCATTTTTTTAGCCATCTCACAACAACTTGTCTCCACGCCGTACATCACCTGGTATAGTTCTTTTTCGGCGAAGGCAAAGTTCCAGTAGGCCAGCCACATCGCTTCCAGTTGTTTGGCCGGTAAGCGGTGTTTACTTTTTGCAGTCTCTAGGTCTTTAGCTAATAACAGAAACCCCTTGCGGGTAAGTTCTAATAATATAGCCCCTTTGTTACTGTAGTATTCGTATATAATAGGCGCGGTATATTCTATCTCGTCTGCTATCTTACGCATACTTAAGGCATCCCATCCCCCCTCTTTTACTATCTTTAAAGAAGCATCCAGTATATTGCAACGGGTCTCTTCTTTTAAACGCAGTATTCTATCTTTACTTGCCATGTTGTTACGCTCATTAATTTATTTAACAGCGTTAAGCAAAGGTAATACGCTTTTTGATACCCCGTATCATTTATTTGTCATTTACTTAACAGTGTTAAATAAATTAATGAGTGTATTTTGTGAGTGGTGAGTTATCTGTGGCGAGTGACGAGTTGTGAGTGACGGGTGTTGAGTTGGGTGATGGGTAACCTCTCTCAAACCAATAGTTATTATTCGCTTAAACACACAACTTTTTTTTCAAAGAACAATTAGCATCTACCCACGCTCGTCAGCGTTTTAAACCCACCACACAATACTCGTCACTTAACTCAACACTCGCCACACGCCACCGTTAATTAAACGCCTGCCGAAACTCCAATGGCGAAAGCCCGGTCTTGGCTTTAAATAAACGGCTGAAAGACTGCGGATGATCAAAACCTAACTCGTACGAGATCTCGCTTACGGTCAACTCCGTGGTCGATATGATTTCTTTAGCCTTCTCCAGCATCCTGTCCTGGATATGTTGTTGGGTATTGCGCCCGGTAAGTGTTTTTAGCATACCGCTTAAATAATTGGGCGATATATTTAGTTTTTCGGCCACGTATTGCACACTGGGCGATCCGTAGGCCAGCAGGTCCTTGCCACCAAAATAATCGTTCAGCAGATCTTCCAGCTTATCCAGCACCTGGCTGTTCTCAATCTTACGGCTCAAAAACTGGCGGTTGTAAAACCTGTCCGAATAGTTCAACAGCGTTTCTATGTGCGATATAATGATATCCTGGCTAAACTTATCCATGTTGGCATCGTACTCGGTTTGGATGTTTTGGATGATGTTGATCATCGTCGCCTCCTCCTTTTGCGTTAACACCAGGGCCTCGTTTACCGCATAATCAAAATACTCATACCGTCTGATAGTTTTGGCCAGCGGAGTGTTCCACAAAAAATCGGGATGGATGTAAAGGCCCCAGCCGGTAGTTTGTTTGGGCTCTTCCTGCCTTACCGGCGGACCAAACACCTGCCCCGGCGCCATAAAGTACATTACACCATCCTGCGCGTTATACTGCTGCTGCCCATACCTAAAGTTGTTATGGTTATGCCGCTTTAACGATATAGTATAAAAATCAAGCGTCTTGCTTACAGGCGGATCCATTGTGGCCCACCTGATATCTGCCATATTAACCACGCTGATCAGCGGATGCTCAGGCCTTGACAGACCTGCCAGGTGATGATACTCGCCAATGGTTTTAATTCGTAATGGTTCTGTTGCCGACATAGCTTGTTGTTTTTTGTACCACAAAGATACAGGCGTTTGCAAACAATAAACTAACCGGATGCACTCAAGTTGTAACCAAATCTAAGAATGAGGGAGTGGATGCGGTATTTGGTGCGTTCCCTGCGGGCCGGGCTGTACGCTCATACTGCGCAGGCCTTAGGCGCGAGGCCGGTATCCGCTGCCATCCCTAACGCGGCCGGTGCGCATGGCCCTTTGTCTGAACCGCTGATTTTTAGGATTAGAGGATTTCCATGATGTGGGGACGCAATATTTTTCAGATACACAATAGACTATCTTGTTGACAACAAGAAATATCCAAACACAATCAATACAGTAATTGTTGAATAAATGGATAACAAAGAGTATAAATTAGTCCCTGTTTGAATTGATCCATACAAATCGCGGTCCTTCTCACCAACCTTAGTTATATTAGCTTGAAGACGAGCCCTTAATAACATCCTATAGTCAATGTAAAGAAGTAAGACCGAATTAACTGCTGGAATTACCAAAATCCAACTTGGGACATCTTTTTTAAAAGCAATTAAAGCGATAAAACCTGCTAATAAGAAATTATTTAAACTGAACACTTTGTCATGCATTCTGTCGAAGTACTTTTGAGTGTCAGCTATACCATTTTCTTCTATTCGTTCCCATCGCTGATTCATTTCTTTAAGTTCTTGCTCAGTCATAATACCGAGTTCTCTACACTCTTCGTCAGTCATTTTAAATAATATTTAATATATTAAAGATTAAATCAAATCCCAAGTATCTCTTATTTCAATAGTAGCTTTATCTACAATCTTTTCTGTAACAGGTTGATTATATGCTGTGTAAATTCTCCAAGCAAATACATCAACTAAAAAACAGCTTTTTAAATCTAACTTAACTCCCTGTTTTTCAAAAAATGTTTTCAATACGAAAAGTGCGGCTTTAGCTTCATCCTCTTTGAGCTTTTTGGCAGTAAAATTGAATTTTACAAACCCAACTTTAGTTCCACCTGAGTCCTTATAGAGTAACATGTCGGCCATTGCGCCAATTCTTACACCATTTTTTGTTATTGAATCTTTTCTATGTGTCAAATTACTATTCAAAGTATATCTGCTTAATATTGGAGATAAATGAATTGACATTGCGTCGATTGCATCTAATCCATTCGCGGAATAAATCCTATTCTTATAGCCGTCCCTTTTTGGTGGAAATGCCTTAGCCTCGTGTCGGAATACTACTGCTTGTTGTTTAAATGTTTCAAAGTACAACTCATGCTCTCCGTTATTCGCTGAGAAAATGTCACAAACAAGCTTTCTTGCCAACTCATAATATCGCGGAACATAGTCGCTTGGATATTTGCATCCCTTTAATATCCTCGTTTTACCATTTTCTGTAGCTACAGTGTATTGCGAAAACCGCTTCAGGGAAAGTTTAGGATCCTTAACAACTCTCTGTACTTTTACTTCTAATTCATCTTCTATCATAGTATTCCTTCTTATTTAAATGCACTAACAACTGATAATTAAACACTCTCATTATCAGTAACTTATTATATATAAATATACAAAAAAACGTGTAATGGTTAATGAAATAGTTATAAACAGTTAATGAACTTACTAACAATTTTAGTATTTAAGAACTTAAGCCATGTATCTTTATAACGTTGATTTATCAACTATTTCGCCTTTTGTTTTCTGTGTTGAAAAGGCAATAGCATAGCGATGAAAGTCGAATCAAAACTAACACGTAAAAAGTCTGTATAACCGCAAAAAAACAGTGTTGGCTCTGATTCACCCATTATCAACTCACGACAAATGCAAGCGGAAACGATTACAACCGCGGGCCGGGATAAAACGGGGATTGGCTACTGTCAACCGTCTTGGAAAGTCCAAGTTCAGGGATCCTGGTATACAGGCTATCAGCTAAGAGCAACCCAATTTTTTTTACGAAAAATTTGGAGCTGAAAAATTTTGCCGTTTTTGATTTGTTCACACAAAAATCGCACTTTTTTTTCTTTTGTTGCTGTTTTGCTGAGGCAACCTCTGCAATTCGTCGTTTGCTACTCCTACCATTAAGCGGTAAGAAAAGACAAAAGGCTACTTGCAGGGATAAAAACGGGGTGTGCCCTGTCCATCCAAAAAGCCTTCCTTTTGTTTGCCTCCGCCCCATTGGCGCGAGTATGCAGCGCAGGCCATTTGCGCGTGTACTCGTTTCTTTACCAATTGATCAGAATACGTAGATATTGCTTCCTCGAAAAATCGGGGCAGGCTGTTCCTCGCAATGACGCGCGGAGAGGATTGGGCTCATATTATTGTGCAGAATCCCATTTTTTAGCACCCCGTCAGACGAAAAGCTTCGGGTGAAAACAGGTAAAACAATGCGGGACTGGTGCGTCGGCAAGGGCATTGGTAATTTTGCCCGAAGCGCAGGCCCAAGCGCGACAACAAGCGGCAAAAGGACCGGGCCCTGGGTTTTACCTGTTTTGCAGGGCAAATGCCCAGTGCGGCAAAGAAGCCTATCGGCTAACTTGACTTTTGGTTACTTTGTGTCCAAGACAAAGTAACAGCCACTCCGCGGCAATTGAGCGGAGGAAAGCCATGTGCGTGAAGGGCCTATCAAAGCGACAAGCAAGCCGTAATCCCACCGCTCGTTTTGTTGGTAACAACATGCAACAAAGGCGAGCGCGCAAATCAGATCCGGGATGTTGTTAGCACCTCGTCAGACGAAAAGCTTCGGGTGAAAACAGGTAAAACAATACGGGCTGGTGCGGCGGCAAGGGCATTGGTATCCCGATAGCTATCGGGATTGCCGAAGCACAGGCCCAAGCGCGACAACAAGCGGCAAAAGGACCGGGTCCTTCAGGTTTTACCTGTTTTGCAGCGCAAAGGCCCAGTGCGCCAAGAAGCGCCAAGAAGCGCCAAGCAAAGTAATCCTTTTCCAACTTACGGAGACACCATTCTGTCAGTAAACAGCTATGTAAAAATAGACTTAAAAGCCAGGAAAAGTGTACCAAACTGTATCATGAAACTAAATAAACAAAATCAATTTATTAATAATCAGATAATTACAAAAATAGGTATACCAAACTGTATCACCGGGACACATTCAATGTGGTACACTAACACCTTAGCATAATATATTGATCGCAACAGATACATGGCACATTAGGCAATCACGTATAATTTCGCTTTATTTGTTCTTTACAAATTAACTGATCAATGCATTACTTTAAAAACTACTTGCTTATAGCATGCGGTTTGGTTGCTGCTGCGTTTTCTGCATCGGCTCAAACCCCTTCCGATTCTATTAAATACAATCACTCTGACCTTTTTGGACCTATCACCTGGCCAACTACCAGTAATGGAACACGTTCGGCAGCCGGTAAACCCGGGCCAAACTACTGGCAAAACCGTGCCGACTACCTGATCCACGCTACTTTAAACGAAGCAGCACAGGATACTACCATCAACGGCGACGTTACCATTAGCTATACCAACAACAGCCCTGACGTTCTGGATCATTTATGGTTGCAACTGGACCAAAACCTGTTCAGGCCAGATTCGCGCGGTGCTGCGGTTACCCCATATACCGGCGACCGTTTTGATGTGAAAGGCTTTAGCCGTGGCGGTATCAATATCACCTCGGTATCGGTTACCTACAAGGGCCAGACCTACACCGTTACCCCGGTAATTACCGATGCCCGTATGCAAGTACGTTTAAACAAACCCCTGGGTGCCAATGGCGACAAGATACAGGTAAAAGTAAATTACAGCTTCGCTATTCCGTTTTATGGTGCCGACCGTATGGGCCGCAAGCAGTTTAAACAAGGCATGGTGTATGAAATTGCCCAATGGTACCCGCGTATGTGTGTTTATGACGATGTAGAAGGCTGGAACACGCTACCTTACATGGGCTTAGGCGAGTTTTACTGCGAGTATGGCGACTTTGATTACTACATCACCGCCCCAGCTAATATGGTGGTTGTAGGCTCCGGCGATTTGCAGAATGGCAGCGAGGTGCTTACCCCTACCCAGCAAAAGCGTTTGGCAGATGCCCGCAACAGCGACAAGACCGTTACCATCATCTCTGAAAACGAGGTGGGTACAGAAGCCGCGCGTCCGTTTAAAGGGGCTTTAACCTGGCACTTTAAAATGGAGAACACACGCGATGTTTCATGGGCAGCGTCAACCGCGTTTATCTGGGATGCGGCTAAAGTAAACCTGCCATCGGGCCGTAAATGTATCTCGCAATCTGCTTACCCTGTTGAGAGTGCCGGCAATAATGCCTGGGGCCGTTCGACCGAATATTTAAAGAACAGCATCGAGATCTACTCTAAAGCTTATATCGAATACCCATGGAACTCGGCAGTTAACGTATCGGGTGTTGCTTTGGGTATGGAATACCCGGGTATCATTTTCTGCTTAAGCGGCTTAAAGAATGGTGCTTTATGGGGTGATGTTACCCACGAGATTGGCCATAACTGGTTCCCGATGATAGTTGGAAGCAATGAGCGTAAATATATGTGGCAGGACGAAGGCTTTAACACCTTCATCAACCAATACTCGACCCTGATGTTCAACAACGGCGAGTATGCGCCAAAGAATGCTGATGGCAAACCCGCATTATATTCGACCACTAATGCACAACAAGTGTTAAGAGGTTATAACAAAAGTAACGACCCGCTTATGACGCCGTCTGAAGCTATTGGTTTGACTGATTACGGGCAGTATTACAACAAGACCGCTTTAGGTTTAGATATGCTGCGCGATGTGGTATTAGGGCCTGAGCGCTTTGATTACGCCTTCCATGAATATATTAAGTATTGGGCTATGAAACACCCTTTACCATACGATTTCTTCCGTGCCATGAATGATGCAGCCGGCGAGGACTTGAACTGGTTCTTTAAACCATGGTTATTTACTACCTGGAAATTGGACCAGGCTGTTGAATCTGTAAATTATCCTGATGGGCCTGAAAACGACGCGATCATCACCATCGTCAACAAAGAAAAGATGGCTATGCCTGTTGATCTGAAAATAACCCAGACCAACGGAAAAACAGAGCTCTTAAAACTTCCTGTAAACGTGTTTCAGCGTGGCGGTGTGTGGAAATTTAAATATCCGTCAACCTCGATGATCAGAAGCATTGTGATAGACCCGGATCATTTATTACCAGATATCGACTTGAAGAACAACGTTTATAAAGCAGAGTAATTTTAATTTCGAATGTCGGATTTTCGATTTCGGATTTGACAGTATAAAGAAGCCCCGGTTTTATCAAAGACCGGGGTTTCCTTTTTGACATTTTATTGAATACTTATGGATAATAGCGCCCTACTTAGGCATAAAATCGTTGTTTACATGGTTTACACAATTCATGCGTAGCCAACAACTAACATATTGATTATCAAATAATTAAATAAACAGAGTGTAAACCATGGCTTTATAATAAATTACTAATATTATTAGTACTAATACGAAATATTGTGTATCTTTATAAATTATTAACCTAAATACTTCGTAATGAATACCAACACCACTACCCTCCCTGGTTTTAATGCTACTCAGCAAAAAGTAAATCATCTTTTGTCACTGGATAAGATCACTGCAAAAGATCTTGAAGACCTTAACCCGACCGAACGCCAATACCTGGCGGAAACCTGCACTGACATGGTACAACACCTATCCGGCGAAAAGCGG
Organism: Bacteroidota bacterium; assembly: GCA_040388175.1. Lineage (GTDB taxonomy): Bacteria > Bacteroidota > Bacteroidia > Sphingobacteriales > Sphingobacteriaceae > Mucilaginibacter. Next base: position 13,360 of record JAZKCG010000040.1, on the reverse strand, counting down.
GATACTTTTTTGGATAAGATAAACCTCATCATTCCCCCGGCTACCAAAAGCGAGATCTGGGAATATAATCACTCGCAGATCAGCAATGTTGTAGCTAAGTTTATGTGCGATCATGGCGTTATGCCAACTAAAAGTACCATTGCCGACCAAACCGGGCTTAGCCGGCAAACCGTTGCCAAACATTTTAAAGAATACCAGCAAAACCCGGAGTATACCGAAAGGATAGACCAGTTTAAGTTAATGACCCCTAACCTACTGGCTAACGTTTTTAAGGTTGCCGCTAAAGGTGATATAAAGGCTGCCAGGCTTTACTTTGAAATGGTTGGCGCCATCAATAAAAAAAACGGCAATACTGTAGTGAACGAACAAAACAACTACATCCAAATTAACAATACCATATTAAGCCAGGAAAACTTAAAACAATTAACCGCCAACCAGTTAAATCAAATAGAAAGTATTATTACCTGTATAGAGAATTAGTAAATCAGGGAAATCGCTTTTAAGTTAAAACGGGGTTTGACGTTCAATATTTGGCTAAAGCTTGTTCTTTTCTTATAAACTGACCGTTGGCTAAAGCCAAACGGCAATGAATTTTTGGTCATTGCCATTCCATTTATGGAACGGATGACTAATAAAAGCAACAAAGGCTTTAGCTGAAATTTTAAAAGCGATTTCCCTGATTAATAAATTCTTTTAGCAGAGGGAATATATAGGTAAAAGTTACTTTTACCGCTGTTGCCAACCCGACATACTTGCGTCAGCTTGCGGAGATTTAAAAGTATCTTTTATTACTTTTTTGTCTTTCCAAATTTTCTTGGGAAATAGGATAATGAGATCATGCCGTATTGTTGTAATACATTGGTTTTGCCTCGGGTAATAGCGTTATTATTTCCGAAATTGATAATACTTGTATTTTGGTGTAATAAATCTAAAGCCGCTATTTTCAACTCCAGATTATTCCCTTTCATAAATCTGTAATTAATACTGGCATTCCAAATTGTAAAATTGATAGGATCAGAACCTGTTGAAGTGGTGTGATTATAGGTAATATTACTATTTATGGTAAGCTTATTAGTGCAGTTTACACTGGTACTGAATGCGGTGGGTATTACAGTATTACTAAACTCGTTATTATTATTTCCCTCTCGCTTAGAGTGATAATACGAATAGCCTTGTTTAAGATTAATGGCAACTTTGTCTCCATACGTGTAATATAGATTGAGCATATTCTCGTTAGAAACTACATTAGATATAATAAATTGGGTGTTGATATACCCGGGTGTTCTGAACAGGTTTAAATTGGCGTTTAAATTTATTTGGAACTGATTAGTAGTAAATTTAAAGGCTTTGTTTAAATTACCAGAAACGCCCAAATTTTTGCTCTCATTTACGTTTACAACATAATGAACATTCCGACCCGTATTGTCTATAATACTACTATCCGCAAAAAAACCAGTTACTAAACCGGCATTAATACCTATTCCATAATTAAAAGTGTTTTTAACATGCCGGTTAACATGGTTAAAATTAAAACTTAATATTCTATTAGTCGCCGGTTTTAAATTAGGATTACCCCGTTGAATATAATATTGATTGATACTATCTACCAATGGATACAATTGTTGCACTGTAGGATAATCTACTGTTGTAGCAAAATTCAATATATAGGTATCCTCAAAGTCGCCAAATTGGTTATTTTTATAGCTCACCATGGCACCGGGTGTAAATTGCCGATAACTTTTGTTGAAGTTTTGAAATAGTTGGCTTGAACTGTTATCCTGATTAAAAAACTGCCCCTCCCCACTAAACCGAATATTCAATGTTTGTATATACCTATTGGCAAAAAATTTATCAAAGTTTTTTGTAATAACCAATGCTGGCCGCTCATTAACAACAACCGTTTTCATTATATTAGTAAGGTAAGGGTTTACCCTATAATTGCCCGTAAGCGTATCCCTGTCTTTTACATTATTGTCTTCATGGTGTAGATTAATATCCAGATTGTTTTGAACTTCTATATCAACATGCGACATTATACCCTTTTGTATATTAAAACCTTCAGCCAAATTGCCAAGGCTCATAAATAAATGCTGCTTGGTATCGTCATTGTTGTTAGTATAACCTCGATCAAAAAATTTGTTCCCTGCAGGGTTGATAAAAGAAACAAATTTGGAAGTCGTATTCCAGTTATTGTTGTTACTACCCGCATTAATTGAATAATTTATACTAAAATCATTTAGAGGATGGTCGGCATGCGGTGTAAACTGACGGGTTGTAAACCCTGTTTCAAAACTTATATTCTTACTATTATTATCACTTTTCGTGTTTGCGTCATTCTTACTTTGTAAACCTTGCGAGGTACTGGAACTACCCAGGCTGCTATTTTGGCTATGAGCAGCGTTTAGATTTGCTGTTGTAGAAAAATAATAACTGTAATCTCCCTTTTTTTTATCATACCGAGCTGCAAAATTTTGAGAAGTGTTACTTGATTTGCTTGTACTATTGCTTTGCTGTATTTGTGTACTGTCTCCGTTTAAACGGGTGGTGGTTTGGCTATTTTGATTGATGGTATTAGTGTTGTTATTTATAAAATAGTTTGCAGTTAAACGATCATTTTTATAAAAATCCGGGTCGGATATAAAATCGTGCTGAAAAATAAACCCACCCGAATTAGGCTGATTAATTCCCTGGGTGCTAAAATCAGGCTGATATTCTACATTTGCCCCGGTACCTTTAAAAGTGCTGTTACGCATAAGTATATTCGCGTCCTTAGCTGTTTTATTAACATTGTTGCTTGCACCTACCAAGCCTATCTGCGTCCTGCTGTTAAAATAGTTTATATTGGCATCCGCTTCGTAACGCTTGTCTGTTCCATACCCAGCGGCTATCTTTCCAAAAGAGCCAAACTTTTTATCTTTTTTTAGTTTGATATTTACGTTAGTCACAGAATCTAACGGGTTACGCCTGTCTGTATTTTGTTGATAGACCTGTACTTTATCAATAGCATCTTTAGCTATATTTTGGGTAGCTATTCTGGCATCTCCGCCAAAAAAAGGTTTGCCTTCTACCAACACCTGGCTTACCTGTTTGCCATTAAAAGTGATGGTTCCATCCCCCCAAACAGTAATACCCGGTAGTTTACGTAACAGATCTTCAGCAACAGCATTTTTATCTAATTTAAAGGCATCCGCGTTAAATTCTAAGGTATCACCATTCATCCTGACAGGCGGCGGCGTAGCGTTCACGATAACTTCTTTCAGATTATTTTCATCACTTCTGTCGAGATTTAAGTTTCTAAAATTTATTTGTTTGCTAACTGTAGGGATAATAAATTTTCTCACCAATGTTTTATATCCAACAAAACTCACTATAACTTTTAGTGGTATGTTTACAGGCAATTCTTTAAAATGAAACTCACCAAAATTATCGGCTAACCGGTAGCTTACCAGACTGCTATCCTTTACCTTATAAATGGCTACAGTTGAAGATTGTATGACAAAATTATATACCGAATCTCGCACTATGCCATTTGCAGCCCCGGTATTTGTAGAATCTTTGCTTTGGCCCATTGCCGCTTGATTTATAAAAATCACCCCAAAAAAAGCCAATAGCCAAAATAGCGATCTCATTAGGCTATTAATTATCTTTAAGTTGTAATTGCACTATTACAGGGTTACTTTTACGACTTTGGGTATTAAAATAAACTTGCAAAAGAGGGGAATATTTAGGCTGTTTACTATTTGTAGATTCTTTTGCTTGGAACATGTCTAAAGAGGAAACTGTCGAATAAAGATATTCATTGTCAGAGCCAATAATACTTCCAAATGCTGAAAAAAGTGGAAGATATGATGAAGATATACTACTTGAAATTTTTTTAAGTGAAATGAGGTTCCTTGTTTTTAAATTGTACAAAAGATACGGATCCGTATTAAAAAAGCTCCATTTTATTGTTTCAAAACATAGGTAATTCCCAATGGTGTAAGCCCCTCTAAAAGTATATATCTTATTCTTATTTTCTTTTAGATATTTTTCTTTTTCTTCCATAGAAGTACGCTTAGCTAAAGAGTCAGTTGATACGGACAAGTCTTTTGGGAAAACCACATTGTATATTTTTTCAATTCCAACACTATTTAATGCATATATATTATAGTTGTAATTTTCAACAAAAAGCAAATTATCCTCAACTCCAGAATAATAAAAATGATATGGTCGAGGCATATCAGTGGTCATTAAATTTGCAGGTGTCGCAAATTGGATTACCTCATATGGAAGTAGTTTTCTATCTACACGATTATTTCTCAAATATTTTATAAAATAATTGACGCTGTCTTTTTTTATCGTTTTAGCTAAAAAGGTCCAGGGACTATATACAACTGCTGACGAATTAGTATTTTGAATTGAATTATAAGGTTCTTTAAAGGATACCTCTCTCACTATTTTTCCTTTATAAGTAATCCAGAGTAGTTTTCCAGGAATACTTGAAATTGTTGTTATGATAAGTTTTTGATCTCTGTCTACTGTGAATTCTTCATTTACATGGCCATTTGAAAATATTTTGCCACTTATCTTAGTGTAAAATTTCCCATCTTTCTGAAAGAGCAATATTGAATTAGTAGAACGGTCCGATATGATATAATAATCGTTGGTTATTTCAAGCTTATATATTTCGCCAAATAAACTTTCCTCGGTAGTTTCTAATGGTATATAGGATATGCTTTTAAAAATTTGGGTATCTATTCCCCCTCGTGCATAAGTAGGATTTAGATATAATTTCTCTATTACCGACTTAGTTTGGTTTTGAGAATAGCTCCATGTTATTGTAAACAGTAACAATAACACAATAAAAGTTTTTTTATAGTTCATGTATTTTTATTTAAGATTTATGGTGTAAAATCAGAAGTCTTTACACCATCCGCCGTTCCTACATAGGTTGAATCTTTTTTTTGGGCTATTGCCGAAACCCATGAAAAGATAAAAAAAAGCAAAGCAACCAGTCTTAATGACGACCTCATTCACTATAAGTTTTCTTTAAGTTTTAGCTGAACTATTACCGGATTGCTTTTGCGGGTTTCTTTATCAAAATACTCCTGCAAAGGCGGCATGTACATAAAAATTTTCTTGCCGGTTTCTTCTTTGGCCTGGAACATATCCAGGGAAGAAACCGTAGAATAAAGATAATAGTTATCAGATCCGACTATGCTTCCAAATGCCGAAAACAAAGGAAGAAAAGAAGAGGCAATACTACTTGAAATCTTCTGAAGTGAAATTAGGCTTCTTGTTTTTAAATTATACAATAAATAACGATCAGTAGTATAAAAATCACGCTTTATTGTCTCGAAACAAAGATAATCCCCAACTATGTAAGCTCCCCTAAATGTATATATCTTGTCCTTATTTTCTTTAAGATATTCGCCCTTGTCTACCATTGACAGTCGTTTAGCTAAAGAATCAGTTGGTATGGACAAGTCCTGCGGGAAAACCACATTATAGGTTTTTTTTATGCCTGAACCGTCCAACACGTATATATTGTAATTGTAATTTTCAACAAAGAGCAAATTGTTTTCTATTCCAGAATAATAAAAATTATAAGGTCTTGGTATTTCTGTTACCCATAGATTCGGGGCCATCGCATATTGGCTTACATTAAATGGTTGTAGTTTTTTATCAACAACCGAATTATTTAAGTATTTAATAAAATAATTAATGCTATCTTTTTTTACTTTTTTAGTCAAAAAAGTAAAAGGGCTAAATACAATTGAAGAATTTAAACTTGCAATGGAATAGTAAATTTCTTTCAATGGTGTTTGTTTCACCATCTTTCCGTTAAAATCAAACCAAATTAATTTTTCGTCTATTGATGATAATCTGGTAATGATCAACTTTTTCTTTCTATCAATGGTGAAGTTTGGATCGAGCTGACTATTTGTACTTTTTCCGCCATTAATTTTTGCATGAAACTTTCCATTCTTTTGAAAAACTAATATGGAATTTGTACTCTGGTCTGATACAATATAATAATCATCCGTTACCTCCATTTTAAATATTTTCCCAAACAAACTTTCTTTTGTTGTTTCCAGAGGTATATAGGTTACACTTCTAAAAATTTGGGTATCTATTCCCCCTCTTGCATAAGTAGGATTTATATATAGTTTTTCTATTACCGGCTTAGTTTGGTTTTGAGAGTAGCAGTTTCCCTCTACTATAAACAATACCAGTAATGCAATAAAGGCTTTTTTAAATTTCATTTATTTGGTTTATACGGTTTAGATTGTCAAATGTAAAAGAAAATTGATTATATAAAATAAAAGAAGATTAGGAATATTTCATATATATCAAACAATATATATACTTTAATTCTGTATCCCTTCATATGAAAAATATTGGGACACAAACTGTCGGGTAACAGGTTATTTTGGTTTTTCAGATCAGTTATAATTACAGTTAGTTAAGACAATTTCAATAACAAAATCTTTATTACTAATACTGTGATTAGAATAGTAATCATACAGCAATAATGATTCAGTCAACCCCAATGCAAAAGCCCGCACTCATCCTTCGACGAGCTACCAATGACACATCTCATAAAATATTGATTATTTATTTTAAATGCGGTATTTGCAGGCGCAAACTATTAGAGGCAGAGCCTCGGACAATATTGTAGCAACGGATTTTAATCCGTTGAAAATGAAATTAAGAAATGAACAAAGAACCTTAGGTTCGGCCCATATAATATGAGCCGTGCCGATGGCACTCGGTTTTTTGTTTTATGCTATTCAACGGGTTAAAACCCGTTGCTACAAAATATTTCGAGCCGATGGCTCTTAGTCTGCCAATAGCACACTATATAAAACACTAATTACTATAGTTATTATAATTGTGTCATTTTCAACGCAGTTATTTGCAAACGCAAATATCGGTTACTCAGGGTGACACCCCAACCAGGCTCTTACTTCACAAACTTAGCAGCTACCCACTCTTTATCTTTTTTATGGGTGATGTATTTTAAGCCGTACTTGCGTGCTTCGTCGGTAATGATATCCAGGTCTGGGGTTTCATAGAATCCGCTGAAATATATCTCGCCTTCGGGTTTTAATGCCTCGGCATAACGTGCCATCTGGTCTATCAATATATTGCGGTTAATATTAGCAAGGATGGTATCATACTGTTCGTTTGGGATAGCTTCTTTTGATCCGCAAAGCGCTGTGATATTGCTGATATTATTCAGTTGCGCGTTCTCTATCGTGCTGTCATAGCATACAGGATCGTAGTCTATAGCGACGATACTTTCGGCATCCATTTTAGCTGCCATAATAGCAAGGATACCTGTACCGCAACCCATATCCAGCACTTTTTTACCGGCAAAATCATTCTCCAGCATCAATTGCAGCATCATGGCTGTTGTTTGGTGATGCCCGGTACCAAAGGCCATTTTTGGATCGATCACGATCTCGTACTGAAACTCGGGGCGTGGTTTATGAAAAGTCGCACGTACAAATACTTTATCGCCGATGGTTATCGGTTCAAAATTACTTTCCCATACCTCGTTCCAGTTTTTTTGCGGGATAAGCGTCACCTCATAACTAAAAGTGAACATCTCCCGGTATGGCAGCAGGGTTTCCTGCAGCAGATCTTCATTAAAATCAGTCGACGGAATATAGGCTTTAAAGCCCAGGTCCATTTCTTCAAACGTATCAAAACCTATCTCGCCCAAAGCATTTATCAGCAGGTCCTGCTGGTAGTCTTCGGTAGTTATGGTGGTAAAAAGGAGTTCGTAGTAATTCATAATTTAATTTTCGGTCTCTTCGGTTGGTGCGGCTTTTTTAAAAGCTTTCCAGTCTAACAGGTACATGATCAAAAAGTTGACCACCCAGTAAAACAATTGCACACCGGTCATAAACCAGCCAATGCTGATAAAATGGTCAGTAGTAGTAACAGGGTCCCAGATAATATAAGCTAAGCCGAACGCAAATATCGCGCAGATCAAAACCAGCAAACCTAAAATAGTAATCGCCGATTTAGGCTTGGCAACAATTTTGTGCCATAGCGGCATTGCAATAAGGAACTGGGTAAGCAACGCGATGATGATCTGTACCGGCGCGAATATCTTATAATAAGATATCAGCCCATAAACAGAATCTTCGCCCAGGTTCTCTGCCGCGTTAACATGATGAAAAGACGGGCTATACTTTATCAATAAAGCGAATGCCCAAAAAGCAAATAAAGGGGGCAGTATAAGTTTTACCAGGTATTTCATGGAAGTATCAAGTATGGAGTATCAAGTATCAAGACCATAAATTGTTTTTCAAATTGTTTCATAGTCTTAATACCCAATACTTGATACTTATTACTGAAATTAGTTAAAAGCTTTTACAATATCAGTAAAGTCGCGCGATTTTAGTGAAGCGCCGCCTATCAGACCACCATCAATATCCGCGCAGCCAAATAATTCGGCAGCGTTTTTAGGGTTACAGCTTCCGCCGTATAAAATGGTAGTAGCATCAGCAACCGACTGATCATATTTAGCCGCGATCTCTTTACGGATAAACGCGTGGATCTCCTGCGCCTGGTCAGACGATGCGGTTACACCGGTACCAATGGCCCAAACCGGCTCGTAAGCTAATACCAGTTTGCTAAATGAAGCGGCATCTAAATGGAACACACCTTCAACCAATTGGCTTTTGATCACATCAAAATGCTGGTTAGCTTCACGCTCCTGTAAGGTCTCGCCTATACAGAATATCGGTTTAAGATCATTAGCTAAAGCTGTATCTGTTTTTTTAGCTAACAAAGCATTGGTCTCACCAAAATACTGGCGACGCTCTGAGTGGCCTAAAATAACGTAAGCGGCGCCTACAGATTTAATTTGTCTGGCAGATACCTCGCCGGTATAAGCGCCGTTTTCTGCCTGGTGTGCGTTTTGCGCGCCAATAGAAACTTTTGCCGAACCTTTAGCCAGTTGTACCAGGCTATGCAGGTGAATGAACGGGCTGCAAACTACCACTTCCTGTGTACCGGTAGCTTCGTCTTTAACCATATTTACAACTTCAGAAAACAGGGATAAACCTTCGTTATAATCTAAGTTCATTTTCCAGTTTCCGGCAACGATTTTTTTTCTCATTTTTTGGTTGATTATGTTGATTAGGTTGGATTGAGTTGATTAGGTTAACCATTCACATAATCAACCATTCAACTACTCACCAACAATTAAAATACTTTCCTAAACTTTTCCGTTAATTCAAAAACGGTTTTTAATATATCCTGCTCTGTTTCGTCAAACGGTATACCACGGCGTTCGAATACCAACGTAGCGGTCTCGAACATCTTTTTAATGGTATACACCTCAAATCCCTGCGCGCCGCCCCAGGCAAAGTCGGCTATAAAATTACGCGGATAGCCGGCACCAAAAACATTTGCGCCAACGCCGACTACAGTACCGGTGTTAAACATGGTGTTGATACCACATTTAGCATGATCGGCCATAATTAAACCACAAAACTGTAGTCCTGTTTTACGGAAACGCTCTGTAGTATAGTCCCAAAGTTTAACTTCGGCATAGTTGTTTTTCAGGTTAGAGTTATTGGTATCGGCACCTATATTGCACCATTGGCCCAATACAGAATTGCCTAAATAACCCTCATGGCCTTTTGATGAATAACCCCATATTACGGCATTATTGATCTCGCCACCTACTCTTGAAAAAGGACCTATCGTTGTACCCCCATAGATCTTGCCACCCATCTTAACCTGCGAATCATGGCATAAAGCAAATGTGCCGCGGATATTAGTACCCTCCCAAACGCTGCTGTTCTTACCGAGGTAAATAGGACCGTTAGTGGTATTAAAAGTCGAGCATTCGGCAGTAGCGCCTTCTTCGGCAAAGAAATCTGTACCGATGATGGTATTGGTAGCACTGATCTTGGCGCTTGTTCTGCCTTTGGTGATCAGTTTAAAATCTTTACGCAGCTCGGCATCGTTCTTACTAAAAACATGCTCCGGGCGTGTTATGCTGATAAAAGTTGGTTCGTAGTTAATAACTTTACTAAAGTCACTATCGGTAGCGGCTTTGCTCGCTATTAAAACATCGCCTTGTTTTAAGGCATCACCTTGCTTTAACTGGCTGATCGCTTCCAGCAACCCTTCATCCGGGCAAACAGAGCCGTTGATGTACAGATCGTCAGTACCGGTTTTAATGGGGTACTTGGCCTGCAAATAAGGCTGCGTATGGAAAGAAAAGTCCGTATCAAGGTACCTGGCCCACTTTTCTGCAATGGTTAAAATACCAATGCGCAGATCAGCGACAGGGCGAGTGTAGGTTAAAGGTAGAAGTGTTTGGTGTGCGTTATCGTCAAACAGGATAATTGCCATAGCGCAAAAATAAAAAAAGTCCCGACTGGAAAGCCGGGACCGGTAAATATTTTATTAACAAGTTGATATTACTTGTTATAACGAGTACGGAATTTATCGATACGGCCCGCAGTATCAACCAGTTTCATTTTACCGGTATAGAAAGGGTGTGATGTATGAGAAATCTCTAATTTTACTAACGGATATTCGTTACCGTCTTCCCACTTTACTGTTTCGCGGGTGTCGATGCATGATTTAGTGATAAAAGAATAGTCGTTTGACATATCTTTAAATACAACTAATCTATAGTTTGATGGATGCAGATCTTTTTTCATTTTATTATTCTTCTTATAAAAGAGGTGCAAATGTAGTATTTTAATTGAAAAGTAAAAAGGAGAAAGTAAAAAATTATTATCAGTTGGAAATATTTAATGATTAGCGGTAGAAAAGGGAAGATTTTTTATATATCGGAAGTCATTGATAGCCCTATTACAAAGTATTATCGAGTTTTAAAATCCTTTTAGCTTCCAATAAATCAATTTTAGCCTTATGACCATGTTTTTCTAATAGATATAATAGGTTATTGCCACTTAGCAAAGTCAGGGGTTTATTTTTCACAAATTCATAAGCGTCTGGCCCATAATCGGACGTAGTTACGAGAATGCCTTTTGTTGCTCCCTCATTTAAAACAGTACCGTAAAGATCGCGTATAGCTGAAACACCGACGGTGTTAGTATATCTTTTAGCTTGTATCACAATCTTCCCTCCTCTTATTGGATCAGGATCGTATGCAATAGCATCTACGCCGCCATCACGGCTTGCCTGAGTTACTTTTACTTCGCCGCCATTTGCACTAAATTCCTTTTCAAAGATTTCTCTTATCAAATGCTCAAAATCTTCCCATCCCATAGCTGCTAAATTGTAACCCTCATCTAACGTTTGAGCAACATCGTATGAACTTACAAATCTCTTATCATTTCTGTTAACTTGGATAATTGGTTGTATAGCAGTTATCCCAACTAATTTACTACTTCCCAAACCTTTTAGGTTTTTAAAACATATTTTAGGGTCAACGTTCAGTAAATCTATATCAATAAATTCCTCCTTTTTAACTTGAATGGATACAATACAGCTATTCGTCAATTTACCTGTGGCCTTATTAATTGATTTTACCCAACCATTCAAAACAATTGAATGCAGCGCATCTATCTTATCTGATTGGTAAAGTTCATACAGAGTTTTCAATACTATATTATAAATGGCTGTGTCGTACAATTTGTGAAATTGATTTTCAGGTAAATAAATTTCCTTTGTTTCTTTTTTAATTGCTAAATATTTTACTTCAATTAATTTAGGAAAATCATCAGGTGCCGGTAACTCATAATCCAGTATTAAAAATTTATTTTCTTTATTGTATTCTAAATCAAACTCTTTTGGAAAGCTCTCAGGATATTCAGAATTGGTCAAAACGATTTCACAATATTCAACAATGGCAACAGCATCTTTAATATTATACAAATCTATGAGGTTTTTTATTTTCAGATTTTCTTCATTTTGTCTCAAATAATACTCGTCCCCCTGGGTTTGCCAAGATTTCTCTAACTCATCAAACTTTTGTTTTATAGTGGCTATCTTTTTTTCAGTTACTATTAAATCTCTGCTGTACTGTTCTTTAACGTTTTTATTCGAGTTCTCAATTTCTAATACCTCTTTATTCCACTGGAACATTCTTTTATCAAACAACTCGTCTGCTTTTTTTATTTTTTTGTCAGCAAAACTTTTAAATATTTTATCAAAAAAATCCAATCGAGGTTCAAACGATAATTTATTTGGTTCCAGAGGCAATGATTTATAAGTTCCCTTTATAGGTGGTTTAATTTTATCCAATTCATTCTGTAATCGTTGTTTAGGATTAGGAACATCAAACTGTCGCGTGTCTATAAATGCTTCTAACTTAAGTTCATTAGCGCTTATTATAGAATTTTTTAAAACATCATTAATAAAACCAATTTTTTCCTGACTCTCCTTAGTTTTTTCTTCCGCTGCCGCAATGCTATTTTCTTTTTCAGACTGTATCTGATGTTTTTTTAGACTTTTCAACCAAATCTCATCCCACTTATCAAATTGATCATCAATCTTATAGTTAAGATTCCATTTGTATCGATCAACGAAAATTTTAGATGCTCTAAGACCAGTATGTTCAATTTCAGCAATGTATCGAATTTGACCTCTATTTACTGTTTCAACGGACTCTTTAATTTTATGAAAATCTTCATAAGATTCGTTAAGAATTACACCGAGTTTACTTCCACTTGAAACGCTTGAAATTTTCATTTTTAATTAGATAATGGTTTAAACGATACCAATTTAGATAAATATTTCATACCGGATTATTTATTTTTAATAATTAACATTTAAAGGCATTCTTGCAAAGGACCATCAATTTGTTGGGTCATATAACGACTATCAGGAAAGTAAATACAAAAGAATATTTATTTATTATTTAAGTTAATTCCTGCACCAACTCCACCAACACCCCACCGGCACTTTTAGGATGCACAAAACAAACCAGCTTATTATCAGCCCCTCGTTTTGGCTCATCGCTTAACAAAATAAAACCTTCGTTTTTAAGGCGAGCCATTTCGGCTTTAATATCATCCACCTCAAAAGCTATGTGGTGGATACCCTCTCCTTTTTTGGCGATGAATTTGGCTATGGGGCTATCGGCAGATGATGCTTCCAGCAGTTCTATTTTATTGGGGCCGGCTTGCAGGAAAGCGGTTTTAACACCTTCGCTGGCTACGTCTTCCACTTTGTAGATGTTGGTATTTAATAGTTTTTCATACAGGTTGCCTGCGGCTTTAAGGTCGGCTACGGCAATGCCTATATGTTCTATTTTGTTCATGAACAAATATGGTGAATAAATTGAAGAATATTAGTTGTACTTTTCATTCCCTCCCATTGGGCTACTGTGTGGACACATCTTTTAGCTATAGTTTTGAAAGAGTAGCCATCC
>JAZKCG010000039.1:0-154073 GCA_040388175.1 Bacteroidota bacterium | reverse complement strand
AAGAACTTTATTATAAGTCTTCGCGACTTGCTTTAGTTGTGCAACGGTCACCAAAGTAAAGAGCGGCAACCATACTCAGCAGCAGCAGGATGCCATTGAGTTGATGCAGGACAGCGAGCCAGATAAAAATAGGCTCCCCGCTGTTGAGCAAGCAGGCAATACCAAGGCAAACCTGGAGGATTACCAGCATCAGCGGATAACTCTTTAAACAGAATAGCCATGTATTGACTGGCAGTTGCCTGGTGAGAAAAAACCAGGTAAAAATCAGTGCAGTGAGCAAATAGGCCAATAACCGGTGAATGAATTGGATCAGCAAAGGGTCGTAGGATACATTGCGCAGGAAGTTTCTGAGAAGATCGGGCGTTACGGGTAAAAAGAAACCATTAATATCGGGCCAGGTGCGCGCATAAAGCGCTGCATGGGTGCCGGCCATAAAAGCACCGTAAATGAGTTGTATCCCGAATAATATGATAATCATTAATGTCACTTTCCAAAGCCGCTTTGAAGGAAGCCCTGGCTCACTGTTTAGCCGGATCGTCAAAAATAACCAGAAAAGATAAACGAGCAGGACAAGCGCCAGGAAAAAATGCACAGCAAGCCGGATATGACTTACGGAGACATCCGTATCATTCAGTCCACTCTGAACCATTACCCAGCCGGCAAGACCCTGTACGACTCCCAGCAAAAACACACCCGCCAGTTGCCATCCCAGTTTCCGGGTAACTTTTTTCTGCCAGAGAAAACAAAAAAAGGAAGAAGAAAAACAAGTCCCATCAACCTCGCCCATTCCCGGTGAAGCCATTCCCAATAAAATAATACCTGATAATCGGCAAGATTAAAATGATTGTTTAATTTCTTAAACTGAGCGATTTGACGGTACTGTTCGAAACTATGATCCCAATCGGCATGGCTGACCGGGGGAAAAACACCCATCAGTGGTTTCCATTCGGTGATGGACAATCCTGAACCGGTAAGGCGCGTAATGCCGCCAAGCAGAATCTGGAACAATACCATAAAAATTCCGGTGACTAACCAGATGCTGACTTGCCGTTGAGCCGTCCTGTCAGTTTTATTCATTCAATAGGAAAGGGATCAGGTCTTGATCACTGACTAATTTGCCTGAACGAACCAGAATATCGGATTGATGAAAAAAATTGCGGTCTTCGTACCCCCAGTCAAGCGCCACGCGGTAACGGCCATCTTCCTTAATATCCAGCGGGATTTCAAAATCATTCCTCCCTTCACTGTCGAAATGACGGTGACAACCTACTGGTGTCTTGGAATCAAGGTTCCGAAGCAAGACTCTTCCTTTAAACGGATGGGCAAAATTGAAACTCAGCGCGATCATTGTTATGATTTATTTGGCAAATATAGGCTGGCTTCAGCCGGATAAAAATGACCGGCAGCACAAATTAGTGTGATTAGCGTTTTTAAGGATTAATTGGTGAGTTGATGACTGCCGGTTCTTTAATCAGTATAACATTATTCGCTTCGGATCGAAAGCGATGAGTCGTAGATTACCCATTTTCAAAACGGCCTGATTTTTCACCAATTCTGATCCGGTAAACGATGAGTTCAACAGAAGTACCGACGTCACTTTCATTTTCAGTGATGCCGTGTGACGGATGTCCACTGGGACTGTTAACCAGTGGCATGATCCGGTGAATAATACCCTGCATAGCTTGCTGCTTTTCTTCGATATCCGTAATTTCTTCATACGTACCATTAACTATGACGCTTTGCCAGCGAAACACGGTTTGGATATTGTCCACTTCGAAACAGACGTTTGGATTTTCGCGCATCATCCTGATCTTTTTTCCTTCCGCAGAATGACCGTAGATATAGCCGTTTCGGTAGACATAGTTAATTGGAACTATATAGATTTCGCCTTGTGATTGACAGCCAATCCTTCCGGTGACCTGTTCTTTTAGTAAATTTTCAATCTGTGATTCATTGAGTTGACCTAACATCGCATTTGGGTTTAATAATTAAAAAATAATTCTTCAGGAAACAGAATTCATGTTTTTCTTTTCCAGGTTGTGTCGCTTGACCTTTAGCCGGACCTGAACCTGATTCATCAACTAACGGGTTGATCAATCAATATAAGATGTTGAGGTAAGGTATAATATAATACTTGCACTTAATGATTTTTAACCGGACAATTGATGATTAAGTATCAGCCAGCAGATCAAAATATTCATCATCTTCATTTTTACCGCCATATCCTTTTCCTGTATGCTTATGCGTTTCTAAAAATTCTATTTTACTGATCCATTTCACCATCTTATATCCAAGTTGATTTTCCACCCGTAACCTGAGGGGTGCGCCATGTGTTTCAGAAAGCGGCTGGTAATTCATTTCCCAAGCGAGTATGGATTCCGGCTTCAGGCAATTATCCAAACTGTGGGTATCATAATAAGTTCCGCCATACATCCCCTCGCCAAACGAGTAAAATACGACTGTCGTTACAGAAGGATGCGGTTTAACCAGCTCCACGAGGTTTTTAATGGGCAATCCGCCCCATTCAGCAATTCCAGACCAGCCTTGTATGCAATGGTGCATCGTTATGTTTTGCTCCAAATTGATTTGTTTAAGATCTTCGAGTGATAGCTCGACCGGGTTTTCAACGCGTCCGCCAACCTGCAGTTTGTAATCTTTAAATTTATTTGCCGCCAGGTTGCGCCACTCGTCAGAGTCGGGCATTTTGCCATTAACCCAGAAATAGGGAGAAATATCTTTTCGTTTATAATAATCCTTAGGCTTGAATTTGTTGATAGACATACTCCACAATGTGCCATTAATAGCTGCATCGGTATGTTGTAAGGACCGGGGTCTTTGCCAGGAGATCCAATGGGCCAGAAAACCAAATGCTATCGTCAATGAAATAATACCTAAACCAATATATATCCCCGTATGGTTGACAGGATTATCTGTGCCGACAGTGATATGGTTCATATTACGTGTTAACCCGGTGGCTGCTATCATAGCCACATGGATAATTATAAAGGCAACAAAAGATAACATGACCAAAAAATGTACAGACCGGGCTCCCTGGCGATTGCCGAATAGTTTAGGGAACCAATGTAGCCGGTTTTCAATTGCGGGCGACATGGCCATGCCGCTAAGCATTGCAACAGGTGCCAGTAAAAAAACTACCGCGAAGTAAGATATTTGCTGAAGGGCATTAAAATGATAAAAGCCATTCGGCTCAATGGGCATATGAAAGGTTGCATAATGCACGAACACATTCCAGGAATCTGGTAACACCTGCCATGACATGGGCACTAATCGTTTCCACTGGTTCGTAAAAAATAACAAAACAATGAATACTGCACCATTGAGCAGAAAGAAAGGAACGGTTATGAAATGCCAGTGCCGGGCCAGCCCGATAGAGTGACGGTAACCGGGCAGGCCAATTACAGGGCTTATATAGCGAGCGTCTTCCTTAGCTGTCCAAACCCGGTCATTCGGCACTTTCACCGGTGTAAACCTGAGCCATTCCGAATCGGGCGCGCAACCATTGTTCCAATATAAGCGGGCATGGTCGGCCAGGATAGAAAGCCCGCTCCTGATAATCAGTATAAGAAAAAAGAAATTAACCCAATGACTAAGACTTAGCCACAACGGGAAACCATTAGGATCAGCCGGGGTTATTGCCGGCAAGGATAATGAAGGATCGCGCGGCAAACCGAATACCAGGTATTGGAACCATGCCAGCCCAATTGTGGCCAGCACAATAATACCAAGTACGACAAGCGCATT
This sequence comes from Bacteroidota bacterium, assembly GCA_040388175.1. Lineage (GTDB taxonomy): Bacteria > Bacteroidota > Bacteroidia > Sphingobacteriales > Sphingobacteriaceae > Mucilaginibacter. The sequence continues at coordinate 150,311 of JAZKCG010000039.1, read as the reverse complement.
AGGCTTAATACCAATGAACATCCGCCTGTCCTGTGGGAAGCGTACTTCCTGTTCAGCCGCGCTAAAGTTTGTAAACATTATTTTATAGTAAAATGTCAGACTGGTAATAGCAGCGTAGCCTAAACTTTCAGATTCCTATCAGGAAGTGCCAATAGTTTCATAACTCAATGCTCCGTTTACTATTCTCGCAGGCGCTGTATAAGGATGTTCTTCATCTTTGCCAATACCCATGATGTGCATTACTTTCCAACCGCGAACCTTTAAATAGTCGGAAACCATGGAACGGTGACAACGCCACCATACTGCTTCTGAACACATATATGCAGTACGTTGTTTTAATGCATTTCTTTCAAGTTCTATTATTCCTTCTTTAAAGGCATCGGTTTCCATATAATCAGCATATCCCCGAAAAGCAATGTGCCTCCATTCTGTATTTTTCGAATCGGGTTTTACTTTTCTTCTGCCGCCAAGATTTTTTAAATGAACGTATTTGACGTTGTGTTGAGGTAAAGAAATCTCCAGTGCTTCTCTATTGTATTACGGGAATTTACGAGAACCGGGAAAACTCCTTATATCCGCGACTAATTCAATATGGAATGAATTAAGCAGGGCAATAAACTCCGCTAAAGAACGGGTAGAATGTCCAATGGTCCAGATCGTATTATTTTCTTCTTTCATCATATTTTTATAGGGGCTTTTCCCATCTTTAGACGATAATCAGAACGTGGCAGAAGTTTATGACATGGATTTAATTTTCAGCTGCTATCCGGAAAATCATCCCATCCATTTCTTTATTAATTCGCAACTGGCAAGAAAGCCGGCTGTGTACATCGGCATGAGGAAGGGTATCCAGCATATCCAATTCCTGGTCATCGGGCGGAGGAAGGTTCTCCGTTCCTTTGAGTACTTGTACCTGACAGGTTGCACAAAGCGCTATTCCTCCGCAGGTAGCCAGGATATCATATTCAGCGGCCTTTAAAATCTCCATCAGGCTTAAATTCATATCGGTAGGGATTTCCAAAGCAGCCTGCTTTCCGTTTCTATCTTCAATGGTTATTTTAATCATAATTAAAAAGCGGGGACGCCATAAACGGTGGTGTATTTAAAACTTAACTTTTTATCCGGATAAACATATTTAAAGGCTCCCTGCACCATCAGGGCAGCTTCATGGAAACCACATAAAATCAATTTTAATTTACCGGGATAAGTATTGATATCGCCAATTGCATAAATGCGCTCCATATTGGTGGAAAAATCTACCGTGTTTACTTCAATGGCCGATCTGTCAATCATCAGTCCCCATTCAGCGATTGGCCCAAGTTTTGGGCTTAAACCGAATAGCGGGATAAAATGATGAGCAGGTAACGTTGTACGCGAATTATCCCGTGCTGAAACGGAAACCGACTGCAAATGCTCTTTTCCATTTAGGGCCATGACGTTAGATTGAAGTATTAAATCAATTTTCCCTGTTTTTGCCAGTTCAAAAACCTTCTCCACGGAGTCCGGTGCCCCACGGAAAGTATCACCACGATGAACCAGCGTTACCTTAGCAGCAGTGTTTGCTAAAAATATCGTCCAGTCGAGTGCTGAATCGCCGCCACCAGCTAAAACTATTTCCCGGTCACGAAATAGTTCAGGGTCTTTTATCATATAGGCTACGCCCTTTCCTTCAAATTCAATCAGACGGTCAATATCCGGCTTACGCGGTTCAAAGCAACCTAACCCACCGGCGATCACTAATGCCTGGCAATGAATCTCGGTATGATCGTTGGTTATGATGACAAGGGAACCATCGGGATTCCGGCTCACAGTTTCCACGCGTTCCCCTAAAGAAAAGCCAGGATGAAACGGTTTAATCTGCTCCATTAATTTTTCTACTAAATCCTGCGCTTTAATTTCCGGATACCCGGGAATATCATAAATAGGCTTATGCGGATAAATTTCTGATAATTGTCCGCCCACCTGCGTCAGCACATCCACTAAATGACAGCGCATTTTTAATAATCCCGCTTCAAACACGGCAAATAAACCAACCGGCCCGGCCCCAACAATGCAAATGTCTGTAGTGATCATATTATCCTTGTATTAAAAAACAAATACTGCCTTCTTGCGCTTCTACTGAATGCGGTACATTAATGGGAATATCTATTTCGTCAAATTTGTTCAGGTTAACTGTATCGTCTGCTCTTCGATAAACGACGCTTCCATCTACAATAACCAATTTGCTTGTTATGTTTGTTTGATGTTCTTTTAAAATCATCCCCTTTTTGAAGCCTAATACGAGTACCTTGAAATGTTCGCCGCGCTGTAAAATTTTGACAACCGGGGAGGTTGAATTTTCTAATTGTTGTAAAATGTCCTGTATAATCATTTTGTTATTTTTATGGTAAAACCTTCACTTTTAATCCATCGAGATGCCTGTCAGCCAATATTTGGCAGGACAAACGAACATTTTTATCCGTATGGCCTGCCCGAAACAGCGTTATGTCTTCATTACGTTCATAATAAGATAACCCACCGCAACTGCTGATAATTTCAACAAGGCAGGTTCCGCATTTTCCCATACCCAAGCATTCTCCAAACCCCTCTGTGTATATCTTGTCATAGATGAGCATCATCAGGCTTCTATACTCATTGGTATAAGTTTGGATCTCATGACTTTCACCATCATATAAAATAGAAACAGCTATGTCTTTAACCGGGGCGCTGGCCATATCAATCTGCTTTATCGTTTTTAGGTATCCAAAACTCATCCGGGTATTCCTCTTGAAAAGGTGCCGGATTTTGCTGAGCCAAAACCTCACCAATGTTTGATAAAACTGATGAAGGTAGCACAGCTTCCAGGTGAGGAAACAGTACTCTTTCCTCAAAACGGATATGTTTGATTAGCAGTTCTGCGAATAGGACATATTCTTCAGCTGCTTCATGCTCATAGTAATTTAACTGCTGCAATCTGTTCTCCAGCATAAGATGTTCTGTTTTACCCTGCTGACAGAGCGGGTCATCGATCTGGACTAATAACAAGGTTTCCTCCTCCTGGAAATGTTCTTTCAAATGATGCTCCCAAAAAAAGTTAATGTATTTTCTTATCCGGTAGAGTTCTATATTTCTCTTTAATCCTTCTTTGATCTTCCAGCAAAAGAGTAATCCAGCATGATGGTCTTTGGAAAGTGTTAAAAGATGCTTACTGCGCTTGATCGGTTGAGTTGTCATTTGTTTTTTTGATTAAGTCATTATTCCACGACATAATGAATCTCGGCATCATTGGCCAAAATGATAAAAGCCTTAAAATCGGAAATGACTTTTAACAGATGCGGTTCATCTGCCGGGATCGCCTCACTTGACCCTGGCCCTAATTCATACGTATTGCCTTTATAAATCAGTAAGGCTTCGCCTGATTCTACAATCACAAAGGCCTCTGAGGTAGCAAAGTGCCTGGGCATATGAGTACCGGCTGCAAATTCAACCTTTACTACCTTATAATGTTCGTTTTTCAGAAGATCTTCCATGCCTTTAATTATTAAATAAATTTGAGATTTGATAAGGCGTTTTTGTTATTGAGTCTGACCCCGAAATTCTTTGTTCCTATAACACTATTCAAAATATCAAACAATTATTTTATTGCTGCTTCCGGTCATATTTTGCAGCCGGCTTAAAAACATATGCGCCATCAATCCGGCCCGGTTTTTCGCATCGGTTGCTACAACCCCCTTAAAATGCTGATCTATCGTTTGATTAAAAAGCTCCAGCCAGCGGTCAAAATGCTTTTTATCAATTGCTAAAGGAGCATGTTTCGCAAAAGGATTGCCTCTGAAACCTGCCACACCAAATAACGCGGCATTCCAAAATGCATACATTTTTTCGAGGTGTAGCGTCCAGTTATCTTTAACCGTTTTTTCGAAGATGGGCCCAAGCATCGCATCCTGACGTACCTGGCTATAAAATTCATCTACAAAAATCCTGATCGATTGTATGTCTTTAATATCTTCCTTATTCATTCATTTTCGTATTGAATATTTAACCTGTACAAAGATATCTCAATAATTAATATTAAAAGAGTTTTATATCTTTTATTGCATTGATGTTATATAGTATTGATTACGATTGGTTTTTCTATTTAAATAAAGTCATCTGACCGGAGGTTATATGGTAATAGACAGCCCAGGCGGCAAATGCGATTAAAAGAACAATGATCCAAAAAGGAATGCTTTTGGGCGTTTCACTGCCATGCAGCAAAAAGGTTTTTTGATCTCCTTTGCTATAAGCATTGATCATCAAAGGCAGGATGCCATCGACCACTTCGTCTTTTCTTATACCTTCAACTGCAATTGCAGGCCCGTTACGAACAATAAAAGGAATCGTTTTAATGCCTTCTTTTCCTTTATGATCCTTGCTGACAACCTTCAGCACATGCTTTCCATCTGTCAATTTTTTTGTATCCAGATCAAAAGATACCGGAGCCGGAAATGTTCCGATCGGCTGCGGATCTTCATCAATGAACAGTGTCACCATGCTTTTATCTTCCATAACCTTAAGAATTTAAGATGATCTTTTTAATATCCTGATGTTCGGGATTCTCTGGTTTTGCCAGGCATCTGATCAAAGCGTACAGGGAATATAACGTGATCACAACCATAATGCTCACGATGATATAATCCCAGTTACCGGTCGGACCAGCGCCATGGGTTATTCCTTGCAAAAATTTGGGTTGCTGCGCTTTACAAGCATCACAAGCTTTTGCGGGTGCGTACGCTGCTATCCATATCCCAAGGGTGATAGACATCGTCATTATCAGACTTTTCATTTTGAGTTTCATGTTCTTTTCCATACTACTTAGCTACAGGCCCTGACTTAGTTTGATTGAATAGTTCTTTGACTTCTGTGAGTGTTACTTTGCGTGAATTATTTCCCCAACTGCTGCGTTCATGATTGATAATAGCAACAATTTCTTCTGGTTTGAGGTTATTGTTGGTGCCCACCGGCGGCATGATGCCATAACCCTCACTGGCCCTGCCGTTATACCCTTTCATGATGATGGTGATTTGCACTTTGGGATCTTTATCCAAAACAATCGGACTGCCCTTTAAAGCCGGGAAAGCGCCTTTTAAACCTTCCCCGTTTTCCTGGTGACAGCTTTGACAATTGGTAGCATATAAAGCGGCCCCGTCTAATTCCGTATTCAGCTTGCTGGTAGTTCCTGCAGGCTCCACTTTCGATAAGGTTTTGCCATATAGAAAAATGGGTGTTGGCTTGCCATCCGGAAGTTTATACTGCTTAAATGATTTAAGGTAAGCGACCAATTGCAAAGCTTCCCGGGTTGCTACAATCTGGCCTGTTACCCCTTTACGGAACTGATCGGGAACGTGAAGCACGATATCACCCGGATACGGATAATCCTTTACTTCAAACAACCAGGAGTAGGCAGGCATAATAGATTGTTCAACTACTGATCTTGGATTATATAAATGCAGCAGGTGCCAGTCCTGGCTGGGCTGCCGGTTGCCAATGTTCATCAAATCCGGCCCGGTACGTTCTGAACCCAGGAGATTTGCTGTATTGCGCCAAACATCTGTTCTTACGTTCCTGGCATAATCGGCCGCAATGCTCGGGCGTGTGCCCCACATTTTATCCATATCTACATTTCTAACCTGCTGCGTATGACAAGCGATACAGCCTTCTCTTATAAATATACCCTTACCCGCAACTTCATCAGCATTCAGCGCATGGCTTCCCGGAAGGGGCGCATTATTATCCTGTGAATTCAACGCCGGCAGGATAGCAGCAAACATGGTTAAGACAATAAATAAAATTATGGCCGCTCCAAAAAGTCTTTTATGATTATTATAAATATCCATCGGGTTATTGATTAGAGGGATTAGCCGGTAGTTTATTCAATTCTTCAAAAACTGCTTTTTGCAGATCGATCTCTTCCCGGCTGGCGATCATGTAATAAAGGTTATAGGCAAAGATCAGGTGCGAGGCCCACATCAACGATCCGCCAATGGCCCGCCAAAGCCAATAGGGCGCCATAAGAACGACCGAATCTGTAAACGGTTTACCATCTACCCAGGCTATCCCTTTTAGTGTACCACCGACCATTAAGGGGATCGTATAAAACATTAAGCCGATCAGCGCCATCCAAAAATGAGCGCCTACCCAACCCTGGCGGGGTTCTTTCCCGGTAAGGCGGGGTACCAGCGTGTAGATAAATGCCCATAGCATAAAAGCGATAATACCATACATGGTAATGTGCGAGTGCGCTACCGTAAAATCGGTAAAATGCCAATACAGATTAGCAGAACGGAAGGCCTCAGCCGTTCCCTGGAAAGAACCGGTGAAATAAAAAATGATACCTACCAGGTAAAAAGGTAAAGTATAACTGGAACCTATTTTATGGAAGTTACCCCTGAAAGTCATCAGGAAGTTTGTCGTTCCGGCAAATACAGGAATTAACATACCCATGCTTCCCACTATAGCTACAGTTTGGAGCCACCAGGGAATAGCACTGAAAATAAAATGATGGGTACCAATGAGGGTATAAAACAGTATTTGCGTCCAGAAGGCCAGGATGCCCAGGCTATAGGAATAAATAGGAGTGTTGAGTTGTTGAGGCAGAAAATAATAGATCAAACCTAAGTTAAAAAGCATAAACCACATGCCTACGCCCTGGTGCATATAATAACCCTGTGCAATACTTTCACCCAGGCCGTTTTGCCAGAAGGGCAAATACCCCACAAGCGCAATTACAATGGTAAACATCGTAGCAGCGATGATATACCAGTTGGAAATATAAATCTCCTTGGTTTTACGCTGCGCTACCGTTTGTAAGTAATTGATCAGTGTAATAACTATGCCAATCGCAAACAATAACATGATCGGCCAGATATATTCCCGGTATTCACCACCGCCATTATTTATGCCTGCCATCAGCGAAACACTGCCTAAAATAACCGAGGCATTAATCAGGTACAAAGCATACCATCCTCTTTTCAAACTGGCCACAACCGTATTGCTCACGGTTGACACTACGTAATAGCCCAACCCGATCATGGCTAGTGAGGACCATCCCCAAAAAACCATATTGGTGTGCACCGGACGTAAGCGCCCAAAGCTTAACCAACTGACATGATCGACATCCGGGGCCACAAATTTTATCCCTAAATATTCTCCTACCGAAGTCCCTAATACCAGCCAAAAAGTTGCGGTTCCGATATACCAAAGAATTAGCCTGGTCAATGCAGGATCAATATCAGGCCTTTTAACTGCTTTCTTTTTCGATGCAAGAAATCTCGGGCTGTTTACTTCAGCGATATTATGTAACAGTCCCTTTTTATCTCCTGGCAAGGCTTCTCCAGCCAACTCTGTATTACTTAATTCAAATTCGATGGCTTGTTTACGTTTTAACAGCTCGCCGCTCATCGCATCCAAATCCAGCTCCTGTAAAGACTGGGCTAATAGCCTGGCATCCCGCCTGGTTTTACTCACTTTGATCCTGATCGCCATATGATTAACTTTCACGGCAACCAGGTATACAGCAATCAGGAGTGGAATAAGAATTAAAGCAACGGTGATCAGCACACCGGGGTTCATCCAAATACCTGATTCCGATTCAACCGGTTGCGCAAACAATGGCGTAGCTGAAATGAGCAGCAGAAGTAATAAGAAAGGTTTTTTCATGGTTTATGTTGATTTTCGCCATTCACCGGTTGATTACGCATCTCCTGCTGACGTTTAATTAATAGATTAATTTGTTGGCTATCCAAATCTTTTAGATGGCTGTTGAGCCAATTTTTACCGTCTGAATCCACATCATTGATAGTTTCCTTTAGTCGGTAACTGTTTTTTAAAAGCCATAGCACCAATAAAACCAGGATTAATAAACTTCCTGCTAATAATATAGCTGCACCCCAGGATGAATCCTCTGTCTCGGGTAACACAGCTATTGCTGCCATTACCTTTCCAGACATCAGTAGCGATAATAAAAGAATCACACTAATAAATTTTTTCATTTTATTGATATTAATACCTTTTTATCCTTTTTGTAATTAAAAATTATCTTTTCAGCGAATTGATCCCTAAAATTAATTCTTCGTTAAAATCGCCAATATTGGTAGTCCTTAATAAGGAATGAATTTCGTCGCGAATTGTTTTAAATTGATTGTGTAACGGACAGGGGTCCTTTTCAGAACATTCCTTCAGGCCCAAAGCGCAACCAACAAATATCCCATTTCCATCCACGGCTTCTACAATCTCTGCAACAGGTCGTCTCAAGGTAATTTCATCTACGAAAAAACCGCCATTCGGACCTTTTGCGGACTGAACTAAGCCTCTTTTGCTTAAATCTTGCAATATTTTTGCTAAAAAATGCTCCGGTGAATCTATCCCTATAGCGATATCTTTGATACTTACCCGTCCACCTTCCGAAGTTTTTTGTGAAATAAAGAATACAGCCCGGAGAGCGTATTCGCACGTTTTTGAAAATAATCCCATTTAAAACAAAAGTAGCTAACTATTTAATATATTAAAAGAGTTTTTTATCTTAATTTAAAATATTAAGCTTTGAACATGGTTAAATTTTTGGAAATGAAATTGATGAGATGGTTTAAGGAATACGATATGCTTTTTCCCTTATATTATGAGAACTGCGTTAATCCTAAATATCCCTTTATATTTGTTCTGGATTTTTGCATCTACAAGCAAACGGCTCAGTTGAATTTTATTTTTATATAAAAATTAAGAATGCTAAGGCACTTAGGAGCAAAACGAACCCCGCAGCATAATCTGAAGCTGGCTACACTCTTAGGATTGACAGCGGGATTTGTTAACGCGGAGGGATTTTTAGGTTTTTCAATACTCACCACGAACGTCACCGGCCATGCCGCCTTGTTTGCCGAACGAATAGCGTTCCAGGACTGGAAAACGGCCGTAGTTATTGCACTTTGGATGTTCCTTTTTTTAGCAGGGGCATTTTTCACCAGTATTATCCTTTCTTTTACTGGTGAAAATCAGCGTTTCTCTTATTTTATCCCGGTGATCATCGAAATATTGATTTTACTGGTATCTGCACTGTATGGTCACAAATACAATGGGACACTCGCTGCGAAAGAGTTTTTTGCCGGTAGCTTACTTTTTGCAATGGGCCTGCAAAATGCTTTGGTATCTATGGTATCAGGATCGGTGGTAAGGACTACGCATCTTACCGGAACATTTACCGATTTGGGAATTGACCTTGCGCAAATCCTTCATGGCAATAAAGCGGAACGGCCAAATCTTAAATCCAAGATCAAACTGCGCATCTACATCATTTTCTTTTTTATGGCCGGCGCAGTTTTAGGGGCATACCTTTTTCAAGGTTTTGGTTTTTCGTCCTTCTTTGCACCGATAATAATCCTGCTGTTCGCATTGGGTTATGACCTGTTAAGGATCAAAGCCAAAAAATATTACCGGACGGGTATTAATGCGGTAAAACGCACCATTAAACATACAGAATAAGGCGGGTTATTTGTAATTAGCCCTTTTAACAAGCAGTTTGATGTCTTTGATGATAATCTTGCGGCCTTCTGTTTCTAAAATACCTTCTGCTTTAAATTCCTTCAATAGCCGGATCACATTTTCCTGCGCGATACCGGCAATATTGGCCAGGTCGGTACGTGAAATATTGAGCACGATCTCGTGTTCTGCCGATTGATCATTTTTGTATTTTTCCCGCAATACGATCAGCGCGATAGCCAACCGCTCCGGTGCTGTCCGCTGAGCAATTACGGAGATACTATTTGCCAGGACGGTAAATTCATGACTCAACGCTTTCAGCAGGCGCTGGCTAAAGCCCGGTGAACGGTGGATCACTTCAAAAAAGTCCTCCTTCGGAATAAAGCTTAAGGCACTGGCTTCTAAAGCGGACGCCGAATCAGGATAGCGTTCCTCTGCCAGCACGGCATGGTACCCGATCAGTTCGCCCTGGTTGGCAACATAGATGATCTGCTCTTTGCCGATCTGGTCAACCTTATATTTCTTAACCTTACCGCTTTTTACTAAAAAAATCCCTGACGGAACAGCGCCTTCCCTGAAGATCACATCGCCTTTCTGATATTTTTGTTCGCTTTGATGAGCAATCAGCAATTGGTAATCCTCTTCCGACAAAATATTTAAAATAGATTGCGTTGTAAAATTCCAACGGTCAATCGGAAAGATCCCTGACAAACTCATGCCGCAAAGATACGATAATATAAAAAACTGATAAATATCCTGTTATGAGCTGATCTTATACAAGAAATAGCTAATACCGGCCGGTTAAATTTGCTTTAATGGAAATTTATCCCTTTTCTTATTTCCCGCCGCGTTATCATGACACGGATAATACCGGTGCAATAAAGCATTATAATACAGAGCCGCTTAACTTTTCTGTCTTCCGGACCGATGCGGATTTCGACTGGCTTTATCCGGAGCATTTTCAACTGATGTCGCTCAAGCAATGGACACCCCTGGCTATCGCCCGTAAGGCTGCCGGGTTTTTAGCGGAACCGGGGTCTAAAGTGCTCGACATTGGTAGTGGTATCGGAAAATTCTGCCTGACCGCCGCCTTTTTTAACCCGGAAACCACTTTTTACGGTGTTGAGCAGCGACATGAGCTATATCATTACGCCAATACCGCTAAAGACTATACCCAGTTAACAAACGCCCATTTTATACATGCCAATATCACGCAAGTCAATTTTAAGGAGTTTGACCATTTCTATTTTTTTAATTCTTTTTATGAGAATGTAGACCGGGACAATGCCATTGATGATACGATCGAAACGTCTTACGGCCTTTACACTTATTATACAGAATATTTACTGGCAGCTTTAAAAACAGTCAAATCCGGAACACGGCTGGTCACTTATCAATGCCTGGATGAAGTGATCCAGATCAATTTTAAGTTGGTCTGGTTCTCCGGGGATGGCTTGCTGCGCCTGTGGATCAAAACTTAGGATGAAGCGGTTTGTATAATACTATAATTAAAAATCAAAATGGATACTGATACCTTAAATCCCCCGCTTACCAAAGACGTTTCATTTGATAGCTTGTACCCGGACCATATCCAGGCACTTTCGGCCATGCATTGGACACCGGTCGATATCGCTAAAAAAGCAGGCGCATTTTTGAGTCTTCCCGGCGCCCGCGTATTGGATATTGGCAGCGGTGTTGGAAAGTTTTGCCTGATCGCCGGCACATATTTTCCGGAGACGCGGTTTATCGGCATTGAACAGCGGGAAGAACTGCACCGTTATGCGGAACTGGCCAGAGACGAAATTGCCCTGCCAAACGTTAGCTTTATACGCGGGAATTTAACCGGCCTGGATTATGAAAATTATGACCACTTTTATTTTTACAATTCCTTTTATGAGAATATAGAACCAGACAGCCGGATCGATTACGCGGTAAGGACTTCATTTGAACTGTATGAACGTTACCAGCGATTTGTTCATGGCATGCTGGATGCTAAGAAAAGCGGCACTCGGTTGGTGACTTACCATGCCCGTGAGACGCAGATCCCGGCGAGTTATCAGCCGGTCGAGCATGTCTACCATAAGCTGCTTAAAATGTGGATCAAAAAGTAAACTGATAAAATTTATAATGATGTTAAACTAAGATTTATGATCAATGCACAAATTACCGCCATGAGTTCTTACGTCCCGGAAGAGGTGATTACCAACAAATGGTTTGAAGATAAAATTGAAACACAGGACGAATGGATCGTTTCCAGAACGGGCATCCGGGAAAGGCGTTTCGCTGCTGATCAGCAGTTCACCAGTGATTTGGCGATCAGGGCGGTTGAAAACCTGCTCCGCGAAAATCCAGCTATTGACATCAAGGCGGTGGACTTTATCATGGTGGCGACGACGACGGCTGACCAGGTCATGCCAAGTATGGCGAGCCGGGTTCAAAGTCATTTTGGGATCACCCAGGCCGGCTGTATTGACGTGATGGCTGCCTGTGCCGGATTTGTGTACGGGATCATCCTGGCGAAGGGGCTGGTAGCTTCCGGCACACACCAAAAGATCCTGGTGATCGGCGCGGAAACCCTATCTAAGTTTACTGATTTTTCCGACCGTACCTCCTGTATTTTATTTGGTGATGCTGCGGGTGTCGCGCTCGTAGAGGCTTCTGCCCGTGCCGGGATCGGTAACGGTATCACCGGTACCGATGGCACGCATGGCAAAGACTTGTACTTATCCCAAACAAATACCTTCATTGACGGTGAGGAAGTAGCAGCCAATGGTAAAATCCACCAAAACGGACGTGTAGTTTACAAATGGGCCGTTCAGAATATCGGCCAAAAAATCCTGGACCTTTTAAACGTTAATCAACTAAAGCTTGCGGACCTGAACTGGATTATATTACATAGTGCGAACCTGCGCATTATCGAAGCCGTCGCTTTGTCCGTTAACTACCCGATGGAGCAGATGCTCACCAGCCTGGAGTTTTTCGGCAATACGTCATCGGCTTCCATTCCGTTAGCCTGGGACCTGGCTGCTAAAGCCGGAAAATTAAAAAAGGGGGATAAAGCATTGCTGTTGGGTTTTGGAGGCGGGCTGACTTACGCCGGGACTATCGTTGAAATTTAAACAGAAATCAATTGTAATGAGGTTTCTTGATATGGAAATGGCCGATAATTGTCTTACCAATTAGCTGTATCAGTTCTTTATCAAAAACAAAAAAGCCCGTCTCAGTCCTTTCAGCCCAGGTATCCCCGGTATCTAAATAGATTTTGCAGTTTTTTCCCTCCAATAGAATTTCAAATGATGAATCTCTTTTGCAGGGAGGGGATAGAATATAATACAAATATGCCCTTTGCTGATATTTTACCCATAAAGGTAAGCCTATCATTTGATTTGACTTTAATAGTAAGTTAAGCTGAAAACTACGGGCTAAACCTTTGATAGCTCTTCGATAAATAAATTGTTGAATAACGGATTTGACCGGTTAATAAACTTTAGCGTTATCGTTGAATTACTGGTGACGTATAAGATTAAAATAGGTTCAGCTGTCGTTAAAAGCGGGATAGCCTCGTAAAACCTGTATAATATTTCTTCTTTATCGCATCTGATCCCCGCTTTATGGCCAGACGCTTTTACAAAATCTTCCGCTATGCCGTTTAGTAATTCTATATTATGGTTGTTTCTTTTTTGGACAGCGGAAAAATCAAAACCTGCCTGCCCTAAATCGTAACCCATATGAAATGTATCTTTCATATTATTGATTGATTTTCCGCTTTTTTATAACCAGAGCGGATACATTATGAATATAACTGCGTCTTGAAGCGCATTTCTTTAGGACAAAAGTAATAGCACAAGGGCCGCGAAAGGCTGTAAAACATCAGCCGGAATACTGATTTATATCATAAGGGTATTTTAACTTTAAAACGGATAATAGCCTAATTTTGTAGTATGTCAAAAGTTAAGACAGATTATTCCTTTTGGACGAAATACAAAAAATTCGCAGGTAATGAAATGTTGCTTTATGTGATCATGATCGTCGGCACTATAGCGGGAATTATGAGTGTCAGCTATTTTAAGAAATGATAATCGTAAATCAGATCTGCGAGATTAAACATAAAAGCAGGATGCCTGGCACCGTTGTTCATTTTTTATTTCATCGGCCCTGGCCTGCGACCGGAGAGGCGGCTTAGACCATTTGGGAATGATATTTGTGCCTTGCTAGCGGATACCAATAAATCTCCATTGATCTTCCAGTATGAAGCATCTTTCACCATCTTTTAAAAATATAATAGCGGTCGCTTCCTTGCCCATGGCAATCGTGGACGCAGAGATGCGGTATCTGGCTCTTTCCGAAAAGTGGATCAGTTTTTATGGTCTCGAAGACATGACCCTGATCGGCAGATCGCATTATGAGGTCTTTCCGGAGATGGGGGAGCGTTGGAAAAAGATTCATGCCGAGTGCCTTGCCGGAAAAGATCAACAATGTGAAAAGGACCGTTTCGAACGCGCAGACGGCACCGTGATGTGGCTGAAATGGGAGGTGCGCCCCTGGCGTGATGACGAGGGGCGAATCGGTGGTCTGATGATGTCCAGTGAAGATGTGAGCTATAAAACCCGGATCTTTAGCAACGAAAAGCGGTTCCAGCTTTTTATGGACCAGTTGCCGGGGCTTTGCTGGATCACCGACGAGCGGAACGTATTGAAGTATGCCAATAAGTGTTTTTATGATACTTTTCACCTAACCAGCGAAGTGATCGGTAAAAGCAGCGCGGAAATATTCGGCCGGGAGATCGCCGGCCATTTCCAGGAAAACAACGAACTGGTCTTGAATTCAGGCCAAGGCAAGAATTTTCACCAGACCGTCCGGGATGCGCAGGGGCACCCGCAGGTCTTTAAAACTTATAAATTCCCATTCATCGAGGCAGAGGGTGAAATGGTAGGCGCCGTAGCTTTTAATATCACCAAAAGCAAATTACTGGAAGAAGAGCTGTTCCTGAGTGAAACGCAGTTCAAGCTCGCCTTTGAACATTCCCTGATCGGCATGGCGCTGATCACGCCGGACGGGAAATGGAAAAGGGTAAACAAGAGTCTTTGCCAGATGCTGGGCTATACCGAAAAGGAAATGAAGCGATTAAGCGTACAGGACCTCACCCACCCGGATGATCTGGCTAAAAGTAAAGCGACCCTTCAGGATCTTGGCGACCGAAAAATCGACAGGATCAAATACGAGAAGCGCTATCTCCATAAGGACGGTAAAACGATCTGGGCCGTTATTGCCGCTACCATGCTTTACGATGGATCAGGTCAGCCGCTATATTATGTTTCCCAGATCGAGGACATCACCAAAAGAAAAGAGATCGAAAATGACCTCGTGCTCAGCGAAAAAAAATACCGGACCATTTTTGAAAATGTGCAGGATGTATTTTACCAGACTGATCAAAACGGCCTGGTTACCGAGATCAGCCCTTCTATCGAGAAATATTCCGGTTATCCGCGCCAGGCTATTATCGGGCAGCCTGTTGCCGATTTTTATTTTTATGTACAGGATCGCGAGCGGATCATCGAAGCCTTGCGTACCCAGGGATTCGTCATCGATTTTGAGGTGCGCCTGAAGACCAGGGACGACCAGTTACGCTATGCCTCCGTCAATGCCCGCCTGGTCATCGAGAACGGTGTGATGGTAGCTACGGAGGGCAGTATGCGGGATGTAACCACCCGTAAGTTTCAAGAAAATGCCCTGAAGACCCTGAATACCGAACTAACGGCGTCTAACGAACAAAAAAATAACTTGTTGTCTATTATTGGCCATGACCTTAGAAACCCGATATCGGGCAGCCTGCAACTGCTGGACCTTACGCTGACCGACTTCGAATCCAGCACTGCCGACGAAGTGCATACCTATCTTTACCTGATGAAACAGGAATTGTCGAATGCGAATAACCTGCTGGAAGATCTGCTATCCTGGGCAAAATCCCAGTTCAATGCGGTAAGCTTTAACCCGGTAAATATCCCCGATCTGGCCGGACTGGTCCAAAAATGCCTACAAACCGTGCAGCCGATGGCCTTAAAAAAGAAAATTACGATCGTTCAGCACATACCCGGCGGGGCTGGACTGGCTGCCGATAAGGGGATGCTGGAAACCATTATTCGGAATTTGCTTTCCAACGCCATCAAATTTACGCACACCGGCGGTGAGGTGGTCATCAGCGTTGCAGCAGGTGACGTGGAAACCCGGTTTTCAGTGCATGACAATGGCAAAGGGATACCCAGGGAGAAGATCGGCGAACTTTTTAACAAGCATAATAATTACACGACCTATGGCACCGCAGGCGAAAAGGGTACCGGCCTGGGGCTCAACCTATGCTATGACTTCGTGCATAAGCATGGCGGGCAGCTTTGGGCCGAAAGTGAAGAAAATAGGGGCAGCACCTTCTTTTTTACCATACCCGCTGAATTGATCAAGGATCAGCCGACTTAGTGATCGATAGCTGACCAAAACCAGATAAATCCGTGAACGGTCGTAAAACACCAGCCAAGTTACTGATATTTATCAGGAGTTAGTCGACAAACGTAGCTGATATCAGGATAATCGGGAGGGTTGCAATGATAGTAAGCGGTCGCCAAAACAAAACGATTATTTGACCATGCATTCCAGACTTAATGTGTGTTAATTAAATTCAATTGCAGGCAGCCATGGCGGCTAAGTCTTCCCGGCCAATTTTAAACCCTTCGTTTTCTTTATTATGCTGACGATACAACCGGAGCACCGCGTTCGCCATTTTTTTTCTGACCGAATGATAAGCCAGTTGCAATAACTGCTCTTCTTTTTCGCGAATATCATTGGATAAAATTTTAATAAAATCCCGGCCAACTTCAGGATATAAATTCAGCAGTTCGTCCAATTGGTCTTTGGGGATCAGGCACAGCAAGCTGTCCTCCAGCGCCGTAGCCGTATCTGAATAAGCTTCGTCTGATAGTATGGCAATTATTCCCATATAATCATCAGCTAAATAAATTCCGGTCATTAATTCGCGCCCATCTTCGGCCAGCTTGATGGTTTTTATTCTCCCATTAATCACCAGGTGCAAGCCGCTCCCCTTATCACCCTCGTAATAGATGACCTGGTCCTTTTTAAATTGCCGGGTTTTGCGTTCTGTAATAATCCGCTTTAATTCCACCAGCCCGTCTTTTCTGGAAACCAGTCTGTTTAAGCGGTCAAGCGACCGACTATAAAAGTTTAACTGGCTTTCCTTTTTTCTTAACCTGCTTTCAATGGCATTTAAAAGATCCATATCATCAAAAGGCTTGGTCAGGTAATCGTCGGCACCCAATTCCATGCCTTTGCGCTGATCAAGGCGTTCTGATTTAGCAGTTAAAAATATAAAAGGGATGCCGGCCATCAGCGGATTTTTATTCAGTATATACAATACCCCATAACCATCCAGTTCAGGCATCATGATATCGCATAGGATGATATCCGGCATATTTTTGATGGCCAGCTCTATACCCATTTTCCCATTGTCGGTTGAGTCCACCGTATAATCCGCCAGTTCAAGAATTTCAACTATATTTTCTCTGATATCCGCATTGTCTTCAATGATCAGCACTTTTTTGTTCATGATAATGAATATGAGAGGATGAGGGGTATCCTTTGATGAATATTGTTTTTGAAATCTACCCTGGCACTCCTGATAAAAGCAATTAGTAGCGCGGCATTTTCCATAGGGTACACTAACTGATAATGACTATTATCTTAAGGGTAACACCCTGATCGGCTAATAGTTTTGGTTATTAGCTTTATATATCAGTATTATAAAACATATTAACCCCACAGTAGTTGTATAACCGGGGTCTGCGCAGTTATTAAACTCATCTACTACGTCGAATGACCTGTTTTAGCGTCTATTCATTACCGTTCTTCCGTTATCGTGACCAGTGTCATTTTCTATAAATGATGCTATCATTTTCTATCCTAAGCGGAGGTTATACCTTCGATTTTTCCCATTCGATTCACTTCTACTCCATGACAGAAAAATCAAAAACGTATATATTAAGCCTGAACGGAGGGTCCTCCAGCTTAAAATTCAGCCTTTATCATTCCGTTTCAACAAAGCTGGAATGGGCCGGCTCCATTGATCGTATAGGCGAGAAAAATGCCCGTTTGGAAATAAAGGATATTGAGGGGAAAGTTCTTAAAAACCTGATTGATAATTATAAAGATTTTAGCGCGGCGGTTGCAGCTGTTATGGAGTGGTTAAAAAACGACCAGCATCATTATCCGCTTTTGGCCATTGGGCACCGATTGGTTCAGGGAGGGGCAAAACACCGTAAACCACTGATTATTACCGATGGATTATTGCAATCGCTGGATCAATTGACCTACCTGGCCCCCAATCATTTACCGGACGAAATTAATATCATCAAAGCTTTTCGGTCGGCCTATCCCCATGTTCAGCAGATCGCTTGTTTTGATACGTCCTTCCACCGGGATATGCCGGCCTATGCTGCAGATTATCCCCTGCCGGCAAAATTTAAAGATATGGGACTGATCCGGTACGGCTTTCACGGACTATCGTATGAATTTATTATGCAGGAACTGGCTGGCCTGGAATCCCCGGTAGCCCGGCAAAAAATAATTATAGCACACTTAGGTAACGGCGCCAGTATGGTTGCTGTTAAAAACGGGCTAAGTGTGGATACGACCATGGGGATCAGCCCTGTCGGCGGTTTGGTGATGGGGACACGTTCAGGCGATCTTGACCCTGGGGTGTCGCTGTTCTTGCTAAAACAAGCGAAAATGACCCCTGATGAACTGGATGATCTGCTGAGCAAACGATCTGGCTTAATGGCTATCGCAGGTATTAGCGATGTACAGGAGCTGCTGCAGTTGGAGCCCGGTCATCCAAAAGCTAAAAAAGCGCTCACCGTATTCTGCTATTCAGCCCGGAAATTTATCGGCTCCCTGGCAGCAGCCATGGGCGGTTTGGATATGCTGGTATTTACCGGGGGCATTGGCGAAAACTCGGCTGTCATCCGCGATCGGATTTGCAAGGAGCTGGACTTTATGGGAATTGAACTGGATGCGAAAGAAAATGAGGCTAATCAGCTGGTAATCTCTAAAATGAACAGCAAGGTCACTGTCCGGGTGATCCCAACCAACGAAGAATTAATGATTGCCAGGTTGACCAGTGGCCTTTTGAACGATAAAAATAAAGCCTGATGGAGCACTCAAAAATGGATCATAGTAAAATGCACAAAAGGCATGGTGCCCACATGGGTATGTCAGAGCACGATCACCACGCCATGATGATCGCTGATTTTAAAAAGCGGTTTTATATCGTATTGGCGCTTACCGTTCCCATTATGCTGCTGTCAACCATGATACAGCGGTTCATCGGTGTTGACTGGCAGTTTGCAGGCTCTTCTTATATTTTGCTCGTCCTGTCCTCGGTGGTATTTGTTTATGGCGGCTGGCCTTTTTTAACCGGCCTGATAAGCGAGGTACAAGCCAGAAACCCGGGCATGATGTCCCTGATCGGTTTTGCCATAACCGTGGCCTATAGCTATAGCGCAGCTATCGTGTTTGGATTGAAGGGGATGGATTTCTTTTGGGAGTTGGCCACCCTTATTCTCATTATGCTTTTAGGGCATTGGATAGAAATGCGCTCTGTCATGGCCGCATCAAATGAACTGGAGTTATTGGTTCAGTTGATGCCCGCAGATGCACATCTGGTCGTGGCCGATAAGATCCTGGACGTAAAGACCGATACCCTGAAAGAAAAGGACATCATCCTGGTCAAGCCCGGTGAAAAAGTTGCGGCAGACGGAATTGTACTGGAAGGCGAAAGTTACCTGGATGAATCGATGCTGACCGGGGAATCCAAACCGGTGAAAAAAGTAAAGGGTGAAAAAGTGATCGCTGGATCTATCAATGGTAGCGGCTCTTTTAAAGTTACCGTGTCTCATGCCGCGAAAGATTCCTATCTCTCCCAGGTGGTTAAATTGGTTGATGACGCGCAAAAATCTAAATCTCAAACACAGCTGTTGGCAGACACCGCAGCAAAATGGTTAACGGTAATTGCGTTGGTAACTGGTATTGGTACATTTCTATACTGGTATTTAACGGGGCAGTCTTTAGCCTTTGCTATGGAAAGAATGGTCACCGTGATCGTAATTTGCTGCCCTCATGCTTTGGGTTTGGCGGTGCCGCTGGTGGTTGCCAAATCAACCGCCTTATCGGCTAAACAAGGCTTACTCATTAAGAACCGCACCGCATTCGAAAATGCAAGAAAAATCACCACCGTCGTATTTGACAAGACCGGTACGCTGACAGTTGGCAGCTTTGAAGTATCGAAAATAGTTTCCCTGCAAAAAAACCTGACCGAAAATGATCTTATCCGCCTGGCATCTGCATTGGAACAAAAATCAGAACACCCAATCGCCACAGGCATCCTGCAAAAAGTAAAAGACTTATCAATTAAAATCGCGGAAGCGGAAAACTTTAGCGCTATGACGGGTAAGGGGGTAGCGGCTACCGTTGCAGGAAAAAATGTATTGGTGGTTAGCCCCGGCTACTTAAAAGAAAATAACATCAAACTTCCTGATGGTTTCATTGCCAATGATACCGAAACAATCGTGTTTGTAATTATTGATAGTGAACTATCAGGATATATTGCCCTATCAGACAAGATCCGTCCGGAATCAGCAGCGGCTATTAAAACACTAAAACAACAAAATATTAAATCTATACTTCTAACCGGTGATAACCGTAAAGTCGCTGCCAGCGTAAGCAAATCTTTAGGCATGGATAATTTTATAGCCGAAGTATTGCCGCATCAAAAGCTGGAAAAGATCAAAGAACTGCAAGCCAACGGCGAGTTTGTTGCCATGACCGGGGACGGCGTAAATGACGCGCCCGCGCTGGCCCAGGCTGATATTGGCATAGCTGTCGGGTCGGGAAGCGATATCGCGGCAGAAACGGCAGGCATTGTACTGGTGAACAGCAATCCCAAGGATATCGTAAGCCTGATCTTATTTGGAAAAGCGACGTATCGAAAGATGATCCAAAACCTGATCTGGGCCACAGGTTATAATGTCATTGCCCTGCCGCTGGCTGCCGGTGTGCTTTATAACCAGGGCGTTCTGTTGAGCCCTGCGGCCGGGGCGGTGTTAATGACAGTAAGCACCGTAGTAGTCGCTGTTAATGCCAGTTTATTGAAAGTTAAATAACAAAAATTATAATTATTATGGAAACAGAATTGATCAATATAGAAGTCGAAACGTTAAGTCCGGAGTTACTTCAGCAAATGAATGCTTACTGGCGCGCGGCCAATTATTTATCGGTAGGGCAGCTTTATTTGCGTAATAATCCTTTATTGCGGGAGCCGTTGAAGCTGGAGGATGTAAAGCACATGCTGCTTGGACATTGGGGGACCACACCTGGTCAGAATTTCATATATACCCATCTGAACAGGATCATTAACAAATACGATCTGAACATGATCTATGTCTCGGGACCGGGACATGGCGGCCCGGCAGTAGTGGCCGGAACTTATTTGGAGGGGTCCTACACAGAAGTCTATCCCAATATTACCCGGGACGAAGAGGGCCTTAAAAAACTATTTACACAATTTTCCTACCCTGGCGGCATTTCCAGTCATGCTTCACCGCAAACACCCGGCTCTATCCACGAGGGCGGAGAATTAGGTTATTCATTAAGCCACGCCTTTGGTGCGGTGATGGATAATCCTGATCTGATCGTTGCCTGTGTAGTAGGCGACGGCGAAGCCGAAACCGGGCCATTGGCTACTGCCTGGCATTCCAATAAATTCCTGAATCCGCTTGCTGATGGTACCGTATTGCCCATCTTACATTTAAACGGCTATAAAATTTCTAATCCCACCGTTTTAGCGAGGATAACCCACGAAGAACTGGAGCAGTTGTTTCGCGGCTATGGCTGGAACCCCATATTTGTAGAGGGCGACGATCCGGATATCATGCACCAGGCCATGGCTGCAGCGCTGGACTATGCGGTGGATCGCATTAAACAAGTTAAGTATGATGCCGAGCATAAAAGCGGCTCACGCCCGCGCTGGCCGATGATCATTCTGCGTTCACCCAAAGGCTGGACCGGGCCAAAAGAAGTAGATGGTTATAAGATCGAAGGAAATTTCAGGGCGCACCAGATCCCGCTGGCGGTGTCCGCATCAGCGCCGCCTGAACATTTGCAGCTCCTGGAAAACTGGATGAAAAGCTATAAACCGGAAGAGCTGTTTGACAACCAAGGGCGATTGATGCCCGAACTTGCTGCGCTTGCCCCTGCGGGAGAACGCCGTATGGGAGCAAATCCCCATGCCAACGGCGGACAATTATTACGTGACCTGCGCTTACCGGATTTTAGAAATTACGCCGTTACCGTGACTTCTCCGGGTGCCAGCGGAGAGGGCGACACTTATGTTTCGGGCCGTTTTTTGCGGGACGTGATCAAAGAAAACCAAGCTCCGCGAAATTTCAGATTGTTCGGACCGGACGAAACGGTATCTAACCGGCTGGACCTCGTATTTGAAGCCACTAACCGGCAATGGACAGTACCTGTAGTTGCCTCTGATGAGTTTCTTGCCCCTGAAGGGAGCGTCATGGAAATGCTCAGCGAACATCAATGCGAAGGCTGGCTGGAGGGTTACCTGTTAACCGGTAGGCATGGTTTGTTTAACTGCTATGAGGCTTTTATCCATATTATCGATTCGATGTTTAATCAACATGCCAAATGGCTCAAAACTACGCTGGAAATACCCTGGCGGCGCAGGATCGCTTCTTTGAACATTTTATTGACTTCGACCGTATGGCGGCAAGATCACAACGGGTTTACCCACCAGGACCCCGGCTTTATAGATCATGTGGTCAATAAAAAAGCAACTATAGTCCGCGTCTATCTGCCGCCTGATGCCAATTGCCTGCTGTCTGTTATGGATCACTGCCTGCGCAGCTATCATTATGTGAATGTCATTGTTGCCGGGAAACACCCTGCACCCCAGTGGCTGAATATGGACGAGGCGGTAGAACACTGCACAAGGGGCATCGGTATATTTAATTTCGCCAGCAATGACCAGGAAAGTGAACCTGATGTGGTCATGGCTTGCTGCGGAGATGTGCCAACTTTAGAAATATTGGCGGCCGTCACTATATTACGGGAGCATTTGCCGGAACTGAAGATCAGGGTCATCAATGTAGTTGATTTGTTTAAGCTGCAAAAAAGCACAGAACATACACATGGCCTTACCGATAAAGATTACAATGAGCTCTTTACAACCGATAAACCCGTTGTCTTCGCTTTTCATGGTTACGCCTATTTAGTGCACCGCTTAACGTATAACCGGGCTAACAATGTTAATATGCACGTTCGCGGTTATAAAGAAGAGGGAACCATTACTACCTCATTTGATATGACCGTGCTGAATGAAATGGACAGGTTCCACCTGGTCATGGATGTCATTGACCGCCTGCCGCAAACCGGCAGCAAAGGGGTTTATCTCAAACAATTATTAGCAGACAAACTGATCGCGCATAAACACTATATCAGTACGCATGGCAAGGATATGCCGGAGATATTGAACTGGACATGGACTTTGGATACACCTGTACGTTAATCATGCAGAAATGTGATGGCTGTCATTCTTTGTAACCGGCAGATTAGCCAGTTTTATAGCTATAAATTATTTACGCGATAACCATGAAAACATTACTTATTTCAACAGATTTTTCGAAGGAGGCAAAACATGCGGCTGAATATGGATATAACCTGGCCCGGCAAATCAAAGCCAATATTGTGCTGTGTAATGCCATCATTGTCCCGGCTGAAGTTCCACAGGCCGGGCTTGTGGTTTGGCCAATGGAAGAGTCGGCTGCCATGTTGGGGGACAGTGCCCGGGAATTAAAACATTTAAAGGAGCATTTGGAACAAGCCAGTCATGCCGCAGATTTTCAGCCGGCTATTAGCTGTATAGCTGAGTCAGGTACATTAACCGATGTGATCGATCAGATCATCGCAAGCCACGAGATCGATCTGGTCATCATAGGAACCCATGGCAACTGCCGCCTGAGCACCTTCTTATTGGGTAATCACAGCCAAAACATGATTAATCATACGGCCAAACCTTTATTACTGGTTCCGCCTATGGCAAAAATGGTGGTCGTAAAAAAGATAGCTTATGCGACCGACTTCAAACACCCGGAGCATGATCTGGAAGCTATCTATGTTTTGATACCGCTGGCCAGGGCACTCAATGCGGAAATCCTGATTGCACATGTTGATGATGAAAAAGATCCTTCACCTCAGTTAAAGCAACGCACCGAACAATTTATGATTGGATTAGCGGATAAAGCGGACTACCCCAATATCTATTACAGGGTCGTGAAAAACACCAATGCGGAAAACGGGCTGGAGTGGTTATGTGAACATGGGCAAATAGATATGCTGGCTATGCGCCACAGGCGGCATAATTTTTTTGATAACCTTTTGAATGGCAGCCATACCCAAAAAATGGCAAGACATATTGTCATTCCCTTTTTAGTTTTTCATGCCGACAGCAAGTGAAAGAAGTAATAGGAATTTTTCTTCCTGCAATCACCCTTAACTATGCAAACCACGCCGTTTTTAAAAATTGTTGCTGATGGAAAGCCAAACAAATCAATCTAACAGCTTCTGGCATTTAAGCAGTGAAGAAGCATTACTCCGGTTAGCTACCAGCAAGGCTGGTTTTATAAGAAATTGGCCGTTGTGAAGTGATGCGTATCATAACCTGAGATGATACCTA
The DNA here is from genome assembly GCA_040388175.1 of Bacteroidota bacterium. Taxonomy (GTDB): domain Bacteria; phylum Bacteroidota; class Bacteroidia; order Sphingobacteriales; family Sphingobacteriaceae; genus Mucilaginibacter. The sequence goes on along the minus strand of JAZKCG010000039.1, from coordinate 126,016 downwards.
TCATCCGGGCTTAGCGATTTAAACGGCAATTTTACCAACGGTAAAATAACCATTTGAATTATGAAGACCATATTAGTATTGACCGATTTCTCGCTTAAAGCCGATGATGCCGCCCATTATGCACTGAAATTGGCCCAACGGATTAAAGCGAACCTGCTACTTTGCAATATCTATACTGTTCCACCTGCTGAAAAAATAGACCAACGACAAAAATGGCCACTACAACAACAGCAAGAAAACAGTTCGAACAATCTTGGCGCTTTAATGGCTCATCTGAAAACACAGATGGACAAGTCGGAAAACAGAATGGGTTTCAGGCCCGAAATCAACCAATATAGTAAGGAGGGCTTAGTGGCTGAAAGTATCAATGAAATAGCCAAAACCCATCATGTGCTCATGGCGGTTATCAGTATGCACAGCGCGAACTATCTAACCACCCTTTTGGCAGGCAATCACGAATCGGCCATTATTGAAAAAGCCAATTTTCCAATACTGGTCATACCTTACCAGGTGCGGTTCAGCGACTATAAAACCATTGCCTTTGCCACCAACATGAATTATACAGACATTAATTTACTGCAATGTTTGTCAGGCTTGGCTAAACACACAGATGCAGAGATTTTGATCGCACATGTAGCGGATGAAGTTTCGGACGCTCCGAAACAGGAAAGGAACATGAAAGAGTTTTTCAACCAGATTCCGTCCAAAATAACCTACCCGAAAATTGCATACCGGGTCATTAAAAGCAGCAATATTGCTCACAGCATAAAATCATTAACAGAAGCTGTTGAGGTAGACCTGTTGGTGTTAGTTCACCGCAGGCGCAATTTTTTCCAAAAGATATTTGGTGGCAGCATAACGCAAAGCATCGCCAACCGGCCTGTCAAGCCATTGCTGATCTTTCCAAACTCAAAAGTACTGGAAGTCCTTCCGGAATTTTAAAAAGCTGTGACCGGGATCATTCGCCGCCGTGACGCAGGTCATAAGTTACAGGAGCCTGTGGAGGTACTTTTGTTAAAATCAATTCATATATACTTAACTATAAAAACATGAAAGCATTAGTGTATCACGGCCCCGGAAATAAAGCCTGGGAAGAAAAACCAAAACCCGTAGTAAACAAACCAACGGACGCAGTCGTCAAAATCCTCAAAACAACCATTTGCGGAACTGACCTGCACATTATGAAGGGCGATATGCCGGAAGTTGCAGCCGGAAGGATCTTAGGCCATGAAGGGGTGGGCATCATCGAAGAGATAGGAAGCGCGGTAAGTAACTTTAAAGTCGGCGACCATGTCATCATATCCTGCGTTACCTCTTGCGGAAAATGCGAATATTGTAAAAAAGGCATGTATTCGCACTGCTCGGACGGAGGATGGATCCTGGGCTATATGATCGACGGATGCCAGGCCGAATATGTAAGGATACCCTATGCGGATAACAGCTTATACCCTATCCCGGCAGGCGCTGATGAAGAAGCATTAGTCATGTTGAGCGATATTTTACCGACCGGCTTTGAATGCGGCGTGTTAAACGGGCAGGTTAAGCCCGGTGATACCATAGCCATTGTAGGTGCCGGTCCCGTAGGAATGGCCGCGCTGTTAACCGCGCAATTTTATTCACCGGCAGAAATTATCGTCATCGACCAAGATGATAACCGCCTGGAAGTTGCCAAAACTTTTGGCGCTACGCAGACCATTAACAGCGCAAAGGAGAATGCACTGATCAAAGTAATGGAACTGACCAATGGTAAAGGCGTGGACACGGCTATCGAAGCAGTTGGCGTGCCCGCAACCTTTGAACTATGCGAAGAAATTATCGGAGCCGGTGGCCACATCGCCAATATCGGGGTGCACGGCAAAAGCGTAACACTTCACCTGGAGGCATTATGGGACCGGAACATTTCGATCACAACCCGCCTGGTGGATACGGTCACTACGCCCATGTTATTAAAAACAGTTCAGTCTAAAAAGATCCAGCCCAATAAACTCATCACCCATCGTTTTAAGCTGGATCAAATGATAGCAGCTTATGACACTTTCGGCAATGCAGCAAAGGAAAAGGCTTTAAAGGTCATACTTGAAAATTAAATGGTTATGCAATCCAGGTATTTTAAATATATTATCCTCCTCGCTTTTCTAAGCAATGCGTTAATTAGTTGCGGTCAGCAGGTTAGGAAAACTGACCGGGCTGATTCTTTAGCCAAAGCATGGGATAAAACCATACCCGGAAATTTTAGCGGGCAGTCAAAAGCAGTTTTTGACAGTTCAGCGATTGCCCGCTTTTTTGAAAAATACCCTGAGGTTATTGCCTATAAAGATCAGCTGCAAAGTTTTTACAACAATAGAAAATTTGCGTATGCCTGGTTTGATGACGGCATATTAATAGAACAGGCCGGTAATCTATCCAACCGGGTAATGAATCTGCAGAAAGACGGCATTTATAAATCCATTCCTTATCAAAAGGAACTCGATTCCCTGCTAAATATCCAGGAAGATCAAAAACAGCCGGATATTATGCTGGAGCTGATGCTCACCTCCCAATATTTTGCCTTTTCAAAATTGGCCTGGGGAGGAATGAACAGTTCAGCCAGTAAATCTTCGGGATGGTACCTTCCCCGGAAAAAACTGGACTACAACCAGTATTTAGATAGTTTGTTAAAAACTCCTGTCGAAAAGTTTTCCGCTGAAGAGCCGGTATACCGACAATATGAGCTATTAAGAACTTTCTTAAGAAAATACCGCGCTTTAGACGCAAGTGAACGTTGGCTGCCCATCAGTAATCAAAAACTACCAAAGCCCGGAGACACATCCCTTGTTGTCGTGCAGGTAAAAACCCGCCTGTTTAAATTAACAGACTTTCACGGTGATACTTTAAATAACCGGTATGACGACACCCTGGCTGGCGCTGTAAAGCAGTTCCAGGACAGGCATGGACTGGCCGTAAATGGCCTCTTGAATAAAGCCACGATGGTTGAACTGAATGTTCCTTTGAAAAGTCGCATTAGGCAGATCCTGGTAAACATGGAAAGAAGCCGCTGGTTGGATGAAAAACAAGAAACTTTGCAAAGATTGATCAACCGGGTGGTTCCCTTTCTCACCGATGCCGGTCACCCCTCACATGGAATAACCGCCAATGAAAGTGATATTGGTGATGATATTGAACTGGTAATTTATAAAATAATAGTCAGTAAGAAAACCGGCCGGTTTGAACAACACTAAATTGATTTCGGTCGCGCAATGTACATCTCTTTTTTCAGCAGTAAATACTTGACAACGCTTATAATGTATCCAACTCAATTGTGCGCGCATTGCGTGCACAATTAAAATCCAAGGTGCCAATTAGGTGCCTTGGATTTAACTAAATCAATCACCATACGAGAAATTTGATCTTTCAAATTGGAAGATCAAGTGTTCTTATTGTTTTGTTTTAATAGCTCGTTATTAATTTCTTTAGAAAGTTGTTCAGCAGTTGGCAAATATAATTGATATTTGGACGCAAAAATGTTACTCTTTTCAGGTAAGGTAAATTTGACAACAGTATCATTTTTCTCCAGGCATAGCAAAATGCCAACCGTCGGGCTTTCGTGAGCTAATTTCTCAATCCGGTCATAATAATTAACATACATCTGCAATTGTCCAAGATCCTGGTGGGTGATCTTGTGGGTCTTAAGCTCTATGATAACAAAGCATTGCAATAGTCGGTTATAGAATACCAGGTCGACAAAAAAATCGTCACCATCCAGGTGGATACGTTTTTGCCGTGCTACAAACGAAAAGCCGTTTCCCAACTCCAACATGAACTCCTGGAGGTGTGTTATCAGTGCAGATTCAAGGTCTTTCTCAAAGTAGGTTGCCTCTGGTTTCAAGCCTAAAAATTCGAGTACTATCGGGTCTTTAATGATGTCCCTCGGTTGATCCGGCTGTTGCTCGTTTCTTGCGACTGACAGAACCTTTTCTTTATCTGTACTCAGCAAGAGCCTTTCATAAAGTTGGCTTCCGATCTGTCGTTCTACTTGCCGAAAGGACCAATTATTTTTAATTGTTTCGATCTTATAAAATTCTCGTTTTTCTGCTTCCGGTATTGTTAGTAGTAAAGAATAATGAGACCAACTCAATTGTGCAGACACTGTCTGCACAATTGGAAAGCCTCTATAAAACTGACGAAAAAGGTTAAGATTCCGCGCAGAAAAACCTCGGCCAAATTGTGGTTGAAGCTGCTCTGATAAATACTTGATAAGTTGAGTGCCATACTCAGCGCGGTCCGCTCCATGTTGTTCCTCTTCGAATATTCGTTTCCCAATATGCCAGTACATAATTACACGTTCATGGTCAACTGCCCGAACAGCATTCTCTTTTGCACTATTTATAATCGATTGAATATCGGTTATAATTGATTGCTCTAAATTCATATTAACTCCTCCTCTGCCAATTCAGCCTTTTCTGTTTCTTCCTGTTCCTTTAATCTTGTCTTCAAGGCGTGCATATCGCGATTAACCTTTTTATCCTTCATTTTGGCATAGATCTGGGTGGTCGGCAATTTTGTGTGCCCGAGCATTTTACTTACCGTTTCTAATGGGACATCATTTTCCAGGGTTACTGTTGTCGCGAATGTGTGCCGGGCAATGTGCGTGGTCAGAACTTTGGCAATAGAAGCAAGGTCACCGATCTCTTTCAAATAGGCATTCATCTTCTGGTTACTTTTAACCGGAAATAATTTATTCTGTATGGTTCTGCAATCATGGTCTTTATATTTCTCAATAAGTTCAATGGCCTGCGGGATTAGCGGAACATTTGCAGTCACATAGGTTTTGGTCCGCTGTGTTTTGACCCAGGCTACTTTGTCCTTTCCGATGAAGATATGTTGAGGCGTAAGCTTTTCAATATCGACAAAAGCATAACCTGTATAGCAGCAAAATAAAAAGGTATCCCTGACTTCTTCCAATCGTTTGATGGTAAATGGATGATTGGCGAGCTGAATAATTTCTTCCCATTCAAGTTCAACTCGGGTTACTTTTTTATAAGTACACTTGAACAAATTAAATGGGTTCGTCCTGATCCACCCATGGTTAAACGCCAGGTTAACGATCTTCTTTAAGTTCTTCATGTACCTCATGGCGGTATTATGTTCGATGCCGTCCTCAGTTTTGAGATACATTTCAAATCCTGTTACAAAAGCGTAATCGATGGACTCCAGGTAGATGTCGGGCTTTTTAAACCTGTGCTGGATATAATCCGCTGTTTTAGATCGCACAGTGTTATACTTGGTCAGCGTAGCCTTTACGAAGTCCTTACCTACCAGTTCCTCCACGTTTTTGTTGTGCTCATCGAAGATCTCCAGCAGCATTCTTTGAGGCTCATCTTCACCTGCGTATCTTTGCTTGATCTTATCAGCTGTGATAAAATCATCAGTTTGCTTGAGATCCATAAAGGCAGCGTGAATCTCATTATTAACGGTGATGATCTCTTTATTGATATCCTTTACTTCCTGCCCGGGGCCTTTTACAAATCCCGCCTCTGGGTCCCACTTGTTAGGATCGACTTTGCGACCCATTGAAATTTCTGCCCTTTTGCCTAAATAGGTAATTCGTACGTAGAGCGGAACATTACCTTTAACATCTGTTTTTCTTTTGTCAGCCCAGATGAGAACTGAGAACCTTTGTGTGCTTTTCATACCACATTTGATTTTAAATTGTTTAACTACATTAATTTTGAGTTAAAATAAGCCCTTTTGATGTCATTTTTATCATATTAAGTGCTTTAAAATCAACCTATTACCACGGTATTCGGTGACCTAAATTAAAGCTTCCCAATAGGTCACCGATAAGGTCACTTTTTGGGCAAAAATTCAAGCGGTCCCAAGAGGACCAGAACCCTCGACCCCAGATCAATGAGGTCATTTGAGGTGCTTTCATATCAACCGAAATCCAGGTGTTCAAAAAGTCAGAATTTTGAGTGGTTTTGAGGTGTTTTAAACTCAAATAAAACCATTATAACAAATTGAATACCATTTAGTTAACGTTAATTTGAGACTAAATTAGTGATTAGAAACAGGTCGCCGAATAGGTCACCTGGGTGAGTCATAAATCCTGAGGTTTTATGCGGTTTTTTGAGCAAAAAAAAACGCTTAAACCATTTTGATTTAAGCGTTTTAAAGAGCGTTGAGACTCTTTTAGCGGAATGGACGGGACTCGAACCCGCGACCCCATGCGTGACAGGCATGTATTCTAACCAGCTGAACTACCACTCCGTTTGGGATTGCAAATATAGGCTTCATTTTTTATTCTACAAGCTATTTTTTCAAAAAAGCTATAATTTGCAAATTTTCAGCACTTTATATTACTAATCAGGTATTCTTCTTATGGAACACACTTTTAATTTTTATAACGATGTGTGTTAATCCACACACTATATGTACACAATAACAGAAAACTGTGCCATTTTTACTAATGACAAATGATTGGTATTAGTATATGCCCCTAAAGAAACCCGATAAAGAAACGTCAAAGTAATAACAAACCTTTCTTAAGGTCTCAATACGGATATCTATCTTACCAGATTCCAACCTGGCAATGTTAATGTTGGTGTCTGAGTAAAATTTTTCTTGCGTAACCTGATTTTGCCTCCTTAATCTTTTTATCTGAAGCGATATCTTTCGCTTAAAGGCATTGTCAGAGTTGTCCAGATATTCAAAATCAGTTAATAACATAATCTAATCTGTTTTTAATATAGTGCGTAGTTAATAGGTTTACTTTTGTTAGGTAAAAATAATACAAATTCGTCAGATTTTTATTTTTAAATTCTGACGAATAAGTCATTGTCAATTACATGTTATGGCAATACATTTGTTTTGTAATAGCGGCCCTGCATCTACCTATGAAAAACAAGTCAGGCCGTTATTACAAAAAATTGAATTCTCAGACACCCAAGCTGAGTGATATTTGTTCTTTGTTTTGGGTTTAATCAATAGTTTAAATTAATTAGGGGAAAGGGAGCTTCAAAAGAGCTCTCTTTTTTTTTGGCTCGATTTTTTGCTATGCGTGCATAATAAATATATATTTACTTTTTATATTATACCGTAACATGTATTTCGACTTTTCTGAAGAACAACTGATGATACGCCAGGCCGCGCGCGATTTTGCACAAACCGAACTAAAGCCCGGAGTAATAGACCGCGATGAACACCAAAAATTTCCTGCCGAACAGGTAAAGATGATGGGCGAACTGGGTTTTCTGGGGATGATGGTATCGCCGCAATATGGCGGCAGCGGTATGGATGCCATATCCTATGTCTTGGTGATGGAAGAACTTTCAAAGATCGATGCTTCCGCATCGGTTGTAGTATCAGTTAATAATTCACTGGTTTGTTACGGACTTGAAAAATATGGCACTGAAGCCCAAAAACAAAAACACCTGGTACCCTTAGCCAAAGGCGAGGTTATTGGCGCGTTTTGCTTGTCAGAACCCGAAGCCGGCTCTGATGCCACCGCCCAGCATACTACCGCTATTGACATGGGCGACCATTACTTACTTAACGGCACCAAAAATTGGATCACCAATGGAGGCTCCGCTTCAACCTACCTGGTAATGGCACAAACTGACGCTAAGAAGCGCCACAATGGTATAAACGCGCTTATTGTTGAAAAAGGAATGCCCGGCTTTACAATTGGTGCTAAAGAAAATAAAATGGGAATACGGGGCTCAGACACCCATTCGCTTCATTTTAATGACGTTAAAGTGCCTAAAGAGAACCGCATAGGCGAAGAAGGCTTCGGGTTTAAGTTTGCTATGACAACTTTAGAAGGAGGACGTATAGGGATTGCCGCGCAAGCATTAGGTATTGCATCCGGTGCTTATGAACTGGCGTTAAACTATGCCAAAGAACGTAAAGCATTTGGTAAAACACTGGCCGATCTGCAGGCTATTCAGTTTAAACTTGCCGATATGGCTACAGAAATTGAAGCCTCGCGCCTGTTATGCCTGAAAGCGGCCTGGTTAAAAGATAATGGGCTGCCTTACGGTCAGGCAAGCTCCATGGCCAAACTATATGCTTCGCAAACGGCTATGAAAACTACGGTAGAAGCCGTACAAATTCACGGTGGTTATGGGTTTGTAAAAGAGTACCATGTTGAACGTTTAATGCGTGATGCTAAGATAACCCAGATCTATGAAGGCACTTCAGAAATTCAACGCATTGTCATATCACGCGATGTGTTAAAATAAGCAGCCTATTTTATTTAGTTTTGATGATATAACACATCGAATATGAAGATCAGATCGTTGTTAGCCATACTTGTGCTAATTTTTACCTCTACTTTTGTTAACGCGCAAACTAAATTGGCTATAGGCATCTGGCGTGCAGTAACCAAAACCGCTACCGGGACAGAGATCCCCTTTAATTTTGAAGTTGCCATTGTTGCCGGCAAAAGCCAACTGACTATCCTTAATGGAGCCGAGCGTATAAAAGTACCCGACATAAGCTATAAGGGTGATTCTGTCTTTATTCGGATGCCGTTGTTCGACTCGGGGTTCAGGTTAAAATTAGTGGCAGGCAAGTTGGTTGGTAAATGGATAAAGAACCTAGGCGATAAATATGTAGCGATGGCCTTTGTGGCTACCCCAAACACCCTATGGCGATTTAAGCCTACGCAAAAACCCGCATTTAATATTACAGGCCGATGGGATGTACCTTTTGTTAGCGATGGCAAAACAGACAGAACAGTGGGCGAGTTCAAACAAACCGGTTCAAAACTTACCGGCACCTTTTTATCGACCACCGGCGATTACCGTTATTTAGAAGGCATAGTTAGTGGCAATGACCTCTATTTATCTGCTTTTGATGGAGGGCACGATTACTTGTTTACCGCTAAAATAAATGGCAATAAAATAACCGGAGGTAAATTCTACGCAGGTTTAACCAGTGTTGATACCTGGAGCGCAGTTAAAAATCCGAATGCTAAATTGCCTGATGCCTATTCGCTTACCGCGCTTAAACCGGGTTATAAAAAACTGGCCTTTACCTTTAAAGATGTTAATGGCAAAAAGGTATCGCTTAGCGATGTGCGGTATAAAAACAAAGTAGTTATTGTTCAGATCTTAGGGTCATGGTGCCCTAACTGTATGGACGAAACATCGTATTTAGTTAACTACTACAAAAAATTCCACCCTAAAGGGGTTGAGGTTGTTGGCCTGGCTTATGAGCGAACTGCAGATTTTGCTAAATCGCAAAGAACAGTTAAACAATTACAGGGGCGTTTTAATATCCCCTATCCATTATTGTTAACAGGTTATACCCCAACAAAAGGCGATCCTGCTAAAAGCCTGCCCATGATGAAAGCTGTATTGGGCTTTCCTACCACCATCATTATCGACAAAAAAGGCGATGTGCGTAAGATCCATACCGGCTTTAACGGCCCGGGTACTGGCCAGCATTACACCGACTTTATTACCGAGTTTGAGAAACTAACTAATGAGCTTTTAGCAGAACGCGGTTAATAAATAACGTCATTACAAACGAGGAGCAATCGCCATCTTTCCTATCGTACACCATTTCTCCGTGCGATTGCCACGCTATCGCTCGCAATGACGTTATTTTTGAGCTTCGTTATTTGCCGGTTGTCATAGCTGTAGTTTTCATCATATTACCAGTGCTTTCTGCTAACCTGATAAACTCGGCTCGATAGCCGTTATCATCCTTGCCTTTGGCACTTTTGGCCATGGTTATCAATTGGCCGAAGTTGGCATTTTGTTTAAACTGCGAGTCACGCAACAACATTCCATACTCGGCAACCGCAGCGGCAAATCTGAAATCGTCGGAAGTTTTATTAACAGGATTGTCATTCACCACCACCGATTCCATTTTGCTTACATCACCATCCGGTTGTTTATACCTGAATTTTATGGTCATCACTTCTGACGAATTATTTGCTTTGACTGCCGGATTGGGCTTTTGATATTTAAGCGGGTCAACACTGCCGGTAAAGTTATCTTTAACTCCTACCGGTATAATTTCATATAAAGCGGTAACTGTATGGCCTACACCCATATCTCCACCTAATTTGGTGTCATTATTAAAATCCTCTTTAGCCATCAACCTGTCCTCATAACCCAATAATCTATACCCTTGAACTTTACCCGGGTTAAATTCCACTTGCAACTTAACGTCCTTAGCGACTGTAAACAGTGTACCGCCAAACTCAGTAACCATTGACTTGGTAGCTTCGGTAATATTATCGATATAGGCATAGTTACCATGTCCCTTATCTGCCAGCAACTCCATTTTACTGTCTTTATAATTACCCATTCCAAACCCCAGTATAGACAGGCTCACCCCGGTTTTACGCTGCTCTTCTATCAACTCTAACATATCCTTATCGCTTGAAGCACCTACATTAAAATCGCCATCGGTTGATAGGATGATCCGGTTGTTGCCTTTCTTAATAAAATTCTTCTGCGCTATCTTATAAGCCATCATCAATCCTGCACCACCGGCAGTACCACCACCCGCGCCTAACTGGTCAATAACATCTTTAATTTTTTCTTTCTGATCAGCCGGTGTCGATTCTAATTTCACGCCTACTTCACCTGCATAAACAACAATAGCAACATTATCAATCGGCCTTAACTGGTCAACCAACATTTTCATAGATGTTTTAACCAGTGGCAGTTTATTCTCCGCAAACATAGATCCTGACACATCAATTAAGAACACCAGGTTTGATGGCGGCAATTTATCTGTTTTTACATTTTTGGCTTTTAAACCAATGCGCACTAACTGGTGTTGAGGGTTCCAGGGCGCGGTGGCAAGTTCGGTTTGAATTGCCACCGGTTCGCCGCTGGTCGGTTCAGGTAGGTTATATTTAAAATAATTGATCATCTCTTCAATACGCACCGCGTTTTTAGGCGGCAACTGCCCGTTGTTAATAAAACGGCGAACATTGGCATAAGAGGCAGCGTCAACATCAACAGCAAATGTGGATAGCGGGATCGATTTAGGGTCGATGAACTGATTTTCAACAATTCGGTCGTAAGATTCACTGCCGGGAGTTGGCGCAACGGGTCTGATCGCTGATCGGGTAGCTTGTTCGCCATAATCATCTATAACCTGCACTTTCTTTAAAATATCGGCAGGTAAGTTTTTTTGTGCCTGTTGCACGCTGCCTCCATAATATGCTTTACCGTTAAGCCTTGCCTGTTTAGACGCACCTATACTATTCTGAATGTTTAGCCCCGGTACTTTACCTTGCACAAGCTGTTGCACATTTCCTACCGGGACATCCTGAACCTCTTTGCCTGTAATAACGTAAGACGACCCAGTTGTTTCTTCACGGGTGCGTTTAACGTATCCACGAATCACAACTTCACTAAGTGATTGTGTATTGGCTGTTAAACTAACGTCCAATATTTTTTGACCCGGCTTAAGCTTTATAGTTTGTGTAATATACCCTACCATATTAAACATAAGCGTTGCTTCGGCATTAACTGTTACGCTATAGCTTCCGTTAATATCAGTCTGTATTAAGCCCTTGCCCGATGTGCCGACAGTTACGCCGGCTAACGGCGATTTGTCTACCCGATCTGTTACTTTACCAGATACAGTTACTAAATTATTGTGGCGGCTATTGGTTATCGGGCCTTTTTTACTGCCCGGTGCTTTAAACCCGGCTAAACTTACAAAAGCTATCAGCATGATCAGGTAATTTTTCATAATTATATTTTTAAAGATTTATGGATTTTACAGGTATGATGCATCTTGTTATTGATTTCCATAAATCATAAAAAAAAATTATTTTGTTGCTCTGCATGAATTTCCTAAAAAGCCAAAGTACAACCACTGATATAACTGACGAAAGGCTGTTGCAGGAGTATAAACAAACCGCTGATCTTACTGTACTGGCCAAGTTATATGAACGGTATATGCACCTGGTTTATGGGGTTTGCTTAAAATATTTGCACGACGAAGAATTAAGCAAGGATGCCGTAATGCAAATTTTTGAAGAACTGATTGTAAAGGTCACACGACATGACATTAAACAATTTAAGCCCTGGTTATATGTATTAAGCCGCAATTTTTGCCTTATGCAATTACGGTCCGGTAAAAAGATGCAGACAGAATCGTTACCTGATTTTATGGAATTTGTTGATGACGCGCATCTTACTGATGACCGCGAGGATAACATAAATGCATTAGAACGCTGTAAAGAAAAACTGCCATCGGCACAAAAAGTAAGTATCCAGCTGTTTTATATGGATGAAAAGTGTTATAAAGAAATAGTGGATGAAACCGGGTATAGTATGAACGAAGTGAAAAGCTATATCCAGAATGGAAAACGGAATTTAAAAATTTGTTTGGAGAAGAATCGTGAGCGTTAGGAAGACAGATAGAGCAAATATTGACAAGTACCTTAAAGGTAAGCTTGATGCCCGTGCTATGCACGAGCTGGAACGTGCCGCGCAGAATGATCCATTTTTAATGGATGCGTTGGACGGGTTTGAAGCAACAGACACTAATCATGACGCAAACCTGGCCGATTTAAAAAACCGCTTAGCAGATCGTGTAGCACCTAAAAAAGACCGTGTTGTTTTACTGTGGCGCGTTTTGCCAATTGCCGGGTCTTTATTATTGATGATTGGTGGCGGATATTGGTTTTTTAAACCGGATGTTCCTAAACCCCAATATGCCAATGTAATTGAGCCGAAGAAAGTTGACAAAAAACAAGACACTGCACAAGCAGTTGGCGAACAGGCAAAAGTTAGCGCGCCGTCGATAGCTCAAAGCGCAACCCCGCATATTCGAAAAACAATACCAAGCCCTAATACTCAAAATGCTATCGTCGAAGAAATTATCAAACCAACAGACACAACCACTCTGATAACACAAAACAAACCGACAGCAAAATTTAACGGAAAAGATTTTGCCGGCGGTAATGTACAGCAAGCGGCAAAAAATTTACCGGCCGATATACTGGAGAAAGTACAGGTAGTAGATGATTATGGTGCCCAAGCTAAAAAATCAGCTCTTGCTACCAATAATTACACACTGTCAGGCACAATAACAGATGCAGCTACCAAGGAGCCCTTAACGGGTGTAATCGTGGGTATACCAGGCAAAGGTTTAACACAAGCGGATATCAACGGTAAATATAGTGTAGTGGTTGACTCTGGTGCTGTCTATACATTTAATTTGGTAGGATATATCAGTCAAACTGTAAAACTCAACCCGGGTCAAAAAACGCTGAATATCCATTTAACTCCAAATAATAACTCACTTGCAGAAACGGTAATACGGGGCTACGTTAAACGAGATAAAGAAGCTACCACAGGCAGTTCTTATACAATTACAGGCAAAGAGGTGCAAGATGTACCGGTAGGAAACGTTGAGCAGCTTGTACAAGGCAAAGTGCCGGGGCTAAATATTCAAAACAACAAAGGCAAACCCGGTTATTATGGTAGGACTGATAAAGGAAATTTAGCCGCCGCACCGCAAAAACTACCGGACTCTTTAAAAACACACAACCTTGCCGAAGTTAGCATACGTGGGTATGTTAAACGTACGCGTGAAGAAACTACCGGCAGTTCCTACATCATTACCGGTAAAGATCAGCGTAAGGCCACGGAACGTATCCCTATAGGAAAAATACCGGGTAAGTTTTTGCCAATTAACCCGCCGGCTTCAAAAAACAAGGCTGAGGTTAAATGCAATGAGAACGCGGCGTTCAAAGATCTATTCTTTACTGATATAGCTATTGTAGAAAAGTATATGCTTGAAAAAGATGAAGGCGCTGCCGGCACTGTAACTTACACTCAATTCTTTGATGCGCTTAAGTTTATTGCTAAACGTGCGCCAGTAGCCATTAAACCAAATAAGAAAACACAGGTAGTATACACAGATATTCAAGCATTCAGATCAGACAGGGATAAATGGCTGGAATGGTACGAGAATAATAAGTGTAAAGGTCTTAAATAACCCTTACGCTTTTTCTTCCCAAACCATACACAAGTGTAAAATGGTTTCAACCGCCTTTTGCATATCCTGTACGGATACCCATTCTTGCTTGCCATGAAACGCGTGTTCGCCGGCAAAGATGTTAGGACATGGTAATCCCATAAATGATAGCCTTGAACCATCTGTACCGCCGCGGATACTGCATAGTTTGGCATCCAGTCCCGCGCGTTTAATAGCTTCCATGCCGTATTCAACAATTTCAGGATGCTCTTCCAACTTTGCTTTCATGTTGCGGTATTGCTGTTTAACCTGCAATTCATAGCTTGATCCCGGAAAATCCTCTAAAACCTCATCGGCTATTTTTCTGATCTCATTGGCATATCTAACCAGTTTTTCATCTTCAAAATCGCGGATAATAAATTCAATAGTAGCCTGCTCTACATGCCCTGTTATACCTACGGGGTGTATAAAGCCCTCCATCCCCTCAGTATTTTCTGGCGATAGCTCAAAGGGCATCATAGCCACAATAATAGCGGCGATCTTTATGGCGCTTTCCATTTTACCTTTGGCAAAACCTGGATGCGAACTAACGCCGTTAATGATTAGCTTGGCGCCATCTGCACTAAACGTTTCATTTTCCATATTACCGGCGCTTTCGCCATCAATAGTATATCCGGCATAAGCGCCCAGTTTTTTAATATCTACCTTGTCTACACCGCGGCCAATCTCTTCGTCAGGTGTAAACAGTATCCTGATCGTTCCATGTTTAATTTCCGGATGATTGATTAACTGGTAGCAGGCATCCATAATTTCGGCAACGCCGGCTTTATTATCAGCACCCAATAATGTAGTGCCGCTGGCGGTTATAATATCATTGCCTATCTGATTTTTCAAATCGGCATGTTCGCTCATTCGCAATACTTGCGTCAGGTCATCAGGTAAGATGAGATCTGTTCCCTGGTAATTACTATGGATTATTGGTTTTACATTTTTCCCACTGCAATCAGGCGAGGTATCCATGTGCGAGCAAAAACAGATCACCGATACATTTTGCTTATCGGTATTGGCGGGAATGGTAGCGTATACATAGCCATATTCATCCAGGTGGGCATCGCTTACGCCCATTTCTAATAGTTCGCTCACCAGCAATTTACCCAGGTCCTTTTGTTTTGATGTTGACGGGCAGCTTGGCGACTCCGGGTCTGATTGCGTATCAATAGTCACATACTTCAGGAAGCGTTTTGTAACTCCATGAGTTACGGTTGGCAGAAAGTTCATATATTTGTGTGTGTAATAGCCGGTCCCTTTAATTTTAGGGTAAATTTGTGTAAAGATTAATATTTATTTTTTGAGAACACTTATCCTGTTTTTTATTTTTAGTTTTTCCGCAATATCGCTGAAAGCGCAGGATAGCTACAATTATACCCCTTAT
This sequence comes from Bacteroidota bacterium, assembly GCA_040388175.1. GTDB lineage: Bacteria > Bacteroidota > Bacteroidia > Sphingobacteriales > Sphingobacteriaceae > Mucilaginibacter. The sequence goes on along the minus strand of JAZKCG010000039.1, from coordinate 110,643 downwards.
GGCTTTGGGGTTTTCGGTGGCATAAATCGCCCTTATGATGATTTAAGGAAAGCTAATTATGGTAAAACTATTAATGTTGTAGGTTATTACAATATATCTCCTTATATCCCTTTAGGGCTTGAAATTCAGCTTGGAGGCATTTCTGGCGGAGATACAGGTACAGATCCCTACAGGCGTCAATCTAACAACCATTACACAGCCCTTATTTTTCATGGCGATATTGGATTAGGAGAAATCATAGATTATAGCCAGAGTGGCTTTCTGGGTTTTGTAAAAGACTTTTATGCGGGTACAGGTGTGGGGGTCATTAATAATAACATGGTTTTTGTACAGCGTACAAATTTAAATCCTACCGGATATCCAGTTGGTACGTATAGATTCCCAGGAGAAGACAAGAGCTTAAATGTTATATTTCCGCTGCGTTTTGGATATGAATATAAATTATACAATGCCTGGGGCGAACCACAAATAGGCATTAATGTAGGTTACATTCATAACATTACATTAGGCGAGGGCTTAGACGGATATAACGATCCACCAAGTCACTTTAAAAATAACTCGCCCGATCAATTCAGTCAGATATTTATTGGTATAAAATATAACTTTGGTTATCCAAGAGCATACACCAAAAGGATCAATTATTAATTGAATATAGAAGAACTACGCGATCATTGCCTGGAAAAACCGGGTGTTACCGAAGGGTTTCCGTTTGGCGAGGATACGCTTGTGTTTAAAGTTGCGGGCAAGATCTTCCTACTTATTGGTTTAGAACAAGGCGACAGGTTTAATGTGAAGTGCGACCCCGAACTGGCCGTTGAGCTACGTGAACGCTATACCGAAGTGCAACCCGGCTATCACATGAATAAAAAGATGTGGAACACCGTTTTTATGAACGGAACATTAACCCGCAAACAATTGCTGGAAATGGTTGACCATTCTTACGAGCAGGTAGTTAAAAGCCTCCCTAAAAAAATACAAGCCGAAATTACCGGCGCTGCCGAATAATTATTACCTTAAAGGGCATATTAACCCGTTACGCTCATCATGAAAATATTTGTATTGGCTTTAGGCGCCTGTTTGGCTGTTGCTACCGCGAACGCACAACTTACCCCTTTCGAGTTAAGTAAGGATAAAAACTATACGGCCACCTACCCGCAGGTTATCAGCTATTATAATAAGCTGGCTAAAACAAACCCGCAAATGAAACTTATCAATTACGGCATGACGGATATTGGCAAGCCGTTAACACTGGTTGTGCTATCGCGTGATAAAGTGTTTGATCCTGCGCTGATCAAAAAACAAAACAAGCGGGTATTGCTCATTAATAACGGCATCCACCCAGGCGAACCCGAAGGTATTGATGCCAGCATGATGTTTGCCCGCGACCTATTAAAAAAGAACGCGCTACCCAAAAATGTAGTGATCTGTATAGTTGCACTTTACAATATTGATGGCAGCCTGAACCGTGGTCTTAGTCGCGTTAACCAGAACGGACCAAGCGCTTATGGTTTCAGGGGCAATTCGCGCAATTTAGACCTGAACCGTGATTTTATTAAGGCCGATAGCCGTAATACACTGGCATTAGAGACCATCATTAACACCTGGAACCCGGAAATATTCCTGGATAACCATACCAGCGATGGTGCCGACTACCAGTATGTAATGACCCTTATAGAAACTCAAAAAGATAAGCAAAACCCCGTACTGGCCGAATATACCTCGAAAACCCTATCGCCCGAATTATATAAACGCATGAAGGCAAGCGGCTTTGAAATGACGCCCTATGTGGAAAGCGAAGAGACCACACCCGATAATGGGATAGCCAGCTTTTTAGAAACACCACGCTTTGCAACGGGCTATACCGCGCAGCATAACATTATCAGCTATATTACAGAAACGCATATGTTGAAAGAGTTTGACAAACGCGTTTGGGCAACTTATGATTTTATGCAGGCTCTAGTTGATATTAATGAGCGCGATGCCAAACTAATTGGCGAAGTAAAAGCCAAAGCAGATGAGCAGGTACGCAACCAAAAAACTTTCGCTCTAAACTGGGACCTTGACCATGACCATTACGATACGCTAACCTTTAAAGGTTATACCGCCGGTTATAAACCCAGCGAAGTAAGCGGATTAACCCGCTTGTACTATGACCGCACCAAGCCCTATACCAAAACCATTAAATATTATGACAACTATTTGGTTACAGCCACTGCCGATAAACCCATAGCCTATATCATTCCGCAGGCATGGGGCAAGATAATAGAACTTTACAAGCTAAATAATGTGGCTATGCGCCCCTTAGCGCATGATACTACGCTTGATGTGCAAATGTATTACATAGCCGACTATAAGACCAGCACGCGCCCTTATGAGGGCCATTACCTGCATACCGGAGTTAAGTTAACACCAACCAACCTTAAAATAAAGTTTTATGCAGGAGATGTAGTGGTGTATACCAACCAGGTGCTTAACCGTTTTATTGTTGAAACTTTGGAACCACAGGGTGTAGATTCTTATTTCGCCTGGAATTTCTTTGATTCTGTATTAGGCTCAAAAGAAGGTTACTCCCCTTATGTTTTTGAAGACGTGGCCGCCGAATTTCTTAAAACCAATCCCCAGGTACGCAAAATACTGGATGACGAAAAAACAAAGAACCCTGAATTGGCCAAAAGTGCGTCGGCGCAGTTAAATTTTGTTTACCGTAATTCGCCGTATTTCGAAAAAACATATCTTCGCTACCCGGTGGCGCGTTTAATGTCGCCAACAAAAATTGATCTGAAATAATGTTAGAATACTTAAAATTTGCGCCGGTTGCCTCATTCATATTCGCTATAACTATTGGCGCAACTTTGTTGGCTTTTAATAACGACGATCTTAAAGCCAAATGGATGTTGCATCCTTATAGCATCCACCGCAAAAAAAATACATACACCCTGATAACAAGCGGCCTGATCCATAGCGACTGGATGCACTTGTTATTCAATATGCTGTCGTACTATTTCTTTGCCTTTACGCTGGAAACACGCATTGGGCATTGGCAATTTGGTTTGCTATATGTAGCCAGCTTAGTATTAAGCGATCTGCCATCGGTAGCCAAACACAAGAACGATTATTGGTACCATAGCCTGGGTGCATCAGGCGCGGTTAGCGCGGTGATATTTAGTTTTATCATGTATGATCCAATGACCAAGATGTTGATCATGCCATTACCGTTCGAAATCTGGGCTATAATATTTGGCGTATTATATTTGGTTTATTGCCATTACGCCTCTAAACACGCTCGTGATAATGTTAATCATGACGCGCACTTTTTTGGTGCGTTGTGTGGAGTGTTCATCACCTTAATTTTGCACCCAAACGTGCTACCCGAATTTATACATAAACTTAGCGTGGGAGTGCAATCGATCCTTCACTAATAAAATTACCATCGGCATCCAGTAAAAAACTCATGGGTTCTTCGGGGTTCTTAATGATCTCTAATAGCAGGAACCCCCAGTTTTTCCAGAAGTTCTCTAATACCTGCCCGTAGGTTTTATTTTGCCAGTGGTCAAATAGTGGCTTACTACTCATCCCGCGTAGCGGCATATCTTCTATAAAGACCTCGTCGCCTACCGGTAAAATATTATACTCGGGCAAGCGGTTAAAAAGGTAAGCCGAGTAAAACACCCTGCCGCTAAATTCTTCAAATTGGATGGGGTGTAAAACCTGTTCGCCTATTTTTGTTAAGATCTCTCTATGATAATGCCGGTTGGCCCCGTTATCCTGGAAACAAATGATCAATCCAAAGTCTTTTATCCGCAAAGAAAACGTAAGCGTATTGATCTCATCGCGATAGCCAAACTCCTGCTCGTTGTTTTCAACCTTAAATAAGAAAAGGCTGTAAGGCTTAAATTCCTCAAAAATAACCGGCAGGTTAATGCTTTGCAGCATTAAATGCAGGTTACTGAATTTATGGATGATAGACTGCGATATATTAAACTCCTCGCCTTTGGCATATTGCTGGCGTATGCCCACCTGGATCTCGTTAAAGATAATTCCGTACAACAATTTACCCGCCCATTGAAAAAGCCTCAGCTCATCAATAGCCTTTACACCTTCGTATCCTTTATTAAAAGCCGCGGCTATTTCTGCTTCTAAGGGCTCCAGATAGTTTTCGTTAACGACAGCGGAACAAGGAAGTTTGATGTCTTTGTAGGTAGCCATGCTCTCGTCTAACAGCTTGAACGGTTTATCTTGCAGTTCATAAAGACTCATTAACCATTGGGGGAACACCTGGATTTTTTCTTCTTCGCTTTTAAGCTCTTGTCCGGTTAAAAAACAAAGTTTATTGCTAAAGTTAGCGGTCTCGAATGGTGCGTATAGTTTTACGGGCATGGGTATATTTTATAGCTTGTATTTTGGCGATAACTCACCCGGTCTTTGCTTCGCTCGACCACCCTCTCTTTACCTTCGGTGGAAAGAGGGTTTTGAAAATTGAATACAACCCTCTTTACCGCTTGCGGAAGAGAGGGTCGACAAGCGTAGCGATGTCGGGGTGAGTAATTACTCACCCAAAATTACACCCCAAAGATAGCCATCATTTTAAAAAGAATAATTTAGCTTTGATATTATAACATGAAGCTGACTTACCAACCCTTCCAACTCGAATTAAAGCACCCGTTCACTATCGCCAAATTTTCCCGGACATCTACACCTATTATGCTGGTGCAGATCAACCATGAGGGATACATCGGCTATGGCGAAGCATCCATGGTGCCTTATATGGGCGAGAGCCATGCAAGCGCGGCCGCTTTTTTAACCAAGGTAGATGTAAGCCAGTTTAGGTTTCCGTTTGATTTTGAGACGATCATCAATTATTTGGATAGCATAGCACCGGAAAACCCAGCCATTAAAGCTGCAATTGATATCGCACTCCATGATCTGCAAGGTAAATTGTTGAATAAACCCTGCTGGGAGTTAGCCGGTAGTGATCCTGCTTTAATGCCGGTTACCAGTTATACCATAGGGATTGACACCCCGGACGTTTTCCGGAAAAAAGTTGAAGAAGCGGCAGGGTTTAAGGTGATTAAAGTAAAGTTGGGCCGCGATAGCGATAAGGCGCTGATCAACATTATCCGGTCAGTTACCAACATCCCTATTTACGTTGATGCCAACCAGGGATGGACGGACCGGCAACAAAGTTTAGACATGATCTATTGGTTGCATGAACAGGGCGTGGTATTGATTGAACAACCCATGTCAAAAACAGATGTAGACGGTAATGCCTGGCTAACCCAGCATAGCCCCATCCCTATTATTGGTGACGAAGCTGTACAACGCTTAGCCGACGTTGATAAAGCCAATGGCGTATATCATGGCATTAATGTCAAGCTGATGAAATCGGCAGGGATGTATGAGGCAGGGCAAATGATAGCAAAGGCGAGAACATTGGGCCTGAAAGTACTGATAGGCTGTATGAGCGAAACCAGCTGCGCCACATTGGCCGCGGCAGCGTTGGCACCACAATGTGATTGGGCCGATATTGACGGCCCGTTTTTAACCACTAATAACCCCTACCATGTACCTGATTTTATTGATGGGAAATATGTACTCCACAATACTCCCGGGTTAGGTATTACGTTAAAATAAAGTTTGGGTTAAATTTCTATACCGGGCAAAAAACAGGTTAATTTGTACTAATGTCTTTATTTGTAGCCTCATTAAATTCGGGAAGCAATGGTAACTGCTATTACGTAGGTAATGAGCAGGAGGCCGTGTTGATAGACGTTGGCATATCATGCCGTGAGACCGAGGCGCGAATGGCACGTATCGGCCTATCCATGCGTAAAGTAAAGGCCATTTTCGTATCGCATGAACACTCTGATCATATCCGCGGTGTAACCGTACTGGCGAAAAAATACTGCATCCCTGTTTACATTACACCGCTCACGCTGTTTCATGGTGGATTAAGACTGGATGATGATCTGGTACTGGATTTTACAGCGGACCAACCTGTAACGATAGGCAACTTACAAATAACCCCATTCTCTAAACTGCATGATGCCGCGCATCCGCATAGTTTTACAGTTACGTGCAATGGTATCAATGTCGGCGTATTTACAGACCTTGGCGCCGTATGCGACAACCTGATCCATCATTTTAAACAATGTCATGCCGCTTTTTTAGAGGCCAATTATGATGAGGAGCTATTAGAGAAAGGGAATTACCCGTACCACTTAAAACGCCGTATCCGGGGTGGCATGGGGCATTTATCCAATAAACAGGCGCTGGCTTTATTTATTGAACATAAGCCTACGCAATTAAGCCATTTGTTTTTATCGCACCTGTCAAAAGACAATAATGATCCTGGTTTAGTACAGAACTTATTTATGACACATGCACGCGGTACAGAAATTGTTGTGGCATCGCGTTACCACGAATCTGCCGTTTATCATATTACTGCTTCAAGGCAAATGTCGTATCCTCCGCAGGCAAACCTTCAAACTGTTTTGTTTTAAATAATTAACTGTTTACCGGCGTGTTTAAGTGTTGTTTGGTATATTTAGACCTAAAGGTGGTGGTTTTACCTGGAAGCAATGTGCAGGTAAAGAGAGTCCGGTGAGGGCAGCCTTCTACCACGACAACCTGCAAAAAGGTAAGTTTTGGACATAAAAAAGGAGAAGTCCGCTAAAACTTCTCCTCTAAAATTAACTGATCTCATTATTCTCATAAAGAACGAATTGGTTTAGTCCGATTGTAATAAGACTACAAAGTTATATATTCCTATCGACTTAGTAGAATAATTGTTGCTTTTATTTAATTTTTATCATTTTTCATTCGATTTCAGCTCTTTTTGATCAAAAACGAGCGAAAACAGGTTATTTATAGTCTTTTTTTGCAATTTTTTCAACAAAAACAGGCTATTTCATGCTTGATTTGATCATATTTATGTGCTCCAGGTGGCCTTTTATAGTGGGCAAAGTTTTGTCGACAAAAGCCTTTAAGTCTGCATCTTTTAGCTTTTTTGACTCGTCTTCGAACATGTCGACGGTCGCTTTATGGTCAGCAACCATCTTGTCCACGTAGGCTTTATCAAAATCTTTCCCTGTCTTTTTTGAAAGATCATCTATAGCCTTTTTAGAATCGGCATTAACAGAATCCGGAAGAGTTATATTTTTAATTTTTGCCACGGCCATTAATTCGCCTCCTGCTTTAGAATGGTCGGCAACCATCATCCCGGCAAACTCTTTTATCTTGGCACTGGTAGCGCGCGTAACGGCCAGCTCACTTAACTGTATTTCGGTCATGCCGCCGTTGGTCGCGTCAACCGCGAATTTGGCATCTTCAGGTACAACCGCAATACCTGTTTTACCTGTGGTGGTAGTGTCTTTTACCGCGTTTACACTATCCGCTGCGGCAGTACTATCTTTTGTTGTGCTATTACAGGCCTGAAACATAAAACCGGCTGCAGCCATCATTAAAACTGAACTTAACTTTTTCATAGGTTTACTTTTTTTCTTTATAGGTAAACCGTATTAAAATTAATATGTTTCAGAAATTTTAATTATTTACCACATTAACCGGCTCCCGGGCTATAAAAGCCTGCAGATTACTGATGACCGTATCCATTAAACGGGCACGTGCTTCTTTAGCTGCCCAGGCAATATGCGGGGTGATGATACAATTCTTTGCTTTAAAAATAGGATTATCCGCAGGGGGCGGTTCTTTAGATAATACCTCAATACCCGCGCCGGCAATTATATCATTATTTAGCGCATCCGCCAGGTCGGTATCATTTATAATGGGGCCGCGTGAGGTATTGATCAAAAATGCTGACGGCTTCATCTTTTTCAAATTATCAGCATTGATCAAGCCCTGCGTTTCGGGTGTTAGGGGGCAGTGGATGCTTGCCATATCTGATTGTTGCAATAGCTCATCCAGACTTACCCATTCAAAATTTTTGCGATGTGATTGATCAGTCTGTCGTCTGCCGGTGGCAATAACGTTCATATCAAATGCCACTGCTATATCCGCCACTTTTTGTCCGATGGTGCCAAAGCCAATAATGCCTAAGGTTTTCCCCGCAAGCTCGATCAGCGGATAATCCCAAAAACAAAAATCAACAGAGCGCGACCATTTGCCATCCATCACCGCGTCGCTATGCTTTTGTACATGCAGGCAAAGCTCTAATAATAAAGCAAAAACAAATTGCGCTACAGCACCGGTACCATATCCCGGCACATTACTTACAATAATGCCTTTTTGTTTACATACATCGGTATTAATAATGTTATAACCAGTTGCCAGTACGCCTATATATTTAAGATGGGGCAGTTTGTTTAATATGGCTTCGTCAAGCGGTGTTTTGTTAGTTAGCACAACTGTCGCGCCTGCGCAACGTTCGGCTATTTGCTCGTATGGTGTACGGTCGTGTAGAGTAACGTCACCTAATTGGTGTAGCGCGTCCCAACTCAGGTCGCCGGGATTAAGCGTATAACTATCCAATACTACTATTTTCATATTTAAGCGGTTTTTTTGGGGCCGTTAGTTTAAGCAGGGCGATAAATACAGCGACTATAAAAGCGGTTATCATCAACCAAACGTATCCCGGCCAACCGGCATTTAAAGGTACGCTATTTAGCGGATTGACCGCCACTGTCGCCTTCGGAATTATCCACGTAAACCAATAAGCCTGCCCTAAAACCAACATCGCCATAAAGATCAAAATAAAAAAACTATGCTTTAAGGTAAACCTGAAAAGGGTTGATTCTTTACCCACTAAATTACCAGCCGCGGCGGCAACCGCTATGGATTGCGGCGAGATCATTTTACCCACCACACCGCCCGAACAATTGGCCGCCACCGTAACTACCGGGGCAACGCCGATTTGGGTAGCCGTTACATATTGTAGTTTGGCAAACAACGCATTTGATGCCGTGTCCGACCCGGTAATAAATACCCCCAGCCAACCCAATATCGGCGAGAAAAACGGAAATAACCAACCTGTATTAGCCAGCAACAAAGCTATGGTGGTAGTAATGCCCGAATCGTTCACCATATAGGCAAAACTCAATACCGACATAATGGTGATAATAGGAAACTTTAACTGTTTCATCGTTTCGCCAAATACTACTATGCCATCTTTGTAGTTTAATCCCACAACCGGTATAGCTACCAAACCCGATAAAAACACAGCCGTACCCGCTGCCGATAAATAGTTGAATTTAAAAATATGCGCCAACGGTGCACCATTGGCATCGGCAATAGCATTATGCAAGCCGGGGAACGCGAATTGTAATTGCCCTTTGGCATTCAAAAACTCTTTTACCGGCGGCATCCCCCAGGTAAGGATAATGATAGTAAGTAGTAAAAATGGCGACCAGGCCGTAACCAATTGGTTTAAGGTATATTCTGTTTTAGCCACTACTACCGGTGCTCTTTCGTTCTTGAACCGCCAGATGGTCTTAGGCTTCCAGAATTTTAGAAACACTACCAGCGTAATAATCGAACCTATCCCTGCGATAATATCAGGCAATGCCGGACCAACAAAATTGGCGGTTAGAAATTGCAGCAATGCGAATGATCCGCCCGATACCAGTATGGCAGGCCAAATCTCAATAGCCTTTTTAAAGCCCGACATCAGTACTACCAAATAAAGCGGCGTAATTAAAGATAAGAGCGGCAAGGTACGTCCTATCATTTGCGAGATCTGCATCTCGGGCAGGCCCGATACCTGTGAAGCTACCGCGATAGGGATCCCTACCGAGCCAAAGGCAACGGGCACAGTGTTGGCCACCAAACACAATCCGGTGGCATATAAGGCATCAAACTCCAGCCCGACTAACATTGCCGCGGTTATAGCAACGGGTGCGCCAAAACCCGCCGTTCCCTCTAAAAACGCCCCGAACGAAAACGCGATGAGCATAGCCTGCAAACGCCTGTCGGCAGTAATGGAAGCCATCGAGTGTTTAATAACTTCAAACTGTCCACTTTTTACCGTTAGGTTAAACAGGAACACCGCGCTGATGACGATCCAGCAAATAGGAAAGAACCCATACAATGCGCCATTGGCTACTGATAAGAAAGCCAACTTTACCGGCATCCCATAAACCGTTAGCGCCAAAACAATAGCTACCGCGCAGGCCATGAGGCTTGCCTTGTACCCTTTTGTTTTTTTGATGATGAGCGCCCAGAAAATAACCAGCACAGGGATCAACGCCACCAGCGCCGACAGCGTTAAATTGTGCAAAGGATCAACAGGTTGTATCCAGGTCATGATAAATTGGTTGATATAAATTTAGAAGATTATTTTAAAGATCCCTTATATCAACTAAAGTCTGCACAGATAAAATTTTTCCACCGCCCTTGTTGGTGTTATCAGGAGACTATATACGTGTTAGACCATGAGGAAAATTAAGGCTTTCCTTTTGGGATTGTTTCCCAAATCCAATGGTACGGATAATCGGAATAATGCGGGAAATAAAAAAGAAATATCTGCCAAAGTAAAACAAGCAAAGCGGCTATTGCCGCCGCCCATGTCCCATTTACCAAAAGCCGTTCATTCCGAACTATTCTCGTTTCGTTTTGGGAGGAAATAATACTTTGATTGTGATACCCTACCTCATTCATTGCCAAACCCTCAAACGAGATAGAATAAACCTCTTCACTGTACGCGGTAAGGTCGCACTTTATAAACCCATCTTTTTCAAGCTTTGCCAGTATTAGCGGTATTTCAGAAGGTAAAATAGAGGCTTTGAAATATTCTCTTAACGAAGCCAATGTCACTATTGAGCTAATCTTAGAGTTGTTTTCAGCAAGTACAAAAAGGACTTTGTCTAATTTTTGAGACGGAGTTAGGTTTTCCATAAAAGCGACTTAGGTTAGCGGCTCAAGTTATAAAAATTCTTTTACATCAACACCTATTTTGCCGGCTACATTTTTAAGGATTGTGATTTTGCTCGCGCCCTTGTTGGTGTTATCAGGTAATTATTACCTGTTAGACCACACGACCATTACTGCCCAAAAACCATAAAATAATTAAACCAATATAAGTTAGTACATATAGCCCAAATAGAATACCAACAACTATTAATATAACTTTTACGGTCTTACTCATAGCGTTACTTTTTAGGCTCTGGTTTAAGCAAGATAGGCTTTTTTCCTGTTAGACCATGTAGGGCTAATTTCCATTTGTTAACGCTTCAATTTTTCGATCCCTCGTTTCCTTGATGCGTTTTATTTCATCTTCTGCCTGTTGCTTTTTAACACGAGCTTCTTTCAATTGTTTTTCGGGAGAATCCGTGTTTACAGAAATTAACTCTAAATCAGAGTCAAAATTAAAAGAGTAGACTAATTGAACTAACTTTCCTGATTTATTTTTTGCTTTAAAAGCATGCATTAAAAGTAATTTACCATCTGGTAAATTCATTATTTTACTCCACACATTTGGAATGTATGTTTTGGGTTTTATCAATTCATGATTGATGTAGTCTATAGATTTGGCTTTTAATACTAATAACGTATCAACTTGTTGGGCATAGGAAGCAGTAAAAACAAGTGTGGTTAATAAAAGTGTATAAAGTATTTTCATAATTTATTCAGTAACCTTATGCCCTTTTGAGCATTCGTAATTTTTATCACTAATCAACTTGGCATCAGCACCACAAACAGGGCATATAACCTTTTTAGGCTTTATAGACGCTTTCATTATGCTATGAAATATGTTTGACGCTTCTTTGGGGTTCTTCTTATCCTCTGACATAGTACTAAGATAATGTTTAATCTGTGGGTAATTTATTTATATAAACTGCTTCATTGCCATTATAATACATGTAGCCTTTATGTGGAACTACCTGATAACACCAACAAGGCCGTGGGCATCTATCTGTGTTTTGGGTGTAATCTATATTTATCCATACCTATAAATCTATAATTTTAAGTTTTAATTTACACTAAGAAGTTGTAGCTTTGAATTATGCCAAGAGAAGACGTAGTGATACAAACAGATACTAATGGTAACGGCACTAAGAGCGGTACAAGATAATATATACGGTTATGCTTGGTATATAAGCAAGTATAAATATTGAAGCTATAAGCGCAATGGTATAAAATACGTGTCTTGACCTATTAGCCGAAACCATAAAATCTATATTAGACTGGATTTGCGATATTGTATTATAGTAAGTTAACTGTAATTGATTTGCTCTGTCCTCTTCATTATCAAGGCCGTTGATAATTGACGTACTTGGTGACAATCCTCTATTCCTAATGCGTTTAGGAAATAACAGAAAAACTAATAAGCACAACACTATAAATATAAATCCACCACTCCATGCTATCAATGGTATGTGACTTAGGAGTTGGCTTAGGTGATCGTTTACTAATATTGTTGCAAAGAACCCAACAAAAACAATTATAGCAGTTATCATCTTTATTGATTTTTCGGTAACGCTTTCACTTTCGCTCAACACGTCTTCAAATCTCGATAGCGCAAGATCGTATACCACCTTATAGGTATCTACGTTTACATTATACCATTTATCTATTTTTTGCTTAGAAATAGGGTTGTCCATCTACCCAAATCTAACAAAATTTAGTGTAAATTAATATATTAGTGCCCTCTCAAAAGGGGAATTTAATTGGCAAAAAAACTCTTCCGAACACCTGTGGTGTTATCAACAACAAGTACCAATATTTTGTAAATTAGCCTATATTGACTTGTCCTGAAATAGGGGTGATCCACTTTTCCTGATCCACTCCTCAAAAACGACAAAAAATGGTCAATTCACAATAGATTGACGATCAACAACTTAATCAAATAACACACCTAAAAACACTGACGAATAGGTGTGATCCAAAGTGATCCGCTAATTTTGACAAACCATTTATTTTCAATAAGTTAACCAAAACAGGTGATTCAAGTGATCCACATTTTAAAGTGGATCACCTACCCGGACTAAGACGCATTTACAACATCACCGCCTGCCCGGTCCTTACAGATTCGTCACAGGCGAAGGCTATCCTTAAACTATTGATCGCGTCTTCGGTTGGCGCGGATAGGTCAAGATCTTCGTGGATAGCTTTCAGGAAGAAGCGTTGTTCGCGGTTGCAGAGTTCCTGGTGGTCGGGTTCGTCCTGCAGGTCAACGTATTCGTCCTTTTTGGTGAACTCGCTGTTCTTATCAATATCCGCATGATGGATCTTGAGCGATTCTGTTTTAGTATGCAGGTCTATGGTATCGCTGTTACCCGCCTTTGATGATTCGCGGGCAACGATAGATACCGCGCCTTTAGGGCCAAATACATCTTTGATAAAGAAAGCGGTTTCGCTAACCATTGGGCCCCAACCGGCTTCATACCAACCTACAGAACCATCCTCGAAGCGGATCTGCAGCTGACCGTAATTGTAGTTCCAATCGGGTATCTCGTCAGTAAGGCGTGCGCCAATGGCGTTCACCTGGATAGGTTTGGAGCGCGTCATCTGGCACATTACATCGATGTAGTGTACGGCGCAATCTACTATCGGGCTCAGGCTTTTCATTAAATTACGGTGTACGGTCCACATGCCGCCATGGCTTTGCTGGTTAAGGTTCATGCGCATTACCAGCGGTTTGCCCATCGTATGTGATAGCTCAATAAACTTCTCCCATGATGGATGATAACGCAGTATATAGCCAACCACTAACTTCTTACCAGCTTTTTTAGCAGCCTCGGCTACTAATATCGCGCCTGCAACGGTATCTGCCAGTGGTTTCTCGATAAACACATGGCATCCCTGCTCGAATGCTTTTATGGCAAAATCTTCGTGTGTGTCAGGATAAGTAGATATACAAACCGCGTCGGGTTTGGTAGCGGCAAGCGCCTCGTAGTAATCGTTAAACAAGGCATACCCGCCACCCAGTTTTTCATTAAGCACCACTTTACTATTACCGGTAGATACCAATCCGCATATCTCAAACCCATCAGTAATATGGTAAGCCATCGCGTGCGATGCACCCATATTACCACAACCCACTACCAATACCCTTATTTTCTCTTTAGCCATATTAATTATAATCGCTTTATTCTTATTTCTCTTTGCTCAGGTCTTTCACCCTGATGTTTCTAAACTGCACCTTGTCGCCATGCCCAAGGAAACCAATGTGGCCGCTGTCACGCAGCAAGCCGGGATGGCTCTTACCATCGGCAGCGCCATTTTTACGGGCTTCGGTAATATCGGCATCTAAAATTTCGGTGCCATTTAGTATCACTTTAATTTTAGGCCCTTTAACAATTACCTCTTCGTAGTTCCACTCGCCTACCGGTTTTAAAAACCCGCGCTTAGCCGGGATGGTACCGTATACAGAACCATGATATTGATACACATGAAGGTCCTTATACATTGGTGCTTCGTTATCCAGTATCTGTAGCTCCATACCGGTGTAAGCGGCATCGCCTTCCATTGGCGCGCGTATTCCCAGGCCATTGTTTGCACCCGGTGTCAGCTTAAACTCGAACCGGTATATAAAATCACTAAACTCTTCTTTGGTATACAGGTTGCCTCCGTTACCTTTTCCGGGTCTTGGGTTAATAGCCAGGTTACCATCTACAATGGTATAATCAATGGTATTGCCTGTCCAGTTAAACATATTGGTACCATCAAACAAAACCTTAAAGCCTTCCTTCTTTTCCTGCTCGCTTAACTCAAACGGTTTAACCTCCGGCAATTCTTTAATATACAGGTCGCGGTAAGCCACCGGCGAACCATGCGCCTGCAATTCTATCTGCTCGCGGGCAAATATTGGCAGCTTCCTGTCCCAATAGTTTTCAAGGATGATATTGTCGGTAACCAGCTCACCGTTCAGGTAAACAGTAACACGATCGCCTTTCATAATGATGCGGAAGGTGTTCCACTCATCCAGTTTATTGTCGGCTACTTTTAATGGCTTACTTTCGTATACCTGGTTGTTATATAAGCCACCAGACCCAACCTGTGCGCCGGCACTGATACGCGCGTTATCCCAGATCTGCACCTGCGGCGATCCACGGAGATAGATCCCGGCATCGCCTTGCCCTTTTTTATCATCTATTATCTTCCAGTCAACCAGCATTTCAACATCGCCGTATTGTTTAACGGTAGCCAGGTTGTTATAACCCTTGGCATCAAAATGCAGTTCGCCGTTTACCGGTTTCCATTCTTGTTTGGCCTGTATATCAGCTTTAGCTTGTTTATCGGCAAGCGTTTTGGCATCCATTTTAGAGCGTTTTATAGGGTCGTCTACCAAACCTTTCCAGCCGGTAAGGTCAACGCCATTATACATCGATACAAAGCCTTCGCCGGGTTTCATATCGGTAATGTACTTACGTGCCGCATCCGGCAATTTTCCATTGCCGCCTAAAACCTCTATAGCTTTATTTAATAGACCTTTAACAATATCGCCATTATACTCATCAGCTAACGCGATGTTGATGGTAGTAGTGGCTGCGGTTTGTTTCAGATCGGCATCGTCTAAATATTTGCCTGCAAATAGTAACGAATTCAAACATTTAGCCTGCTCTATATCTTTCAGGATCTGTTTCTTTTGAGGGACCGTTTGTGCTACAGCTAAAGCTTCGCGCAACATCAATAGTTTTTCTTCCGGCGGATAGGCGCTTGCCTTGATAGTTTTCAGGTACCCATTAACAGCCGAACTTAAAATAGTGGCATCGTGTGTTGAGCGGGCTATTTTTATTAATTCGTACGCGGCTGTTTGATCGCTCCATGAGGCCAATGCATCCAGCGCGGCTTTTTGCGTTTGCGGGTTGCCTGAGTTAAAATTATCAACCACTGCCTTTAACGCTTTAGGTCCGCTTACATCGGCCAGGGCTTTAAAGTACAATGGTTTTTTATTTTCGGGAGCCGATGCTATCTGTTGCAGTAACAGATCAACCTGCGGCGAGTTTGGCCCTGTGCCATGTACAGCCGCAACAATAGCGTCCTGCACGGCAGCTTCTTCGGTACCACTTGTTTCATTCAGCAAGGTAAATAATTGCGGCAAGTTATCTTTGGTCACCACAAAACGTAAAGACGCGAAAGCAGCCTGGCGCACTTCGGGTGTTGTGCTTTTTAATTGGGTATTAATGGCACTTAACTGGTCATTTGCGGCACGTGATGCCAATATATTAATCAGTGTTACCTGGTTATCAGGTTTGGCCGATGGAATGGCCGCAGCTACTTGCGCGGTTATACCCGTCCCTTTCATTTGTGAGATAGCATTTGATACCGCTTCTACATCTAAAAAGCTGCCATTTGCCATTACTTTAAGCAAATTGCCCAATACCTGCTCTTGTCCGATATTCATAGCGGCGCTTATGGCTGCCAGTCTTACATGCTGATCTTTGCTTTTTAATAAAACGATAATAGCCGGTAACGCTTTTTTAGTTTGACAGCGGCTAAACACATAAATGATATCAACTTTTGCGGCATCATTAACGGTATTTAATTTATTCACCCAAACAGGTGCCGATGTTGGCGTAATATAAGGCATGGCTAACCTTAATGCGCCTGCACGGTATTTCATATTCGCATCGCCGGCGGCGGTTAGTAGCAGTTGCTGCGCGGTGGCTTTATTAGCGTCGACCAAGATCTTCAGGGCGTTAACGCGTACGTTGGCCAATTTGTCGGATTTTGTTTGCAGGGCTACGCGGTTAGCAATACTTACAGCTAACGTTTTATTGCCATTTTTAAGCAACTGATCCGCATAAACCATATAGGCCTCGGTGGCATTGGTAATATCATATTTATAACCGGCCTTTTGCGCGGCAGCGGCTAATATTTTTTCAGAGGATGGATCGGCAATGTAAGACAAGGCATTTAATGTCACCCTTACCACTTTGGCATCAGGATCTGTTGCTAAACGACCCAAAGCTCCGGCTGCCGCTTTAAAACGGGCATCGCCTAAACCTTCAATGATAGAGATCTTAGCCTGGCCATCCGCTTTTGGTAACGCGTTCAACAAAGTTGTTTTTGAGGATTGAGTATTAATTTTAACTAATGCTCTAACCGTAACATCAGCCAACTCATTATCTGCTAAATAGCCCTGCAAACCGGCAACGGCATCGTCTTTGCCAACTATATCGAACTGGCTGATGATAAATGCCCGGTTCTTCTTATCGGCCAGTTTTGGTAATGCTTTAAGATAAGCGCTCACGCACATTTTGCGCAGTTCCTCATTACCGGTTTGTGTTGCGTAGGTCGAAAACCCGGCTACTGCATATTCTATAGCCGCGTTATTTGGATTGCCCGGCGCACCTAATCCGCTGATCAGTTTGATATAACCATCTTCTCCAAATGAGGCTATATCTACCACATTGCTTTTAGACAATGCCGCTGTTTTTGCAGGCTCGGCGGCCAGCAAACGCTCAATACGTGCGTCGATAGACCGGTAATCTTGTGGAGCCTGTGCATGTGCCACATTTTGCAGCATTGCCATAGTAAAAAGGGCACAGTATATTTTTTTTATCATGATGTTTGTGATCTGATGGTTTAATTAAATGGTATACGGCGCGCGCATTACCGGGTTAATTAATCTGTTTGCTGCTTCATCATCAATAAACTCCTGTTTATCAGGATCAAACTTTAACGACCGTCCCAACTTTAAAGCGATCAATCCCATATTGACGATGGTACATGAGCGATACCCGTTATCTTCATTTAAAGCGAATTTCTGCCTTGTTCTAACCGCTTCAGAGAAATCTGTCATCTGTTGTGGTGGCTCGGGGAACGCCGCCAGTTTTCTTTCCATATCCGGAATATCTGACCTAAAGCCTGGATATAATTTACCTTTCGGTCCTTCAATATAAGGTGCGTTAGTGTCTTTTCCTTCGCCATCCAATATGATCTGGCAACCATCGGCATAAGTATAGGTTATGCGCCGCCAGGTACCAACTGCGTCGGGGTGTTGTTGAGGTGCATCAACCTCAACAGAGATCGGGCTGGTATCATCCTTACCCAAAAAGTATTGTACAGGGTCAATATAATGCTGCCCCATGTCGCTTAAACCACCGCCATCATAATCCCAATATCCTCTAAAAGTTTGATGAACGCGATGTTTATGATAAGGTTTAAACTGAGCAGGGCCCAGCCAGGTATCGTAATCCAATTCTGGCGGTATGGGTTGTGGTTCCAGGTTTTCCATGCCTACCCAATAAAATTTCCAGTCGAACCCGGTATACTTACCAATGGTTACTTTTAATGGCCAGCCTAACATGCCGCTATCCACCAGTTTTTTAATAGGTTTTACGGTAGTGCCCATCCCATAAAAATTACTTTCAAACCTAAACCAGGTGTTCAGCCTGAATATACGGCCGTTTTGTTTTACAGCTTCTTTTACACGTTTACCCTCGCCAATGGTATGGGTCATTGGCTTTTCGCACCATATATCCTTACCGGCATTCGCCGCATCAACAGCAATAATACCATGCCAGTGTGGTGGTGTAGCAATGTGTACAATATCAACTTCGGGCAATTGTATCAGTTCGCGGTAATCGGTAAAAGTTTTAACGCCTTTATCCAGCATGGACGCGCCCAGTTCCAAATGTTTTTTATCTACATCGCAAATAGCTACAACCTGTGTGCCATCATACGAAAAATGACTTCGACCTTGTCCGCCTACACCGATCACCGCTTTAGTCAGCTCATCACTGGGCGCTATAAAACGAGTACCGCCCAATACCTTTCTGGGCACAATGGTATAAGCCGCCAATCCAATGGCCGATTTTTTAATAAAGTCTCTTCTGGATTTTTGGGATGCTTTTTCTTTATCGTCCATACATGCTGGTTTTTTATAGTATTTTGCAGAACTAAGCTACTTACAATTCATCACAATAATTAATCAAAAGTTGCGCAAACGTTTGTGTTGAATTGTAGCGTTTAAATTTTTATCATCAAATGAATTTATCCTATCAGCTTTAAAAATAGCTATTAGTTGGTTTTTATAGATGGGTCTACTTTTGGCGGCGTAACCAATTCTTCCACAGTAAACACTTTTTGGCGCGACTCTAATTTTTTGCGTAGATTTTTAACGTCAACCGCATTCACTTTGTCTCCTTTGTTTTGCCATGAACGGCGCACAAAATTCATTACCTGCGCAAGGTCGTCATCGGTAAAATCTTTATTATCGGCAAAGCCAGGCATCTCACCACTTATCTCTGGTGCTTTATACAAGTGTCCCGCTATTTTAACCGGCCCGCTTAACCCTTTTAACAGGATCGATATCATCACCGTTTTATTGCCGTTTACAATTTCTGATTTGTTTAGCGGCGGTGCCAAAGCGGTTACGCCGTTGCCATCTTCCCCGTGGCAAGTTTTGCAAACTGTATTAAAAATAGCTACTCCTCGCGGGAAATATTTCGCCATCAATTTGGGGTCGCTATTTAGTTTGGCATCTTCAATAGCGGCAACCACACGGCCTATGCGTTTATTAATAGCGAAGGACGTATCCGGTAAATAGGCCAGCATTTCCTTTTGGAAAGCTTCTTCCCTACCTTGCAAATTAGATACAATAGCGTCTGATACATAATTGTTCTTCGGATATTTCTTAGCCAGGCTAAATAAGATGGCATCGGCAGTTTTTCTGTCGAACTTTTGAAGCGAGTTAGTTACAAAACCCACATAAGGCGCGGCGGTAGTATCATTATTAGCTGCCATTTGTGCTAATACCGGGGCAAATTGATTATGGTTGTTTTGGTTGATAACATTTGGCGATGCGGTTAATGCCTGCATACGAATTGCCCATTGCGGCGAATGCAATAATGCCAAAACTTCATCTGCCTTTAGCTCTCCGAAACCCTCCAGTGTCCACAACGCATGGGTAACCAGTAATGGGTTAGCCGACTTGAGTGCCTCGCGCAAAGCCGGAATTGCTTGTTGCGGTTTATTATCGACCAATATCTGTTGCGCTTTATCACGAACATAGCCATTAGGGTTACCTAACAGCGCGACCAATTTCAACGGATCGTCAGGAAAAGTAATGCTAACCAGTTTTTTCCCTGCGGGATATACTTTATACAACCTGCCGCATGATAATGGTTTAGTTAGGTTACGTTTACCTATCTCGTTTGCCAGATATGGCGTTAAATAGGTTTTATGCTGAATGATGCCACGATACATATCCACAACATACAGTGCCCCATCCGGGCCATCGTACAAACTTACCGGTCGGAAACGTTCGTCAACACTCGCCAAAAACTCACGTCCATGGTAGGCTTCGCGGCCTTTAACTACGTTCCCTTTTTCTGCGAGGATATCGCGCTTAATTAAATTGGCAGATGGCTCTGCTACAAAAGCGTTAAAGTGATAGTCGGGCCCGAACAATCCGCCACGATAGATCATCGGCCCGCAAGCCGCCGTCATGTTTACCAGGCGCAGGCTATCATCTAATATCCCTTTCATATAGCCCCTGTTAACGCCCGGTGTAGGCCTTATCGGGAAGGTCCGGTTATCTGCAACGGTACGTTCATTAAACCCGGCCGGGCCACGTAGGTTCTTATTACTTAGCCCCAAACTCGGTGGGAAATAATCGCCCTGCAAATTGGTGGAATTATCGTTGGCATACATACGGCCCTGGTCGTCCTGGGTTATACCCCATTGGCCTTTTTCGTGCGCGGTTTCTGTTAGCCATTTATCGCCTATCTTACGATAGCGCTTGGCAGAATTTGCGTTATAGATCCAGTTATCCAAGGCCCTGTACAAGCCGTTAGGTTGATGCTCTACGTTACCGCCATCTGTGTATTTAGCGTCGATCAAAGTGCGTTTTACTACTTTATCGTTGGCTAATTCGTAATAGTAAAGACGCGGTGGCTCGGCTACCAATATGCCATTTTCTACCAGGCAAAGGGCACGGGGCATCACCAGCGAATCGATCACCACCTTGCGCTCGTCCATAATACCGTCCTTATTTTTATCAGTAAGGATAACCACTTTACCCAATGGCTCATTTTCGCCGTGACCCGTGGTATCTGGCATATAATCTTCCATTTCCAGCACCCATATACGGCCTTTTTTATCAAAGGTCATGGCTACCGGTGTACTTACCAGCGGTTCAGAAGCTATCATTTGGATAGCCATGCCCGGCTCCAATTTCATTTTGCTGATAGACTCATTAGCAGGCACAACCGGCGATGAGTTAATATCAGCCTTAGGCGGGTTATTTAAAACAGCAATTAATTTATGTGTTGTACATTGATACAAAACAGTGGCAATGGGCAACAACAATAACAGGTAACCGTACTTTTTCATTCTTATCGGGGTAATTGGTTTTGTATATTTTGGTTTATATACAAGGTGTATTCTAAAACAAATAAAACTTAATTTTTTATAAAAATGGTTCTATTTTATCACTAAAACAGAAATAACAGGCAAGAAATTGGTATCGTAATAACTATTTTACTTTACTGAGGTACAAGGACAAAACGACAGGTTAATTTATTTTACCGACATTTAGCTGTTCAAAATCCGACCAATACGGACCAACCAATTTATAACGAATGAAAAAATTAATATTAGGTGCCGCCGCCATATTATGCGCCGCGCAGCTATCGGCTCAAACTAAAACTCCTGCCGACTATGTTGACCCGTTTATTGGGGCCAGTACAAGCGCGGCTAAAGCAGGTGTTTTGCATGGCCTGGGCAAGACTTTTCCGGGTGCGGCTACGCCTTTTGGCTTGGTACAGCTAAGCCCTAATACCATAACCGGTGGCGATAACGGACCGGGTTATAGTTATGAAATGGAATATATGGAGGGCTTTGCCTTTACCCAAATGAGTGGTATTGGCTGGTACGGCGATCTGGGTAATTTCCTGGTTACACCTACTACAGGTCCGCTGCATGTTGTTGCGGGCAGGCATGAGCAACTGCCCGGGTATCGGTCGCGTTACAGCAAGAAAGACGAAGTTGCCAAAGCAGGTTATTATGCCACTACTCTTACCGACTATAATATTCATACTGAACTTACCGCGGCGCCGCATAGTGGCATAATGAAATTCACCTTCCCGCAAAACAAACAATCGCGTATACAGATAGACCTTGCGCGCAGGGTTGGTGGTACATCAACAGAGCAATATATTAAAGTGGTTGATGATCATACCATCGAGGGTTGGATGAAATGCCCGCCCGAAGGCGGTGGCTGGGGCGATGGAGCCGGTAAAGCAAACTACACGGTTTACTTTTACGCGCAGTTTAGTAAACCGCTAAAAAATTATGGCGTTTGGAGTGCCAATATACCTAACGGCATATCCCGCAAAAGCGAAAGTGTTACCAGCTTAAAGTATGATTCGTTAATTGCCAAAGCCACAATACTCCCTAATATTAAAGAAAAACAAGGCAAACATTTGGGGTTTTATACTGAGTTTGCAACTAACAGCAATGAAGTTGTATTACTTAAATCAGGTATTTCTTTTTCAAGCATTGCGGGAGCTAAACTTAATCTTACCTCTGAAATACCGGCTTGGGATTTTAATAAAACACGCACTCAGGCTAAAGCTTTATGGAACAAAAGCCTGTCGGCAATTAGCGTATCCGGTGGTACGGAAGATCAGAAAACTGTTTTTTATACTTCGCTGTACCATACCATGATCGATCCACGCGCCACCAGCGATGTGGATGGCACGTACATGGGTGCCGATATGAAGCCACACCATACCAGCAAGTTTATTAAGCGCTCTGTATTTAGCGGCTGGGATGTTTTCAGAAGCCAGTTCCCGTTGCAATCAATCATCAACCCTAATATTGTTAGCGACATGATAAATTCGCTGGTCGAGATAGCCGATCAAAGCGGCGAAGGGTATTTAGAGCGATGGGAACTATTGAATGCTTATTCGGGTTGTATGGTAGGCAACCCTGCCGTACCGGTAATTGCCGATGCGTACAGCAAAGGCATCCGCAACTTTGATGTTCAAAAAGCTTATAAATATTCACGCAATACCGTAGAGAAGTTTGGCAATTTACCCGGCGCGCATGAAATGGATATCTCCAAAACGTTAGAGTATGGTTTTGACGAGTGGTGCCAATCGCAATTAGCTAAATGGCTGGGCCACCCCGAGGATGTGAAACTATATGCCGACCGGTCACAAACCTATAAACAGATCTATGACCCTGAAAAAGGATGGTTCCGCCCAAAAAATGCCGATGGCACGTGGAAACCATGGCCAAAAAGGGGACGTCTGCAACAAGACTATGGTACGGTTGAAAGCAACCCGTACCAACAGGGCTGGTTCGTGCCGCATGATATTGATGGCATGGCTAACTTGATGGGGGGACGCGAAAAAACCATAGCCGACCTGAACTCCTTCTTCGAAAATACTCCCGACAACTTTACCTGGAATGATTATTACAACCAGGCCAATGAGCCGGTGCATTTAGTGCCGTTCATGTTCAACCGTTTAG
Source organism: Bacteroidota bacterium (assembly GCA_040388175.1). GTDB lineage: Bacteria > Bacteroidota > Bacteroidia > Sphingobacteriales > Sphingobacteriaceae > Mucilaginibacter. The sequence goes on along the minus strand of JAZKCG010000039.1, from coordinate 87,261 downwards.
GCACACCATGGCTTACCCAAAAATGGGTGCGTAAAATTTGTGCCAATGGCTATAAAACCGGAGTTGAGGGATTAGTAGGCAATGAAGATGTCGGGCAGATGTCGGCCTGGTATGTTTTAGCGGCAAGCGGCCTGCACCAGGCGACGCCGGGAAACCCGCGGTATGAGATCTTTAGCCCTACATTTAGCAAAGTGGCTATCCGTGCAGGCGCTACCTGTAAGATTTTTACCATAATTGCCAAAGGCAACTCGCCTGCTAATGTTTATATCCAGTCGGCTAAGCTAAATGGCAAACCGTATAACAAGTGTTATATCAGTCATCAGCAAATATTAAATGGCGGCACATTGGAGTTTGTAATGGGCGCTGAGCCTATTAAGAAGTGGGGAATATAGGCCTTCGATTTATTCCCTCCCTCGGGAGGGGTGCGTCGGATAGTGAAATGGCAGGGAGGGGTTCATACGCCCGGTATTATTGGCTAAACCCCTCCCTGCACCCTCCCGTTGGGAGGGAATCGCACAGGCTATGTGCTTTTGATTTGCATATTTAGAACTTAACAATATGAAAACTTTATCCAATCTAATTATTTGCCTTTGCCTAATCGGCTCCGCTGCTCAAGTCATTGCTAATCCACCTGCAAAGAAGGACTATAAATTCAAAAAGACCATATCGCGCGAAGTGTTGGAGAATTATTTGGACCGCTCCATCACCATGCAAAGTCTGTTAATAGGCCAGGGCAATTTTGATGATAATTTGCGGATGATCAAAAATATTGGTGCCAAGTTGATAGGCCGTGCCGTTTGCCAATGGGGGCAGGAAGCCGATATCCCTAATAACTTAATAAAAGAAAAAGACCTTGCCGCTAAAGTTCACGCCGTAGATCCGGACGTTATTTTGCAGGCCTGTATCTTCGAAATAGTAACACCACAGGTTAACCAGTTGGCGGTGCCGGATTGGGCCTTTAAAGCCTTAAAACTTCCTGTTGAAAAGCGCAACTTTAGCTATGATGCTATGTTGTATCCTGATGGTAAATTTAAAGGGCAATGGGGGCGCGGATCGGTGCCTGACGTTAGCCAGAACGAAACCAAACTGTTCTTTTATTACCTGGGTGTATCTTACATTGATGCCGGCATAGAAGGCCTGCACTTTGGCCAGGTAGAGTTGATGGACAAGAACGATAAGAACCTTGACCACTATGCACAAATATTAACGCTGATCCGCGAATACGCACACCAACACGCCCGCCGTAAAATGGTGATCTGCGACTCGCATGTACCAGGCGGTGGGTTTTTAAAAGACGGGCATTTATTGATGGATGTTCACGCCTTTCCGTTAAGGATAAAAGAAACGCCGGATAAACCTGAAGAAGCCATCTTAGAAGTTGGACATACCGATGCGTTGTTCCTGCGCAGCAAAGGTGGCATAACTCCAAGTGGCTGGAGCTGTGAACACCTGCCTTATTTGGTGGAGTTTGATAATTATGGCGTAAGCAAACAACCCAGCCAGGCAAAAGCTGCCGGATTAAGTATCTGGGTTTGGGGATATGATGAAATAAGCTGGTTTGCGCATCAACCTGCCCCTTATCGCCAAAGCTGGTTACACTATGCTTACGATTGGGTAAAGAAAACCGACCCTAACGGGCATGTTGAAATGCCGGGTGGCCGCCAAACCACCTCGCCAATTGATAAAAAACGATGGTATTATGCCAATGACCCAAGCACGACAGTACCCGACGGGCATGGTGATGAAAATACCATTCGCGATATTTGGGCATCAGGTGATACCAAATAATGTATTACTATCCGGTTACTTTTTTAAAGCTATTAATGCCAAACTGCCTCAACCGCATCAACATACCAAATATATCCGTATTAAACTTTCTTAATGATGGCAATTTTTTATATTTAAGCTCTATCGATGTTATTACCTCGTTTATTTCTTTTATAATTTCAGCGCCTAAAGGCAATTTGTCGTCTAATTGTATAGCATCTTTAACACCAGTTGTTTTGCTTAAAAAATAACTGGTGTTGTTTAAATTGATACCATAGATCAATTTGTTATCTTTTTCTTTAGTTACCTGATTCACGGTAAAGAAATAGGTTTTAATATCAATATCGGCTCTTATCATAATTAATCTTTTAATACAACACACGCTCGCCATGTGTAACTTTTCCATTACAATACGATACGATCAGGAATAAAGTACTTGCAGCCATATGTTATTTTACAACTTTTTGTTGTAAGCACTATCTGATAGGGAGTTATATTAATTCAAAATTAGCGAATCACCAATTTCACGGGCAGTACTAATAAGGTTGTCGTAGGTCTGTTTTAAAGCGTCCGAAAGTTCAATCGGCTCTTTGTTTATAGAACGCAACATATCAAAATATTGGTTTAACTCGCGGCTGGGATTGATAGGCACCTTGCCCGCCAAACCAATCACTTTAATGCCTTTTGCTTTAGCCAGGGCCGCAACTACGGCCGGGGCTTTTCCTTGTAAGGTTTGCTCGTCTATGCTGCCTTCGCCGGTAATTACTACATCTGCGGCCTGTAAAGCGGCATTAAAATTACTTAAGGCTAAAAAAGTATCTGCACCGCTTACCAATTTGGCATTTAAAAAAGCATATAGTCCGGCCGCAGCACCACCGGCGGTTCCGCCATGTTTTAGGTTTGTGATATCTTTTCCGGTTTGCTGTAATGTGATCGCTGCAAATTTTGACAACATGATATCAAGTATCGGTACATCAGCAAGGGTAGCGCCCTTTTGTGGCCCAAATACCGCAGCAGCTCCGTTATCGCCCAAAAGCTGATTATCTACATCGCACAAAATAATTATTTCGCAAGTGTCAATCCGCCTATCTAATCCGGTGGTATCAATTACCGCTAAATCGACCAGTTTTTCGGGCAAAAGGTCAAGTAGTGTCCCCTCACCACTAAAAAATTGGACACCCAGCGCACTTAATATGCCCATGCCGCCATCAACCGTGGCAGAGCCACCCATCCCTATTATAATTTTTTTAACCCCTATATCCAGGGCCGCCTTAATCAATTCGCCGGCGCCTACACTATTTGCCTGCATAGGGTTTAATTCGCTTGTATTTAATAAACGGATACCACACGCGTCTGCCATTTCAATAATTGCCGTTTGCCCTTCATCAACCAACCCAAAACCAGCTATTATTTCACGGCCCAATGTGTCATGCGCTGGTGTTTTTATAAATAATCCGCCTAAATATTCTGTCAACAAACCGCCTGTGCCATCGCCACCATCACCTACCGGAAAAATAGTGCAATTACAGTCTAATTTGCTTTGCATAAGCCCCATTGTTATCGCGTCTGCGGCGCTTTGTGCATCGAGGCTATTTTTAAAGGCGTTGGGCGCTACCAGAATGTTCATTAATGCAATTTAGCATGTATTTGTTTATTCGCTTATATTCGAATGTTTTATTTAAAAGAGGATGTTTATTCCAAACAGGAATAGTGTTTTCTAAAAATAACTATAATCCCCTAAACCTCTGCTGTTTATTCGCTTTACCTATGCCTTTAATGCTAAATAATTGATTATCTTTGCTATCTAAACTTTCGCATTCTATTTAAGTAAGATGACGATCATTCGCCGCAGCTTTTTTTTTCAAATATTATTTATAGCCGGCGCTATATTTTTTCTGCCTTCATGCACCTCTAAAAATAATTCATCAAAATCTATTGTACGACACTGTGTGCAAATAGCCGATAGCTTAGCACTGATTGGCAACCCTGATAGCGCCCGGCATTTTTTGTTCAAACAGCGCAGCAAATTTAAAAATAACGACCCTAACTTATGTGTGTACTATGACTTTATGGTATTACATAATAAAACGTTGACCCCTTTATCGATTGGCCAGTATGCCGATAGTGCTTTAGCCATATTTAATAATGCGGCAAACGTTAAAAAATATCCAAACGATTACTTTAAAGCTTTATTGACCAAAGGCGATGCCTGTATAATAGCTAAACAATTTGAAACCGCTTTATCATATTATGATAAAGCAAAAAAATTGCTTACTGCTGATAGTTGTGATAATGGCAGTGTTGCGTCAAAAATGGCCCTGATATATTTTAAGCAACAAAACTACCACAGGGCCGCAAAATATTGGGTAGAAAGCTATGATCGTTTATTGGCATGTCAAAGCAAGCTTTCTCCACAAAGGTTGTTTTTTACAGCACAGGGCATTTTAGATAATATAGGCCTGGCCTATCAACAAAATGGCATGTATGATAGTGCGGCTTATTATTATAAAAAAGACATAGCTTATATTGACAAGACAGAAGCAACGGGCAATGTGGATAAAAATACACTTGTCGGCCCAAGGGTTGTAGTGTATGATAATATTGGGGGCTTGTATCTTAAACAGGGTAATTTGACCGATGCCGAAAAATATCTTTCATTATCGCTTAGCCTACCGGTTGTAGATGTAAATGGAATGCGTATAACGCCTTTTATTAAACGAGGTTACCTATATTTAAAAACGAGGCATTACCCTAAAGCGGCAGCTGACTTTAAGCAAAGTCGACAATTACTTAATTTATACGGAAAGGTAAATGCAGAAGCTGAATTAGAATGGAACCAGTTATATGCTCAATATTTATATGCACAACACCAAACCGATAGCGCTTTTCAATACCAGACTAAATACATCCAATTAAAAGATTCTTTAGATAAGGCCAATACTAAATTACGCGTTTTAGATGTAGACCGCGAATTAAACTCTATAAACCGCGAAAACTTACTGGCCGAGTTGGAACATAATGACAAGCTGGAAAAACTATTCTTGTTAGGGGTTACCATATTGGTTATATTCTTATTTGCGCTTAGTTTGTTTATCAACCGTGTTTTAAAAGAAAGCCGCAAGAACCATTATACCACCCGCTTACACAATGAGCAATTGCAGCAGGCAATGTCTGAGCTGGAGAACGCTAACAAAAATATCGTACGTATTATGCGTATAATGGCCCACGATCTGCGTAACCCGCTTTCTGGTATGATTGGCCTGGCCAACGCGATAATTGAGGATGAATCATCGGACGAAAATAAGCACATGTTAAAGCTTTTGGAAGCTACCGGTGTACACTCGTTAGAAATGATAAACGAGTTGCTTAAATACGGGTTGGCCGACGAAAATGAAACTGTTAGCAAACAAGAACTTGACCTGAAAGAGTTGCTACGCGATTCTGTTGAGTTATTACAGTTCAAAGCCAATGAAAAGAAACAGCAAATCATTTTTGATAGCGACGACAAACCAATTATCACCCAAATAAATCATGAAAAAATCTGGCGTGTATTTAACAATTTGATTGTTAATGCTATAAAATTCAGTTATGAAAAAGGAGTAATACAAGTTGGTATTAAAACCAAAGGAAAAAAAATCCTCATATCAATTGCCGACAACGGCATTGGCATCCCTGACAGGGACAAGGATAAAATATTTGATATGTTTACTACCGCCAAAAAATCGGGCACTAATGGCGAACAACCATTTGGATTAGGTTTATCTATATCAAAAAGGATAATAGAAAATCATAACGGCAAGATCTGGTTTGAGAGTGTCCTGGATGTAGGCACCACCTTCTACATTGAATTACCCCTTAAAAACGCTTAGCCAACAGGTACGAACCTGATACACATCGGGCCATCAATATTGATCATGATAGGCGTTAGGGTTAACCGTCCGGTAAGTTTATCTATCTTATATACGCTAACGTTATTGGAGTATTGATTAGAGATAAGCATATACGTTCCGGTTGGGTCAATCACAAAATTGCGTGGCGAACGGCCCATACTACTATAGCGTTTAATGAAGGTTAGCATCCCCGTTAGTTTATTGACTGCATACTGTACGATCTCATTGGCAGAGCCACGGTTCGACGCATATAAAAACCGGCCATCAGGTGATAAATGGATGTCGGCGGCCTGGATATTCCCTCTAAAACCATCAGGAACCATAGAGATGATCTGCAGCTCTGTTGGGCGGCCACGCATAAAGCTATAAACGGTTATAGTACCTGATATTTCCTGCAGCATATAGACATATTTACCATCAGCCGAAAAAACAACATGACGCGGGCCATAACCCGGGTTACCATTTACAAAAGGTATTGGCGCAGGTTCTAACACAGGGCTTGCGTCAGGGTTGTATTTATAGATATTTAACTTGTCTGTACCCAGGTCAGGGAAGACCAGGTATTTTTCGTCGGGCGATAAAACAGCGGCATGTACGTGCGGTCCTTCCTGCCTTAACCGATTAATACTGCTTCCCTTATCCTGTATAACCTGCGATGCGGGTGCTAATGAACCATCTTCATTTATGGGATAGACAGATAATATACCTCCTAAATAATTAGCCGTGAACAGATTTTTCTGTGCCCGGTCAACCGATACATATAGCGGACCACCATAAGCAGGCTGATTATTCAGTGAGTCTAACTGACCGGTAACTGCGTTAAACTTATAGGCATATACTCCGCCCGCGCCGGTTGCGCGGTCGCTTACCGCGTAAACAAATTTCTTATTGTGGGCTATGCACAGGTATGTAGGGTCGGCAATACCTGCAATATGATTCAAATAGACAATCTTGCCGGAGTCTACATTAAAACGATATACATATATGCCATCACTTGCCCCGCGTGTACGTGTGCCTATAACCAGGTCGTAGTTTTTGATGCCCGCTTTCTGGGCCATACAAAATAAAGGAAGCAATAACGAAAATATAAGGTATCGTTTTATCATCCGGTTATACTTGTCTTATCACAAAATAAGGCTGGTTGTTACGCATCTCATTAAATCCGGGATACAGCACAACCGATGCCGGGCTTTCTTCTATTTCAAAATAATAGGTAAGCGGATAACCGGCCTGTGTATAGCTGGCCGGTATGGTTGCTTCATAATTATTTCCGTTCGCTTTCATTTCTGCACTTTCATACCGTTCGGCCATATTTACATGCCTGTAATATAACCGTGCCAACGCCGGTGCTTTATCAAAACTAAGCTGCAAGGTTAACGCATTGCCTTGCGCAAATGTTTTAGGTTGATGATGACTGCATTTGGCCACCGTGCGTTGCGCCGGGCCTAAACACGTGTTTACCGCTTTAATGGCCTCAGGCAACCTGGTACCATTTGATTTGGCATCTTCCAGTATTTTAGCCATCCTGTCAATGTCTTTATCAATTCCGGGTAGTCGATCCAGCCAATGGCCGCGCAACCAGGTATTTTCGCCGGCAGTTACGTCTTTCATATAAACACCTTTGGCAGTATTAGCTAATTTCGACCAATTATCACGGGCCTGTTTGTATTGTTTCAGCGCTTCCTGAAGCGCTATACGGTCGCCGGTTTGTTCATAAATATGATACAATACCGCCGATCTGAATTTACACGCGAAGAAGCGGCCCAAACCTATCTGTATGTTAACATCAATAACCGGCCGCCTGTACCCCGCCTTTGTTTTATTAGTGGCACGAGCTGCTAATTGTAAGGAATGTTCGGCCGCATCCGCATCATCATAGAGCCATTGCGCTACCTCAAGCGGGGTATATTTACCGCTGTGTTTGCCGGTCACCAATTCTTTGGCAAAATCATTAATGGCCAGGAACAATTGCGGATCGGCCGGGCTAACCGCACCAAAAACATGGGGCGATGGCGTGTCACCTATCGGGTCGCGTAATACCGCTACTATCGACATATTGGTATACATCTCTGGCCAGTAAGCATTATTAGCTGCCGACTCTGCATGGGCTGTTAAAATAGTGGGTAATATTCGTGTTGCATGGGCCAGCGCTTGCTGTGCGCCTGCGGCACCGGCACCAAAATCTCTGCGTAAAAAGCGTTGCCACACATCAGCATCTGTATCAGGGTTATAAAGTGTGCGGCCAAACACTCTCAAACTGTATAAGTATTTTTCCCAATCCCATTTTGGCCTTAGGGATACATCCTCGTAAGCACAACGGTCGCCGGGGGTACCCGAACCGCGTCGGCCTTTAAATGATAAGGGGTCCATCAGATCGACACCATCACTGCCGCAAAAGCTAAACGCCCTTGATTGTGCCGCACCCATAACCGGATCGCCCCATAACAAAAAGCGTTGCGTACCGCTCCAGATACGGTGTATAACCTGGTATTTACGTCCCTCTTTTAAAAGATCGCCATAACTATACCGTGTAAAACTGCGCGAACCTTCGCTCAGGTTCATGAGTTTGGACGCTTTCTTATTGGGTTTGGGGATCTCCATTTCGCGGATATCACCCTGCATATAAGGCATACCGATATGCTCGAGCCAATACTTCGGCGAAACCGATATCGGCACACCCGAAGTCATCGCGTTATTCAACATTTCGGGATCAAGACCTTTGGCATGTAAATTTATAGGTACCACACGCCCACAGGTTGCGACGCCGCTAAATACGGTCTTCCAAAACTCATAGCTACCCTCATTCACACCGCTCTCGCCATGTATGCGCAGGGTTACACCGCTTATGGCCGGGCATTCTTTTAATAGCAGACTAATCGCATCGCGGCAATAGGCCGCGTGGGTTTCTTTGGTCAAGCCTTCGATGGTATAATTAGCATTAGGCGCCTTTATCCATTCGTAACCGTGCATCCAAAGGCCTAAACAAAACTCCATGCCACGGGCTACGGTTTGCTCGCTGATGTACTTTAGCATTTGCAGGTTATGGTCGCGCTCGGCATCCGGTAGTTGTGGTACATGCACATTATAACCTGGCACCGATAATAAAAACGGATAAGCGAACAGGAAATAGGCATCTGTTACCCCATTTAAAAAGTCATAACCGATACCAAAAGTCAGGTTGAAACGATTAAAGCGCTGTGTAGCCAGCATGGTGAGATACTTCGGCCACATTTCGCGGTCATTATACCAGGGCTTGTCTTCAATATCGCTGCAAAATAGGCGATTAATGGCACGCACTTTATTTAACGGTTGTTCAACTATTGGTTTTGCAATATGTAACGCGGTTAAAGGTGCGGAGGAGTAATTAACTCTGTCGGTCAATTCAAGCAGGGCGTAGATCAGCCCACGCTCATCATAACCGGTCGCTATTAAAATTGGTTTTGCGCCGTGCATAGCCGGTACTAAACCCATTGCTTCTGGTACAGCAGCAATACTAACAGCTGCTTTTTTTAGTAAGGGCGACGTTGATGCAGTTATAGCGATACATAGATTGCCTGCACTTGCTTTATCTAAACCGGTAACATACTGAACACCAATATTCTTAGCCTTTAGCGCGGTTTCCAGCTCAGTAATGGCCCATTGTGCCGGTGCTGTTTGGGTAATGGCCTCTTTAGGGTCCACCACTAACGACACTCCTTTTCCATCAAAGCCGGTAAACCCTGCAAGCGGAAGCCCGACAGTAGTAATACCCATTATTTTCAGGAAATCGCGGCGGGCAAGTTCGGTTTCATTACCCGTAACATTGTGCGGAGGGTTGGTCTCGGACATGGTAATATCAGTTAATAAGTGGTTTAATACCAATTTACAATATCGTAAATTTAAACACAACAAATTAAAGATATAACCCGCTATATGTTAGCTAATTGTTACAGATTTGGCGATAGTTCTGAAAATCTTATGGCTTAAACTTAAGAGCGTAAAAAAGACCATCTATCTTCATATTATCTTTCATTAGGGCGATCAGATCTTCTTTTGAGTTACATAAGTACATGATATAGGCGTCTGCAGCACCGCTTTTGTGCAAGGTAGTCATCCCGCAGTATTTATATTCGGTACCAAAAGAGTTGTTTTTAACATTGATAAACCAGGTACCACCCCAATCGGCACCAAATTCACTTTTAACAGATTGCGGCGGAAATGGGCCGAAGCCCATTGTTGGGTCCCACGATCCGCCGCCAACATTAAGCGCTACTGTCATAGATAAGGTTTTAGCAGTAAGCTCTTCCTTGCTTTTATCCTTTTCGTACATATCCGCTAAGGCTTTTATGGTCATTGGCGCAATTGAGTAACGGATCTCATAGGGCTTATCAACAGATTTTATGGCATACTCATAATGCATTTGCCGGTTTTTTACTATTGGAATAGCGACAAAGTTAGGCGGCATAGTAAAAATCATTTTACTATCCTCCAGTACCTTTTTGAATTTTATCTCTGTGCTGTCTACAGTTTGCGCGTTAGCAATTACCGCGCTAAAAAGTAATAGCATTAGTAAACGAAGTGTTTTCATTTTGGGTGTGGTTTGGTTTATGGGTTAGGCTATCATCCTTGTAATAATGGTTTTGCATTTTCTATTGCAGACCGTTTGTTGGATTCGATAATAAATATTTGTTCAAACGCGCCTATTTCTTTATCAAATGGAGTTGGTTTTATCTCTTTTTTTGGGGGTAATACACCCCTTTGTGCAATCCAAACGACCTGCCCATATGGCGCCTCATGGCTTCTTCCAATAGAGAAATAAGTTATTGTTGATGGCGCTGCAGCAAAAAGCCTGGGATCATTAAAATCTAACCCTCCATACCCCCAATTAAAATGACCATTAACCGGTAACTGATCTGCTATAAAGTAAAACCGTTTAGCCAACTGTGTCCAGTTTAAAAGTTTAGCTTCTTTAACCAGGGTGATCTCAATTGCACCAAATTTCCCCGCATCATAACCAAACCTTTTCATTGCCTGTTCCGGGGTAATAACTTTAAAGTTTTTGAATTGCTGCCTATCAAGCGTAAAGAATGAAAGCGGGTCTACCTTTTTGCCATTTATCATCAACAAAGGCCTGTGATCAAGCGAATCTATTCTGCTGCCGGGGATATGTTGTGCCTTAACTTTAAATAAGCATGTCAACATTATTAATAAAATCAATGCTGCCTTTTTCATTTTCCTTTATATTGCTTATAGTAAAAATTATCTCCATAACCCTCAAAATAGCCCTGTAGCCAGGTAAGCGTTCTGCGGGCTTTAGCGCTGCCAATGCCTTTATAGGGACCCATATATGGCCGATTATACATATGATCTATGTTGATATAATCGATGCCTGTTTTATACGCCATTTCAACGGCTACACGAGTAACTCTATTTATGCTAAACATCATTAATTGTGGGTCTTTAACATAATCGTATCTACCCGAATTCAAGTCTAAGGGCAAAGCACGTGCCCTATTATCTAAATGATATCGCTCAAGCAATTGATAGTAAGATACCACGTCCGACAGATCCCTTTCAAAGATCACATACACGCTATCAACACCGGTTGTCTGTAGGTTCAACTTTGCATTAGCTTCCGTGCCGGTATAAAAGTTAATCGAGTCTATTGTTGACGCGTCTAAAAAATGAACCGATTGAAATGCGATCTCTTTATTATTCAAATAAAGCTTAGCGTTTTGCGCATAGAGCCGTCCGCTTGCTGTTGCAATAACAAGTAACACCATTAATAAGCGGAATGCTTTTATCATGATAAGGCGGATTATTTGGTTATACTAATATAACAAAGACCTTTGTATTTAAGATGCATCAATCACTAATATTCCATAAACTGTCCTTAATTCAGCCAAACCGTTTGCGTAAAGGCACCATTAACCGCAGCATCCCAAACTTCTAAACGGATCCAGGTTTTACCTTTCAGATTAACAGGTACATGGAAACTCTTTTCGCCAAATGCGGTTGTTTTTTTCAGGTCGATACGCTGACGGTAAACGCCTTTCCCATCGCCGGTTATCAACTCGGCAAAGTTTAGCGGGAAGGTCCATTTAACAGAAAAATCAACAACAGATTGGGTAGCAGCATTTACTTTTATGGTCGACCCGGCTTCTGCGCCGTTTACTTTAAAGGTTGGTATTAACACCTCGCCTGTGGTCGAGAAGAAATTACCGCTTTTCAGCACATCCAATACAGGCTGCCAGCCGTTTTTAAACTCCGGCAGTTTGTCCATTTTTAAGTAGTTGACATTTACGTGCGCGTACATTTCGTTATCCTGCGTAATGGTAAATATATCCGACTCGGCCAGTACCTTTTTCTTCAAACCCCAATTGCTCATATCATCCATCAGGTCGAAAACACGTTTACCCATTCTTTCTGTTGACAGGTCGGCAGGGATATTTTTCCAGGCTGCCCCGTTAAAATGACCCGACTTGTAAAAGGGCTCGTCCTTATAAGCATCCGGGTACCCGGTTGACCCTTTGGTACGGGCATGAGCGGTCCAGGCCAGGCCGTTTTCTGTTTCTAACAGTTTAAGCATATCGTCTTTATCACGGATATGGTATATTTTGCCATAACGGCTATCCTCGGCCACAAAAGGAACACCATCTTTACGCGACATTACCCAATAAACGGGTTTCGGGAAAAACTCCAGCCAGTGGCCGCCAAAAAATTCGTTAGGCTCTTCGCCGGGTAATAGCAGAAAATTACTGTGCGATTCTTTTTCACATTCTTTAAACAGCGTGTTTAACTCTTTAAGGCGTAATTCATCCGGTCCTTTGGGGTGCCCCGCGCCATGAAATTCGGCCAGATGCACAATATTTACGCCCAGGTTCTTAAACACGCGCACATATCCCGGCTCGGCCTCTACCGGTTTGTTTTTTAGCAGTACCGCGGTAGTGTATTCATTATGAAAATGGCTTGACATAGTCTTATATCCCGGCAGGGGGATAAATTTATCGTTGTGGGTAAACTGCTTTACTTTTTCTAAAGTACTGCTGCCATCGGCCACGCTAACCATACAGAAAAAATTTAAGCGTTGCTGTGTTCCCGGAGGTGCGTTGAACCAGGGCACATACCGGTGGTCGCCATAAAGATCCTGGCGGATGCCGATGCCGTATCCGGATAACATTTTGCGATAATTAGTACCGTACCAGGTGAATTTCAAGTTGAAAGCTTCATCCAGCGGGTAAAAATATTGATGCGGCGCAGGGAAAACAGCCAGGCTACCATTTGCTGTTTGCCCTATTATAGTACGATATTTCACCGCTACATTCTTGCTGGTATCGGTAGCCGAGAAAGGTGCATTGGTAAATTCGTCATTGGTTTTGGCCCAACTGATCTTGCTCCAGTTGGGGTTATCACTTACCAAACCGGCATCATAAACCATCGCTGTCGAATCCACATCGGTAGCCATAACCGCCGCTACATTAAACAGCGGACTATTATTGTAAAACGTCACTTCTATATGGCCACTAAACGTGCTTGCCTTTACACCACCTATACTTACAATAGTACGCGAACCTTCGCTTTTAACGGAAGCGGTTGTTTTATTGAGTTCTATTTTATAAGCCTTAAATGGTTTTTGCGGTACGCGATCAAAAAAGATATTCCAGCCGTTTTGCGAGATCAGATCGCGCTTGCCAATAGTCAGGATAAACTCCGGGTTCAAATTTGCGGCAACTTCTTTATAACCGCCTTTGCCAGTAGCCTGTATGTTTTTAAATAGCGGATTATTTTTATCCAGGTCAAAGACTACCCGGCCATGCTCTGTTGCGCCTGTCGGCCAGCTTAGGTCGATTTTGGAACCGGTAGCTTTTACGGTAACACCATTCTTTTTATTAAAGCCCTGTAGATTAACCGCGCTTTGCGCCATGGTATTATTTACACTAAAAAACAGGACCGACGCCACAAACAGGCTAAGGACTTTTTGTTGATTGAAAACAGACATGAGGTACATGGGTTACTTGGTAAATAAAAGTAAAGATTTATTTCAATTAACACAGTTTAAATGCGTTGTCTTTTACTGAAATAGAAAATATCTTCAAATAAATTTGCGCAACCTAAAAGTTGCATATATATTTGCAATCAATCAGTTGCAAATAAAATGAGAAGAGATATTTTCCAGGCAATAGCCGACCCGACCCGTAGAGCCATATTAGCCTTACTGGCTATACAAGCCATGACGCCTAATGCTTTGGCTGAACATTTTAACAGTAGCCGCCAGGCAGTATCTAAACACATACAGGTACTGGCCGACTGCGAAGCGGTTACCCCAAAACAAACCGGACGTGAAATTTATTACCATGTTAACGCCAATAAAATGAAAGAAGTAGACAAATGGCTGGATACCTTCCGCAAAATCTGGGAGGACCGCTTTAACCAATTAGATGATGTATTAACAGACCTTTAAAAACAAACAATCATGACACACGAAACCGAAATTTTAAAAGACCCGAACAACAAACAATTAAACATAACCCGTGCGTTTAGCGCACCGGTTGAAAAGGTTTGGAAAGCCTGGACGGAAGCCGAACTATTGGATAAATGGTGGGCACCTAAACCGTGGAAAACTATAACCAAAACCTTAGATTTTAAGGTTGGCGGCTTTTGGCTGTATTGTATGGCAGGCCCAAATGGCGAAAAAGCCTGGTGCCGGGTTGATTTTACCGCGATAACACCGGCAAAAAGCTTTGATGCAACAGCCAGTTTTTGTGATGAACAAGGTAACGTAGATAAAAACTTCCCGCCGATGAATTGGCATAATGTATTTAGCGCGACCGCTACAGGATCAAAAGTGGAGATAGTGCTATCATTTGATAGTGAGGCTGATCTGGAGAAAATTGTACAAATGGGCTTCAAAGAAGGCTTTACTATGGGCCTTGGCAACCTGGACGAATTGCTTGCAGAATAACTTCCGAATTATATTTAGTACAAAGCCGCTTTATAAAAGCGGCTTTTTTTGTTTACATAATTTAAAAGATCAGGCAACGCTATCAAATTATACTCGTACTAACTAATATATCGAAACAACACAATTGTGTTGTCAAGACATTGTATATTAATTGTTGTTTGCGGGTAGGCGGTTTAGGGTCCCTCTGCCCGCTTTTTTATGCTTAAAAAGGTCTGAAATTTGGTCTGCTTATCAAAGGCGAAAATGACCATGGTACAGAACTTAAAATAACCAGTAAAGCTACAGTATACCAGATAGCCATCGTTTTAAATTTCTCTCTATCTGTCAATCTGCGTTTGGCTTTGGCAGAGCCGATGGTAATGAGGGTTATCGCTATCAGCATCATAGTTATATGCTCCATACCAAAAAACCGGATAGCCCGTTCATGCACTGCCGTGCTAAAATTATGCAGGAAATAATTAACAATGGGGCTTATAAAATACAACCATACCCCTAATATTAATTGAATATGCGCTATGGTAGCAGTAACATGCCGTATTGTACCATCCAACTTTAACCAGGGTTTATTTAACAGCCAACCCCGATAGGCACGAAAAAGAGCGAAGGCCAAGCTACCTAAAACCAGCCACCGGGTTAAAGAGTGTAATGCTAATAAGGTTGAATACATACTAACGCAGACGAATAACTGCCGAAAATCTTTTAAATTATTTTCATTAATCTATCGCTACCCATTTTAAACAGGTTATTTGTGGTAAGTCTATTTTGGTATCTGTTAGCGTTAGCTTGCCGGTTGCTTTATCTATCTTGAAAAAGTCTATCTTATTACCATCCTGGCCCGCGCTTATTAAAAAGCTGCCGGTGGGATCAATAGTGAAACCTCTTGGCGCTTTACTTACATCGTATTTTTCAATATAAGTTAACTTGCCGTTTTGTTTGTTTACCGAATATAGCACCACCTTGTCGGCATTGCCCCGAACAGAGGCGTACAAGAAATTGCCATCTGGCGACAGGTGTACATCTGCAGCACCATTTTTGTCATATCCGTCGGGCATCATGTTAATGGTTTGTACAAATGTTAGTTTGCCCTCGTTAAATTTATACACCCGCACATAGGCGCTCAACTCTTGTATCACATACAGGAACTTTTTATCAGGCGAAAACTCCATGTGGCGCGGGCCATCTGCCGGGCTGGTTAGCTCGACAGCCGGGTTGGCCGGTGTTAGCGGCTGCACTTTTGTATTATCATAATTGTAAATGTCTATTTTATCGGTGCCCAGGTCGGCAACAAATACGGTTTTTCCATCGTCCGAGAACATAGACATATGTACATGCGGGCCTTTCTGGTTTTTATGCGGGCCGGAACCGGTATATTGTATTGTCTGCGAAACCGCTCCCAGCGATCCGTCTTTATTTATGGGTAAAACCGACACGCTTCCGCTTGAGTAATAAGACACCAACACGTTTTTATTTTCTTTATCAATGCTGATGTGCACCGGGTTGGTACCACCACCGGCTATCTTATTTATTAGGGTTAGTTTACCAGTGGCCTTATCAAATTTAAATGCGCTTACATCCCCTTCATCACTATTTTTAACACCAACATTGCAGGCATAAACAAATTTGTTGTCATTACTTATTGCTAAAAAATCGGGGTTTAATGATCCTTCAACCTGGCTTAACAAGCTTACTTTACCTGTTTCTGAATCAAAACGGTAAACTGAGATTCCTTTGTCTGTACTGGTTGGGGTATACCCGCTTAACACCAGGTCATATTTTCGTTGTGCAGCGCTAAACAAGGGCAATAAAAGGGTTACTAAAAGCAGTTTCTTTTTCATGATAAATAAGCAGGTTAAATTGGTTTTTACCTGCAAGATAGTAAAATCAGCTTAAAAAATATTTTTTGCTGATTTCACTGTCTGCCGCGCTTCGTTACCGCGCCCCATCATCATTATTAATACCTCTTTTGGTTTTCTTGAGTCCGTCTTTCAGTTTGCCAAAATTATAGTTCAGACTGAAGTTAAATGTCCTGAAATAGTTTTGATTGGTAACAATCTGTGTAAAGTTGGCCCCTTTTGTATCAGTGATAGCGTCGCGGTACTTAGTAAACGGATTGCTTGCCGATGCCGACAAGGTCAATTTGTTTTTTATTAACTGTTTACTGCCGTAAACAGACGGACTTACAAAGCCCTTAGTGGAGCCTTGCAAACCTGTTGGGTTACGCCCGTTAACAGCAACCGATGCACCCACACGCCAGCTATCATTTATATTATAATTGGTAGATGATAAACTGCTAAAGGTTACAAATCTCCGTTTACTTGTTGTGCCGTCAACCGGGCCCTCTATTTCAAAATACATAGCATTGGTATTTATACTGATGTCCCAGCGTTTAGATATTGGATAGTTAAAGCTGATGGCGTTGCCTATCCCAAAAACCGAACCTGTATTTCTATAAGTGCTGTAAGTTATATTAGTGGCCGGATCAAACGTTGCTACTAACAGATCAAGGTTTTTACCAAAATCATAAAAAACGCTCACGTTTAAGTTGGCTTTTTTTGACAGGCTATAACCCAGTCGCAGATCGCTTACTATCGAGCGGCTTAAATCAGGGTTGCCGGACGAATAAAAGTTAGGGTTTGAACGATCAACAAACGGATTCAATTTATTGATGCCTGGCCGCTTTAAACGCTGGCTAAAGCCCAGGTTAAGGCTCTCTGTAGCATCCAGGGGCATATTAATAGCGACTGAAGGCAAAAGGTTCAAATAGCTTTGATGCGCTGCCGACGATGTAGAAATAAAATCAGCATCTGTAATAGTATGCTCTAAACGGACGCCCGCCTTTACGTCGATCTTTTTAGTAGCATAACGCCAGGTATTGTAAGTCGCTAATATGTTTTGAGTACTGTTGTATTGGTTTGACAGGGCGGTAACCCGTTCGAAGTTACCAGAGCCTGGGTTAAACACATTCGACTGAAAATCGCTGGAATTATCTCTGAAAATACTTTTTAAGCCAGCTTCAACGGTCCACTGTTTAAACCCTTTTACCATATCTATCTGTGCCGTGTGCTCAGAAGCGCTACCTGTATTGTCCTGGTTATAATCAGGATCGGTATAATTAACGCGGTTGTTAAAAGCGATATCAGCATGGCTATTGTTACTGTATTTAAAATATCGGTAAGAAATAGTCAACAACCTCATTTTATCCTTTTTAAACCCTATCTGGTAATTTAATCCGGCATCAAAACCATTACCCCCGCCAGTACTGTTGTTGCCGATATTGTAGGCAGTGGTACCTACGGCTTGATCCAATAAAGAGCGCTGATTGCTAAAGCCATTATTACGGCTGCTGTTAATATTAAACTGAGCAGATACGAGGTTATACTGGTTTATCTCGTAGCTTAACTCTGTACCCAGGTAAGCGTTCTTATTATCAGAGTGGGTACTCCCCATCTGGTTAAGTAATGTTGGGCTGGTGCCGGTAGTATTGCGTATGTTTAGTGTAGTCGTTGTAGGGTTATCATTAAGATTACCACCCCCAAATACCGACAGGCCAAGCTTGCCCGCCTTTGCCGTAAAAGATGTTCCTGCTCCCGGCCCGGTTGGTGTGCGCTCATTGATATTCAGGGTTCCGTTATAGCCATCAACCAGTTTTTTATTGGTTATGATATTAATAATACCACCTAAACCCTCTGCATCGTATTTAGCAGGCGGAGTGGTATATACCTCTATCTTTTGTATGGTTGATGCGGGCATGCTTTTCAATATGCTTTTGGCATCGCGCTCCATGAGGCTTGACGGCTTTCCGTTTATTAGTATCTTGTAACTGGCATTGCCTTTAAGCATGATGTTTTCATTACCGTCTACTGTAACAAAAGGTACTTTGCGCATCATTTCTAATACGCTACTGATTTTACTTTGCGGGTCGGCCTGCAGATCGTAGGTTATGCGGTCAACCTCTTGTTTAATTATGGGTTTATCAGCCTTTATAGTAACTTCCTTAAGGTTGTTATCTTTTTGCTTCGCCGTAGTATCGGCAGTTTTAGTTTGGGCCATCAGGGCTGGTGCAAACAGCACCAACGTGGCGGTTACCAGGATTTTAAGTTTTTGTATGATCCGTTTCATAGTCAAATTATTAGGCAAAAGGCATCCTGCAGGCAGCCAAATGCCTGCCTTTAAGTCCTGTTTTATTGCTTCGTTTTAGTGTATTGCTCCTTTTAGAAATAAAAGGAGCTGGGTGAGATTATTAAGTACTATTCTGTCTTTTGCTTTTTTACAATTAGGTGGCTTGCTATCAGGCTAATGCCGCCAAACAGGAAGATCATTGCTGTGTAGCTAACGCCATCTTCCATTCCGCAGTAGTTATACAATATCCATCCTGTTAAAATACCAATGGCTATGCCTACTAAAAACATTCCGTACTTTAGGGTTAATGATCCGGTCTGGGGTTGATTGAACGGCGATGTAACCAGGCCGCGATCTAACATGGTCATCCGTTCGCGGTGGCGTGTCATTAAAAACACATATACCATTCCAAATACTGCCGCAAATGCGGCCAGTGATACTATTGCGTCTCTTGTAACTTCTTGCATGATTTCTATTTCTATAAATTAAGTAATTATTAACAACTTACCCATATGACAGCAGATCTGTTACCTTGGATACAAAATATTTAAAATAATTTTCTTTGTAACCAACCTTGCGTTTTTTCACTCTCATGTACAATGGAGCATATTGAAGACCGTTACTTCCTGGATAAGATCAGCAATGGAGATACGGCCGCCTATGCTTTTTTGGTTGATAGGTATAAGGATATGGTTTATAGCATCGCCATAAAAATATTACGTAATAGCGATGATGCGCAGGATATAGCGCAGGATTGTTTTATAAAAGCCTACCAGCAATTGCATAAATTTGAGGGGAAGTCTAAGTTCTCTACCTGGTTATATACCATAGTATACCGCGAATCAGTAACCCGGTTAAAAGAAAAGCGGGTAGAAACTGTTGCACTGGTTGATGAGTTAGAAATAGCAGATCATTTACCGGGGCAGTTAGACCTGCTGCAAGCAAAACAAGTAAAAAAATACGTACGGGCAGCGATTGACAAGCTGCCCGAAACGGATGCATCGTTGATTACCTTATATTATATCAGTGATCTGCCTATAAAAGAGATTGAAGAAATTACCGGGTTATCAAAAACCAATATTAAAATAAAGCTGTTCAGAGCACGTAAGGTGCTGGAAAAAGAGTTAAAGTTTTTGTTAGATACTGAAAAGAATATTGAACGATGAAAGCTGATAAAAAAGACATCTTTAAAAAAGTGATAAAGTTGGGGGCCGATGATCAACCTGTGGCCAACTTTACCGATACGGTAATGCAAACCATTGAAGCCGAAGTGGAGCGCGAAATTGCTTTAAAAGCCTTATTACAACAGCAACCTGCCGAAGGGCCTTCATTTAGTTTTACAGCCAATGTAATGGCCCAAATAAGCACAAAGCCACTCTCTGTTACTTATAAGCCTATCATCACTAAAAAAGCATGGTATGCTATTATTGCTATCGCGATGGTGTTTTTATTACTGATCGGTTTATCAAATTCGCCTCAAACAAATACCGCAGATCAAAACAAGTTAGCCGCGGTTTTAAAAACAATAAATGCTTTGCCGCCGCTTTATTTAATAGGGATCATCATAGCTGGTGGACTATTGTTTGCAGACTACTTGATTACCCAACGTAAAACAAAGCTTGATATGATTTAACTATTCTACCGGTACCATTTTTAAACAAACAGCCGACTCGATCCTGATAGGCTTACCTGTTAACGCCAGTTTACCCGACGCTTTATCAACTTTAAATGTGTTAACGCTATGGGTCGATCCAACCAATATGAAATTACCTGTCGGGTCTATAATAAAGTTGCGTGGGTTTTCGCCTGTTTTATAACGGTCAATAAAAGTTAATGTGCCTTTTTCCGGATCAATAGCGTAAGCCAGGATCTCATTTACACTACCTCTATTAGTAGCATATAAATGCAAACCATCCGGCGATACATGGATATCCGCAGCGCCATTTGTTCCCTTAAAATCATCGGGCATCATTTTAACAGTTTGTAGTAGCTTTAATTCGCCATCATGATAAGCATAAGTAGTTATGGTAGCATGCATTTCCTGTATATTATACATGAACTTACCATTGGGCGAGAAATCGCTATGGCGTGGGCCCGAACCACCTGCTGTGCTCACAAACGGTGTAGTTGCCGGCATAAGCGGCGGGTTTTTTGAAGCACGGTAGCGAAACACATTTATTTTATCAATACCCAGATCAGAGAACATAACATATTTATCATCGGGCGATAATACTGCCGAATGTCCATGCGGTTGTGCCTGGCGCATTTTATCCGGACCGATGCCGCTATCCTGTATTGTTTGCACAGATGCGCCTATTGATCCATCTTTATTAATTGGGAATACCTGCATACTGCCCCCGCCATAATTGGCTATAAATACATTTTTCTGATCTTTATCAACCGATATATAGGCTGGTGTGCCGATAGCTTTCTGGCTATTGATCTCTTCCAGTTTACCGGTAGTTTTATTAAGCTTGAAAGCGGTTATGCCCCCCATGCCTTTGTCATAATACTCGTTAGCGGCGTATACATATTGATGATCCTGGGTTATACAAAGGTATGAAGGGTTTGATGTTTCAACCTCGCTTAAATAAGCGCTTTCGCCCCTCTCCGCATAAAAGCGATAAACATATATACCCTTGCTTGAGGTTGGCGAGTCGCCGGTATAGGTACCTATTACCAGATCAAAAACTTTGGGTTCTTTACTTTTTTTTTGTGCGATACCTACTACAGGCAATAACAATACTGTCAGGAACAATAATCTTTTCATGGCTTTAGTTTAAGACCTATTGGTTTATACGTGCAAGTTAAATAAAATCCATAAAAAAACGCCCCGTGGTTGCGGGGCGTTTCTCCATATCTTATTTTGAGTTTTACTTTATCAAATGTTTCAACTGTATAACTTCTTTTTCATCAAGGAAGCGCCAGCGGCCGCGTGGCAGGTCTTTTTTAGTTAAGTTGGCATACACCACCCTATCCAGTTTTACCACCTCATAACCCAAATGCTCGAACATACGCCTAACGATACGGTTCTTACCGCTATGGATCTGGATACCCACTTCTCTTTTTGAACCACCGGCTACATATGATACTGAGTCGGGTTTTATTGGTCCGTCTTCCAGTTCTAAGCCAAATTGCAATTTATTCAGATCGCCCTGGGCCAAACTTTTGCTTAGCTCAACCTGGTACAATTTAGTAATATTGCTGCGCGGATGAGAAAGCTTATCAGCCAAATCCCCATCATTGGTCATTAATAACAAACCTGTGGTATTACGGTCAAGCCTTCCTATTGGATAGATCCGTTCTTTACTGGCTTTTTCCACCAAATGCATTACTGTACGGCGTTCTTGTGGATCTTCGGTTGTAGTAATATAGTCTTTCGGTTTATTCAGCAATACGTAAACATTTTTTTCGCGTTTAAGTGTTTCTCCGTTGTAGCGTATTTCGTCTTTCATCGGGTCAACCTTTAAACCAAGCTCGTTAACCACTATGCCGTTTACAGATACAACTCCCGCGGTAATCAGTTCGTCAGCCTTACGGCGTGAGCAGATCCCTGCATTAGCTATGTAACGATTCAAACGGATCAATCCGTCATCCTCTGATTTTTTGAGTGGTTTTTTTGCGCGTAATGTTTTTACAGGCGCATCGCGGTCGCGGGTTATTTTATCGTAAACCGGTTTGTCGCCTGGTTTACGGAAAGGCTTATCACCTGGTTTAAATTCACCTCTTATCGGCTTTGAGCCGGTAAACTTGCGGTCGCCCGCGGGCTTATCCGTGTTGCCGTAACTTGCAGGGGCCCTTTTAGGCTTATCGCCAAAATCTGAACCTTTTGGTTTACGGTTGAAAGTGCCTTCGCCACCAAAATTTTTCTTAGGGCGATCATCGCTACCAAAACTCTTTTTAGGACGCTCATCACTGCCGCCTTCACGGGTGCCATAATGCTTGCTGCCTGGCGCGAAATCTTTTTTATCGCCACCAAAGTTTTTTCTTGGGCGGTCATCACTACCTGTATCGCGTGTGCCGTATGGTTTACTACGTGGTGTAAAGCTTTTTTTATCACCTTGTGCTTCGGTACCGTAACCCCTTTTTGGTCTTTCCTCGCTATCGCCTGTTGGGCGGCCAGAATATGGTTTGCGCGGGCCGAAGCTTTTCTTTTCACCACCTGATGAAAAAGAACTGCGTTCTGCAGCCGGGCCACTTGAATATCTTTTTTTAGAACTGTCTGAGCTTGGTCTGTCCGTGCTTTTTGAAGAGTTTCCACGGGTGGAAGAAGATCGTTTATTGTCGCCTCCTTTTGAAGGGCCTTTTGATCTGTCGTTCCTGTCGTCGCGACTGTTGGTTGGTCTTTTAAATACCATAGTTTTTTAGTTTGCGCTTTCGCAGCGTGAGGGTCAAAAGTACGGTTTTTAGAGCGATTTATATCAGTTTTTTCATTTTTTTTCATCGGTTCAAAAACAGCGTTTAAACCCCTTTAAACATCGATTTTTAAACTATTTTAAAAAACTCAAAACACTAAGGGGGTGTTAAGTGTTTGACAGTCTGCTTTATATACCGTACCTTTGTACAACATTTACCAAAATGGATTGTTCTATGAATATAAAAAAAATGACTAACAAACACTTAATTACGTGCTCCGTAATACTGGTTCTGGCTGTCATTTTCAAGCTTAACATTTGCAGCACCACAATTGCTAAACCCCGGCCAAAAACGGCCAATACAACATCTAAGTTTATCTCTTACAATTATGATAATGCAACCGGTTACAGCTTCGCTAATGAGGCCATCCCTGTAAACAATGCAGTGAATAAAAAATTACAATATTCACTTAAAAAGCATAACTATAGGGCTGTTCAATCGCATATACTGCAACGTAAAGCCGATAAATTATTCCCAATTATTGAGCCAATTTTAAAAGCATACGGTATTCCGCAAGATTTTAAGTATTTGCCTTTAGTTGAATCAGGGTTAAAAGAAGGTACATCGCCTAAAGGCGCGGCAGGCGCATGGCAATTTATGCCAGGCACTGCACGTACGTATGGCCTAAAAGTAGGGCATGGTATTGATGAGCGGCTTAATATCCGCAAGGCTACTATAGCTGCGTGCAAGTACATTAAAGAACTGCATGGCGAATTTAAAAGCTGGACACTGGCCGCGGCTGCTTACAACAATGGTTCTATTAAATTGGCCAAAGCCATTAGGAAGCAAAGCGAAGACAATTATTTCAGGATGAAGCTAAATCGCGAAACAGGCAATTATGTATATAACCTGATAGCCATGAAAGCTATTATTGATCACCCTTCAAAATATGGTTATAATAACTATTACAGCTATTTACACCCTAAAAACTTATTGATACCGAATAGCACATTACTGTAAAATTTTATTACGGAGCACTTATTGGCCCGGCCTGTCCAGATGACAGATCGGGCTTTTTTGTTTACATTTGCGGGCAGTTTAATGCTGAATTATTGAATGACTGAATTATTGATTTCCAACTTTTTCCAAATCAATAATTCTATAATTCAATAACTCAATAATTCAAAAAATGAGCGAAAAACATATAGACCTGGGCGAACAAAGCGAAGTTGAAGTTTACGGAGCCCGGGTACATAACCTAAAAAATATTGATGTTTCTTTTCCGCGTAACCAGCTGGTAGTTATTACCGGGTTAAGCGGTAGCGGCAAATCATCTCTGGCATTTGATACTATTTATGCTGAGGGTCAGCGCCGTTATATGGAAACATTTTCGGCCTACTCGCGCCAGTTTATGGGCGGCATGGAACGCCCCGATGTGGATAAGGTATCTGGCCTAAGCCCGGTTATCGCTATAGAGCAGAAAACCACCAGCAAAAATCCCAGATCGACAGTCGGTACCATTACAGAGATCTATGATTTTATGCGCTTGTTGTTCGCCCGTGCCGGCGATGCTTACTCGTACGTTAGCGGCGAGAAGATGGAGCGTATGAGCGAGGACCAGATCTTGAAAACCATTTTTGATCGATTTGAGGGCCAACCCATCAATATTTTGGCCCCGGTAATTAAAGCCCGCAAAGGCCATTACCGCGAGTTGTTTGAGCAGATACGCAAACAAGGCTATTTAAAGGTTTGGATAGATGGCGCTATTGCCGATGTTGAACCTAAAATGCAGCTGGATAGATACAAGATCCACGATATTGATATTGTTGTTGATCGGCTAATCGTTAGCGAAGCGGATAGCAAGCGCTTATATACTTCTATACAAGCCGCCTTAAAGATAGCCAAAGGCATTATCCGTATTGGCGATAAGGATAATAACGTAGCCTACTTTAGTAAATATTTGATGGATCCGGTTTCGGGGATCTCTTATGATGAGCCGCAGCCTAACACGTTCTCTTTTAACTCGCCTTACGGCGCCTGCGAGAAATGTAATGGCCTGGGTTATATTTTTGAGGTGGATGAGGCCTCGGTTATCCCTAACCCTAAACTGAGCATCCTGAATGGTGGTTTGGCACCACTTGGCGAATATCGTGAAACATGGATCTTCCAGGTATTGAAAGCACTGGCTAAGAAGTTTGATTTTTCATTATCGACACCAATAGAAAAACTGGAGCGCGAAAAACTGGACATCATCCTGAACGGCACCAACGAAATGATGACGGTTTCTGTCGAATACAATAAATGGAACGTACAAAGCTACCAGATAACTTTCGACGGCATCATTAAAATGCTGGAAGAGCAGCAGGAACGCCGTGGCGACGAAGGTATGGACGATATGGAAAACTATCGTGTACTGAAAACCTGCCCGACCTGTGATGGCGCAAGGCTGAAGAAGGAGTCGTTGAACTTTAAGGTCGACCATAAAAACATATTCGAGCTATCCATTATGGATATTAGCACATTACAAACTTGGTTTGCTAATTTAGAGGATAGATTAAATGACCGCCAGAACGTCATCGCCAAAGAAATATTAAAAGAGATCCGCGCCCGTATCGTGTTCCTGATGGATGTGGGATTGAGCTATTTAACGCTCGACCGTACGGCTAAGACCCTATCGGGTGGCGAAGCGCAACGTATCCGGTTGGCCACACAGATAGGCTCACAATTGATGAACGTAATGTATATCCTGGACGAGCCAAGCATCGGCCTGCACCAACGCGATAACGAGCGCCTGATAAACGCGCTCAAAAACCTGCGCGATCTGGGCAATACCGTATTGGTGGTTGAGCATGATAAAGACATGATCCTGGAAGCCGACCATGTTATTGACATGGGACCGGCAGCAGGTGTACACGGCGGCCAGGTGGTAGCGCAAGGCACCCCTGCCGAACTAATGAAACACCATACCCTTACTACCTCATACATCAACGGTGAACGCGAAATTGCCGTTCCGAAGAAAAGACGCGAGGGTAATGGTAAGACCCTATCACTTAAAAAAGCTACGGGCCATAACTTAAAGAAGGTAAGTGTTGAATTTCCGTTAGGTAAGCTGATCGGCGTTACCGGTGTATCGGGCAGTGGTAAATCAAGTTTGATAACCGAGACCTTATACCCTGTTTTAAATCACCATTTTTTCAGGGCCAAAAAGCATCCGCTGCCTTATGAAAAGATAGAGGGCTTAGAAAATATTGATAAAGTAATTGAGATAGACCAGACGGCCATAGGCCGTACACCACGGTCGAACCCGGCTACTTATACCGGGGTGTTCTCAGATATTCGGAATCTGTACGTGGCCTTGCCCGAATCAAGGATCCGTGGTTATAAGCCGGGACGTTTCTCGTTCAACGTAAAAGGCGGCCGCTGCGAAACCTGCCAGGGTGCGGGCATGAAAGTTATAGAGATGAACTTCTTACCTGATGTGCAAGTACCCTGTGAGGAATGTGGCGGACGCCGTTACAATCGAGAAACTTTAGAGGTACGCTATAAGGGCAAATCTATAAGCGATGTTTTGGACATGAGTATTGAAGACGCGGTGCCGTTTTTTGAGCATATACCGTCTATCTATCGTAAAGTAAAAACTTTGCTGGATGTCGGTTTAGGGTATATCCGTTTGGGGCAGTCGTCAACTACACTATCTGGTGGCGAAGCGCAGCGTGTTAAGCTGGCTACAGAACTTTCTAAAAAAGACACCGGCAATACTTTCTACATTTTGGACGAACCGACAACAGGCCTTCACTTTGAAGATATCAATGTATTGCTGGGCGTTTTGTATCAATTGGTTGACAAAGGCAATACAGTGCTGGTTATAGAACATAATTTGGATGTAATTAAAGTGGTGGACCACGTGATTGATTTAGGTCCTGAAGGCGGATCTGGTGGTGGAAACATCCTGTTCTCGGGCACACCTGAAGGTTTATGCAAAGTTAAAGACAGCTTTACGGGTCAGTTTTTGAAAAAGGAAATGGGGTTGTAATAATTTATACCTGTATATTTAATCATGCAGATTAGAATGTTTTTTTTACTCTTTTTGGCGACATCAACAACATATGCTCAAAAAAACATTATTAAAAAAGCCACTCCAATAACTAAAGCCGAATTTAATAAACACATTCCTGCAATTGATTTAATTACTAAACCCTTATTAAAGTTAAAATCGCACGGTGTTATTGAGTTGAAAACGGCAAAAAATAAATTCGTTTTTAAAGATAATGGTGAGTTTCTACAATACATTTATGAGGGCGATTTAAATACTAATTCGGTAGCCGTCATTCATGAAATAGAGACAAATACTGAGCGTTATTATCTAATAAATAAGTCAACGGGGAAAACAGATACTTTGCTTGAAAAGCCTATTTTTTATACAGATAAAAGAAGTTTTATTTGTTTGGAAGGGTCTGCTACAGATATGGAACAGCGCATCCAAATTGGGAGGCATGAAAACAACCACTTTGTTACTTTAGCCTATATTAGGCTTGATAGACACCCCTTTATAGCCCCGAGTTATGTTTTTTGGTATAATAAATATACTCTCTTCATATCTACTAACGATCCTTCATTCGATAACACCAAATTTTATAAAATAAACTTAGAATAATGCACCCGTACAACAACTTGTACAGGTAAACAATTATATCTACCTTTATTAAAATTTATAATATGTTAATCACCACATATACCTCTTTCAGACAACAGCTTAAATCTTATTTGGATAAGGTTAGAAATAACCATGCACCGCTTTTTGTGACCAGCGCAAATGGAGAAGATGTTGTTGTGCTTTCAAGATCTGACTATGAAAGTATGGAAGAAACCTTTTACCTGCTTAAAAGCCCAGCAAATGCCACAAGGTTATTAAAAAGCATTGAAGACTATGAAAAAGGTTTAGGTAAAGAAAGAAGTCTCATTGAAGAATGAAAATAGTTTTTCTTGACCAGGCATGGGAAGATTATTTATACTGGCAAAACACCGACAAGGCTTTATTAAAGAAGATTAATTCTCTGATTAAAGAGATCGAACGAACACCATTTGAGGGTAGCGGCAAACCCGAGCCTTTAAGGCATAACCTGGCTGGTTATTGGTCTCGTCGCATTAATCTTGAACATCGTTTAGTTTACAAGATTGATAATGATACCCTGATCGTTTTTCAATGCAGATATCACTATTGATCAGCCTCTGCATCAAACAAATCACCCCCTTTTTTGTAATTGTATCACCAAAACAAGACTTGCCACTCTTTTTTGTAACATTGCACAAAATATTTACTGTTGACCGCTACCATTAAAAAAGTCTTCTCTTATTTTTTAAAAGCCACCATTTTGGTATTGGCTTTCGCGTTTATATATCATCAGTATTTAGCCAAAGGCGATAAGTTAAATCAATTTATAACCGCCATAAGCAAGCTTGACCATACCCATGTTATGATCATTATGGGTTTGGTGGTGTTGTTAATGTTTGCCAATTGGCTGGTTGAATGTTTAAAATGGCAACACTTAACCCGTTACCTGGCACCTGTATCCTTATGGGAAGCCATTGAAGGCGTTTTTTGCGGACTAACCTGGGCAATTTTCACACCCAACCGCCTTGGCGAATATGGCGGCAGGGTTATGTTTTTGCCACCGCGTAAACGCATACATGGTGTTTTTGCTATGGCAGTAGGTTCATTTGGGCAAAATGTAATTACCAACGTACTGGGTGCCAGCGCTACGGTATGGTTTTTTTATACGTTTTTGCACTTTAATGCCTGGATAAACTTTGCCGTTTTGCTAATGGCCTTAGCCCTTATTGCACTGTTCTTAGTCTGTTATTTCAATATAAAATGGTTAGTAAAGCTGTTAAACAGCATATCGTTTCTTAAAAAATATCATCGGTTTTTTGATATTATGGGAGCCTATAAGTTTAATGAGCTGGTAGTCATTATTGGTTTTTGTTTGACCCGGTATTGCATTTTTTCATCTCAATACTGCCTTCTTATACATTTACTGGTGCCGGATATTCCTTTAATAGATATTCTATTGTTGGTATTTATCGTACTCTTTATACAGTCGGCATTACCATCGCTTGATTTATTAGATGTGTCTGTACGTGCAACCGCCTCGGCTACGTTATTTGCCTATGTAACGCATCAGCAAGTAGCCATAATTGCCGCGTTTACATCCATTTGGTTTATCAATTTAATTATTCCTGCTATTTTGGGGTCTGTGTTCATATTTAAACTAAAATTCTTTGATCGTAATTTATAGTATCATTTGCTTTTTACTAACAGCCGCTTATGTGTTGTTGGTGTCTTATTTTATAAAGGGGTGGGCCAACTTAAAGGGGATCAAAACCAACACCGGCGGCTTTACCACCAAAGTTACCGTTCTGATAGCGGCCCGCAATGAAGAAGAGCGTATACATTATACTATAGAAGATATCCTGGCGCAGGATTACCCTAAACATCTAACTGAAATAATTATTGTAGATGACCATTCTACAGACCGCACGGCAGAAATTATAAGTAGCTATGCTGATCGCGGGGTTAAACTATTACAGCTTAACGAGTCAAAAACCTTAAATTCTTACAAGAAAAAAGCCATCGCTAAAGCCATAGAAATATCAACCGGCGACTTAATGGTAGCTACCGATGCCGATTGTCGCATGGGTACAAAATGGCTATCAACCATTGTTGGCTATTATGAAGCCGAGCAGCCGGTAATGATCTCTTCGCCGGTAACTTATTTTGAAGAGACATCGCTTTTTGAACGCCTACAAACCTTAGAGTTTGGCTATTTAATAGGCATTGGCGCCGCTTTTTTGGGTAATCACCGGGCGTCAAACTGTAACGGTGCCAACCTGGCTTACCGCAAAGATATTTTTTACGAAGTAGGTGGTTTTTCCGGGATAGATGATCTTGCATCGGGCGATGATGAACTGCTGTTGCAAAAAGTGGCAGAACGCTACCCTTATAAAATTGGATTTTTAAAGTTGACGGAAGCGATTGTATATACCCATGCTAAACATACCCTGCAAGAGTTTTTACAACAACGCAGGCGCTGGGCTTCAAAATCGACAAAATACAAAGACAAAAAAATAGTGGCATTGGCCGTATGTATTTGGTTGTTTAACGTGTCGCTTCTGGCAAACCTGGTGCTTAGTTTGTATGACAGCAGTTTTTTCAAACTGTTCATGATCCAGTTTATATTGAAATATGTGATTGAACTCATTTTCCTGTATCCTATCATGCAGTTTTTTAAACGGAAATCATTAGTCTATCTATTGATCCTGCTTTCGCCTATCCATATCCTGTATTTTGTTTATGTGGGACTAATAGGCAATACCAAAAAATATGTCTGGAAGGGGCGTGAGGTTAAATAAAAGTCATCTTTATCATTAACCCATCCTGCAAAATCCTAAAATCACTAAATCGTGTTATCTTTAGCCATACAGAACAGAAACTCCTTTGGCAGAGCTTACTCCCACACAGCGCACCTGGAAAATATTTAAACGCAATCAATTTGCCGTTACCGGTTTGCTGTTCATTATCATCTGTGTAATTGTTGCTGTTTTGGGCTACCTGATTATGCCCGACTCGACCCCACAGGCTAATGATCAAACCATACAGCTTAGCATCAAAAAACCCGGAGCAACCTTCATGATGTTGCATCTTAAAAAAGCAGAACCTGTTGATACCGTTAACCTCTTTACTAAAATGCTGTATGGCCAGCCGGACTTTTATCGGGATATCCCAATTACCAGTTATCGGTTCTTTAAAGACTCAATATATGTTGATGAATATATTGGCGACGAGGATAAACCTGATAAAAAATCTTACAATATTTTTGAAGTTGTAAGAGGTGGCAAACCAACATATATAAACAATGAAGTTATACTTCATCCGGGCCGATTTTCAAGAAGCGATGCTCTATACAAAAGATTTATAGATAAAATTGAATCAGAGCATATCACCCACAAAACCTTTTTATTAGGAACCGATGTCTACGGCCGCGATATGCTGAGCCGCCTAATATTAGGCGCGCGCGTATCCTTATCGGTTGGGTTAATGGCGGTTATTATTAGTTTGCTGATTGGCGTAAGCGTAGGTGCCATAGCAGGTTATTTTGGCGGCTGGATAGATGCCGCGTTAAGTTGGCTCATGAATATCTTATGGGCCCTTCCTGCTTTATTATTGGTTATCGCTATCTCTTTTGCATTAGGTAAAGGTTTATGGCAGATCTTTATTGCCGTAGGCCTTTCAATGTGGGTCGAGGTTGCCCGTTTGGTACGCGGCCAGGTCATCAGCGTTAAACAGTCAGAATACATTGAAGCAGCCCGGGCTTTGGGGTATAATAACTGGCGCATTATTCGTCGGCATATTTTGCCCAATATTGCAGGGCCCATATTAGTTATGGCATCCTCAAACTTCGCATCAGCAATTTTATTAGAGGCAGGGCTTAGCTTTTTAGGCTTCGGCGCGCAACCGCCCATGCCCACCTGGGGCAGCATGATCAAGGAGCATTATGGCTATATCATTATGGATTCGGCCTATTTATCTATCATTCCGGGGGTGGCCATTATGCTTATTGTATACGCCTTTAACCTGGTAACAGTAGGGTTAAGAGATGCCTTCGATATAAAATCGCAAAGCAACCGCATCTGATTCATATTTTTTTTTGTAATTTAGTATCTCCGATACCGAAATGCAAAATACTGGACAGTCTTCCGGCGAAGACGAATTAATCAGGTTATTATTAAAAAGACAGTCTGAGTTAAACTCTTTATTAGAGGTAACACGGGCTATTAACAAAAATGCGGGCACACCTGTGCTCATACAGATGCTCGAGGTTATTTTGCAAACCTCTTTACAAATAGGCGCTTTTCGTTTTTTAATAGCCAAGGGAGGTAAATATATTTGCATATCAAAATATGGTGGCGATATAGAAAGCATCAGCACCCTAAATAAAGCTTGCGCCACCTTAAAACGGGTAAAAAACCCCGAATCGCTATCCGGTAATACCAACGATATCCTTAAAAAGTACGATTACTTTATCCCCATATATCATAAAGGTAAAGCTGTGGCCTTTGCATTGATAGGCGATTTCAACACCTCGGGCGAGATGATCAATAATGATCTTAATTTTATCCAGACCCTGATAAATGTGGTAGTGGTGGCATTAGAGAATAAACGATTGTTTCGCGAACGATTGCTGGCAGAACGTTTAGAACGCGAGATGGAACTGGCTGCCGAGGTACAGAATATGCTTATTCCTTTAGGCGCACATAGAGATGAGCATCTTGAAATAGACGCCCGGTATCTGCCCCATCAAAACGTTGGCGGCGATTATTATGATTTTATACGGCTTAGCGACGAAGAGTTTTTATGGTGCATTGCCGACGTATCTGGCAAAGGGGTATCCGCGGCATTACTAATGGCCAATTTCCAGGCCAGCCTGCATGCCTGGGCCACCGTTGAAGACGACCTGACCAATATTGTGGAGCGGTTAAACCACAAAGTAGTATCCAACACCAAAGGCGAAAAATTTATAACCTTGTTCATTGCCAAATACAATACGCGTACCCGCAGGTTATGTTACATCAATGCAGGCCACAATGCCCCTATATTATATAACGATGGCGAGGTTATTCAGCTTAAATTAGGCACAACCATGATAGGCGCGTTTGAACAGCTACCTTTTTTAAACGAGGCCGAAATTGACATTGACCCGGGCAGCCTGATTATTAACTATACCGACGGTTTGCTTGATTTTGAGCCTTACGGCGATAAGGTTTGGGACGAAGATGGGTTACTTGATTTTACCTTAAAGAATGGCGACCAGGCCCCTGTTTATTTTAACGAAACCTTGTTAGACTATTTAAATAACGGTATAAAAGGCCGCCCTATTGATGATATTACCATATTGACACTGCGGATATTTTAGGCTGAACTTGTCTTAAAAGTTCAGCCCCGATTCACAGCTCCGCAGGGTCCTCTTCGAGAGACCCCTGCGAAGACGAGGAAATAGATCGCCGGCTATGTTGATAAATCCTTAAAAACGCCTACTCATAAAATAATAATTTTACGCTCAACGTTTAAGGACCAATGTTATTAGCGAGATTTCAACATGAACTACTGGAAGCAGGTTGCGACGAAGCCGGACGCGGTTGTTTAGCCGGGCCAGTATTTGCGGCAGCGGTAATACTGCCCCCCGATTTTGACCATGACCTGCTTAACGACTCGAAACAGTTAACCGAAAAAGCACGCTACGCTTTGCGTACCGAGATTGAGCAACAAGCCATAGCTCACGCCGTAGGCATTGTTGATAATATAGAAATAGACGAGATCAATATCCTTAACGCGTCTTTCCTGGCTATGCACCGGGCCATTGCCAAACTGCATTTAGAACCCCAGTTTTTAATTATAGATGGCAATCGTTTTAACAAACACCCAACCATACCGCACCAATGCATTGTAAAAGGCGACTCGAAATACTTTAGCATAGCTGCGGCATCCATACTGGCAAAAACCTACCGCGATGATTATATGAAACAAATTGCCGCCGAGCATCCTGAGTACGACTGGCTGAGCAATAAAGGTTACCCAACCGCAAAGCATCGCCAGGCAGTATTAAGACTGGGCTTTACCCCTTACCATCGCGTTACTTTTAGGGTCACTTCCGATAAGGATGAATAAATTGTAGAGGCGCAATATTTTGCGTCTCAGAGCAAGGATCCTGTTTTTTTACTTTTTGTTGATGATCTATCCTCATTACGTGTACCCGGGGCTTTGGTTCTATAGGGTATAAATAGTATTTTTGGTAAAACCCAACGCCCTTGAAGATCCTTATACTAAGTCATCGTGTACCATTTCCGCAAAATGGCGGTTATGCTATTGTGGTGGCCAATACCATCAAGAGTTTGGTTAATGATGGTCATGAAGTATCGCTGGTGGCACTTAATGCCAAACGGCATAATCATTCAAGCCAACTGCCTGACGAGGACCTGCTGGGTAAAATAAACTACCGCGCTTATGACATTGACACTACGGTTACCGTGTTTGGGGTGGCCGTTAATCTGTTCAGCAAGACATCATTTAACGTAGACCGCTATTACGACCCGGAATTTGAAACCTTGCTGATACGCGAGCTGCGTAATACCAATTACGATATCATCCAGTTCGAGGGCCTGTTTGTTTCCTTATATCTGCCTGCTGTGCGTAAGCACTCCAAAGCCAAACTCATTTACCGGGGGCATAACATAGAGAACCAGATCTGGGAGCGGTTGTCTTTGCAAAAATTGGACCCTTTTAAAAGATCATACCTGCGGATGCATGCGCGGCGGATCAAGAATTACGAGCAGCAGCAGCTCAATAAATTTGATGCCATTGTTGTATTTACCGGCCAGGATAAAAAAACGTTAGAGGAATACGGCATAAGCGTCCCTATTGAAGTATTACCTATTGGCTTGCGGCTGGAAAAATATGTGGTGGATATCAGTAAGACCGAGTTCCCCAGCCTGTTCTTTTTGGGATCGTTAGATTGGCTGCCTAACCGCGAGGGCATGGAATGGTTCCTGGATACTTTTGTAAATGATATCACCAACGGCGACCTGCCCGTAAAACTCTATGTGGCCGGCAATGATATCCCCGAGCGTTTTGATGATTACGAAGCACTGGGCAAGATCTTTATACAAGGCGAAGTAGATAACGCGCTGGAATTTGTGAACAGCAAATCCATCATGATCGTTCCGCTGGTATCAGGTGGTGGTATGCGGGTAAAAATAGTAGAAGGTATGGCTATGCAGAAATGTATTATATCCACCTCTTTAGGTGCCGAGGGCATCAATTTTACCAATGGCCATGACATCCTGATAGCCAATAACCGCGAAGAATTTCTTGCTGCCATGCAAAAATGCATCCGCGACGAAGACTATTGTATCCAACTGGGTAAGAACGCCCGCTTACTGGCAGAAAAAGAGCATGACATTAACCTGGTTACCAAAAATTTGGTGAAGTTTTATGAGGCGTGTTGTAAGCAATAGATTATAAATCGAACGCTCCCGCAAGCGTCCCGCTTGTGGCCGTAGCCGCCGTAACACAAATAAAAAGACAAGCCCACAATTCCTTGCTTTTACTCTTTCAAGTTGTATTTTTAAGTAATGAGTCGTAATTATAAGTTCCATAATCCTGAGGGTTTATACTTTATAAGTTTTGCCACCGTATTTTGGGTAGATGTATTTGTAAGAAGGGTTTATTTTGATTGCCTGGTTGAAAAATTAAATCACTGCGTTGCTAATAAAGGCATGGAAATATACGCGTGGTGTATCATGCCAAGTCACGTGCATTTAGTTTTCAGATCTAACATTAAAAAGCCCGAAGAATTGATAAGGGATTTCAAATCATATACCTCCAAACAACTAATAAAACTAATTGAAGAAAATATGCTCGAGAGCCGCCGTGAATGGTTATTAAACTCCTTCAGAAAAGCGGCACAAACAAATTCAAATAATACCAAGAACCAATTTTGGCAGCAAAATAATCATCCTATAGAATTATGGAGCGCTCACGTTATACAGCAAAAAATCGATTACACACACAATAATCCCGTAGAAGCCGGTTTTGTTGAATATGATTATGAATATTTATACAGTAGTGCCCGGGATTATTGCGATAGAAAAGGACTTATTAATATAATTATTGATTAACAGCGTGCCACAAGCGAGACGCTTGCGGGAGCGATGGCGATGATATAATGTGGTTTTGTGTGGATAAATGGCGAAATTCCGCTGTCCGAATGTCTCCGACTTCGGACGACTATGTAATTTAAGCGATATTACCAAGCCAACTTATTAGTTGGTTTTTTTGCATAGCGCATAAGAATTGTGTCACGGTTGACTTGTGCTATAAACGGGCTTTTTTTGTTTCACGTTGTTAAAGCTCATTCAATTGCAATTGTTTAATTATCAATTAATTACACACCAATCATGCATAAAAATCCTAACGAATAAGTTGTTTCATTCTGTTTCACCACATTTTAGCAACCATCTTATTTTCAATACGTTAATTAAAATTCTTGTTTCACGTGTTTCATTTGTTTCACACTCGCGTGAAACAAAACAGTGCTATTCTACCTCGTCAAAATCCTTTTTACTATCTAATGCAACCTGCCTGCATTTTTACTACTTTTGTGCCAAATATAATTTTGCATGAAGAACACAGCTTTAAGCGAGACCCATATAAAAGCCGGCGCCAAAATGGTGCCCTTTGCCGGTTATAACATGCCCGTGCAGTATGCCGGCATTAACGCCGAACATGAAACCGTACGTAAAGCCGTAGGTGTGTTTGACGTAAGCCACATGGGCGAGTTCATTTTAAAAGGCGATAAAGCGCTCGACCTGATACAACGCGTTACCAGTAACGACGCTTCTAAACTATATGATGGCAAAGTACAATACTCTTGCCTGCCCAATACAACCGGCGGTATTGTTGATGACCTGCTGGTTTACCGTATTGACGAGCTGACCTATATGTTGGTTGTAAACGCATCGAATATTGAAAAGGATTGGAACTGGATTAGCCAGTTTAATGCCGATGGCGTGGTGATGAAAGATATATCAGACCGCACCTCGTTATTAGCCGTACAAGGCCCTAAAGCTGCCGAAGCGCTACAAAGTCTTACCGATATCGACCTGGCATCAATGGAATACTATACCTTTAAAAAAGGAACGTTCGCGGGTATTGATAACGTCATCGTATCGGCTACCGGTTATACCGGCGCAGGCGGTTTCGAACTATATTTTGACAACGAACATGCCAAATCTATCTGGGCCGCGGTATTTAAAGCCGGCGAACCATTTGGCATTAAGCCAATAGGCCTGGGCGCACGTGATACGCTCCGTTTAGAAATGGGCTTTTGCTTATATGGCAATGATATTGACGATACCACATCGCCTTTAGAAGCCGGTTTGGGCTGGGTAACCAAGTTCAACAAAGAGTTTACCAACTCGGCGGCCCTACAGGAACAAAAGGCGGCCGGTGTAAAACAAAAGCTGGTTGGTTTTGAAATGATAGACCGTGGCATCCCCCGTCATGATTACGAGATTGTTGATGCCGATGGTAATAACATAGGTAAAGTTACCTCGGGTACGCAGTCGCCGTCTTTACAGAAAGCTATAGGTATGGGTTATGTGAATACTGCCTTTGCCAAAGAAGGAACCGAGATATTTGTTAAAATACGCGATAACAGCATTAAGGCGATGATCGTTAAACCACCCTTTTATAAAGCCCCCTAACCCCCTAAAGGGGGAACTAAAACGTTACCATGAGTTTAAACACGCAGTCAGTTCCCCCTTCAGGGGGCGGAGGGGGCAAATTAGAAGTTTGCCTTACCCCCGCGTTGATCCCGCTTTATAATGTCGAGGATTACATCGTTGTAGTTATTGATATTTTCAGGGCCACTACATCTATCTGTTATGGTATCGAAAATGGCGCAGAGGCTATTATCCCTGTATCCCAGGTAGAAGAGTGCAGCGCATACCTCGAGAAAGGCTTTGACTACCTCTTAGCTGCCGAACGCAATGGCGAAGTTGTTGAAGGCTTTGATTTTGGCAATTCGCCATTCTCATATACCAAAGAAAAAGTTGCCGGTAAGACCATCGTGTTAACTACCACCAACGGCACCCATGCCTTACACCTATCGCGCAGCGCCAAAAAAATAGTTATAGGCGCATTTATTAATCTTACCGCCATCTGTAACTGGCTGAAACAACAAAACGAGAATATCCTACTGGTATGCTCGGGCTGGAAAAACAATTTTAATCTGGAAGACACCCTCTTTGCCGGTGCCGTAGTTGAACAGTTAAAAGGCCACGGTTTTGTAGTTGACGACCCCGCCATAGCTGCAAATGATCTGTATCAATTAGCCAAAAACGACCTTGATGGTTATCTCAAAAAGACATCGCACAGCGAACGTTTGAAAAAATTAGGTATCGAAGCTGATATTGAGTTCTGTTTAAAAGTTGATCTGACTACAGCTATACCTGTTTTGGATGGCGAGAAGCTGGTGAAGTTAAAATAGCCCGCTATAAACATACTGTCATTGCGAACGGACGAGTATGGCAATCGCGAACTATGCAAGTTTACTTAGCTTACGTGCGATTGCCACGCTAACGCTCGCAATGACACATTTTAGAAATCACTTCAACTTCTCATTGTTCTTATGCCTGTCGGCATCGCGGATGTTTTTCTTTTCCATGTTCTTTTGCAGCGCATCGGTAAGGTCTATCCCGGTTTGATTGGCCAGGCATATCAGTACGAATAGCACATCGGCCATTTCATCCGCCAGGTTAACTTCGGTATCCGACTTCTTAAAAGACTGTTCGCCGTATTGCCTGGCCATGATTCGGGCGACCTCGCCTACCTCCTCCATTAATATGGCAGTATTGGTCAATTCGTTAAAATAACGGATACCGGTGGTTTTTATCCAGTTGTCTACCAGTTTTTGTGCTTCAGATAGTTCCATATATTAGTGATTATCCTTGTCTTTAGTATCCATGATGATGGTAACTGGCCCATCATTGATCAAACAGACCTTCATATCGGCACCAAATATACCGGTAGCGGTTCTTTTACCGGTGATGGTATCTAAAGTTCTGACCATTTGCTCATAAAGCTGTATGGCCTTATCCGGGCGGGCAGCTTTTATAAATGACGGACGGTTGCCCTTTTTGGTTTGGGCAAACAAGGTGAATTGCGAGATCAGCAGGATGCTTCCATCTACATCGGCCAACGCTTTATTCATCAAACCGTTTTCGTCACCAAAAACACGGAGGCCGGTTATCTTTTGAGCCAGCCATTGCAGGTCATCTTCTGTATCGGCATCTTCAATGCCCAGCAGAATCACAAAACCTAAGCCTATCTCGCCGGTAATATTGCCATCTACCTTACAACTTGCTTCTGACACCCTTTGTATTACTGCCCTCATGATGTAGCAAGATAATAAATATCTATGGTATGGTAACCGCAATAGCCGGGGTACGGTCACTTTCGTTCTTGAGCTTATCTATTGCCGTCAATATATATAAATAAGTTTTGCCTGGTTGGGTTGTTGTATCCACAAAAAGCGGCGTGGTATCATATTGTATATGTAATATATTATCGGGCTTTGCCAAATCTACCTTCTCCTCTCCTTCAAAGCGATAGATCACATAACCGTAAGCCGTCTCATTATCTTTAGCCGGTAATGGTGCTTCCCAGGTCAATTGTACATTATTACTGGTTGGCAGTTTCAAAGCCTGTAAATTTTGAGGGGTATTAGGCGGTATAGAATCCAGCCATAACATCAGCGGCGGCAGTGCCGGATGTTTGTAATAATTTAACCGCAATGAATCGGTAAAACCCAATCGGTTATCTGTTAAGGATTGTGAACTAAAGAACACACTGCCCTGTGCCCGCGGATTACTTCTTATCAGTTGTATTTCAT
The DNA here is from genome assembly GCA_040388175.1 of Bacteroidota bacterium. GTDB lineage: Bacteria > Bacteroidota > Bacteroidia > Sphingobacteriales > Sphingobacteriaceae > Mucilaginibacter. The sequence goes on along the minus strand of JAZKCG010000039.1, from coordinate 47,680 downwards.
TAGGCATTTCTGCCGGGTCTTGATAGGCTGCTAATCTATGCTCATTAATACGATAAGCCGCGTGGCCAATATACAAATGCCTGTTATAGGTATTATCGCTCCACCAGGCCAATAATTTATCAAATGGGATCAATCTGTCCCCAATAGGGCGGTACATCTGCGGGTTAATATAATCTACCCAACCCTCTTTTATCCACTTACGCGAGTCGGCATATTGCTCATAATAAGTTTCAAGACCCTGTGTAGTTGATCCCTCCGGGTTATGCGATTTATTGGCCCAAACTCCAAACGGGCTGAGACCAAACTTCATTCTTGGGTTGTGTTTGTGAATGCTATCGGTCAGCATTTTTACCAGTTGGTTCACATTGTCGCGACGCCAATCTTTAATATCGCTAAAGTCGCTGCCATATTCAGCGAAAGCCGCGGCGTCATTTATTTTCTGCCCTGCTATAGCGTACGGATAAAAATAATCATCCATGTGTATACCATCTACATCATAATTATCAACTACATTCAAGATGATCTTTACAATATATTCGCGTACTTCTGGCAAGCCGGGATTAAACAGTTTTTGGCCTCCGTAAGTAAAAAACCATTCAGGCCTTGTATTCGTGATATGGGTCGGGCTCAAGGCGGAGTATTTATTATCCAGGGTGGCACGGTAAGGATTAAACCAGGCATGCAGTTCTATCCCCCGTTTATGGGCTTCAGTAATGGCGAACTCCAGCGGATCATAAGCAGGATCTGGTGCTTTCCCCTGCTTGCCCATTAACCATTTAGACCATGGCTCTTCGCTTTTCGCGTAAAAAGCATCAGCCGCAGGGCGCACCTGAAACATTACCGCGTTAAGCCCCGTGCGCTGGTGCTGATCTAATATATTGGTAAGCTGTTGCTTCTGCTGATCGGGAGTTGAACCGGGCTTGGGCCAGTCAATGTTAGCTACAGTAGCTATCCATACTCCCCTAAATTCGCGTTTTGGATCGCCTATAACTTTTTTTAATAGGGTAGAGTCTGTCTGGGCGTTTGCTTTTGTTATAACTAATAACGTAACAAGGAATATACAATGGCGTAAGTAGAACATTAAAAGGTTTTTTTAAGAAATGCAAAGATATAAACTCATTAACACGCTGGTTTATTATGACAAATAATAATTGCTTTTAACCCCTTTGTAGGTACATTTATAGTACGATGAGTAAATTTTTATCGTCATTTATTAAAACATTATCATAAATTTCGCATTATTACGTATATAACTTAGCTAACAACAACTAATGTGGAAACCATCAACCGGTCTTTTTGAAGAAAAATCCCTCCGGATATGATGATCATTTAAACACTAAATCATTTAATTTTTATGGAGAACCAACCAGCACAAGAGCCTAAAAAAAATTCGAACGTTATTTACTTCTTAGTAGTAGTAATAGTAGCGTTATTGGGCACTGACGTGTATTTGTACATGAAGAAAAACACATCTGACCAAAAAATTGTATACCAGAATGATGAAAAAACAAGGTTACAAACAGAGTTAGATAGTTTAGAAGCGCAAATAGAGCAGGTAAATGCAGGTAAGACTAAAATGTCTGCCGAGTTACAAGCCAAAAACGACTCGCTTAAATCAAAGATCAAAGTTTTAAGAAGCGAACTGGCCAAAGGCAAACTTACCACAGCCGAGCTAAGCAAAGCACAAGAGGATGTAAAACAACTGCGCTACTTTGTTACCAAATACACCGCCGACATCGACGAGCTTAAAAAGCAAAACGTATCGTTAACTACAGAAAGAGACACATTAAAAACCAACCTGACTACCGTAAGCGAAAAAGCTACTACGCTTGAAAAACAAAATGAGGACCTGAACAACAAAGTGACCGTTGCATCGGCCATAAAAGTTGGGGCCGCGTCTGTGATAGGCTACAAGGTTAAAAAGAATGGCAAGGAAAGCGATGAGACCAAAGCCAAAAACGTTAATAAGTTAAAGATCAACTTTACCGTTGCAAGCAATGCCATCGCGGTTAAAGGTATGCATGATATCTATATTCGTGTTATTGACCCAATAGGCAACCTGATCACTACAGGCGACAGTGGTACATTTAACGCCGATAGTCAGGACCTGCAATACACCTACAAAACCGCTATTGATTATAAAGACGATGGCGTTAATTATACAGTTGATTGGTTGTATAGCCAGCCGTTCCAAAAAGGAACTTATACCATTTTGTTATATGCCGATGGTTACACCATGGGTAAAACAAGTGTAACGTTTAGATAAACAGCGTTTAGTATACAAACAAAAAGAGCAACCTACATAGGTTGCTCTTTTTGTTTGTTAGGTTTTGGTACCGATAAATAAAAATGCCACAACAACATGGTAGCTACCGTTCTGTAAGGCTGCCATTGCGCGGCAATTGATAGGAGGTCTTCGCGGGTAGTACCAGACTGTAACCCTTTAATCCGCTTTAAGGCATTAACCGCCGCCAGATCACCTATCGGGAATAGATCTGTGCGTTGTAATACAAACATCAGGTAAACATCCACCGTCCAGTTACCTATGCCTTTTAGCGTTACCAGTTGGGCCCGGATCTCATCATCGGGCATTTGCTCAAATGCGGTTAAGTTGATGTGCCCATTTATTAATGTCTCAGCTAAATATTTAATGTAGGCTGTTTTTTGGCGGCTGCAGTAGCTGGCTCTAAACTCCTCATCTGTAAGTAAAAGCACTCTTGCCGGGGTTATTTCCTGCATCCGCTCTCTCAATTTATTTAAGGCTGATAATGCAGATGCCAGTGAAACCTGTTGTTCTAAAATAATATGAACCAAAGTCTCGAATGTATTGGAACGGCTCCATAGCGGGGGGTAACCGTGGGATTGAATAATGGCAGCAAGCTCAACATCGGTTGATGCCAACTCATCGCAGATGGCGTGAAAATTGGAATGGGTAAACTTGTTGATCATATAATTGTTATTTAAAAATACTAAAAAATTTAGGAATTAGCATTTCCTTTTCAGATTTTTACTACATGAACAATTTGCCGCCATTAGCAGAACGCATGCGCCCCAAAAACCTGGACGATTATGTTGGCCAGAAGCACCTGGTTGGCCCGGGCGCGGTATTGCGTAAGGCCATTGAAAGCGGCGCGCTACCGTCCATGCTATTTTGGGGGCCGCCGGGAGTGGGTAAAACTACACTGGCTTATATCATATCGCAGACGTTGGACCGGCCCTTCTTTTCGCTGAGCGCGATCAACTCGGGCGTTAAAGATGTACGCGAGGTTATTGAGACCGCGTCGCGTTTAAAGGAAGATGGCTCTATGCTGCCCGTATTGTTTATTGATGAGATACACCGCTTCTCGAAATCACAGCAGGATTCATTATTAGGTGCTGTAGAGCGGGGGATAGTCACCTTAATAGGTGCCACTACAGAAAATCCCTCCTTCGAGGTGATATCGGCGCTATTATCACGCTGCCATGTATATATCCTGCAGCCTTTGGTCGAAGACGACCTGATAAGCTTGCTGGATAAAGCAAAGAAAGAAGACATCGTACTGCGCGAGAAGAAGATCGACATTAAAGAATACGAAGCTCTCTTACGTTTGTCGGGCGGTGATGCCCGTAAATTACTGAATATATTTGAGCTGCTGGTAAACGCCATATCCGGCAAGAAAATAGAGATCACCAACAAGGTGGTGCTTGACCATGTGCAACAAAACATGGCCCTTTATGATAAGGCCGGCGAACAACATTATGATATCATATCGGCCTTTATCAAATCCATGCGGGGCAGTGATCCCAACGGTGCTGTTTACTGGCTGGCGCGGATGATAGCCGGCGGCGAAGACCCCTTGTTTATAGCCCGGCGGATGCTGATCCTGTCATCAGAAGATATTGGCAATGCCAACCCTAATGCTTTATTATTAGCGCAGGCCTGTTTTAATTCGGTGAATGTTATCGGGATGCCGGAGTCGCAACTGATCTTATCGCAAACGGCTATTTACCTGGCCACATCGGCCAAAAGTAATTCGGCTACTACTGCTATCGGTGCAGCTATGGGTTTGGTGAAACAAACGGGCGACCTGCCCGTACCGTTGCACCTGCGTAACGCTCCAACCAAATTGATGAAAAATATTGGTTATGGTAAAGACTATAAATATGCCCACAGCTTCGAGAATAATTTTGTAGACCTTGATTTCCTGCCTGATGCCATAAAAGGCACAAAAATTTACGAACCCGGTAACAACGCCCGCGAACAGGAGTCAAAAGAGCGGTTAAAAAAATTATGGGGGGATAGGTATAAGTATTAAAGTCTCACCCCGGCCCTCTCCTTTAGAAGGGAGACTAAGCAGAATTATTAATTTATTTAACTATAATTACACTACTAAAACCAATCAGGCATAACGGGTATATATGATCTCAACCTTTTTTAAGCATGAATTAAAAGCCTTCTGGCGATCAAAGAACACCGGTAAAAACATAGCCGTACGCATAGTAATGGCTGTTTTAATATTATACCTGTTGTTTAACGTGGTAGTGATAGGCTACTTCCTCGATGCTATTTTAAAAAAGGTGTTCCCTCATGATCCGCTTACCTTTTCTTTCTGCGGTATCATTTTATTCTATTTCCTGGCCGAGTTGTTCTCGCGGTTGCAATTGCAGGAATTGCCAACGCTAAGAGTACAGCCATATTTACAGCTACCCATTAAGCGAAACACTATTGTTGGTTACCTGGCTTTAACAGCATTGTTCTCTGTATTTAATTTATGGCCCATTGTGCTGTTCTTCCCTTTTATTTTTAAAGTAATACTGCATGATGCCGGTGCTGTTACCGCTTTAGCATTTGCCGTTTCTATATTCGGGCTATCGGTACTAAACAATTACCTGGCGCTATACATCAAACGCAAAGCAAACTTAAACGGATGGATCTTTTTGATCGCAGCAGCGGTATTAATCCTGATCGGTATGGCCGACTTGGAATGGCACCTTATTTCCATCCGCAATATATCCTACCTGTTCTTCGGCAATTTAATTAAACAGCCTGTATTGGCATTGATGCCGGCAGCGTTGGGTGCCGGCATGTATTATTTAAACTTTATCTACTTAAAACAGAATCTTTATTTAGAAGAGTTAAGCGCCAAAAAAGCTAAACACAAAAGCAGCACCGAGTATCCGATATTAAACTATTTTGGCGAGACCGGCGATCTGGTAGCTAATGAAATTAAGCTGATCCTACGTAATAAAAGGCCTAAGTCGGCATTGTTGATGTCGCTTTTCTTTTTGTGTTATGGTTTGTTCTTTTACCCCAACCCCGCATTTGGAAAGATGGAAGGCTTCAAAATATTTGTAGGTATGTTCATGACCGGGATATTTATCATCAACTACGGGCAATTTATGTATAGCTGGCAGGCCTCGCATTTCGACGGACTAATGGTTAGCAAGATCAGCTTTGCTAACTTTTTAAGAGGAAAATATTTGCTATTTACAGGCGTGTCAACGGTGGCATTTTTATTGACCATCCCCTATATTTATTTTGGCTGGCATGTAGTATTGGTCCATTTTATAATGTATTTGTGGAATTTGGGAGTAACCGTAAATATTGTACTCTATTTTGCTAACCGCAATGCCAAACGAATTGATTTGAGCAAAGGCGCGTCTTTTAACTGGGAAGGTGTAGGCGCAACGCAGCTGATCTTGTCGTTCCTGTTGTTATTGCCGCCATTCATCATCTATCTACCGTTTAAATATTTAGGCCTGGCCGATATTGGTCTGGCTGTTATAGCCGCGATTGGCGTAGTTGGCATATTTACCCGCGACTTCTGGATAAAGTTCCTGGAAGCCGATTTTCACAAACGAAAATTTACCGTACTGGATGGTTTTAGAAACAAATAATAATGATACAAGTAAAAGAGCTTAAAAAGGTTTATAGTGGCGTTATTGTGGTAAACATACCGCAACTGGAAATAAAAAAGGGCGAGAGCATTGGCCTGGTGGGTAATAACGGCGCCGGCAAAACCACTCTGTTCAGGATGATGCTGGATTTGATCCGCCCGGAAGCCGGCGAAGTATTATCAAAAGAACAATCCGTGGCAGGCAATGAGCATTGGAAAAACTATACCGCGTCTTACCTGGATGAAGGCTTTTTAATAGATTACCTTACACCCGAAGAATACTTTTACTTTATAGGCGGCCTGCACCAGCAAACCCGCGCCCAGGTTGACGATCTTTTAACCGGTTACGCTGATTTTTTTAATGGCGAGATCTTACAACGTGGCAAATACATTCGCGATCTTTCAAAAGGCAACCAGACCAAGGTGGGTATCGTGTCTTGTTTATTACAGAACCCGGAGCTATTAATGTTGGATGAGCCTTTCGCCAATATCGACCCTACTACACAGTTTCGGTTAAAGAATATGATCAAGGATGCCAAGCAAAAGGGCGTTACTACTTTGGTTTCAAGCCATGACCTTAACCATATTACTGATGTTTGCGACCGTATCTTATTAATGGAAAAAGGTAAGATCATTAAGGATATAGCTACCAATTCATCAACCCTTGCAGAACTGGAGCAATATTTTGCTATCGGTGAAACAGCATCACTTGTTGAATTAAAGATTGACGAAGAAGAGAACCATTAATAACCCGAATTTGTCATTGCGCGGAAGAACGACGAAGCAATCGCACGCCTGAAAAGTTCGCGATTGCCACGCTTCGCTCGCAATGACATCGTTTTACACTATGCACACCATCAAACAAGCAACCATAGAAGACGCAGAAGCCATTAAACAACTGGCCCATGAGATCTGGTGGCCAACCTATTCGCCAATATTATCTGTAGAACAAATAATCTATATGTTGGCCGACAGGTATTCGACCGAAACGATCACCCGGCAAATAAAGGATAATGAACAAACGTTTTTATTAGCAATGGAAGATGAAAAGCCGGTAGCTTTCGCGGCCTACTCACCCGACGAAAAGAACCCGGATATATATCGCCTTCATAAGCTATACCTGCTCCCCGCCACACAAGGGAAAGGTGTTGGTAAACTATTATTGAATGCTGTTTATGAACGCGTGTTAGCAGCAGGAAAAAACATTTTAGAGTTAAACGTACACCGCAGCAATCCGGCCAAAAGTTTTTATGATAAAATGGGCTTTAAAATGATGTATGAGGTCGACATTCCCTTTGGCCCTTATTTTCTGAATGACTATATAATGCGGAAAGAACTATAACACCGCCGACTGCACATCCAAAGGCATCCTTTTAACAAAGCCCGTCCCTTTATAGATCATATACAAGCCATAACAAGAGGTAGATACCGCCATACCGATGCCTAAAAACACAATAACATTATTTATTGGGTATGTATTGTGTAAAATGAGCCAGATGCTGCAAAGCGCAATTAAGGTTGACCATGTGGCTATGTAATAATCAATACTGCGTTTAAATATTTTAGCCATTGGGTAAAAGTGCAGCCCCACTACCAAAGCAATTACCGGGATAACCAACTCTGCATGCCCCATATTTATGGCTATGTTTATCCCTAAGAAAATAAATAAGCCCTCGGCACCAAATATTATCCCAAACCACATTCCTTCTTTTTTGCCGCGCGCTTTGTCGGCCTCGGCGCTCAATTTGGGGAAGTGTTTTGAAACGATAAAGAAGTACACCGCGCTTGCTATAAACCCAATTATCAGCACCGCGAAAAAACCTATTTCAACATATTTGATAGCGCCTGATAAGCCGCTACCGGCAATACCAGCCCACATAGTGGTAAAAAAAGCCATCATTAAAAGCCCTGTGCCTATACCGGTGATAGCTATGCGAGGTAGAATATGCGGCTTCGTTTCCATTTTATGCTGAGTTTATCTTTCTAATTTGGCTACCCGGGTTGGTGTATCCTGCCCGGATACAATTGTACGTGAGCTTAATGCTATGGCCTTTATAGTTGCGGTAATATTATCAACATCCAGGCTGCTAAACTCATCTTTTACGGTATGGTAAAGCTGGTCTTTATCTATTTGGTCGGTTGATATGGTATGTGCCGGTACGCCAACCCTTGCCAATGAAGCATTATCACTACGGTAAAACAAGTTTTGATCGGTATAAGGGTCAGGGTAAAATTTAAACGCGGTTCCCTCCAGGTTTTTTTGCAGGATAGGTCCAAAATCAGAACGCTCATACCCTGTTATCAAAGCTGCATTCGTTCCCCATTTAGATGCCTTACCTATCATTTCGATATTAAACATGGCAACCACTTTATCCGGCGTTACTGTAGTGGCAAAATACTGTGAACCATATTCGCCAATCTCTTCGGCAGTAAAGGCAACGAATATTAGCGTACGGGCATTATTGTTTAACCGTTTAAAATATTTAGCCAGGCTAAGTACTGCTGTTGTTCCCGACGCGTCATCATCGGCACCGTTGGCTATGCTATCACCTTCCATTGGTTTTATGATCCCTAAGTGATCATAATGGCCTGAGAAGATCACGAACTCATCCGGTTTTGTTTTACCAGGGATGATCCCGGCCACATTAAATAAAGGCTGTGATTCAACTTTGGTCTCAACGTTTACTTTGTATGACTTAATGTCGTCAAACGTCCCCAAAACAACTACTAATGGCTGCACATCATCTTCCTTTTTTAAGGATACTCTTCCTTTTGACATTTGATCATGAAGTCTTTTAAATATTGTGGCAAACTTAGGGTCTACAATCAATAGATATTTCTTTGTTGCCCGTGCATAATTGCTGTACTCTTTCCTGAAATCCTGATCGGCAGAAATATGCGCTATTTCTGCATCCCCGGTATTCCAGTTAAAAGAACCTGCTGTTTTTGCGGCTATGTTGTCGTCGGTTATAACAACTCCGTTTATGTTTATCTCAACTTTAGTTGGTGTAGTATGTACCATACTAAAGTTTTGACGGAAACCAGAGTTACCCTCCATTGGTTTTAGACCGATGGTCTTATACTCGTTTTCTATAAACGTTGCCGCTTTCTCAATTCCCGGCGTAAAAGTAGCACGGCCCTGCATATCATCAGCAGATAGGATTTTGATGATACGCTCTACATCGTTTTTATCTATCAACCTGTCCACATCCTGGGCAAAGCTATTTGCCGATAAACCTGCAAATACAAATGCTATTATTAATTTTTTCATGTATTTTTATTTAACTTTTGATGATAACCAGTTGTTTCTAAATGTTGTTTGTTCTGCTGTTGGTGTTTGGCCCGCCTGTTCTAAGGTTAGTACTTCTAAAAACGGCGCTTCTTCTAATATTACCGTTGTGGTATGATCGCCGATACGGTTTTTATAGTCGACTGTCATTTTATCGCCGGGCTTTTTAGCCGCGACAGCAGCATTAAACCCGGTTACGTCAGTAATACTTTTGCCATCTACTTTAACAATAACATCACCCGCGTCAATACCGGCTTTATAAAGTGGTGTACCCATTATCGTGCTGGCAACAATAGCCAATCCCGGTATTTCCAGCGTACGAGCCTGTCCCGATCTCGCCCGTAAAGACGTAGTAGCTAAACCCGACCATGCCTTACCCGGTGCCGCTTTGCGAACAGTAAAGCCAGCTTTGGCCAATAAGGCCTCATAATTATTTTTCTCTATCCCGTAGATGTATTTAGTATAAAACTCAGCCGCAAATTTAGGGTTGGTCAGTTTGCCTAAAACGTTTTGCAGGTCCTGCACGGTATAGGGTTTCATTACCTTGCCGTTGGCCAGCCAAACGGCGTGCATGTAATCATCCAGTGTTAAATTAAACTCGCTGCGTAAATGCAGGTCGAGCGCCAGCGCAATGGCACCGCCATAATAGTAATAACTTAAAAAGTTGTTGGAGTAATTAGTAGGGTCAATAGATACACCCGCATCTGTAAATACCGCTTTGCGGCTCATCTCGACAGCCGGATATTTAGCTGCACCCGGTGTGTTTAAAACGGAATTTACCAGCCCTCCTATGGTATGAGCATATTCCTGCGGGGTATGAAATCCGGATCTAACCAACAATAATTCCCCATAATATTGGGTAAAGCCTTCGGCAAACCAAAGCTCATTGCTCATGTCGGCATGCTCAAAATTAAAGGGCTCTAATGATTTTGGGCGGATACGCTTAACATTCCAGCTATGAAAGTACTCGTGCGAAAAAGTACTTAACAGGTCTATTTCATTACCTGCCACTTTATCATTCACGTCAACAATACAGGTCGAGTTGCGGTGCTCCATGCCATCACCGGCATTGGTTGGGAATACATCATCCAGAAAAGTATACTCGCCATAGTCATAGGTCGGCAATTCTCCAAAAACGGCCTTTTCTTCCAATACCAGCTTCTGCACCATTTTGCCGAAGTTGTCTATTACCGGCTGGTCGTCTACCGAATGGATAGTAACATTAATATGTTGCTTTTTACCATCCGTATTAACCACATCCCAGCCAGTTTCTTTAAAAGCCGAGAGCTCGGTAGGGCTATCCATCATATATTGCATATTGGGCGCCGAATAAACATTCAGGCCTTCATGCTTTAATTGGGTGGCTACTTTCCAGCCATATTTATCCAGGTCATTAAATTCAAATTTTAACGGGCGGTCATCAACACCGGCAAGCCACAAAAAGGTGGCAGGCATATTCAGGTGCGCGTGGCTTTGGTCTATGCTGGCATAAGTGCCGTCTGTCCAGTTGGCAAATAAGGTATAGCTTACTTTTACCACCGCGTCGTGCTCTGCCACTTCATAAATATCGCCCTCTGTTTGTTTTATGATAAGCGGTGTACCATCGGTATTAAAGGCCTTAACGTTATAGATGTTTTTACCAAACTCATGCGTAGCATACCGGCCGGCAGAGGAGCGGCTCATGTGAAAACGTAATGGCCCGGATGGGGCATCAGGTACAGTCAGTACAACTTCTGCCTCATGGTGTATAGCGTTAGGAAATGAGATAGCGTAATAAATGGGTCTTTGTACTACCGGGCGCTGTGCAAATAAAGCACCGCAAACTGTTATCGTTAAAGCTACGATCAGAACTGTTTTTTTCATTAGATGAGTTAATTGTGCTCAAAATACGATTAAAAACAAATAATCGCAAAATGACGGAAGCTCCCAGGGAAATAGGTTTTAAAATCGAGAGGGCAGGAGGCTCCGGCGGAGCCTGAATATTCCTATTTTTGCCTACTACCGGTGTAAACCGTTTTGCCGGTAGTAATTTTGGCCACTTTTCGGGTATCATGGCTTATGCCGGTAGTAAAAAAAGCCGTTTTCCGGGCATAAGGCACTATGCCGGTAGTAATTTGGGGCATTTTCCGGGTATTGTGCTTTATACCCATGTGTTATTTTTTATATAAACAATTGATTTTTAATTGTTTAACTTATTTGGGTTTTAAAATGGCTCCATTTTTTAAAAAGATTCAAAGAACAGCATCGGCTTGAAAATTGCATTCCAGGTTGGGTTTAAATATCGCTAAAAAAGGATAAATTTTTGGTGACATAGTTTTGCGCACGCACCACTTATATCAATTAGCTATAATATTTAGAAAATAAGGATCTGCTCCTTTATTTATATCGATGTCTTTCGGGGTCTTCTTCAGACCGGGTACCAAACATGTTTTTTCGCCGCTTTATGTCTTCATCAATATGGGTGTCATAAACCCCATCAATAACCCTTATATCGCGCTCTTTATCCTTTTCGGCATAATATGTATTAGCCTCCTGGATCTTTGCTATCCCCACATCATAAGGCCCTTTGGGCGACATCAGTTTAACAAATACCGGCAAACACTCAAATAAAATAAACAGGTAACCAATAAATGATATGGCCAGGTAGGTATCCAGGTCGCGTGTGCCGTTTTCGTTATAGGTGAGTTGCCCAAGCGCCCAGTTACGGTCGGCAAAGCCGGCTATTTTTGCCAGGCTGTCTAACTGGTGGTCTGTAAACAGGCGCAGGCTATTTACACCTTCAAACTCCTTACGGCGGCTTAAATAATCGTCCATTTTATCGGCATTGCCGGTAACCAGTTTTAAGCGGTCTTCTTTTTCCTGCAAAATGCTTTGCTTTTGTTTTGCATAGGTACCGTAGCCTGTAATGCCTGATGTCTGGTTATTCTTCTCGCCAAATACTTCTTCGTTCAACTGAACTCTTGACCGGTTGATATCCTTCTCGAGTGAGTCTTTTTCTTTTTTTAACTCGGCCGTTTTGCCCAGCTCCATCGTATATTTTTGGTTGTATGTTTTGGTAAGCGTATCTATTTTGCTATGCTGGCCCTTTAAGTAAGCGGTTTTCAATTTTTGGCGGATCTCTTTATCAAAGATCTTCAACTCTAACGGGCGCGATATTACTATACCTATCATTATAGCCAGTAAAATACGTGGCGATGCCTGTAATATCTGCTGATTGGTAGTACCCTCTTTATTAATACTGGATACAATATAGCGGTCCATATTAAAGATAGCCAAACCCCATAATAAACCAAAAAGTATAGCGAACCCAACCGCGAAAGCATCGCCGTTAAAAACAAAATACATAGCATAACCACCCGAAAGCGAAGCGAATAAGGCAGTAAAAAATATAGTAGCACCAATACCTACATACTTGTTATGTTCTATTGGATACTTTTGTAAAGTATCTATATGGGCTCCGGAGCAGAACCAGAAAAACCGGGTAATTTTATCCATTTAATATACGCTATTTGCCGTAAATATACATGAAACGCATAGAGGCAACTATTGTTACAAAATAACGACGTATTTATTTAACATAAAAACTACATTTGATCTGTTAAAACAATAAGCTAAAATCATGCAAGAGATAACCGTACAGGAACTTAAAGAAAAATTAGATAGTGGCGAAGACTTCCAACTGATAGACGTTAGAGAGGATTTTGAATACGAAACATCAAATATTGGCGGCCAATTAATACCATTGGGCGGCATTTTAATTGAAGCCGATAAAATAAGCAAGGATAAACCTGTTGTAGTAATGTGTCGCAGCGGTAAACGCAGCGCGGCTGCTATCATGCAGTTAGAGCAATTGGGTTATACCAACCTTTCAAACCTGCAGGGCGGTATACTGGCCTGGGCAGCAGAGATTGATCCGGATATTGTTGTATATTAAGCCATGGGTAAGAAAATAGCGTTGAGCACTTTTTATAATTTGTGCATTATTATATGCCTTTTTGTAGCGTGGAACGGTATAACCACCAAACATTACGAATACCTTTTAGCAGCCGTATTTGGCGGTGCAATATTTATTGTACTTAAAATAAAGCTGCTGAAAGAAATACGGAACACGCTTAAACCTTAACTCAAAAAACATATGGTAGTATTTATCCTGGGTATTATTGTGCTGGTAACCGGCACAGTACTTAAACGCTCGCCCGAACCCGCCAACCGCTTTGGTGGTATTGTAACCTATGCCGGCATTGGCATATTGGTACTGGGATTAATTACATCATCATTTAAAATTATTGAACCGGGTAAAGTTGGTGTGCAAACGTTGTTTGGCAAGGTGGAGGACCAGGTACTGGAAAGCGGCCTGCACGTTATTAACCCATTGGTTGAGGTTACCATATTTAGCGCCCAGACAGAGAACTATACCATGAGCGCCAAGAGTGGCGAAGGACCGGTAGAGGGTGATGATGCCATCCGCGTATTGTCGTCTGACGGATTAGAAGTTACTATTGACCTGTCTGTGCTTTATAAAGTAAACCCAGCCCGGGCGCCTTTCATCTTACAAAACATTGGTAATGATTATGTAGATAAGATAGTGCGGCCGGTTACCCGTACTGCTATACGCGATAACGCGGTAAACTATGCGGCAGTCGATCTGTATTCGACCAAACGCCAGGAATTTCAATTTAAAATCAACAAGACCATTACCGACAATTTTGCCAAAAATGGTTTAGAGGTACAACAAATACTGGTACGTAACATTGCCCTACCGGCAACCGTACGCGCCAGTATTGAATCGAAGATCCAGGCCGAGCAGGAATCACAAAAAATGCAATTCGTTTTGGCCAAAGCCCGCCAGGAAGCTGATGTTAAGCGGGTGGAAGCACAGGGTATTGCCGATTATCAAAAGATCTTATCGACGGGTTTGTCTGATAAGCAATTACAGTATGAGTCTATCCGGGCGCAAAAAGAGATCGCCTTATCGCCCAATACCAAGATCATTATTATGGGTGGTGGTAAAAACCCTATTATGTTGAGTGATAAGTAATAACACCCCATCTTTTAGTTCTAATTTTATTAACTTTGATTATTGTGAAAGAGTTGAAGGATCATATAAAACAGATAGAAGAATTATGCAACGCGCATGATGTAAGATCGCTTTTTGCTTTTGGTTCTGTTGTTTCAAATAAGTTCAATTCTGAAAGCGATGTAGACCTTGTTGTTGATATAGACAGTAAAGACCCTATCATTTATACAGATAATTACTTTGCTTTAAAATTTCAATTAGAGAACATTCTTAATAGAAACATTGATCTATTGGAAGATAAGGCAATTAAAAACCCTTTCTTAAAAAAGCAAATTGATAATACCAAAGTGCTTATTTATGGAAGATGAAGTTAAGACCTGGCTGGCTGACATCCGGCAAGCAATAATTGAAATCAATGAGTTTCTTCCGGATAAAAAGGATTTTTTCCAATTCAAAAAAGACCTCAAAACCAAAAGGGCTATCGAAAGAAATATGGAAATAATTGGCGAAGCTGCCAATCGCATATTAAAACAACAACCCGATATTAGTATAACAGATATTAAAAAGATAATTGACACCCGGAATAGGATAATTCATGGCTATGACAGAGTGTCTGACGATGTTATTTGGTCGATAGTTGTTAAATATTTGCCTAAACTACAGGAGGAAGTAATTGCTCTTTTAAGTTAATTACTGTATCCTTTTATAATCATCCCTCGCTCTATCCGGGTCATAATGTATGCCTGGTGTTAACCAATACAACAAGATCACCCTTGAATAACGGAAATTAAACGGTGATAATACTACCGATACACCTAATAGCGCCCCGACATAGATCCACGGGTTATGGCTGCCGGTTAAAACATATATCGCTACCGCCATGGTAACCATCTGGGCCACATTAAAAGCATAGCTTACAAACATGGCCACGTAAAAATACCCCGGCTCTATCTCGAACGTAAAGCCGCAATGCGGGCAACTGGTATTCATTTTTTGGGATGAAAAACTGTACATACTATTGCTAAACATATCGCCTTTGCGACATTTAGGGCATTTGGCATGTATTGCTGCTGATGTTTGTGATATTTCCATTGTAGTATTATTTAATGTTATTAGCTGTTGGTGTTTTTCCGGAACTCTTCGGGCGTAACACCGGCTTGTTTTTTAAAAAATTTAGTGAAATAAGAATTGTCCGCAAAGTTGAGTTGGTTAGCTATCTCTAATATAGTCAGCTCATTATTGATCAATAGGCGCTTTGCCTCCAGCGCTATACGGTTACGTATAACTTCGCCTGCGGGTATCTCCAACACATCATTACAAAGCGCATTTAAATGGTTAGGGGTTATATAAAGCAGCTCTGCGTATTGTTTAGGCAACCGCAAGGTTGTATAATTCTTTTCTATCAGTTTCTGGAAATTGCGCAACAAGGTATAATTGTAGGATGGTATGGTCTTATTTACCGCATCATACCTTACCCGTGCTATACTGATGAACAACTGTAACATAATAGCTTTGATCATATCCGATTCAAGTAACTCCGGCTCTTCATACTCGCGTATCAATTCTTCAAAAAGAGCAGTGATCTTACCTTGCAGTTCTACCGGGATATCTATTACCGCCTCGTCAACCATGCCTGCGAAGAAGGTAAAATCCTCCAGATAATTCGCTTTCAGCAAAAATGATTGGAAGAATGTCTCAGAAAAATTAATGATATAGCCATCAACTTCACCCTCAAACGCCCAGTTATGTACCTGGCCGGGGATCATAAAATATACCTGGAAGGGTTCTACCGGTACTTGTTGGAAATCTATTGTTTGCGAGCCGCTGCCCTTTGTAAAAAACACCAGGTGATAAAACGAATGTTTATGCGCCAAGTGCAAATTGCGGTGGCTTTTTAAATAAGGTGCAAACCTATTTATCAAAACATCCTGCTGTTTTTGCGTAAGGCTGCAAATATCATATATAGGGATGCTTGTTTTCATTACCCAAAGGTACGGAGCAATTATGGGCTTTAATGGTATTGTTTAATGCTTTTATGGTGTTATTTACTTATTGAGATTTTTTATAATCTGTCGCTTATAAAAAATTACCAGGGCTAAGCATTTTAGATTAAAATGATTGTATTTTAGCAACTATGGCTCATATTATCAACCTGACAACCTTTAAAGAAACAAAAGGCGCACTAACGGTGCTTGACCGGGTTGTTGATTTTGAGATAAAGCGTTTGTTTTATATTTATAATGTCGACAATTCTGATCGTGGCGGGCACCGTCACCACAGCACCCGCCAGGCAGCTATATGTATACAAGGTTCCTGTAAAATAACCAATAACAATGGAGAAAAGGTGGAGATATTTGAACTGGATACCCCGGATAAATGCATATTTTTAGAACCCCAAGACTGGCATGTAATGCATGATTTTTCTAACGATGCGATCTTATTGGTGCTGGCATCGACCGCATTTGACCCTCAAGATTATATTTATGAACCATATAGCAATCCCATATGAAAATCTGAAGGCTTTAAATAAGCCTTTTGAGGATGCGTTTAAACAAAAGTTTGCCGCTTTTATAGATAGCGGCTGGTATGTGTTGGGTCAAGAAGTAACCGCCTTTGAAAACGAATTTGCCGATTTCCATAACGAAAAACAGGTGGTGGGTGTAGCCAATGGTTTAGATGCGCTTATTTTATCATTAAAGTGCTGCGGCTTTAATCCCGGCGATGAGGTTATTGTTCCGTCAAACACCTATATAGCCACCATATTAGCTATTCTACACTGCAACCTTATCCCCGTATTTGTTGAACCGGATATCTGTACTTATAATATTGATCCTCATAAAATAGCACAGGCCATCACCTCAAAAACAGTAGCTATTATGGTGGTACACCTGTACGGTCAGTGTTGTGAAATGGACCCTATTCTTTCCATCGTTAAAGAACATAGCCTTAAAATGATAGAAGATTGCGCGCAGGCACACGACGCGAAGTATAAAGGCCAGCTTGCCGGAACATTTGGCGATTTTGGGGCATTCAGCTTTTATCCGACAAAAAACCTGGGCGCATTAGGTGACGCAGGTGCGGTAATCTGTAAGTCTGAAGAAGATTATCTAAAATTAAAACAACTACGCAATTACGGGTCTGATAAAAAGTATTATAACGAAGTTGTTGGTTATAACTCCAGGCTGGACGAAATACAGGCTGCTTTCTTACGTGTAAAACTGCCCTATCTCACTCAAATTAGCGATCATAAAAACAATTTAGCAGCTATTTATCATGAGCATTTAAGCGACAGGTTCATAAAACCAGTAATCAACCCTGATTTTTATAACGTTTACCATATTTATAATATTCGTCACCCGGAACGGGATAGATTAAAAGATTATTTAGCCGATAACGGCGTAGGTACTGAGATTCATTATCCAGTACCACCACACCAGCAAAAGGCTTTAAAAGAGATGGCTCATTTAAGCTATCCCGTTTCGTCAGAGATCCATCGCACAACATTAAGCCTGCCCTGCTCATTTGCTCACCAACCAGCTGATATACACCGGGTTGTTGATATTTTGAATAAGTTTACTTAAAAATTCAATTAAGTTGAATTTACAACTTACGCCAAACCTCTGTGTAAGTTAAGCCGGGGCTGCCGTTCTTGCCATCAACATTGCCGTCAAGCTTGAGTGTCTTTTTATCTAAGCCAAAAACATATTTTATTTTATAGGTCTTGCCTGCTAAAGCATATTCGTCTATACTGGTCTGGATTTTTATTATCTCTGTATATTGTTGCTCGTCATTAACCACATACTTTCCGCTATGTGAGATCAAAGACCCGGATTGGCTTACCTGTATATTGGTAAATGTACCATCGGCATTAAATATCTTTAACAGGCCCGGCGGCACATCAGAGGGCACCCCTCCATTGCTCTTTATCGTTGTTAACTCCCATATACCCACAAAGCTTTTGTTACTTATTTGCGCAAATGTGCCTAAAGCAAAAAACTGTAAGCCGGTAAAAAGAAGTGCGTATTTAAGTATGGGGTTCATGATATAAGTTATTAGCCGTTAGTCCAAATATATAAATGCTTAAGAATATAAATTGTACTTTCAATGTTAATTATAAATCCATCATGAAAAAGGCGGCCTGCTTGTTTATTTTCTTATTTACTATTTCTATTGTAAAAGCGCAGGTGCCCGATAAAAGCTGGTGGGCATTCTCGTATCCTGAAAGCAGGTCGTTAGATAGCGGTTTGCTTAACCTCAGGTACCTGAACGAGCGTTTTTCCGGACAAAATGGCTTTATACAATTAAGTGCAGATGGCAATTCTTTTGTTAACGGCAAGCACAAAGAGATAAGGTTTTGGGCATGTAATGGCGGGAGTATGGCAAACGGGTTTGATGATAAGAAGCTGGATAGCCTGGCCCGCTTCCTTGCCAAAATGGGTGTTAATTTGATCCGTTATCATGGTGCTATCAATCCCAAAGGCAAAAACACAAAGATTAACGACGTAGATACTACCGAGGCCCGCAATATGTGGCGTTGTGTTACCGCCATGAAAATGCAGGGTATCTATACCGTAATATCACCCTTTTGGCCCGCAAATGGGCATATGGGCGGGTGGATCCCCAAAGAATGGGGGATTGACGGCTACAGCGGCAAGGACGACCTATGGGAAGTATTATACTTTAACGACAAACTAAAACAAGCGTATAAAACCTGGGTAAAATACCTGTACACCACCCCTAACCCTTATACCCATGTAGCTTTAAAGGACGAACCTGCCGTTGCCATTATACAGGTAGAGAATGAAGATTCGCCTTTTTTCTGGACCATGAGCAACATCAAACCCGCCCTGGCAAAAATGGTGGGCGTACAATTCTCTAAATGGTTAAAAGACAAATATGGCGCACAGCCCGATATTAAAGACACCATGGATCTCATCCCCATTTATGATATGACCCTACCGCCCCGACCAAATGCCAAACGCTGGCTAAATGATCAGGTAGCGTTTTATGCTGAAAAGCAACGCGCCTTTTATGATGATATGGTTCATTACTACCGGGATGTTTTAGGTTGTAAACAATTGATAAACGGTAACAACTGGCGCACGGCAGCACAAAGCAGACTGTTAGACCTGGAACGATGGACCAACAGCGGGGCTGATGTAATTGCAGTCAATAAATATTTTGATCCGCAGCATAAAGGTGGGCCTAATGAGGGCTGGCGAGTTGACCCCGGTGACTTTTATGGCGCGCCATCGGCATTAAAAAACCCGGCCGATCTGCCGACTAACGTGATCCATGTTGAGGGCCACCCCATGATGGTTACAGAAAGTGGATGGAACCTGCCCAATAAATACCAGACCGAAGGACCACTGCTTGTGGCTGCCTATGGTAGTTTGACCGGGCTGGATGCCTTTTTTTGGTTCACGCCAACCGCTACAAACTATATGCGGCAGCCGTATTTTACTTTCCTGAACATACAGGGGCAACATCCCTTAAACCGATGGAGCACCTCTACTCCGGGCGAAATGGGTATGTTTCCGGCCAACGCCTTGATACAGCGATTAGGCTATGTAAAAGCAGGTCAATCAGTAATTGAACAACGCACCATGCGTAGCATGCTGAACCGCGAGACCCCACCGATATTTGAAGAGCAATCTTTTGATCCTAACCGCGATTTTGTGACTGGCAGCGATCAGAATAAAGACAAGCGTGAATTATCCCCGTTAACTTTTTTAACGGGTGGTGTGTCCGCAATATATGATAGTAAGAAAGACACCGTTCAGTTAATGGCGAATTTAAACCGGTTGATAGATCGTAAAAATGCTACGGTAACATCCATCACCAACGAAGAGGTTCTTAACCACAGAAACGGGATCTTTACACTTAATACGCCCAAAGCAAAAGCGGTAAGTGGTTTTTTGAATACCCAAACATTTTTTACTTTAAATGATATCACCATAACCTCGGACAACGAATATGCCACCATCGAAGTGGTAAGCATGGATGGTGCGGATCTTAATCGATCCAAAAAAATATTAGTACAGGTAGGCACCATATTCAGGCCCACCAATTGGGATGAAGAAGCCACCACCATCACCAGTAATAACAAACAACGAAAAGGCTTTAAAATAACCAATACCGGCAAAATGCCGTGGTTGGGTATGCCCGCCAAAGGAAGTATCAGCATAAAAAACAAACAGCTCAAAAATGCCATACAGTTAGATGCCGCGGGCTATGCTGTTAAAAAGCTGGATCTGCAACACAACAAAGATGGTGTGGTTCTTAACCTTCCGCCGGATGCTTATTATATCTTGGTAACAAATTGATGCGTATTTTTGATTAGCCATTCCGCGTAAGTACATTTGATATAAGCGTACCGTTTACCAATTAACTACGCTATTAATCATGAGGATAAACTATTTTAAGGTGGCGATAGCTTTATGGAGCTTATGCTACATAACCCATTCGTTGTGCTATGCCCAAACCGGTAAAAAAGCCCCCAATATTGTTTTTATACTGGCGGATGACCTTGGTTATGGCGACCTGAAAACGTTTAACCCAGAAGCGCAGACATCCACACCAAACCTTACCCGTTTGGCCCAACAGGGTATGATGTTTACCAATGCGCATTCGGCCTCGTCTGTATGTACCCCCTCAAGATATGGCATTTTAACCGGCCGTTACGCTTTCAGAACATCTATGAAAAAAGGTGTGCTAAATGGCTACTCTCCGGCATTGGTTGAAGAGGATAGGTTCACTATCGCTACCTTATTAAAAACCGCGGGTTACCAGACTGCTATAATCGGCAAATGGCATTTGGGCTTAAACTGGAAGCCGATAGACCCGTCTCAAAAACCAATCCGGCAAAACGGGTCAGACGGAGCCGACCTGAGCAATGTAGATTTTAATTCGCCGGTACTTAACGGGCCCAATAACCATGGTTTCGATTATAGCTATGTATTACCCGCTTCTTTAGATATGACCCCTTACCTGTATTTGGAAAATGGTAAACCAACCGATTTGCCGTTAGTACCGGTAAAAGATTATAATGCGGGGCGGGGCGTTTTTTGGCGCGGTGGTTTTGCCGCTAAGGATTTTAAGATAGAGCAAACCCTTGACAATTTTGTTGATAAAGCGCAAGGCTATATTAAAAAAGCCAACCAGAATAAAACCCGGCCGTTCTTCCTGTACCTTACACTTACCGCGCCGCATACACCTTGGTTGCCGGCCAAACGTTTTAAGGGGAAATCAAACGCTGGTATTTATGGCGATTTTGTAGCCCATACCGACGACGCCGTAGGTCGCGTGCTGCATTGCCTTGATAGCCTTAAACTTACAGAAAACACCATCGTTATTTTTAGCTCTGACAATGGTGCCGACTGGAAAAAGGCCGATCTGGCACAGTTTCCACAACATAGGGCAAACTATATTTTCAGGGGCGAAAAATCAGACATCTGGGATGGCGGGCATCATATTCCGTTCATTATCCGCTGGCCGCAGGTTATAGCGGCAAACAGGAGCAGTAACACCGTTTTTTCGCTTACAGATATAATGGCAACCCTTGCAGATGCCACACATCAGCAATTGCCAAAAGGTGCCGGACCTGACAGTTATGATTTTTGGCCGTTAATGAGTAAAAACACAACGGTAACCCGTCCAAGCATCATCCACCATTCTGATGGCGGCATGTTTGCCATACGTAAAGATAAATGGAAGTTTATAGATGGTAACGGCAGCGGCGGTTGGTCGGCTAAAGACCCTAATGATGATGCGCCGGGCCAATTATATGATATGGAAAAAGACGAAGCCGAAACCACCAACCTGTACACTAAATATCCTGACGTGGTTAAAGAGCTAAAACAGCTATTAGAAACTCAAAAAATGCAGGGCTATAGTGTTAACAGCCATTAGGCTATCTGTGTAAACAAACAAGCCCTTTAGTTATTAGAACTAAAGGGCCTATTATTATAAAGCAAACTTATTCTTCCTCTACTGTTGATGCATCAGGCGCGTTCTTCTTAACAGACTCAATTCCATTATCGCGGCTTGCAACGCTTTCGTACATCTGGCTTTTACCGATTACCTGGCCGTTACCCGCTTTCAGGTTAAAATAGAACTTGCCGTTTTTTGATTCTTCCCTGTCGTAATGTTTATCTTCGGGCGCATTCTTTTTAACAGATTCAATGCCATTATTCATAGCGGCTGTTGTAGTATATCCCTCGCTGGTAAGAATAACTTGTCCATTGGTTGCTAAAAGGTTAAAATAGTGCTGCCCATCTTTACCTGTTTTTGTCGAAAATTTTCCCATAAAATTGATTAGTTAAAGCTATAAAATGAATAAAGAATTGATGTTCGATTAGTTTTTTATGCGCATTCATTAAAAAAATTTCTTTTTTATTATTGATTGCTGCTGTTTAATTTTTGCCTTGGTCTAATTTAAAAAAAAATAGTTTTATATTTATGACAACTAATTATTTATAATAAAAACAACATAACAACACGTTTGTTTTAAGTTTGGGTTCAGAAGTCCAATTTCTGACAAACACGCCTTTTCTATTATTTATTTTTAAACCCATTTTAAACTCTTTAACCATGGAAGATCTGATCCAAACAATAACAGAAAAAGTTGGCATTACACCAGACCAGGCAAAAGGCGCGATAGAAACCGTGCTATCACATTTTAAAGACAAGCTGCCTTCGGGCATTGGCGACACACTGGAGTCATTTGTACAAGGGGGCTCTAATACCGTTTCATCAACAGCAGAAAACCTGTTAGGCGGCTTAAAGGACAAGTTGAGCGGGCTGTTTTAAGCCGTTATCAGCCAAAAAGCCCCGTAGTTATGCGGGGCTTTTTGTTTAGACTTATTTAAACCGATGTAAATACAGCTATTTTAAGACAGCCTTTCCTTAAGGGTGTTTGACAAATGGTCTACTGCTTGTGTTGCGTAGTTTTTCGCCCTGTCCATTAACTCGGGCGAGCGGTCTGTAAGTTCATCTAATAATGATGTGCCATCTTCTCTTTTCTGGGTCAGGTAGTTTACGCCCAAGGCAACCACCGCGCCCAGTACTGCATATTTTAAGATACTCATGTTTTTATGTTTATAAATGAATAGCAACTATGATGCCATGTGTTGGGGTCAATAAGACTATCTGCAGATCAATCTTATTACAAATAAGGGTTTTATCAATATAATTATTAATTTAACCATTATTATTTTCCTAAATAAGAGCCCTTTTTTTATTAACCAATGAAGACCTATTTAAAGAAGCGCCTGGTGCTTTTGGCCATACTTACACTGTATACCCCGGTAACGTTAGTTTTAAACTCGTGCGTTTCTGCATCCGGGAAGGGGTTAAGATTAAAACAAGGTTTGAATGACACCGTTCCGGCACAGCCGAAACACTTGCCCGAAGATGGCTTACGAAGCCTTTCAATTGCGCCCGGCTTAAAAGTAGAAACCATGGCTGCCGAACCAACTTTAATCAACCCGACAAACATAGATGTGGACGAAAAAGGCAGGGTTTGGGTAACCGAGGCCTATAATTATCGCTTTGAGATAAATGGCAATAAGCCACGGCCGGAAGGTGACCGGATCCTGATTTTGGAAGATAAGGATGGTGATGGTCGATTGGAAACCCGTACCGTATTTTACCAGGGCCCGGAGATAAATGCTCCATTAGGGATCTGTGTATTAAGCGATAAAGTAATTGTTTCTCAAAGCCCTTATGTATGGGCATTTTATGATGATAATAAAGACGGGAAGGCTGACCGTAAGGAAATTATTTTCCAGGGGATAGGCGGGGTACAGCATGATCATGGTATACATTCCTTTACTTCCGGCCCGGACGGGAAACTCTACTTCACTTTTGGTAACGAGGGCAAAACCCTAAAGGATAAAAACAACCATGTTGTATTAGATCAGGATGGCGAGGAAATAGGCCCCAATAAATACCGCGAGGCAATGCTGTTCCGATGTGACCAGGATGGCAGACATGTGGAATGTTTGGGGCATAATTTCAGAAATCCTTATGAAGCCGCGGTAGATAGTTATGGCACCATATGGCAAACCGATAACGATGATGACGGTAATAGGGGCACGCGGATAAACTATGTGATGGAATACGGCAATTATGGCTATAAAGACGAAAAGACAGGCGCTACCTGGGGAGCCAATCGCATCAATATCGAAGCTGATATCCCATTACGTCACTGGCACCTGAATGACCCCGGCGTTGTCCCTAATTTATTGCAAACAGGTGCGGGCTCACCTGCAGGGATGCTGTTTTATGAGGGCTCTGCTTTGCCAAAGCAATTCCAGAACCAGATCATTCATGCAGAACCGGGGCATAATGTAGTGCGCTCTTACCCGGTTAAAAAGAATGGGGCAGGGTATACCGCAGAGATCGAAAATATTTTAACTAACGATAAGGATCAATGGTTCAGGCCGGTAGATGTTTGCGTAGCGCCCGACGGGTCTTTAATTGTTGCAGACTGGTATGATCCCGGAGTTGGCGGGCACCGGGTTGGAGATTTGCAGCGTGGCCGTATCTACCGTGTTTCGGCAAAAGAATCACAGGGGTATAAGATGCCTGTAATAGACTATACAACACCGAATGGTGCTATACTTGCCTTACAAAACCCTAACCTGGCCGTTCGGCGCATTGCTTTTGCTTCGTTGATATCGATGGGCAATAAAGGTATTAAAAGCTTAGATAAGTTATGGCGCGATTCGCCCGATCCGCGTATGCGTGCCCGGGCCTTGTGGGTGTTATCTAAAACAAACAGTACTAAGAAATATCTCTCGGAGGCTGTTAAAGATGCTGATCCTGATATCAGGATAACCGGGCTGAGAGCGGCGAGAGAAGTAAATTCTGATGTTCTTAAATACATTACCGCCCTGGCAAATGACCCGGACCCGCAGGTAAGGCGCGAATGTGCCATAGCGTTAAGACATAACAAAGACCCGCAAGCCGCAACTCTATGGGCCTCGCTTGCGGCTAAAAATACCGGCGACGATCGTTGGTACCTGGAAGCATTAGGCATTGGTGCGGACAGACAATGGGATAGCTTTTTTGCCGCTTATTTAGAGTTAGTACCTGATCCATTATCAACAGCAGGCAGCCGCGATATTGTTTGGCGGGCCCGTACCGACAGCGCGCTCCCCTACTTGTCGAAATTAGCAGCGGACGATGCCGTGCCTATGAAGTCACGCTTACGGTATTTCCGGGCTTTTGATTTTTATAGCGGAGCCGAAAGATCAAAGAGCCTGGTTAGCATCCTGCAAACAAATAACAATAGGGACATGGCGTTAAGCGCCATTGTATTGTCTTTATTAGATGCAAAAGACGTGAAAAACGCTCCGGCAGTAGCTGCCGCGATCAACAGTGTTTTAAAACAAACAGAGGGAACGCAGGACTATATCAATCTGGTAAAAAAGTATAATATCACCACAAACACCGCCGGGCTGATGAATATCGTAACTACCAAAGGCAGTAGCGCTGCCGGTGCCGACGCGGCCCGATTGATCTTTCAGGCTAAAGAGGGCCAGCGCTTTCGCGATATCATCAACGGACAGGATAATGCTAAAACGAGCCGTGTTTTGGCGGCTCTGGGTTCCGTAGGCAATACGGAGGCATTAGCCATCCTATCAGACGTGGCCCTGTCTGCTAATTATAGCACCACGACCCGCAAAAAGGCCATTGAAGCTATGGGCAAAAGTAGCGTTGGAGAAACCCGGGTGTTGGACCTGCTAAGACATAAAAAACTACCGGAAGATATGATCGCATCTGCTGTTTCCGGATTAAGCGGGACACGTAACCCGACCGTGCTTGAAGAGGCCAAAACCTTTTTACCCGGCGCGTCGAAATCTACCGTTAAAAAGGCTGTCACCGTAGACCAGGCGGCAATACTCGCGTTGGTTGGCAATTCCACTAAAGGAAAAGCGATATTTATCAGAACCTGCACAGTATGCCACAAAGCTAATAATACGGGTGTCGATTTCGGGCCTGACTTGTCTGAGATAGGGTCTAAATTGCCTAAAGAAGCGATTTTTGATGCCATCGTAAACCCATCCGAAGGTATAAGCTTCGGGTACGAAACCTGGCAACTGGACATGAAAGACGGCGCAAACCTGACTGGCATTGTTGCCAGCCGTACAGAGACCGATATCGAGGTAAAATACCCGGGCGGCTCCACCCAAAAGATCAAAACAGCCGATGTTAAGCAAATTAAGCAATTACCGGGCTCTATGATGCCCAATGGTTTAGCAGAAACCATGACCAAACAAGAGTTTGCAGACCTGCTGGCGTACCTGTCATCCTTAAAAAAGAAATGATGGGATATGAGTCTCTGATGCTTGTTTAACGATAGGGGTGATCCACTTTAAAATATGGATCACCCGGATCAGTGTTTTTAATTAACCTGCTGTAAGTAAGCCGATTAGTAAAATGGGCGGATCACTTTGGATCAGTCTTATTCGTCAGGGTTTTTAAGTTCAAATTTTGATTAGTACATTGATAATCAAACAATTGAAAAACAGGCGTTTTTTGCCTTTTTTTGAGGAATGGATCAGTTAATGTGGATCACCTGTTTTCAAAAAAGACATGAAATAACCAAGGGCCGATAGCCCATTCAGACCTTGGTTATGGAAGAATAATTTTACTTTTTTAAGTCGCAGGCCAGGTGGACCGCAACGAGTTCAAACCCATTCTTCAGATACAGTTTTTGTGCTGTGTTATTATTAAAATTGGTATCCAACACTACCGCATCCCTATTATCTGATACGGCAATGTCTTTCACAAAGTTTAACAGTTGAGACCCCAAACCTTTCCCTCTAAGAGATTCCAACGTACAGAGGTCATCAATATAAATTATATTGCCACTGTGCAATGAGGTCATAACCCGGTATCCGGCAAATGCTACAAATTTATTATCATCCATAATCGCTGCCATACTATACTTTTCGTTTTGCATCATCTCCCGGATCATGGAAGCCCATTCACTTTTGCTCAGATGCGGCCTTAGCAAAACACCAACATCCCAGCATTGCTCAATTTCAACTTCGGTACTGATTATTTTAACCTGATATGTATTTTCCATAACCATTATCAATTATTGTAACAGTTATGCCGGTATCAGGTTGGTTGTAATGCCAATTCTGTTCCACACATTAATAGTAATAATTGCTAAAATAACCTGTGCCAGGTAAGTCTCATCCAATACCTTAGCAGCCTGTTCGTATGTTTCATCTGATACATGGTTGCTAATTAAGGTAACTTCTTCGGTCAACGCCAATATTGCCCGTTCTTCTTCTGAAAAAAACGGGGTATCACGCCATGCACCAAGGGCATAGATCCGTTGTTCGGTCTCGCCGGCCTTACGGGCATCTTTAGTATGCATATTGATACAAAAAGCGCATCCGTTTATTTGTGAAGATCTGATCTTGATGAGGTCTTTATGTGTTTTTGTAAGCGATGTGCTTTCAATAAACTTCTCTAATCCAAGAACGGCATTGTATCCTGCCGGCTCTAATTTGTCAATTTTAATTCGTGTTTGCATGTCTGATTTTTTTATTTGTTGATCACAAAATTAGCGCGTTGACAACTACGCTAAATATGCCAATTACAAGATAAAGGGTAGCCCAGCAAACTTATTGTATTATTCTTTTCAGGATCGCAAGCGCTTCTATCATTTCGTTTTCCTCAAGCGAAGCAAAGCCCATTCTTAGGCCATTGGTAATAAAGGAGTCGTTTTTATAAAAAATCCCATTGTCAATATGAAGCCCTTTTTTTGCCGCGTCTTGAGACATTTTTACCAGGTTGATCTTCTGATCAAAATTAGCCCACACCGCAAGCCCCCCTTCCGGCGCTTTAAATTCGATCTCCTCTTTAAAGTCAGATTTAAGAATCTGGCAAAAAAGATTCCTGCGTTGTTTATAGATCTTTAATGCTTTGCGAAAATGCCTTTCCATCTCGCCATCATCAAACATCGCCGCAAAGGCTTCTTCAAGCAGCGTGTCGCCTTGTTTATCTATCAACGCTCTTAAAGAAGCAGCGGCATTAATGAACGCAACAGGCCCCGTCATAAAACCTATGCGTAAAGCAGGAGCAAATGTTTTTGAAATAGAACCGATATAGATCACATTTTGATTATGGTCTATACTGGCTAATGGCAGGTAGGGTTTATTATCATAATGGAAGTCAAAATCATAATCGTCTTCGATGATAGCAAAACGGTGTTGTTTGGCCAGATCTAACAGCTTTAGCCTGCGCTCTGTACTCATGGTTACCGTAGTTGGAAAATGGTGGTGTGGTATAACGTATACCGCCTTTATTTTTTGATGCTGTAATAGCTCTTCCAGGCGGTTAACATCCATTCCTTTATTATCAACGGGGATCCGCAACAGGCTTGCACCGGCATGTCTGAAAGTATCGTCTGCAAAGCCGTAATTTGAAACACCAACAGCTATATGATCACCCGGACCAAGCAGCAATTGCGCTGTTAAATAAATGCCCATCTGGCTGCCTTTGGTGATGAGCATATTTTCTGCAGGTACAATTAAACCCCTGGTATTAGAAAGGTAATTACAGATAGCCAGGCGAAGACGTTCTGACCCTTTAGAACTACCGTATTTAAGAAAATTACGACCATGATACCTCCTGGATATACTTCGATACTCGCGCATTAACAAGTCTACAGGCGCCAGGCGCACATCCGGAAACCCATCATCAATGGCCAGCGTAGTTTTCTGATGATCGTTGCCCGGCATCCCCTTTTCAAACTTATTTATCCATATAAAAGCCTCCTGATGATCCTTGTTTATGCCGGTTTCTGGCAGGATCCATTTAGACCGTGCGGGCAACTTAGAAAGTACAAATATGCCCTTACGTTCAACCGCTTCGGCCCAGCCCTGGCTAACCAGTTCTTCATAGGCTAATTTTACCGTGTTCCTGTTAATGTCGATCAGTTCTGCCAATATACGCGAGCTGGGCAACAGGTCAGATGGCCGTAACGTGCCATTAGTAATTAGCGCGATAAAGCTATTGCACACCTGGATATATAGTGATACAGGAGCATTTCGGTCAACCTGGATCAATGATTTATAGGGTAACATCTGGGCTGTGGTTTTTATAGAAATTGGTATACAAATATAATCCAGTACATCTGCACTTTTGTATAAAAAAGTGAAATGAAAAAAGTATTAGTTGTTAATTCAAGCGCCCGGACGCTTAGATCGCAGAGCAGAAAACTTACTGAAGTGTTTATAGATCACTACCAAAGTATCCATAATAACTCGCTGATCAACTACCGGGAATTGGGAAATGCTGAAGTGCCCCACATTAACGAAAATTGGATAACTGCTTCTTTCAAAGCTGAAGGAACACGGACAGAAGAAGACAAGCAGATCCTAAAAATAAGCGACACCTATATTGCTGAACTGCGCGAAGCTGATTTTATTATTATCGGTTCGCCAATGTATAACTGGTCTATACCCAGTACGCTTAAAGCCTATATCGACCAGATTCTTCGGGTAAACGAAACATTTAAACTTGACCGTACCAATATGCAGCACCCATACGTTGGGTTATTAGAAAACAAAACATTATTTCTGCTGCTTTCGCGCGGGGAACAAGGATATGATAAAGGAGAATACAACGAATACCTGGACTTCCAGAGCACCTATTTAAAGGCCGTCTTTAATATTATAGGGATCAGCAAGATCCATATAATTACCATTAACGGAGCATCATGGGGGCCTGAGAATTATAAAAGATCTATAGACCTATCTCACCAAAATATAAAGGATCTGATCGAATTAGAACTTACCCGGTAACATGTGTTAATGTACATTAAATTCAAAGGCACAAAAAAGCCCCACTAATTAGCGGGGCTTCCTGTTTTTTATACTTCCTCTTTTACGCCTTTATAAAAGCCAAAAGATCTTTATTGATCGTCGCTGCTTCTGTAGTTGGCATTCCATGAGGGAAGCCGGGGTAAGATATCAGCGTGCCGTTTTTAACCAATTTTACAGCCTTAACCGCTGTAAGTGGAAATGGAACAATCTGGTCGTCTTCGCCATGCATTACCAGTACGGGGATATCTACACTTTTCAAATCTTCGGTAAAATCTGTTTCAGAGAAGGCTTTTATACCGTCATGATGTGCTTTTACACTGCCCATCATGCCCTGGCGCCACCAATTATCCCTGATACCTTGCGAGATCTTGGCACCTTCGCGATTGTAGCCATAAAACGGAATGGTGAAATCCTGGAAATATTGCGGCCTGTTAAATGCTGTACCCTGACGAATCTCGTCAAATACAGATATAGGGATACCTTCAGGGTTGTTTTCGGTCTGTACCATGATAGGTGTAACCGCACTTATTAATACCGCTTTGGCTACACGCCCCTTGCCGTATTTGGCAACATAGCGGATAACTTCGCCACCACCGGTCGAGTGGCCAACGTGTATGGCATTTTTCAGATCAAGGGCTTCTACCAATTCGGCCACATCTGTAGCGTAAGTATCCATATCATGTCCGGTAGCGGTTTGGCTTGAACGCCCATGTCCGCGACGGTCATGCGCAATAACCCGGTATCCCTGTGCCAGGAAAAACATCATCTGCGCGTCCCAATCATCACTTGATAATGGCCAGCCATGGTGAAAAAAGATAGGTTGTCCTGTACCCCAATCTTTGTAATAAATTTCTGTTCCGTCTTTTACTGTAATTTTCATGGTGCGTTTTGTTTTAGTTTGTTAATACAAATCAACAGCATTTACTGTCACCTACACTTGATGTAGGTCAAGAAATACAATTTAGGTAGAAAAGATTGTTTTAAATGATATCGCTGTTAAAACTGTTTAGGTTTCTGTTTCAAGGCAGCAAGTTGTGCTATTTCGTTAATCCGGTTTTGCCGGGTTTCAGTCCGTTTGGCCAGTACCAGCCATTGCAACATGGCTTTTTTTACAGATCGGCTTAAATTTAAAAAGAAAGGCTCTGCGCCGGGTTGGTCTTTTAAGGCTTGTTCCAGGTCATGGGGTATGGTCAATTCTTCAACCTCGTCTAAAATTATCCATGAGCTATTTTGTTTGGCGGTTTCTATGCAGGCCAGGCCTGCAGCTCTCATCAACCCTTCTTCGATTAATCGCTCCACTTTAGCCTTGTTTATTTTTGACCAGGCACTCTTAGGTTTGCGCTTACTAAAGAACTGGATAGACGATTCGCTGTCGACGGATCTTTTTACACTATCTATCCACCCGTAACAAAGTGCTACATCAACCGCGTCACTCCAGGAGATAGACGGCTTGTTGGATGCCTTTTTATGCATAACCACCCAAACCGCCTGTTTCGAAGCATGGTTTTCTTCGAGCCATTGCCGCCATTCCTGTTGGTTTGTAGGGTAAAATGTTTCTGCTTCGGTTTTTTGCATTATCCAATCATATTTTGAACCGATGCACCCCCGCCTGTAATTCTACCGCATATTTATCGCCTGTTCTTTTAACATAAATATTTTGCCCGGCCTCATTCTTTATCGCTTTTTTATCCCCCGGTAAAACAAACGTAGCCGAAGTGTTGGCAGGCACTTCTACCAGTATTTCCAGACCGCCATTGGTGCCCTTCTCCCATTCGGATCGCACTTTGCCATACAAACTATTGTAAGCCGACTTACAATAGGTCAGGTCGCCCACAGTTTTGGGAGCGATGATGAAGTGCTGCATACCCAAGCTTTCCGCATCCGGCTTTATCCCGCCAATAGCCGAGTAGAACCAGGCCACCACGCTGCCGAACATAGGGTGTGTATGCGATCCGCCGCCATTCCATTCTTCCCATAGAGTGCTGTTCTTGTTGTCGAGTAAATAGCCAAACCCCGGCGAGTCCTTTTGGTTCATTATTTTGTAAGCGATGTCGTCCCTATCGTTTGCTGACAGCACTTTCAGCAATAAAGGTGTCGCCAATATGCCGGTGTCAAAATGATAGTTGAGCTTATCTAAATGGTTAAGTAAAGAATTAAAGACAATGTTATAGTTTTCTTTAGGCACCAGGCCTAAAGCCAGGGCAAATACATCTGCACCCTGCCTGCCTTCCCAATAAGATTGGGTTGATGTATTATAGTAAGCAGTATTAAAGTTTGCTTTTATTTGCTGCGCGAGATTTACAAATTTAGCGCGGTCATCGATTTTGCCCAGCACAGCGGCTACTTTGGCCATCAGGTCGGTAACATGATAAAAGTAAGCCGTGTTTACCAAGGGCTCGGGCACTTGTATGTGGGTTGGCGTACACCAATCGCCCAGGCACCAGCCTTTGGGTTCTTCGTGCGAGATCAAGCCGTTTTTATCGGTGCGGGTTTGTAAATACTCCACCCATTGTTTCATGCCCGCATAGTGTTGCCTTAACAGCGTTGTATCGCCATAATAAGAAAAATACAACCACGGCATAATCACGTACGCCGAACCCCATGCCGGGCCGCCGCCACCACCCGCAAATGGCGCGGTATGGGTAACAAAGCCGGTCTTTTTATTGCGGGCATCGTCGATATCATTAAACCATTTACGGTAAAATTGAGGCATATTAAATGACAATAAGGCGCTTTCCATAGCCACCTGTCCATCGCCGGTATAACCTAAACGTTCGCGGTGCGGGCAATCACTACTTAAGCTTCCGTGCAAATTGGCCCTTTGGGTTAATAAATAGGCCGAGTTTATTTTGTTGAGGAATAGGTTTGAACACTCAAAACTTCCGTTAGCCGCTACATCAGTATGAACATCTTTTATCTGTATACTTTCTCCATCAAGAACCACATCCTTCGAAACCACCTCTATCCTGCGGAAAGCATGCCAGGTAAATTTAGGTTCCCAGGTTTCAATACCCCCGCCACTTAAAATATAAGTGTCGTACTGCCCATAGTCCTGCCCCTCTTCGCTAATATACCTGATCTTAATATGGTCGCCAGCTTTGCCTTTAACTGAGATACTTGCCCAACCTGCCACTGTTTCATCTAAATGATAAGTGTAAACAGAATCCATTACCTTACCATCAAAAACAGGTTTCATTGTACGGGCGACTTTATCAAAAGGGGCCAGTTGTGGGTGCAATGCGCCGGTAGGTGGTTTAACAAAAATGGCAGGCTTCCATTTAGTGTCGTCATATCCCGTATTGTTCCAATCGCCTAATGCCAACCGGGCATCATATTTTTCGCCGGTAAAAATGCCGTCTTTTATTAGCGGGCCGGTGGTTGTTTTCCAGGTATTGTCGGAAGCAATGGTGCTTATCGTACCATCGGTATAAGTTAACTCTAATTGGAAGATCACTTTGGGCAGATCGTACCAAAGCGTACCTTCTACCGTTCTGTCGCGTTGGTTGTACCAGCCATTCCCTAACAGAACGCCTATTGCATTGCTTTTCTCCGTAATATTATTGGTGACATCAAATGTATTATACAGTACCCGCTGTGTAGACTGGTCATCATATGGATATAATAGTTTTTTAAGCGGCCGTTGGTCGTAATTGGTAACCGCCGGGGCCAATACCTGGTCGCCTATTTTCTTTCCGTTTATATATAATTCATAAAAGCCGAGACCGCTGATATAAACAGTGGCTTTTTTTATTTTTTTGGCGACGGTAAACGCTTTACGAAAAAACGGCGCCGGATAGGTGAGTGCCAAATCCGGATTAGGGTCGAGCATATCGCCAATCCATTTTCCTTTCCAGTCAGCCGGATTTAACAAACCCATGTACCAGGAAGCCGGTTGGCTCCAGGCAGATGGTTTGTTGTTTTCATCCCATACCATTACTTTCCAATAAACTTTCTTTCTGGAGGCTATTGATTTACCTTGATAGGTAACTTGTGTAGAATTAGCCGAGCGCACGATACCGCTATCCCAAAAATCTCCTTTATTCTGCGCCAATGCAACTGGGTTACTGGCCGCTATTATTCTGTAGGCCTTTTGGCTTTTACTCAGGCCCAATAATGTCAATTGCCAGCTCAGTAGCGGGTGCCGGCTTTCGATAGCTATAGGGTTGGCAAGATATTCGCATTTAAGGCCTTCAACCGTTACTGACTTCGACTTACAAAAAACGACACCGGGAATAAACAAGAATAATATTATGGATGCAAACGTGGTTTTCATTCGGTTATAAATTGGTTATTGTATCTGATTGGGTTACCAAATAATGATGTTACCAAGCTACTACAATTAATTTTTTAAACGAAAATATAGGGTAAACAATAGCATAACACTACCTTTTCTTTCACTCTACTAGTTTCAAAGCCGCAGTAAGCTCGCGATCAAACTGGTCTACCGGCATAGGGCTATAGGGAAAAGACTTATACCTCACTATCCCGGTTTTATCTATCACATAAAACTGGCATACATCGCCTGAACTATAGGTATCCGCTACTGCATAATAACTTCTTGCTGTTGATGATGGATCCCTATGAAAAACATCCAATAAAACTTTAAAATTAAGATTGTTTTGAGCAAGGAAATTATTGACCTTTTCAATACGTAGCTGCATCCCATTTGCTTCATCTGTTTCCGATACAGAAGTTCTGTCTATCCCCAGAAAAACGGTATTTCTGCCCGCGTGCCCGGCTACTATTTTATTAAATGCGGTATTAAACGCTTTCCGTTGCGGGGTGTTGAAATCCATGCTAAAAAAATATAACACAACCGGCCAGCCCTTGTACGATGATAGCGTAACCGGTTTACCATCCGTATCTTTCAGCGTAAAATCAATGCTTTTTACATCCAGCTTACCGGCTTCAAGCAGTGGGGGGCGTACATCCTGTTTTTTTACTAACGAATTATAATATTGGTCATAACCATCGGCCGCACCCTTATCTTTAATATAAGCCTCTTTCAATACATTCTTTATTTGCAGAGTGGCCTTTCCTGTTTCAATATAGCGCGACGCAGTTATGAGTGGGCGTTTCGGACATATGTTACACCCTATTCCGTGGCAAACTGACCACCTTATTTGCTGGCAAAGAGATGCAGCAGATGCTATAGCAGCATAACCAAAGATAGGCATTCTGCCTTTTTCCTCCTGATACTCCTATTCAAATTTCCTGTTCCTCTGTTAATGTAATGACTCACCTGCCATCATTGCTCATTATGCTTTGGGAGCGATATAGCGCGGCTCAGTGCCCTCAATTGCCCTTTCCGCGGCAATCTCAAGCTGACGGATCTTCCGGGAGCCTCCAGGACGTTCTTTTTATCTCAATAGCTGTATGGATGGTCAGGGTGATCCTGCCGCGTCAGTCGCAAAATCAGGGGTGGTCAGTTTGCTCCGGAATACCCTGGTCACTTTGAACCCGGAACGGGTGGTCACTTTAAACCGGAATCAGGTGGTCAATTTCAGCGGAATCTCCAATCAACAGCCGCTTTTTCCTTTGTTAACCCTCGCGGCCACAACCTGTCGACCAGGATGCGGGTACCATCTTCTTTGGCTGGGGCTTCATATACTCTTTTGATATTGATCTTCATTTTGTTTTACTATTTATCCTTAATAACCTGAAAATTCTTCGGTACGGATATTATCATCATCAATGCCTGACTCATTAAGCATTTTTCGTATGGAAGTAACCATAGTTGCCGGACCGGCGATATAGTAATTAGGAAGCATTAAATCCTCAATATATTTTTGCAGCATTTCTTTGGTGAAGAATCCGGTTTCACCATTCCAATCCTTATTCAATTTCTCTTTATCTGTCATACAGGGAACAAAGGTGAAATTTGGATTTCTTTTTTCAGCGTCATGCAGTTCGTCCATAAACGCCGCATCTTCCGGCGTTTTATTAGCGTAAAAGAGAAATATCCTGTGCGCTGTTTTATCGTGCGTGGCCTGGAGAATAATGCTTCTAACCGGAGTGATGCCAATACCACCTGAAAGGAAGACGGCAGGAATTTTAGTATTGTTTTGAAGGGTAAATGAACCATAAGGAGCATCCAGTGTAAATTCAGTACCAATAGCCATTGTTTTTAAATTCCGTTTGAATGCAGTATCGCGCATCCGGGTGGCAAACATAATTTCATCTTCATAAGGGGCGCTCGCCAGGGAGAAACCGCGTACGTTTCCCTCCGCATCGGTTTCGGATGGGTTAATGAGTGTGTAATCACCGAATTGACCGGCTTTATAGGTAAATCTTCCCGGTTTTTCAAAATGAAATGCCATTGTTCCGGAGGCTATTTCGTGTTTGTTTTTTAATTTGACTTTATAAATGGACATAGTAGTATTTTTTGGTGTATATAGTTATATAAAACTTAGTATGCGTGGTATCCAGTATCCATCACTCAGATCTGAAATGTTTTCGGAATGATTGTGACGGAAATCCTGGTGGCCACATTTCTTTTTTGTCATGCAGTTTCCTCAGGTTTCGTGCCCGGATAGACTAACAAGGGTCTGGTAATATGGCCGGCCATTTTTTTGGTATGGCTGCCTTTAAAAATGTTCTCTAAAAAACCATGCTCCCGGTGAGCCATAGCCAGCATATCAATTTGTCCATGTTCGCAAAGCCAGTCCAGGCCCAATTCTACTTTGTCCTGGTCGATGATGCGGTAATATATTTTGCGATAGTTGGCTTTATTAGAAACTTCTGCCAGGAATTTTTCAATGCGTTTTTCAAATTTCACCCCATGTTCAGACTTATTTTTAATATGCGTTAGCAAAATTTCTGCATCCAGCATTTTGGCCAGCTTTATCAGTTCATAGAGCTGTTGCAGGTCACTTTCAGGGTCTTCAAGATCGGTTGCAAAAGCTATTTTTTTTACCGGCTTAAAGGCTGCCGCTTGGGGTATGATCAATAGCGGTTTGATACAGGTTCAATTAATTCAAGCGTATGGTTTCCAGATAGGAGGCTCCCCAGTCCGTCCCCCTCGTGTGTTCCGGCGATGATGACATCAACCTGTTGTTTAAATGCGGAATTGTTTACAAAATACCAAACGGTCCCGGACTCGTTTATATAATCTACAGGTGGCCGAAAGGTGTTGGTATGATCGTTTTGCTCCAGGTGCGCCTTTAAACGCTTTAATTCTTCGGTAGAATCTTCCAGCAGCGTGTCACTATCCCCCTGGCTCCAAAAAGCGATGCCGGAAACAGGCACCTCGGCCGGGATAGCGATTGTGTTGCAAAGGAATACGCCAGCTCTAAGTTGTTTTGCTAATAAGTAACCGTATTCGGCGGCGTTCCTTGCTGTAGCCGAAAAGTCCGTTGCGATCAATATTTTCTTCATGATATTCAAAATTACTTCGGCAAGCGTTTTAAAAGAATGCCTTTTGTCACTATTTCAATTGAGTGTTTGCATTGCCTGATCGTTGGCTAATACCGAGGTTTGCATCATCGCAGCATCAGCTTATTAGTTTCGGCGGCGTTGCCTTATTAAAATTAAAAGGTCAAATTGTTTTAAACCATTATTAATGGAATCACAAACGAATATCAGGCTGGTCCAAAAGACTATTTAAGGGTTTATACCCGGAGGAACAAGTCAATTTACACAGTAACTATCAATGGATTTAATCATTAACATTAAAGCTTTTCATGCAAATCATGCCTTTAACCCAACCGGCACCCTTAACTTTGACGAACACAATACACCATGGAAATACGGTATCTCAGATTGATCAAAGCCATTGTTGAAGAGGGGAGTATCACCCGGGCGATGGATGTGCTGCATTTATCGCAAAGCGCATTGAGCTACCAGTTAAAAGAGGCAGAGCTCCAGGTGGGGACCCAGCTATTCTACCGGAGGAACAAAAAGCTGATCCTGACCCCGGTGGGAAAGAAACTTTATACCAGTGCCATTAAGGTACTTGCAGAAATGGACGCGACGGATTCCGAAATTAAAAAAATGATGAATGGCGAAAACGGCGTGATCAGGATCAGCACCGAATGCTATACCAGTTACCATTGGTTGCCGGCGGTGCTAAAAAAATTTAACAACGAATTTCCCAACGTGGAAATTGAGATCGTATTCGAAGCGACGCACCGGCCGATTGAAAAACTCATGGAGGGCGAACTGGACCTGGCCATTACGAGCAACCCGGAGCTGATCGATAAAATAGAATTTATCAAGCTGTTTGCTGATGAGATGCTGGCCGTTGTTGCGCCGCAGCATCCCTGGGCTAACCGGCCCTTTGTACAGGCTGAGGACTTCCAGGATGTTACGCTGATCATCCACTCGCTGCCCTTAGACACCGTTTCGATTTATCGGACGGAGTTAATACCCAAGGGGATCAGCCCCAAGAAACTGATCGTCTTACCGCTGACAGAAGCTTCCATCGAGCTGGCCAAAGCTAATATGGGTGTCATCGTGCTGGCCAACTGGGCCCTGAAACCTTACCTGAGCAATGACATTAAGGCTGTAAAGATCAACCCGGAAGGGTTTTTCCGCCAGCAATACGTAGCCAGGATACGCGACCGTGCGTACCCGGTTTACTTCGATTACTTTATCAAGTTTTTAAGAGAAGAAATTAAGTTGAATAAGGAAGATACAAAATAATGTTTAATTAAAATCAAATACAATGAGTTTAAGAATTGGAGACACTGCTCCCGATTTCAGTGCACAAACAACCGAAGGAGATATTGATTTTTATAAATGGCTGGGTGACAGCTGGGCCATTCTATATTCGCATCCGGGCGATTATACCCCGATATGCACTACAGAACTGGGCCGTACCGCACAGTTAAAGGACGAGTTTGCCAAACGCAATACTAAGATCCTGGCCATCAGCGTTGACGGCCTTGCATCGCACCAGGGATGGGTCAAAGATATTAACGAAACATCCAAGACCATCGTCGATTTTCCGATCATCGCTGACCCGGATAAAAAGATATCCAGGTCTTATGCCATGATCCATGACAATGCGTCGACCTCGGCAACGGTGCGTTCGGTGTATTTCATCGGCCCGGATAAAAAGATCAGGGCATCGATCACTTACCCGGCATCCACGGGCAGGAATTTTGCGGAGATCCTCCGGGTGCTGGATTCCCTGCAATTGACGGCACAATACAGCGTGGGTACGCCTGTTGACTGGGAAGTGGGCCAGGATGTCGTTATCTCTACGTCCGTTAAAAATGAAGACATTCCCACCATATTTCCCAAAGGCTACCAGGAAGTTAAACCTTATCTTCGCTATACGCCGCAACCGAATAAATAATGATGAATTGGGAAACGGGTTTAAAACGCGGACCTTTTTCTGATCAGCAGGTTAAAACGTTGAATGAATTACTGCCCGGCATGGATTCCGGGCAGGTTCAATGGCTCTCGGGGTTTTTGTCGGGGGCAAGTTTGCTATCGGCTGACCAGCCTTTACAGGTTACCCAGGCTTCCAGTCCCCGCCTTTTGTCAAATGACGGGGACCCGGTTTGGATACTTTACGGGACACACACCGGCAATAGCGAAAGGCTAGCGAACCTGTCTGCGAAAAGAATTGAAGATTTGGGAATAGCTGCCAAAATATCGGATATGGGCTCTTTTAAAGTTAAAGAGCTGCGAAATATAAAAAGGCTGTTAATTATTGTAAGCACACATGGGATTGGGGAACCACCCATACAGGCCAGTGAATTATATGAATATTTACATGGCAGTAAGGCCCCGGAGTTAAAGCAGCTGGAATATTCGGTTCTTGCCTTAGGGGATACCGCCTATACCCAGTTCTGCCAGACCGGGAAAGATTTTGATGGGGTATTGGCCAGGCTTGGCGCTCAAAGAATCTGTGAAAGAGTGGATTGTGATGTTGATTTCGAGGACGATTATACGCGGTGGATGGAGGGTAACCTTGCAGCCATCGCGCCATCGTTCCAAAGTGGGAATGTACCGGCTGCACCAATTCAGCCGACCATCGTAGGCAAGGCAAACCCCATTTACAATCGCAAACATCCATTTGGCGCCACAGTATCCAAAAAGATCAACCTGAATGGCCGTCATTCGAGCAAGGAAACCATTCACCTGGAATTGGATCTGAGCAACTCGGGTTTACGATACGAACCGGGTGATTCCCTCGGTGTTTATGCCAGTAACTCCAACCGACTGATCGAGCCTATCTTAAACACGCTGCATTTCACAGGTGAAGAGCCAGTAGATACCTATAAGGGGAAGAAAACGTTACTGGAAGCACTGACGACAGATTACGAGCTGACACCGCTGACGAGTGTATCCCTCAACCGCTATGCGGAGCTGACCGGAAGCACCCGGCTTGGTAAGATCCTGAATGATAACACGGCGGTGGTTGAATACCTGTATGGCCGGGATCTATTTGATCTGATCCGGGAGGTTCCGTTTAAAATGGCCCCTGAGGTGTTTATTTCTCTATTAAGGAAAAACTCGCCACGGATGTATTCTATCGCTTCCAGCCAGAATGCCGTGGATGATGAGGTCCACATACTGGCCTCTGTCGTCCGTTATGAAGCGTACGGGCGCCATAAAGAGGGTCATTGTACCTCCTTTCTTGCCGGGCGCATTAGTGAGAATGACCAGCTCAAGGTTTTCGTTGATGCCAACAGCCGGTTTAAGTTGCCGCTTGATCCCGATATGCCGGTCATCATGGTTGGTGCAGGCACAGGTGTTGCGCCCTACCGGGCGTTTATCCAGCAGCGCGGGATTCAGGAAGCGCCGGGCAAATCATGGCTGTTTTTTGGGGAGCGGAATTTCACAACAGATTTCTATTACCAGACCGAATGGTTGCAATATCTAAAAGAAGGTACGCTGACCCGTGCTGATGTCGCGTTTTCGCGCGACCAGGCAAAGAAAGTGTATGTGCAGCACCGGATGCTCGAACAAGGCAGGGAATTGTTCAAATGGCTGGAAGAGGGGGCCCGTTTTTATGTATGCGGCGATGCGCAGAAGATGGCCAGGGATGTCGACCATGCCTTAAAGGAGATCATACAAACGCAAGGGGGCATGACCCGGGGAAAAGCCGAAGAATATGTCAAATACCTGCAGGTGACCGACCGTTACCAGGTTGATATATATTGAAAATCAAGGGGTAAAACACCATTAACAAGATAACGAAATGACGAGTAAAGCCATTGGCGCTGAGGTTTCCCAGGAGGAACATATCAAAGAGGAAAGCAATTTTCTGCGTGGAACCATCGTTGCGGGGCTGAACAATCCGCTTACTGGGTCATTGACGGCGGACGATGCCAAGATGGTCAAGTTTCACGGTTCTTACCAGCAGCATGACCGCGACCTGGAGAAGGAAAGAAAGAAACAAAAGCTGGAGCCGCTTTATCAGTTTATGCTGCGGGTAAGGGCTGCCGGCGGGATAACTTCTCCTTCCCAATGGCTGGTGCTGGACGAACTGGCAGAAAAATACGGCAACGGGACGATGAAGCTGACCACCCG
The DNA here is from genome assembly GCA_040388175.1 of Bacteroidota bacterium. Lineage (GTDB taxonomy): Bacteria > Bacteroidota > Bacteroidia > Sphingobacteriales > Sphingobacteriaceae > Mucilaginibacter. The sequence goes on along the minus strand of JAZKCG010000039.1, from coordinate 6,157 downwards.
GCAATCCTTCCAATTTCATGGGATCATGAAAAGGAACCTGAAGGCAACCATTAAAGCGATCAACGACGCGCTGATGACCACGATCGCTACGTGCGGGGATGTGAACCGGAATGTCATGTGTAACCCCAATCCGTATGAGTCCCGGGTTCACGGGGAGGTTTATGCCTGGGCCGGGAAGCTCAGCGATTATTTTCAGCCCAAAACGAGGGCCTATTTTGAGATCTGGCTGGATCAGGAAAAGGTCGCCGCCGCCGCCGACACCGAGCCATTGTACCATGCCACGTACCTGCCGCGAAAGTTTAAGATCGCTTTTGCCATTCCCCCGCACAATGACATCGATCTTTTTGCAAATGACCTGGGGTTTATTGTGATCGAGGAAAAGGGAAAGCTCAAAGGTTTTAATGTTTGCGTAGGCGGCGGCATGGGGATGACCTTTGGCGACGAGCATACTTATCCCCGGCTGGCGGATGTGATCGGATTTATAAGGCCGGATGAGATCGTTGAAGTGGCAGAAACCATTATCGGGATTCAACGGGATCACGGCAACCGGCTGAACCGAAAGAACGCCCGTTTGAAGTACACCATAGATGCGCAGGGCCTGCCCTGGTTCATCGCAGAGATTGCGAGCCGGCGCAATAAGCAGCTGCTGCCTGCTTTGCCCTATCACTTTAAAACCAACGGTGATCAGTATGGCTGGCTGAAGGGAACGAATGGCAAGTGGTTTTATACACTTTTCGTGGAGCACGGAAGAGTTAAAGACCGGGAAGGCTATACCTTAAAAAAGGCGATCCGGGCAGTCGCAGCCCTGAACAAGGGTGACCTGCGCCTGACAGGCAATCAAAACCTGATCATTGGCAATATTTCGCCGGAAGATAAAAAGGACATCGAAAAAATATTAAATGACCATGGCGTTTTAAATAACCCTCAAAACACGGCCTTGCGGTTAAATTCCATGGCCTGTGTGGCGCTGAATACCTGCGGCCTGGCCTTCGCAGAATCGGAGCGCTACCTGCCCTCACTGATCGATAAACTAGATGTGATCCTGCGGGATAATGGGCTGGAAAAAGAAGCGATCAATATCCGCATGACCGGCTGCCCTAACGGCTGCGCCCGCTCTTCGTTGGGGGAGATCGGGTTTATAGGCCGCGCGGTCGGGCAGTATAATTTATATCTCGGTGCAAGCCATAATGGCGACCGGCTGAATACGTTATATAAAGAAATGCTTTCCGAAGCGGAAATTTTACAGGCGCTGGAACCGATCCTGGTCAGCTACGCTGCGGGAAAACTGGCCGGGGAGCATTTCGGGGATTATTTACACCGGAAAAACATTGTTCAGGACAAACGCAAAACCGGATTAAAACAGCTATCATGAAAAAACTGGAAACATTATGTGTCCACCCTACGGGGGAAAAGGATCAATTCAAAGGCTCCGTTACCGCTGCTATCTTTCCTTCAGCGGCGTATGATTACCTGGACCAGGAAGAACTGCAATACCCGGGCTTCTATTCCACCTATAATCAAAAGCGGCTGGGCCAGATCATGGCCGAACTGGAGCATGGGGCTTGGGGTATGGTGTTCAGCTCCGGCATGGCGGCGATCAGTACGGCTATTTTGTCCTTTGCACAACTAAACGACCACGTCATCTTTTCCCGTGACCTGTATGGGGGCACCTGGAAATTCGTTGAACAGGAACTGCCGAAAAGAGGGATTTCCTGTAGTTACGCCGATAACACCTTAGCCGGGTTCAAGGCAGCACTAAAACCTAATACCAGGGTCATTTATATCGAAACCCCCTCCAACCCTTTATTAAATATTGTGCCCTTAAAGGAGATAGCGGAATTTGCGAAGAAGAACGGCATCGTTACCATTGTTGACAATACTTTTGCTTCCCCTGTTAATCAGTTGCCGCTGCTGCATGGTATCGACATTGCTGTTCACAGCGGCACCAAATACCTTGGCGGGCACAATGATTTACCATTTGGCGCATTGGCTTCCAATAACCCGGAACACAGGGAGCCTATTTTAAGCACCGCGAAATTGTATGGAGGTTCTTTGTCCCCTTATCAATGCTACCTGGTGGAGCGTAGTCTGAAGACACTAGCGATCAGGGTAAAGCGGCAAAACGAAAACGCGATGAAGCTGGCAGAGTATCTCTCCGGTCATGCTGCGGTAGACCGAGTTTATTACCCAGGGCTGCCCTCGCATCCGGACCACCGGATCGCCTTGCAACAAATGATGGGTTTTGGCGGCATTTTGTCTTTTGAACTCGATGCGAACCCGGAAAACCTGATCCTTTTTCAAAAGCGCCTGTCGATGATACAGCCTGCGTTAAGCCTTGGCGGCGTGGAGAGCCTGATCTGCTCGCCGGTCACGACCTCACATCGGAGCTTATCTGCGGAGCAGCGCCATCAACTGGGTATCCAGGATAATTTACTACGGCTTTCCGTGGGTATTGAAGATGCGAATGACCTGATCGCAGATCTTCGTTCTGCCATTGCGGCGATAACCTAATTGGTGAAACCAGGCTTCGGAAAGCTGAAATTCTTTGGAAAGTCTAATCAAAGAGTAGCCTGTTGATCCGTAAAAAACGATTAAATAAATTTATCATACCCTGTCAAGCCCGTCTCTACATCATAAAATACGATAAACTATTTCCTTGCAAAAATGGTTTCTAACGCCTAAAAAAGGCTACCTTTAAATTAAACAGCAACATTATGGACACCATGACAACTGTATCGGAGGTAATCAATAAATTGCAGCAAGAGGGATATACGGTCGATTTTAATCTAAAGGACAATTGCCTGGAATGCCATGAAAACACCCTGCAGCTATACCCGGATGAATTCATCGTTGACAAGCACTATCGTTTTGAGGGACAATCCGATCCTGCTGATGAAGCTATCGTATATGCTATTTCTTCTACTAAACATAACCTCAAAGGCATTTTAATCAATGGCTATGGCGCATCCAGCGATCAGTTCACCGACGATTTGGTTCGCGCTTTAAGAGAAAGACAATAAGTCCATAAAGGGACTATTAGGATTTTCTACTGCGAAAGGTAAAATAAATGCATCATGGTTTTAGGCCGGTTTCGGAAGGCTTCAGTAATTGAGCACAATACCGCCAGCAACCTGATGCGTTAAAACAAGGTTTACACCTGCTTATTCAAAATCCGGGATAGCCGTTTTTTGAACGGTCTATCCCAGTGCCGGCGTACAATCCCCTCTTAAATGACCTGTTGATTCAACAGGGAAAAAGCAAAACGGGGATACGGATATAAGCGGGCAAGCGGTATGGAATAGCAGTGCCGAATAATTCGTTAAAATGATACCTGTGGTTAACCAGCACCAAAAGGTCTGAATCCATATCATTGGTCAGTATATCTATAGCTTTGGGAATGTCCCTTTCCCGGATATTATTGAAATGAAAATGGTCATGGCTAGCCGGATGGGCAATGGTGTCTTTAAAAACATCAAGCGCATAATTATGCTCCATAAAAGGTAACCCTTTTGCAGCAATGTTCGCAATAAGAACGCTGGCATTAAAATTAATCGCCAGTTTACTTAAGAAGCGGATGACCCCCTGCCTGCAGTACCGAAGATCCGTGGCGTAAACTATTTTTTCAAAGGTTTTGTATGGAAATTGTTCCGGGACCAGTAAAACAGGGCAGCCTGATTTGGCTGAACAGCTAAGGGCATCGCTTTCAATGACAGTCTCCTGGTCTGCATTTTCAGGAACTCCTTTGATCAGCAGGCCGATGTTGAATTTCCTTACGATGCTTGCAATATTATTAGAAACAAAATGTATATTCTCAATAAATCCTACCAGGGTCTTTAGGCCTGATTGTAAGCGAATCTTACCTTGCAATTGTTCAACCCACCGATTCTTAGAGGCGGGCCGACCCGGAAAATTTTTACCGAAGCCGGCAACGCTCATTTCAGCGGCATACGAATGCGTTTGGGTCACAGCGGTATCCCAGAAATATAATTTGGCATTTGTTGTCCCGGCCAATAATAGGGCAAGCGTAGTTGTGCGTTCGAAATCCTGAGGATTCTTGTTGATGATCAATATGTTTTTCATGGTTTTCTTTATTTAGTATATGGTGAAGTTGTCTGCATTAATCTGTTTCGCATTTTTGATTTTATTGTGTCACAGATCCCGAAAAGCAGGCCTGGGGAATTAAGCCCCTGAACAATTTAATACCGCCGGGCTTCCTTTGGTTACTTACTAAATTGAGAATTAGGCATCTCCATTTTTCAGCCGCTTTAATGATAGTGGGAAGGCTGGTCTCGTCGTCGATGAATCTCCGGTAAAATGGCACGGTGTATGAAAGTGCGCCATTTTTGTTTACTAATTGCAGTACTATAGACCCAACTGCATTTACATCCATCTTTTTCAGCAGCTTACAGGCCGTGATTTCCGCCAAATCGATAATCAGATCTTTGTTTTTATTCGTGTCAATAAATAAGATCCTCCGGGCGTTTTCATCCAAGGCAATAGCCTTAGCACCGATCTGTTCAGATCGGGATAGCTGGCTGTCCGACTGATGAGCCAGGGCAGCCAGCCTCGCCGTCATGGCTAAACTTATTTTCTTTTTTTTTGACAGATGGGTGATCACCAGAAAAGGTATAACGGCCAAACCCAACAGGCCGCCCGCTATCAAGGTTTGTTCTATGTTGTTTTTCATGTTTTTATTTTTTTAGGCAGGAATAGTCAAATAACCATTCCCCATTAAAGAATATTTTTAACTCCGGTTATGTCCAGCGAGACGCATCAGCTACGCGCCCCTGTCCTACTGAAATCACTTTAAATTTGTTAATCCCATCTTTCATTTCCCATTCAGTCATCGCACCTACGGGGTAACCCAGTAAGGCAACAACGATTGGGTCGGTCACCCGAATTTTATTTGTTCCGTGTTCGGGACTATCTTCAGCAACTATGCTGATACTGAATGTCTGGTTCTTATTGATATTCCAAATCAGGACATCAGAGTTTGCAGAAACGACATTAAGCGGCATGGATTGCGGCCCTACTATTTTGACATCCTTTAATTTTTGAAACAGCTTTTGCTTGTTAAAAACAGGAGTGGCCACGGATTCATATTGGTCCGTTAATAATTTATATTCCTCTTTTGTTAAGATAAGTGGTGTGGTACGCATGGTGTATGTAATTAATCAAGATGAAAAAGCAACCAGGCCTTACAGGGTACGCGGCCCTGTTGCCTGATAGGATTAAAAATCAGATTTGAGATTATTTCCCCGCTGCGGAGTACGGATGAATTGAACAGCAGCCAGGACACCGGAAGCCGCATCATAATTGTGCAGACAGCCTGTGTAAACGACCTCCAAAGTAACAGTGCTTTAGCGGCCGGTTATTGGATACGTACCAAGTACATTATTGAACCTGGTATATTCCTGTTGAGGAAATATTCAACTCATAAAAGCGGGGGATATCCCTACCAAAAGCCATGGAACGGGAATAGTAGCAGCTTATTAAATTGCTTGAAAGGGCAACCCAGTGCGGTATAGACATTCTCGGATTGATCCGGGAAATTTAAGCATAAAGTAACGTCATGGACATTCGCCGGATTTACAGAAATCTGCTTAACTGCCTTAGCTGTTCTGGAAAATTCACTAAGGATAGGTGTCCCTGATAAGTTATGATCATCAACTCCTATAGACCGGCTATCATGGCCGGTTGAATCGGAAACACAATGCACCCTGTATTCTCTCTTTGACGTCATTGATGATAACGTGCAAAAAATGAATATAATTAGAAGAACAGGTTTTATATATTTGAACTGCATTTCTACAAGTATACCCAATATAATGTAATCCGAATGTTAAAAATAGTTAAATTACAGGGAAATCGCTTTTAAATTAAAAAAGGGGTTGACGTTTAATATTGGGCTAAAGCCTGTTCTTTTTCTTATCAACTGACCGTTGGCTAAAGCCAAACGGTAATTAATTTTGCTCATTGCCGTTCCATTTATGGAACGGATGACTAACAAAAGCAACAAAGGCTTTAGCCGAAATTTTAAAGCGTTTGCCCTGGACGCTAACCTAAATTCTTCAATTTATTTTTCGTATTTTTCCTCTATAAATTTTTCCTCTATAAATCTTTTCTCTAAATCTTTCGGCAAAGGCAAGCCATCCAT